>CAZUGF010000024.1:0-39662 GCA_964619705.1 uncultured Bifidobacteriaceae bacterium
GTCCAGCTTCAGCCGGCCCGCGCCCGCCGCCACCAGCCCGGCATCCGGCATGAACTCCGCACTCCCGCGGAGCGCCAGCTTGACCATCAGCGGGGTCATCTGCGGACGGCCCTCAAGGAGCAGCGCCGCGGCACCGCTCACCACGGCCGCCGACATGCTCGTGCCGCTCATCATGAAGTAGTCGTTGCCGCCGCGCCCCGGCACCAGCCGCTCGGGGAAGCGGCTCATCAGCGCGCCGCCGCGCGCCGCCGTCGACACAATCTGGCTGCCCGGCGCCACCAGGTCCGGCTTCACAATGTGATCCACCATCGTCGGACCGCGGGAACTCCAGGGCGCCACTTCGTCGTCGCTCGGATCCACCGTGCCCTGCGTGCGCAGCGCCCCGACCGTGATCGCAAACGGCGAGATCCCCGGTGACGACACGCTGCCGAGCACCAACCGCCCATCCTCGAGCTGGCCGTAGTTCCCGGCCGACACCACGACGACGATGCCGGCACGTGCCGCGCGCTCGACAGCCTGGCACAGCGGATCGTCGCGGTAGCTCTGCGTCGGCGCCGCGCCGAGGGAGAGGTTCATCACGCGGATCTGGTAGCGCTTCCGGTTCTCGATCGCCCAGTCAATCGCCTCGATGACGTCGCTCGCCTGGCCGGAGCCGTCCGCGCGGAGCACCTTCAGGTTCAGCAGGTGCGCGCCCGGCGCCATGCCGGCGTCCGCACCCTCGGCCCCGCCTGCGCCGCCCTGGCCGGCCACGATGCCGGCGATGTGCGTGCCGTGGCCGTAGCCATCGCCGCCGCGCCCGCGCTCGTCCGTGAAGTCCATGTTCACGACCACGCGGCCCGCCAGCGCCGGATGCGCCGCAATGCCGGAGTCCAGCACCGCCACGCCGACGCCACGTCCCGTCGTCCGGCCCAGGGCCCGCACCGCGCCCGCCCACGCCGCCTCCGCGCCCGTCGTCGCCGTCGTCACAGACATGTGGGACTGGACCACGGCGTCGCTCGAAACCGCGTCGACGTCCGCGTCGGACGCCAGCGACTCCAGGGAGCCCGGCCACGCTTCCAGCACCGCGCCGGAGCGCATGGACTTCTTGATCCGCATGCCGTGGCGCCGAGCCAGGCGCTCGATCCGCTCCGGGGACCCGGACACGATCACGTCCACGGCCCGCCCGGCGCCGGCCGCCAGGTGCGCCTGCAGGTCGGAGGACATCCGCGCCCGCCTGGACTGCGCGTCCACCGTCGACGCCGCGGCGAGCAGGGCCAGCGCGCTCGCGCACACTACGACCCAGTGCCAGGTCGACCGCGTTACGCCCCAGCGGGCCGAGTGCCTCGCATCAGTCGGTCGAACAGTCATGTTGGTGTCCCCACTCGAAAAAGCCATCGTGCTAGTCATCGAAGTTCGTCGTCTTCCTGGATTAATTGAGCTCGCGAAGGGCCGCCAGCGATTCCCGCACCACGCGCTGGGAGCCGCCGAGCGTCCGGACGGTCCGCAGCCGCCCCTCGCGAATCCGGTAGTAGATGGTCCGGCGTGACACGCCCAGGAGGCCTGCCGCCTGATCAATGGTCACGCTCCGCCCCAAACGCGGCTCGAACACGGACACAGCGGCCAAGGCCTGGGAGTAGCTCTCGGTCTGCATGAACACCAACCTCCGCCGAACACATCGCACGGAGGGTGCCAACAGACGAGGCCCGTCGGAAACAGCCTCTAACTGATTGCGACAGATGGAGTTGTGGTCTACGATGCCCGCACACGCCGCGGCGCGCCGGACGGCCGGGTCGGCCAAGCACTTGCCCCCTCCGTGTCGTCAGCGTGACCATGTAGCAGAATCTGCACACAATCCTTTGGATTCGCGACTTATGTGCAATGTCACAACCGGCCAAGATCTTGGCCACCCGGTCAACAAGTGAACCGACAACCACGCACACTGCTGACGCTTCTCCTCATTGCGGCCGTGGGGGGAACGGCGTACTTCATCTGGCGCGACATCCAGACAGGGCCGGCGTCGCCGGGGATACAGTGGGAGGAAGAGGTTGCGCCGACGCGCGGCGGGACGCTGACCGCGGCCCTGCGGAGTGAGCCACGGACGTTCAACCGCTACGTGCTCGGCAACATTCCCGCGGACCTGTTCGCGCTGCTCACCCAGGATCGGCTGGTCCGCGTCAATCGGTCGACCCACCAGGTGGAGCCGTCGCTCGCCGAGCGCTGGGACACGAGCGAAGACGGCCGGACGTTCACCCTGGCCCTCCGTCGTGACGTGCAGTGGTCCGACGGCACGCCGTTCTCCTCGGCCGACGTGGCGTTCTCCTTCGCGGCGCTGTACGACCCGACGGTGCAGAGCGTCCTGCGGGCCACGCTCTCGGTCGGCGGGAAGCCGATTGGGGTGTCCGTGCCGGACGCGCACACCGTGGTCCTGACGTTCGCGGCGCCCTTCGGTCCCGGCATCCAGGTGCTGGACAACCTGCCCATGCTGCCGAAGCACAAGCTGGAGGCCGCGCTGACCGCCGGCACCTTCGCGCAGGCGTGGACGGCCGCAACGCCGCCGGAGGAACTGGTGGGGACGGGGCCCTTCCGGCTGCTGCGCTACGAGCCGGGACAGCGCCTGGTCTTCGAGCGCAATCCCCACTACTGGCGGACGGCCGCGGACGGGACCGCCCTCCCGTACCTGGATCAGCTCGTGCTGGAGATTGTCCCCGACCAGAATGCGGAGATCGTGGCGCTGCAATCGGGCCGCGTGGACATGCTGCAGCAGGCACACCGCCCCGGGGACCTGGCGGCCCTGCGTGCGTCCGTCGACGAGGGCCGCGTGCGCATGCTCGAGGTTGGCGTGTCCACGGACGTGGACGCGTTCTTCTTCAACCTGCGCGCGTCGCACTGGGCCGGGGATCCGCGCGCGTCGTGGATCACGCGGCGCGAGCTGCGCCAGGCCATCTCCCACGCCGTGGATCGCGAACGGTTTGCGGAGACGGTGTTCCTGGGCGCCGCCGTCCCGGTGTGGGGGCCGGTGACGCCGGGGAACGACGAGTGGTTCTCGCCCAACCTGCCGCGCTATCCCTACTCGATCGAGCGGGCCTCGGCGCTCCTCGAGGAACTGGGTCTCAGGAACCGCGACGATGACCCGTGGCTCGAGGACGAGAACGGCCACGAGGCGCGGTTCACGGTCATCACGTTTCGCGGCAACCTGGTGCTCGAGCGCGAGTCGGCACTGCTGGCGGACGAGCTGAGCAAGGTCGGCATCGCGGTCGACGTCGTGCCGCTCGAGGCCAACGCCCTCGTGGACCGCATGCTGAAAGGGGACTTCGAGGCCATCTACTTCAGCTACCTGGCCTCACACCTGGACCCGGCGCTCTCGCAGGACTTCTGGTTGAGCTCCGGTCCCGCGCACATCTGGAACATCGGCCAGGCCACGCCGGCCACGCCGTGGGAAGCGGAGATCGACGAGTTGATGCGGCGCCAGTCCGCGTCCACCGATCCCGCGGAGCGCCGCCGCCTGTTCGTCGACGTGCAGCGCGTCTTCGCCGAGCACCTGCCGGCGTTGTACTTCGCCGCGCCGCGCCTCTACATGGGGGTCAACAGCCGGGTGATCAACCTGACGCCTGCGGTGCTGCGGCCGCACCTGCTCTGGGCGGCCGACACGATTGCCGTGACGCCATGAACCCGGGGTGAGCCGAAATCCGGCAGAATCCCTGCAGCCGTGATCCGATTCTGCGCCCGGCGGCTCGCCTTCGCCCTCGTCCTGGTGTTCGTCGCCTCGTCGTCGGCGCTGCTGCTCACGCGGCTGGCGCCCGGTGATTTCACGACGGCCGATCAGGCGCTGATGGACCCGGCGGACCGCGCGCGCCTGCGGCACGACCTCGGGCTCGATCGGCCGGTCCTCTCGCAGTACCTGTCCTGGCTCGGCGCCGCGGCGCGCCTGGACTTCGGCCGCTCGACGCTCTTCTCCCGGCCCGTGACCGATCTGCTGGGCGAGCGCGCCGTGAACACGGCCATCCTGGCCATCGTCGCGCTGGTGCTGGCCACCCTCCTCGGCCTGCCCTCCGGCGTGTACACCGCCACGCGCACGACCGGGGCGGGCCCGGCGTTGGTGCGGGGCCTGTCGATCCTGCTGCTGTCGGTCCCGCCGCTGGTGGGCTCGCTGGCCCTCGTGCTCGTGGCCGCGCGCACGGGCTGGTTCCCGGTGGGCGGGATGACCTCGCTCGGCGCGGGCGCCACCTGGCCGGCGTGGCTCGCGGACCTGGCGCGGCACCTGCCGGTGCCGGCGCTGGCGCTCGCGCTGCCGCTCGCGGCCACGCTCGAGCGCCTCCAGTCCCAGTCCCTGGTCGAGGCGGCGCGCGAGCCCTTTGTCCGCGCCAGCCGCGCCCGCGGCCTGTCCGCCGCGGAGGCGATACGGCGGCACGCGTGGCCGGCGTCGATCGGCCCGCTGCTCGGCCTCTACGGCCTGATGATCGGCAGCCTGTTCAGCGGGTCCTTCGTCGTGGAAGTCGTCACCGCGTGGCCCGGCCTGGGCCGTCTGATGTTCGACGCGCTTCGCGCGCGCGATCTCTACCTGGTGGCCGGCACCGCCGCGACCGGGGCCGCGTGCCTCGCGGCGGGCACCTTTGCCGCGGACGTCCTGCACGCGATCGCCGACCCGCGCCTCCGGGGGCGCCGTTCGTGACGCGACGCGCCCTGCGGCTGCTCGGCGTGCTCGCGGTCGTCGCGACCACCGCCCCATGGTGCGCGCCGTACGGGCCCACGCAGTCGTTCCGCGGCTTCCTGCACGCGCCGCCGATGCCGCCGCGGCTGACGGAAGGCCTCGCGGCGTACCCCCTCACGCTGGCCGATCGCCTGGAGCAGCGCTACGAGGAAGATCGGTCGCGCACCGTCCCGCTGCCGTGGGGCACGGATGCCGACGAGCCCGTGTTCCTGCTCGGCGCCGACAGCTTCGGCCGCGACATCCTGTCGCGCCTCCTGGCGGGCACGCGCCTGTCCCTCGGGCTCGGCCTGCTCGCGGTGGCCGGCGCCGTCGTGATCGGCGCACTGGCCGGGGCGTGGGCCGGCGCGGCGGGCGGATGGGTGGACGAGGCCGTCATGCGCGTCGCGGACTTCGTCCTCGTCCTCCCGCTGCTCTACGTGGTCGTCATCCTGCGCGGCGTGCTGCCGCTCGTCCTGCCGGTGACGGCGATCTTCCTGCTGATGCTCGTCATCTTCGCCGCCGTCGGCTGGCCGTTCGTCGCGCGCGGCGTCCGGGCGATCGTGGCGCGCGAGCGCGAGCGGGAGTACGTGTCCGCGGCACGGTCCATCGGCGCCAGCCGGACGCGCATCCTGTGGCGCCACCTGCTGCCCGCGTGCGCCGGCCATGCGGCCGTGCAGGCCACGCTGCTGCTCCCCGCATTCATCCTCGCCGAGGCGACGCTTTCCTATCTCGGCCTCGGCTTTCCGGACAGCGCGCCGAGCTGGGGCACGATGCTCGCGGAGGCCGGCAACGTGAACGCGATGGCCCGGTTCCCCTGGACGCTGGCCCCCGCCCTCGCGATCTTCGGCGTGACCCTGGTCACGAACCTGACCCTTCAGCCGCGCGCGCCGGCCGAACGCCGCCGAACACCGCGGGCCCCAGCGTGAGCGCGGGGAAGGGATCACTGCCAGGTCACCACATCAAGATCACCAGAGCACCCGATCGCAAAATAGATCATAGAATCACCGCATCATCAGATCGATCACCACATCACCACATCACCACATCATGAGATTCTCCGGACTCTTCCACCCCCTCATTACTCCCTTCACGGCCGAGGGAGACGTGGACACCCGCGCCATCGCGCGCAATGCCACGCGTCTGCTCGCCGCACCTCTGCGCGGGCTGGTCGTCCTCGGTTCCAACGGCGAGTCGCCGCAGCTCGACGATGACGAAGCGGATCGCGTCATCGGGGCCGTGCGGGAGGTCGTACCGGCGGACCGGCCGCTCCTGGCCGGGGCCGCGCGCGAGTCGACGCGCGCGACCATCGCGGCCTGCCGCCGCGCCGGTGCGCTGGGCGTCAGCGGCGTGATGGTCCGCACGCCGTCGTTCTACCGAAACATGATGACCACGGACGTCTTCGTCCGCCACTACACGGCCGTGGCCGACGCGTCGCCGGTGCCCATCCTCCTGTACAACGTCCATGCCTACACGGGCGTCAACATTCAGCCGGATGCCGTCGCGCTGCTCAGCCAGCACCCGAACATTGCCGGCATCAAGGAGAGCGGCAACGACATGATGCTGCTCGCCGGCTACCTGGCCGGCGCCGCACCGGGCTTTGCCGTCCTCTGCGGATCGGCGACGTCGTACTACTCCGCGCTCGCGCTCGGCGTGCACGGTGCGGTGCTCGCGCTGGCCGGGCTCGTCCCCGAGCGGTGCGCCGAACTGGCGGCCCTCGTCGACGGCGGCCGGCTGCCGGAGGCGCGCGCGCTCCAGACACGGCTCCTGCCGCTGGCGCGTACCATCGGCGCCGAGCACGGCGTGCCCGCCCTCAAGGCGGCGCTCGCGCTCCTGGAGTACGAGACGGGCGATCCACGCCCGCCTCTGGTCCCGGCTCCGCCTGCCGTGGTCGCACGGCTGCGCGCGCAGCTCGAGGACCTCGGCCTGCTCGCGCCGGCGGAAACAGAAGGGTAAGGATCGTGTCCACGCCGCCACTGCCGTCCACCGATCGCATCCTGCTCGGGCCGGGACCGTCCGTGATGTCGCCGCGCGTCATGCGCGCGCTCGCCACGCCCGTGCTGAGCCATCTCGACCCGGAGTTCGTCGTGCTGATGGACGACCTCCGCGCGCGCCTCGGGCGCGTGTTCCGCGCGCCGGAGGGCGCCCTTGCGTTCGCCGTGTCCGGCACGGGCACGGCGGGAATGGAAACGGTCGTCGCCAATCTCGTGCAGCCGGGATCGCGGGTGCTGGCCGTCGTGTCCGGATACTTCGGCGACCGCCTGGCGCAGATGTGCGCGCGCTACGGCGCGGACGTGCGGCGCCTGGACGTTGAGTGGGGCCGTGCCGTGGACCCCGCGGCCGTTGCGCAGGCGCTTGCCGCGGAGCGGGCGGACGTCGTGTGCGTGGTACACGCGGAGACGTCGACCGGCGCCCTGAACCCTGTGGAGGCCGTCGCGCGCGCCGCGCACGATCACGGCGCGCTCGTCATCGTGGATGCGGTGACGTCGCTCGGCGGCATGCCGCTCGACGTGGCGGCGTGGGACCTGGACGCGGTGTACAGCTGCAGCCAGAAGGGGCTCGGTGCGCCGTCCGGGCTGGCGCCCGTCGTGTTCGGCCCGCGGGCGCTCGAGCGGCGCGTGGCCTGCCGCAGCTTCTACTTCGACCTGGCGCTCCTCGAGGACTACTGGGTGCGCCGCAAGTATCACCACACGATGTCCTCCACGCTCATCTACGCGCTGGCCGAAGCGCTGGCCATCGTGGAAGAGGAAGGGCTCGAGGCGCGGTGGGCGCGGCACGAGTCGCACCATCGCACGCTCGTGAGCGGGCTCGAGGCGCGCGGGCTCACGATGCTCGTCCCGGAAGGCGAGCGGCTCTGGACGCTCAACACGCCTCGCGTGCCGGAGGGCGTGGACGATGCGGCCGTGCGCCGGCGCATCCTCGAGCAGTTCAACATGGAGATCGGGGCCGGGCTCGGCCCGCTGGCGGGCAAGGTGTTCCGCATCGGGCTGATGGGGAACGGCTCGACGGCGGCGCACGTCGCGCTCTGTCTCGCGGCCCTCGATGCGGCGCTCCGGCCGCGGACCTGATCCGCGCGGCCTGGGCACGGTCCGGACGCCGGTCCGCGGTCGCGGGTCAGGGGACGTTCCAGTCGCGCCGAGTGTCCCCTGGACAGGAGAGATCGTGCTGGCACAGGCGTTGCACTCGACGTCAACCGTCGGGTTTCGGCACGCCGCGCGTGCCGGGAGGTGTTTGCCCATGCGCCTGTGTGCCGCCCTCATCGTCCTGGCAATCTCGGCCGCGTGCGCGACCAACCCGGTCACGGGCCGGCGCGAGTTCAGCCTGATGAGCGAGGCGCAGGAACTGGCGCTCGGCCGGCAGGCCGATGCGGAGATCCGGCGCGAGATGGGCGTCTACGACGACCCGGAACTCCAGCGCTACATCTCCGACGTCGGCCAGCGGATGGCCGCCCTGTCGCATCGCCCGCACCTGCCGTGGACGTTCACCGTCGTGGACAGTCCGGCGATCAACGCCTTTGCCGTGCCCGGCGGCTACATCTACATCACGCGCGGGATCCTCCCGTATCTCGCAGACGAGGCCGAACTGGCCGGTGTCCTCGGGCACGAGATCGGCCACGTGACGGCGCGCCACGCCTCGCAGCAGTACTCGCGGCAGGCCGGCGGCGGCATCGGTCTCGCCGTCCTCAGCATCTTCGTCCCGCAGACGGCGCCGTTTGCCGACCTGTCGTCGATGGGGCTCGGCGTGCTGTTCCTGAAGTACGGGCGCGATGACGAGCTGGAGTCGGATCGGCTCGGCATGGAGTACGCGTCGAGCGCGGGCTGGGATCCCGCCGGTGTGCCGCGTTTCCTCTCCACGCTCGCGCGCGTCAGCGCGACGACGGAACGCGGCGTGCCCAACTGGCTGTCCACGCACCCCGAACCGGGCTCGCGCGTCGGCGAGGCGGCGCCGGTGGTCGAGAAGTTCCGGACGCCGGACGCCATTGCGCGGAACGAGGACGAGTTCCTCCGCGCCATCGATCGCGTGGTCGTGGGCGACAGCATCGAGCAGGGTATCGTGCGCGGGAACGTCTTCGTCCACCCGATGCTCCGGATCGGCATCGAGTTCCCCGAGGGGTGGGAGGTCATCAACAGCGCCGAGCAGGTCATGGCGCGCGAGCCGGGCACCGCGCACTACATGCTGCTGCAGCACGTGGCCCAGCCGCGCGGGCAGGGCATCGAGCAGGTGGCCGCCGATGCCATGCGGCGGGCCGGCTACGCCGCGCTCCAGGGCGAGCCGCTGCAACTGGGAGGCCTCGACGGGTACACGGGGCTCTACCGCGGGTCCCTGAACGGCGTTGGCCGCGTGCTGATGCGCGCGATGCACGTCGCCGTGGGCCGGCAGGTCTATGTCGTGGCGGGCTTTGCGCCGGAGGCCGAGTTCGAGCCGGTGGATGCGGTGATCGCGCCGGCCCTCCGCACGTTCCGCGAGCTGAGCGCCGGCGAGGCGTCGGCCATCCGGCCCAACCGCCTGGCGTACCACACGGTCGCCTCCGGCGAGTCCTGGCAGTCCATCGCGCAGCACGCCGGCGGCGGCCTGGCCAGCGCGGCGACGCTCGCGCTCATGAACGGGTACGAGATCGCCGATCAGCCCGCGCCGGGTGCGCGCATCAAGATCGTGGTCCCGGGATAGGGGATATGCTGGGCCGATGGGCAGGCGCCGAACTCGCGGGACTTCCATCGCGCGGGCGCTGCTCGTAGTCCTTGCTGCCGGGTTTGCCTACCTGGCCTACATCTACCTGACGCTGCCGGACGTGCGCACCCTCGCGCGGGACAACCCGTCGACGACGGCGTTCATGGCGCTGCGGCAGCGGGAAGCGGCCCGTGCCGACAGGCGCTTCGCCATCCGCCATCAGTGGGTGCCCTACACGCGCATCTCCGCCAACCTGAGGCGCGCGGTCATCGTCGCCGAGGACAGTGCGTTCTACGATCACGACGGCATCGACCTCGACGAGATCCGCGCGTCGATCGAGGTCAACTGGCAGGAGGGGCGTTTCGTGCGCGGCGCCAGCACCATCACGCAGCAGCTGGCGAAGAACCTCTACCTCTCGCCGTCGCGCAACCCGGCACGGAAGCTGCGGGAGCTGTTCATCACGCGGCGGCTGGAGGCCGGGCTGACGAAGCGCCGCATCCTGGAGATCTACCTGAACGTGATCGAGTGGGGCGACGGCATCTTCGGGTGCGAGGCGGCGTCGCGCGCCTACTTCGGGAAGCCGGCCTCGGCGCTGTCGCGCGAGGAGGCGGCGCTGCTGGCGGGCGCCATCATCAACCCGCGGGAGTTGAGCCCGGGCAAGCCGAATCGACGGTTGCTGCGCCGCCAGCAGATTGTCCTGCGGCGCATGGGATAGGGCGGTGTGCGGCCGCGCGCGTCCCGGCGGGGTCAGCCGGGAGGCCGCGTCGGGCGCCGGTCCTGCTCCTGCTTCGCCTCGTCCTCTTTCTTCTTGTCGTCCTTGTCCCCGCGCCCGAAGAGGCGGGACCAGAAGCCGCGTTTCTTCGGCTGTTCCTCGACCTCGACGGCCGCCACGGCCTCGGGCGTGGCAGCCTCGGCGGCCGGCGCTGCCGCAGGCGCCGCGTCGGCAACGGACGTGCTGCGGCTCGTGGCCGACGGCGAGCCGCTGAACCAGTCGCCCATGCGCGCGAAGATCGATCGGCCCACGTGCAGGTGGCAGGTGTCCGTGGGCTCCGTGCCGCGGACGAACTGCTCGCCGTAGAGCATCGAGCGCTCGGTCGTGGACCCGTCCTCGAGCGCGACCTGGACGTGGGCGCAGCCGCCGGCGGGCCGCTTCCCGGAGAGGCGGCACACCTCCACCGTGACGATGTTCTTGGGCGTCGCGATCCAGGCGGAGGCGTCGTTGGCGGTGGCGGTCTTCATGAAGTCCGCCCACAGCGGCACGGCGACGTCGCCGGCGTAGGCGCTGCCGGGCAGGATGGGCTGCGGCGCGTCGAATCCGACCCACACGCCGCTGACCACGGACGGCGTGAAGCCGACGAACCAGGCGTCGTGGTAGTCGTTGGTCGTGCCGGTCTTGCCGCCGGCCGGCAGCCGGAAGCCGGCCTGGCGCGCCTTCCACGCCGTGCCCGAGTTGATCACGTCGGCCAGCATCGTGGCCATGAGGTAGGCCGTTTCCGGGGAGACGGCCTGCTCGGCGTGCGACTCACCCGTGTAGAGGACCTGGCCGTCGCCGTCTTCGACGCGGCGGATCAGGTAAGGCGTGTGCAGGACGCCGGCGCCGGCAAACGTCCCGTACGCGGCCGTCAGGTCCATCAGCGTCACCTCGCCGGACCCGAGGGCCAGGGAGGGGACCGGCGGCATGGATGCGAGGCCGAGCTTCGCGGCATAGGTCACCGCGTTGGCGATGCCCACCTGTTCGATCATGCGGACAGCCGCGCGATTGCTCGACGTGCGCAGCGCGGTGCGCATGGTGAGCTCGGCTTCATCCGAGTGCCCGTCCTCTGGCGTCCACGCGCCTTCCGGCAGGTTGATCGGGTCGTCCAGGTGCTCGATGAGGCTGGCGGTCGTATAGCCGGCCTCGAGGGCGGCGGCGTACACGAGCGGCTTGAACGCCGAGCCGGGCTGGCGCTTCGCCTGCACGGCTCGGTTGAAGTGGCTCTCGTTGAAGCTCCGGCCGCCGACCATCGCGCGGACCTCCCCGGTCGAGGGGTCCAGGGCGACAAGGGCCGCCTGCAGCGGGTGGGCGGGATCGGCGGGGGCTCGTCGGCGTGCCTTCAGCGCGGCCGCACGGCGCCGATCCAGTTGTTCCAGGGATTCCGCGACCGCGGCCTCGGCGGCCTTCTGCATCGTGAGGTCGATGGTCGTGTAGACCTTGAGCCCGCCGGAGTAGACGCGCTCGCGCCCGAACCGCTCGATGAGCTCCAGCCGCACGAGCTCCTTGAAGTACTGCCCGTAGGGCTCCTCTTTCCGCAGGGCGTCGAAGAGGTGGACCGGCGACGCGCGTCCGCGGGTCAGGGCCGTCTGGTCGATGACGCCCATGTCCTGCATCACCTGCAGGACGAGGTTCCGGCGCTCGACGGCGCCATCCGGGTTGACCGTCGGTGCGAGCGAGGAGGGCGACTTGACGAGGCCGGCCAGCAGTGCGGCCTCCTCGACCGTCAGTTTGGCCGCGGGCTTGCCGAAGTAGCCGAGCGAGGCGGCCTCCGCGCCGTAGAGGCCGCTGCCGAAGTAGACCTTGTTCAGGTAAAGGCCGAGGATCTGATCCTTCGTGTACTCGTTCTCGATGCGCGTGGCGAGCAGCACTTCCTGCACCTTGCGCGTGAAGGTCTTGTCCGGCTTCAGGAAGCTGAGGCGTGCCAGTTGCTGGGTGATGGTGCTGCCGCCCTGCGCGCGCCGTCCCTCGCGGAGGTTCGCCAGTCCGGCGCCGAGGATCCGGACGACATCCACGCCGCTGTGGTGGTAGAAGCGCTGATCCTCGATGGCCACGATGGCGTTGACGAGGTGCGGCGAGATGGCGGACAGGGGGACTTCGCGGCGCTGTTCCTCGAAGATGGAGAACGCGGGCGTGTCCGACGCGTCGAAGAGGACCGTGGCCTGGGCCATCTCGCCGAGGCGGGCGAGGTCCTCCTTGGGCGGAAGTCCCGAGAGCGTCGTGTGAAGGGACCACTGGGCGGCGCCTGCGCCGGCGGCCTGGATGAGCCCGCCGACCACGACGAGGGTCCAGAGCAGACGCGAGCGTATCGTGGGTGTGATCATGGCTGGGAGACTGCCTGCTCCCTATGGGGAGCAAACAGAATGCCACAGATCCCGCGGGGCCGGTGTGCGATTCGGCACTGGCTCGTCCACGGTATCTTCAATCATGCCAATGTCTTGCGGCCGAGCTTCGCGGCGTTCAGCGCGGGCGTGGCCGCCGGACGATGTCGTGGAACGATGCGCGGCTCCGCCGTTGTTACACGCCTCCAGGCGCTGCCTCGAGGAGGGCCACCCGGGCCGTCTTCTCCTTCAGTTGACGCGCCTGGCGCCGATGAACCGCCGGGCCCAGTAGTCCTGTGACAGGCTCTCGATCCGCACCACGCCCCGCTGGCTTGGCGCGTGCACGAACTGGTCGCCCCCGATCGAGATGCCCACGTGCGACGCACCGGGCGCGACGGTGGAGAAGAAGACCAGGTCCCCCGGCTCCAGCCGATCCTTCCGGACGTTCGTTCCGACCCTGAACTGCGCACGCGTCTCCCGCGGGACGGTCATCCCGTGGCGGGCAAACACGTACTGCACGAACCCGCTGCAGTCGAACCCCTGCGGGTCCGTCCCGCCGTTCCGGTACGGCGCCCCGCGGAGCGACAGGGCGGTGCCGCTCAGCGCGTACCCGTCACCGCTGCCCTGCGGGGCGATCTCGCCCGGCAACCCCGTGGCGGGCGTGGACGGCGCGCCGCCCGCGCGGCCGGCGCCGGGGAACGGTTGCGGAACCGCGCTGGTGCTCGCGCACGCGGCGGCGAGCGTGGCCAGGAGCCCGACGAGGGTCCAACGTGCGAGGAGTCTCGATGCCATCACGCGTCCTGTGATCCAGAGTATCGGCCTGCCGCGCCGTTCTGTGCAGGTTCCGGGGCGTCACGAGGCTGACCGGCCGTCCTGGAATCGCCATAACTATCTGTGCGGCATTGCTTTACGCGGATCCGGCGCTTGACAAAACCCGCGGCCGCCGACACAATGGCTCAGTAAGAAGCCATGGAGCAGACGCTCCTTCTCAACGCGACTTACGAGCCGCTCAAGGTCGTCAACTGGCAGAAGGCGGTCACGCTCTGGTGCCAGGGCAAGGTCGAGATCATCGCGCACCACGATCGCGAGGTACGCGCGGTGTCGTTCTCCTTCAAGCTGCCGTCGGTTATCCGGCTGCTGCGCTACGTCAGGATCAAGCGGCGGTTCGACTACGTGCCTTTTTCGCGCGCCAACATCTACGCGCGGGACGAGTTCACGTGCCAGTACTGCTCGCGCGTGTTTCCGACCTACGACCTGACCTTCGATCACGTCGTGCCGGTCTCGCAGGGCGGCCGCAAGGACTGGGAGAACATCGTCACGTGCTGTGTGGCGTGCAATCGGCGCAAGGGTGGACGTACGCCTGCCGAGGCGGGCATGCGGCTCGTGCGGCCCGCGCACCGGCCGAACGCCGCGCCCGCGATCCGCATCACCATCGGTCTGCGCCAGGCACCCGAGAGCTGGCGTGACTACCTGTACTGGAACCTGGAACTCGACGAGACCTGACGCGTGCCGGAACTGACGAGCCTCGAGCCGATCCGCGTCGTGCACGGGGCCCGGGTCTGGCTGCGCGGCGAGGGATTCCCCACGCCCTCCGCCTCTGCCGTGGACGTGACCATCGGCGGCGTGCCGGCGCGCATCGCGTTTGCCGCACCGGACCGCGTGGCCGTGGTCGTCCCGGACGAGATCGAGGGCGGGGACACGCCGGTCAAGGTGTCGTGGGCCCCCCGCGCCACGCTCTTCGCGCGCGTCGGTACCCGGCTGGCCACCGGCCTCCACCAGGTGGACAACCCCGTCGTCGACGCCGACGGGCAGGTCTACGTCACCTATTCCGGATCCCGGGGCCAGCAGGCCGCCGTCTCGGTCTTCCGCGTCACGCGCTCGGGATCGCGCGAGGCGTTCGTCACCGGCCTCGTCAATGCGACGTCGCTCGCGTTCGGCCCGGACGGCCGCCTCTATGTGTCGAGCCGCTTCGAGGGGCGCGTCTACCGCGTGCGCGAGGACGGCACCTACGAGGTGGTGGGTTCGGACCTGGGCATTGCCACCGGCCTGGCATTCGCGCCGGACGGGAGCCTGTTCGTCGGCGATCGCTCCGGCACGATCTTCCGCATCGATGCGCGCGGCCGGACCGACACCTTCGCGACGATCCCGCCGAGCATGGCCGCGTTCCACCTGGCCTTCGCTCCCTCGGACGGTGCCCTCTACATCTCGGCGCCGACGCTGGCCACCTACGACTACATCCGCCGCGTGGACCAGCGCGGCCGCGTCGAGATCGTCGAGCCCGCCTTCGGCCGCCCGCAGGGGCTGGCCTTCGACCGGAGCGGGGTCCTCCACGTGGTGGAGGCGCTGGCCGGGTCGAGCGGCGTCTACGCGCTCCGCCCCGACCGCCCGCGGGAACTCGTCGCCGCCGGCCCCGGCCTCGTGGGCCTCGCGTTCGCCGAGGACGGATCGATGGTGGTCGCGTCGAACGACTCGGTGTATTGGTTGTAGGAAGGTTCGGGGGAGGTGCTGGGGAGGTGCTGGGGAGGTTCGGGGGAGGTGCTGGGAAGGTTCGGGGAAGGTGCTGGGAAGGTTCGGGGAGATCGGGCGACCCGTGCACCTCCCACCCCCCTCCGTGCGCTACAATTCCTGATTGGGCATTCCGTCCGGAGCCCCGCTGTACCCCATGCCTCACGACTGGATCTCCGTCCGTGGCGCTCGCGTCCACAACCTGAAGGACATCGACGTCGACATCCCGCGGGACAAGCTCGTCGTCATCACGGGACTGTCCGGCTCGGGGAAGTCCTCGCTGGCCTTCGACACGCTCTACGCGGAGGGGCAGCGCCGCTACGTCGAGTCGCTCTCCGCCTACGCACGTCAGTTTCTCGAGCAGATGGAGAAGCCGGACGTGGATCTCATCGAGGGCCTGTCGCCGGCCATCTCGATCGAACAGAAGACCACCGGATCCAACCCGCGCTCCACCGTCGGCACGGTCACCGAGATCTACGACTACCTGCGGCTGCTCTTCGCCAACACGGGCCTGCCGCACTGCCCGAACTGCGGCCGCGAGATCACGTCCCAGTCCATCGAGCGCATCGTGGACCTGGTGATGACCTACCCGCAGGACACGCGCATCACGGTCCTGGCGCCCATCGTCCGCGGGCGGAAGGGGGAGTTCCGGAAGGAGCTGCAGGCCCTGGCCTCGCGTGGGTTCACGCGGGCGCGGATCGACGGGCAGTTCCACTCCCTGGAAGAAGACATCGCGCTCGACCGCCGGCGCAACCACAACGTCGACGTCGTGGTCGATCGGCTGATCGTGCGGAGCGGCATCGAGAAGCGGCTGGCGGCCTCGGTGGACGTCGCCCTTCAACTGGCCGACGAGGTGGTGACGATCCAGTCGCTCGAGCAGGGCGACCGGCTCTACTCGCGCAAGCTCGCGTGCGTGGCCTGCGGCATCAGCGTGCCGGAGATGTCGCCGCGCGCCTTCTCGTTCAACTCGCCGCACGGCGCGTGCCCATCCTGCCAGGGCCTGGGCGCCACCTGGGACTTCGATCCCTCCCGCGTGGTACCCGACGAGACGCTCTCCCTCGCCGGAGGAGCCATCGCCCCGTGGTCGCGTGGCGACGAGGCGCTGGTGGGAGAGGCCGTGCAGGCCATCGCGGCGCACTGGGGCCTCGATCCGGACACGCCGTTCGGCAAGCTGTCGAAGAAGCAGCGCGACCTGCTCCTGTACGGGCCCGGGTCCGGCACCCGCGGCGGCGATGACGCCGCGCCGAAGAAGACGCCCGCGCGCGGCCGGAAGAAGGCCGCCGAGCCGGAGCCGTACGGACGCGACTTCGAGGGCGTCATCCCGAACCTCCGGCGGCGCTTCGACGAGGGGCCGTGGTCGGTGCAGGAGGAGCTGGACGCGTACCGCGCGCTGACGGAGTGCCCGGCGTGCCGCGGGCGCCGCCTGCGCCCCGAGAGCCTCGGCGTGACGGTGAAGGGCCTGACGATTGCCGACTACGTCGCGCTGCCGATCGTCGACGCGGTGGCGCTCTTCGACACCTTCGAGCTGCGGGATCGCGAGGCCATCATCGCGACGCGGATCCTCAAGGAGATCCAGGACCGGCTCCGCTTCCTGAACGATGTCGGCGTCGGGTACCTGACGCTCGGGCGATCGGCGGCGACCCTCTCCGGCGGGGAAGGCCAGCGGATTCGCCTGGCCACGCAGATCGGTTCCAACCTCACCGGCGTGCTCTACGTGCTGGACGAGCCGTCCATCGGCCTGCACCAGCGCGACAACCGCAAGCTGCTCGGTACGCTCGCGCGCCTCCGCGACCTCGGCAACACCGTCGTCGTCGTGGAGCACGACGAGGACACGATCCGGACGGCCGATTACGTCATCGACCTCGGGCCCGGCGCAGGAGATCTCGGCGGCGAGGTGATCTTCCAGGGCGCGCCGGAGGCGCTGGCGCAGAACGGGAACGGCTCGCTGACCGGCGCCTATCTCTCCGGGCACCGCGCCATCGACGCGCCGGCCACGCGGCGGACGGCGGATCGCGGCGCGCTCGTCATCCGCGGCGCGCGCGCGAACAACCTGAAGGACATCGACGTGCGGATCCCGCTCGGGCGCCTGGTGGCCGTCACCGGCGTCAGCGGCTCGGGCAAGAGCACGCTCGTCAACGACATCCTCTACAAGTCGCTCGCGCGGCAGCTCTACCGCGCGGCCGACGAGGCCGGCGCACACGGCCGCATCGAGGGCACCCAGCACATCGACAAGGTGATCGAGATCGATCAGTCGCCCATCGGACGCACGCCGCGCTCCAACCCGGCCACCTATACGGGCCTGTTCACCTTCATCCGCGAGCTCTTCGCCATGGTGCCGGAGGCCAAGGCGCGCGGCTTCAAGCCGGGCCGGTTCTCGTTCAACGTGAAGGGTGGCCGGTGCGAGGCGTGCCAGGGCGACGGCGTCATCGCGATCGAGATGCACTTCCTGCCCAACGTCTACGTGACGTGCGAGCAGTGCAAGGGCCGGCGCTACAACCGCGAGACGCTGGAGGTGAAGTACCGCGGCAAGTCCATCGCCGAGGTGCTGAACCTGACCGTGGATCAGGCGCTGCCGCTGCTGGAGAACTTTCCGTCCATCGCGACGAAGCTCCTCACGCTCCAGAGCGTCGGCCTCGGCTACATCACCCTCGGCCAGTCCGCGACGACCCTCTCCGGCGGCGAGGCGCAGCGGGTCAAGCTCTCGCGCGAGCTGTCCAAGCGCGGCACGGGCCGCACGCTGTACATCCTGGACGAGCCGACGACCGGCCTGCACTTCGAGGACGTGCGCAAGCTGCTCGATGTGCTGATGCGCCTCGTCGACCAGGGCAACACCGTCGTCGTCATCGAGCACAACCTCGACGTCATCAAGTCCGCGGACTGGATCCTCGACCTCGGCCCCGAGGGCGGGGAGGCGGGCGGCCGGATCGTGGCGCAGGGGACGCCGGAACACGTGGCGGCCGCGAAGGGCTCGGCCACCGGCGGGTTCCTGAGCCAGGTGCTCGGGCCGCGCCAGGCCTCGTGACGTCCGGAGACGGCATGTGGTAAAAGAGACACACTTTGCGGCAGATGCCCTGTGGCCCGCTTTACACAGTTGCCCGCAATGCCCACGTGTCAATGAAACGGTTAATTGACTGCGAACACTACGTTTATGTCCGGTCCTCACCCGATTGTCAGGGCCGGTACCGCATTTGCTTGAAGATTAATCGGCTGCTAGAGCGGCCGTAGAACCGAATGGACGTCCAACAGACCATCAAGCGTCAGATTTCCTGTGCCGGCATCGGGCTCCACTCCGGCCAGAAGGTGACGCTCACGCTCAAACCCGCGGCGGCCGATACCGGTATCCGGTTCCGGCGCACGGACCTGGGCATCGAGATTCCCGCCTCGGTCGACCACGTGTCGGCCGTCCAGTATGCGACGGTCCTCAGCCGCGACGGTGCGACAGTGGAGACGGTCGAGCACCTGCTGGCCGCGCTCCTGGCCGCGGGCATCGACAACGTCATCGTCGAGCTGAGCCAGCGCGAGGTGCCCATCATGGACGGGAGCAGCGCGCCGTTCCTGTACCTGCTGCAGGAAGCGGGCGTCAAGCGCCTGGGCCAGCCCCGCAAGTACCTGAAGGTCCTGAAGCCGGTGCAGATCGCGAGCGGCGACAAGCGCATCGCGGTGTACCCGTCGGATCACTTCAAGGTCAGCTACACCATCAGCTTCGACCACCCGCTGCTCAAGCACCAGTCACGCACCGAGCGCATCACCGAGCAGAGCTTCGGCGAGCACATCGCGTCGGCGCGGACGTTCGGCTTCCTCAAGGAAGTGGAGTGGCTGCGGCAGCGCGGCCTGGCGCTCGGCGGGTCGCTCGAGAACGCGATCGTCATCGGCGACACGGGCGTGCTGAACGCCCTGCGCTTCGAGGACGAGTTCGTGCGCCACAAGATCCTGGACGTCATCGGGGATCTCGCGCTCGTGGGCTTCCCGGTGGTGGGACACGTGGTGGCGCACCGCGCGGGCCACGGCCTCCACACGGACCTCGGCCGCGCCCTCCTGGCCGACCGCGAGGCCTGGTGCCTCGTGGATCGCCCGGACGTCGCGCCGGAGCCGGGCCTGCTGGGTCTTCCGGCCGCTGCGCGCGCGCATTGAGCCTCCCCTCCCTGTCACCTCCAACCGGGCCGCCACGCGCGGCCCTTTTTTTCGTACCCGCCCGCCGGACGCCAGACGTCCCTCGTGATAGCCTTTTTGCCCAGGAGATCTGAAGCCATGCGCCGTGTGATTGTTCCCGCCCTTGTCGCGATGTGTGTCGGATTCGGAGCCGCGTGCGGCCAGGCGCCGGCGGAGGCCCCGCCGCCCGCGCAGACGGAAGAGCAGCTCGTCGCCACGGCCCGCGGCATCCACGAGCGTGTCATCACCCTCGACACGCACGATGACATCAACCCCGCCAACTTCACGGCGGCGCGGAACTACACGCAGCGCCTCGACAACCAGGTGAACCTGCCCAAGATGGTCGAAGGCGGCCTCGACGCCGCGTTCTTCGTCGTCTACGTGGGCCAGGGCCCGCTGACGCCGGAAGGGTACGACAAGGCGTACGCGGCGGCGGTGGAGAAGTTCGACGCCATCCACCGGCTGACGACGGAGATCGCACCCGATCAGATCGAGCTGGCCCTGACGGCGGCGGACGTGCGCCGCATTGCGGCGGCCGGGAAGAAGGTGGCGCTGATCGGCGTCGAGAACGCGTACCCGCTGGGCACGGACCTGTCGCGCGTCAAGGAGTTCTACGATCGCGGCGGCCGTTACATGTCGCTCGCGCACAACGGGCACAGCCAGTTCGCCGACTCCAACACGGGCGAGCGCGACGGCCAGTGGCTGCACAACGGCCTGAGCGAGTCCGGCCGGCAGGTCATCGCCGAGATGAACCGGTGGGGCCTGATGGTCGACGTCTCCCACCCGTCGAAGGATGCGAACCTCCAGGCGATTGCCGCCTCGCGGGCGCCCGTCATTGCCTCGCACTCCTCCGCGCGCGCGGTCGCCGACCACAGCCGCAACCTGGACGATGAGCAGCTGATGGCCATCAAGGCGAACGGCGGCGTGGTCCAGACGGTGGCGTTCGACGGCTACGTGAAGATCAAGCCCGCGGACTCGCCGGAGCGGGCCGCCGCCCTGGCGGCCCTCCGCGCCGGGATGGGCGGACAGGGGCCGGGCAGCATGACGGACGAGGCGCGCGCCGAGTTCCGCCGGAAGATGGCGGAGATCGACAAGGAATTTCCGCCCGCGCCGATGGCCACGCTCTCGGACTTCGTCGATCACGTCGACTACCTGGTCAAGACGATCGGCATCGACCACGTCGGAATCTCCTCCGACTTCGACGGCGGCGGCGGCGTCGACGGGTGGAACGGCGCGGACGAGACGTTCAACGTGACGCTGGAGCTGGTGCGCCGCGGCTACACGGAAGAGCAGATCGGCAAAATCTGGAGCGGCAACCTGCTGCGCGTCATGGAGCAGGTCGCGCAGGTCGCGAAGGACATCCAGGCGGAGACGCGGTAGTGGGAAACCGGCAGGCCCTCGGGCTCGCCGTCCTCCGGATTGCGCTCGGCGTGCTGTTCCTCTTCCAGGGGATCGGCAAGCTGGGCTGGTTCGCGAGCAGCACGCCGCTGCGGCAGACGCTCGCGAGCTGGGTGGACACGGCCGGGCCCGTCGGCCGCGCCTACATCGAGGCGGTGTGCCTGCCGGGCGTGGAGCTCTTCGCACGGCTGGTGCCCGCGGGAGAGCTGGCCACAGGCGTGGCCCTGATCCTCGGCATCTACACGCGGCCGGCCGCCGTGCTCGCTCTGCTCATGCTCCTCAACTTCCATGTCGCGATGGGGTTGATCTTCAAGTACGCCTACCTGACCAACGGATACGGGCCGCCGGTCGTCGGGGGCCTGCTGGCCCTCGTGATCGGCGGGGCCGCCCTGCCGCTCAGCCTGCGCAAGTAGTCCGTACGCGGCCGGCATCCGTCGCAGGAGCCTGTCCATCCGCTGGTGGGAGATGCGTTCCGCGCTATCATCCGTCAGCATGCATCCGCGCGCGGCCGCGATCGTGGTGATGTTGACGATGGCGCCCTCTCTCCACGGACAGGAGGCGCCCCCTTCCTCGGCGTCGTTTCGTGCACGCCTGTCCACCGTGCCCATCGATCTGTCGATGCAGCCGCGCATTGCGGGCAGCGGCACGGCCACGGTGACGCTGCGCGGCCACGACCTCATCATCGAGGGGTCCTTCAGGAACCTCGTGACACCGGCGACGACGGCCCGCGTGCATCGCGGACCCGATCGCGGGCTTCGTGGACCGGCCATCGGCACGCTGACGGCCGATGCGGCCACGAGCGGCGCAATCAGCGGCACCATCGTGCTGACGGAGGAGCAGGTGGGCGACCTGGAGAAGGGACGCCTTTACATCCAGCTTCACAGCGAGAAGGCCCCGGAGGGCAATCTCTGGGGGTGGATCCTGAGGCCGGCGACCCGTGACCGGTAGGCCTGCCGTCCGCGTCGTCTTCGCCCTGGCAGCCGTGGCCCTGGCTGCCGGTCTCGGGCGATCCGCCACGCAGCCCGTCGGGGCCGCGGCACAGGCGCCTGCCGTCTTCACGGAGGCAGAGGCCGAGGCCGGCCGTGCCGTCTACCAGGCGCGGTGCGCGGCCTGCCACCTGCCGGATCTCGCCGGCCGCAACGAGGCGTCGCCGCTCACCGGTGCCAATTTCCTCGGCGCGTGGGTCTCGCGCACGACGGGCGAGCTCTACGACACGATTCGCCTGACGATGCCGCCCGGCGCCGGCGGCACGCTGGGTGACGAAGCCTACGCGGCCGTGACGGCGTTCGTCCTCCAGTCCAACGGCGCGCTCCCGGGCCCCCGGCCGCTGGCGGCGCACCTCGACGTCGCGATTGGCGACGCGGCCGCTTCGCCGTCCGCCGCGGCGCGCGGAGCCGCACCGGGACTACCGGTCCCGCCGCCGGCCGCCGAGATCGCGCCGCCTGTCAGGGGCCTGACCGTGGCGGGCGAGGTGCAGGACTACGTGCCGGTCACCGACGAGATGCTGCGTCATCCGCCGCCGGAGGACTGGCTCATGGCACGCCGCACGTACCAGGCGTGGAGCCACAGCCCGCTCACCGAGATCAACCGCGACAACGTGCGGAACCTGCGGCTGGCGTGGTCGTGGTCGATGAACGAGGGCGCCTCGAACCAGCCGATGCCGCTGGTCCACAACGGCATCCTGTACCTGACGAACACGCTCAACATGGTGCAGGCGCTCGATGCCGCGACCGGCGACCTGATCTGGGAGCACCACGTCGGTCCGTCCGTCGCCATCGGCTTCGGCGCGATGCGGAACCTGGCCATCTACGGCAACCGGATCTTCCTCGCGACGACCGACGCGCGGCTGGTCGCGCTCGATGCGAGGAACGGCCGCAAGATCTGGGACACCGTCGTCGCCGACCACGCGAAGGGCTTCTCCAACACGTCCGGTCCCATCGTCATCAGGGGGAAGGTCGTCCAGGGGCTCCAGGGCTGCGACAGGTATCGCGAGGAGCGGTGCGCGATCAGCGCCTACGACGCCGAGACCGGCGCCCTCGCCTGGAGGTTCCACACGGTGGCGCGCGCGGGTGAGCCGGGCGGCGAGACGTGGAGCGGGCTGCCGGACATGATGCGCGCGGGCGGCGAGACGTGGATTGTCGGCAGCTACGATCCGGATCTCGACCTCACCTACTGGGGCACGGCACAGGCCAAGCCGTGGATGCCCGCCAGCCGGGGAACGAGCGTGGATGCCGCCGCACTCTATACCGCGTCGACCGTCGCGCTGCGCGGGGAGGACGGCACGCTGGCGTGGCACTACCAGCACATCCCCGCGGAGACGCTGGACCACGACGAGGTCTTCGAGCGCGTGCTGGTCGATCTCGGGCCGGCGAAGGTCCTGTTCACCATCGGCAAGACCGGGATCCTGTGGAAGCTGGATCGCACGCGGGGCCGCTTCCTGGGTCACCGCGAGACGGTGTTCCAGAACGTGTTCACGCGCATCGACCCCGAGACCGGCGTGCCCGAGTACCGCGCGGACATCCGGGAGCAGAAGGTGGACGAGTGGATCACCTCGTGCCCCAGCACGGAGGGCGGTCACAACTGGCACGCGATGAGCTACCACCCGGGCGAGGGCCTGCTCGTCATCCCGCTGTCCCAGTCGTGCATGGAGATTGCCGCGCGTGCGGTGGAGCTCGTGCCCGGGTCCGGCGGCACGGCCGCGGCTCGCCGTTTCTTCGAGATGCCGGGCTCCGAGGGCAACATCGGCAAGCTCGCGGCCTACGATGTGAACACGCTCGACGAGGTCTGGACGCGAGACCAGCGGGCGCCCTACCTCACGGCCGCACTCACCACGGGCGGCGGGCTGGTCTTCATCGGCGACCTGGCGCGCTACTTCCGCGCGCTGGACGTGCGGACCGGCGCGGTGCTGTGGGAAACGCGCCTCAACACCGCCGTCCAGGGATACCCCGTCTCGTTCGCGGCCCACGGGCGCCAGTACATCGCCGTGACGACGGGCGTCGGCGGCGGAAGCCCCCGCGTCGTGCCCCAGACCATCGCACCGGAGATCCAGCCGCCCGCCAGCGGCCACACGCTCTACGTCTTCGAGCTGACCAGATAGGCCGCACGGCCTCAGGTCCCCCGGTCCGGCGATCCGGTCCCCCGGTCCGCCCCGGTTTCCGCAGGAGTGCTCTACACTCTCCGCGTGCCCCTGCGCCCCTCCGGAAGGCTGGTCCTCTTCGTCCTGGCCGTGACGCTGGCTGTTGGAGGGGCGATCGTCGTGCTGGGGCCCTACGGCCAGTTGACGGCGGCCAGCGGCGGCCTGGAGCCGCCCGAGACCCGCGTGGGCGCCACCATGGCGGAAATCGCGGCGTTCCTCCAGGGCCTCGGCCCGGACGGGCGCGGGCTCTACACGCGGGCGCTCTGGTGGGACTTCCTGAATGCCCTGCTGATCCCCGGGGCCCTGGGGCTGGTCATTCTGTGGCTGGTACACCGGCTGCCCGATGCCTGGAACTTCCTGCGGTGGCTGGTCGCGATTCCGGCTGGCGTGGCCGTCGCCGACGTGCTGGAGAACGCCCTGCTGCTGACGGCCGTCGCGGCCTTCCCCGGTCCTGCGTCCGACTGGGTCCCGGCCGTGACCACGACGAAGCTGACGCTCGGCCTGACGAGCGTGCCGGTCGTCATCGTGCTGGCGGTGATGGCCCTGCTCCTCAAGGGCAGCCGGGCGCGCCGCTGAGGGGGAACGCCCCTACCTGGAGATCTTCAGCTTGCCCTGGTGGCAGGACATGCACGAGATCTCCGGGTTCTTGACCCCGGCAAAGTGCTTGTTGATCCCGCCCACCATGCCGCGCATGCGCCGGCCCATGCCCTTCTGCGGCTTGTCGTCGGACCCCCAGTTCTGATCGTCGTGGCAGAAGGTACACGCCACGCCGAGCGAGGCCGTGAACACGCCCATCTGGAGCGACAGGGAACTGTCGCCGTTGAACGCCGCCTCGTGCGGCTGGCTGGCGGCCTCCCACTGGTCCCGCGTGATCTGCGGCGGCCTGAGCGATCCCTGGTGGCAGGTGTTGCACGTCACACCGCCCATGGCCTTCAGGGCGCCGCCGTTGAGGTCGTTGACCATCCGCGACATGCGGAACGCGAGGTCGAACGTCGGCATGTAGGGGAGGCTCCACTGATCGTCGATGTGACAGTGCGAGCACTCGACGCCGAGGGCCGTGGACCACTCCTGCATGCGGGCCTGCACCTCCTCCTGCGCGCGGGCGCCGCTGATACACGCGAGGGTGAGAAGGACGGGCAGGGCGCAGGACGCGAGACGACGCATATGGCTCAACAGCCTACCGCACTTCAAGGGCGGTTCGCGCGCCCGCGGCGACGGGCCTGCGGCCTGACGGCGGAAACGGAGCGCGTGCGGGCGGCGCGCCCGGCGTCCCATCTGGTATGGTCGGACTGCGGGCTGTACCTGGGGACGCCGATGCCCGCGCCCACAGGGAGTTGCGATGTCGATCAACCTGGCGTGCGGTGTGGCGCTGCTCCTGGCGACGCTGGCGTGTGCCGTGAACGGACGAGCGGCCCGCGACGGCACGCGGGACCGGGAGGCGGATCGCCGCCGGATGGTGGAGCAGCAGCTGAAGGCGCGCGACATCACGAGCCCGCGCGTGCTGGACGCCATGCTGACGGTGCCGCGGCACGCCTTCGTCCCGGAGGCGTCCCGGGACGACGCCTACGCCGACAGCCCGCTGTCCATCGGCCACGGCCAGACCATCTCCCAGCCCTACATCGTCGCGTTCATGACGCAGGCGCTGGAGATCGAGCCGCATCATCGCGTGCTGGAGATCGGCACGGGGTCGGGCTATCAGGCCGCGGTGCTGAGCTCGCTGGCGGGGGAGGTCTACACCATCGAGATTGTCCCGCCCCTGGCGGAGCGCGCACGCGAGGATCTCGCGCGGCTCGGGTACGGCAACGTCGAAGTGCGGACGGGCAACGGCTACTTCGGATGGCCGGAGCACGCGCCCTACGACCGGATCATGGTCACGGCCGCACCGGACGAGGTGCCTGACGCGCTGGTGCAGCAACTGGCGATCGGCGGCCTGATGGCGGTGCCGGTCGGCGTCGGCGTGCAGGACCTGCGCATCCTGCGGCGGACCGGGACCGGCCTGGAGACGCTGCGGACCCTGCCCGTGCGCTTCGTGCCGATGACGGGGAAGCCGGGCGGGGACCCGCGCTGATGCGCCCCGTGGCCATTGTCACGGGCGGGAGCCGCGGCATCGGCGCCGCGACGGCGCTGCTGGCCGCGACGCGCGGGTACGCGGTCTGCGTCAACTACCGGCGCGACGCCGCGGCGGCCGCCCGCGTGGTGGACGCGATTGCCGCCGGTGGTGGTGTGGCGGTGGCCGTCGGCGCCGACGTGTCCCGTGAGGCGGAGGTCGTCTCCCTGTTCCGCGAGGCGGACCGGGCGCTGGGACCGGTGACCGCGCTGGTCAACAACGCCGGCATGCTCGAGCGGCAATGCCGCGTGGAAGACGTCACCGCCGATCGCCTCCAGCGCGTCCTCGCGACAAACGTCATCGGCAGCTTTCTCTGCGCGCGGGAAGCCGTGCGGCGCATGTCCACGGCGCATGGAGGCACGGGCGGCGCGATCGTCAACGTGTCCTCCATGGCGGCGCGCCTGGGCTCGGCGGGTGAGTACGTGGACTACGCCGCCAGCAAGGGCGCGATCGACACCTTGACCATCGGCCTCGCGCAGGAAGTGGCGCGCGAGGGCATTCGCGTCAACGCCGTGCGGCCGGGCATCATCCGGACGGAGATCCACGCGAGCGGCGGAGAGCCGGGCCGGGTCGACCGGGTCAAGGGCTCGGTGCCGCTCGGTCGCGGCGGCGACCCCGAGGAGGTGGCTCGTGCGATTCTCTGGCTCCTGTCCGACGAGGCGTCCTATTCGACCGGCACGTTCGTCGACGTCGCCGGCGGGCGATAATAGCGAGCCGGACGGCCCCGACGGCCGCCGCGTTCCCGGAACCTCACGCCCATGACGTCACGCCGCAGGAATCCCCTGGTCAAGATCGCCGTCGGTCTCCTCATCCTCACCGGCATCGCCGTCCTCTTCTGGCGCACCCTGGACGATGCGCGGGCCGAGCCGTATACGGTGCGCGCACAGCACCTGTCCGGGTGGACGCTGGCCGAGGGCGTCGGCGCCGAGAGTGCCCTGATCGGGCTTCAGCCGCCGCCCGAACTGCCCATGCGGCTGTTCCGGCAGGTGTTCAGCCGCGCCGGTGAGTCCCTGAGCACGCCCGCGGCGCCCGGCATCCCGCTCGTCCTCCGGGCGGAGTTGGCGGGCGCGGCCGCGCCGCCATCGGCCGCGGACCTGCTGGCCCTCGCCCGCGAGGCCGGGCTCGACGGCCTCACCCTGACCCCCTCGTGCATGGGGTACCGCCGCGAGTCCGGGCCGGGGTCCATCCGCCAGTTGTTCTTCGTCCTGTTCGACATGCCGGAGTTCACGCGGTTCCGCGCCGCGCTCGCCGCGCGCGTGAACACGCCGGACGATCCCGCATTCCAGCCGGGCGCCCTGTCGCCCGTCATGATGATGGCCGCCGCGCAGCCCGACTTCTCGCGGTGGATGCCGATCACCGCCGACCCCGCGGCCGACTGCATTGCGCCCGTGGTGCTGGAGGCTGAGTGACATCCGCTGGCGGGCACGTGGCACGGGTACCGGACAGGAGACGAATGGGCATGACGATGACGAGATGTGGCGTGGCGGCGGTGGGAGCGTGCGCGATCGCGGGCGCCGTGCTGACGGCAGGGGCGCAGGGACCCGCGCCGCCCCCGTGGGCGTTCACCGTGAACGGCCCGCCGCCGGCAGCCGCTGCCGCGGCCGCTCCGGACGAGGGGCCGCGCAGCGTGCCCGGCAGCACGGCACGCTTCACGCTGCCCCAGTTGCGCGATGCGTTCAATCCGCCGGACTGGCACCCGGGCGCGCACCCGCCGATGCCGGAGGCGGTGGCGCGCGGACGCAGGCCGGAGATGCGCGCCTGCGGGTTCTGCCACCTGCCGAACGGCCAGGGACGCCCGGAGAACGCCTCGCTGGCCGGCCTTCCGGCGGCCTACATCGTGCAGCAGATGGCCGACTTCAGGAGCGGCGCGCGCCGGAGCAGCGAGCCGCGCATGGGACCGCCGAACGCGATGATCGCGGATGCGAAGGCGGCCACGGATGACGAGATCCGCGAGGCGGCGGAGTACTTCGCCGCCTTCCCCTACCGCACCTGGGTCCGCGTCGTCGAGTCGGCGGATGTACCCAGGACGCGCGTGTCCGGCTGGATGCACGTGCCGGTGACGGGCCCTGATGCCGGACGGGAGCCGCTCGGCGCGCGCATCATCGAGATGCCGGAGGACGTGGCGCGGACGGAGGTCCGGGATGCGGCGTCGGGGTTTGTGGCGTACGTGCCCGTGGGGAGTGTCGAGCGGGGACGGACCCTCGTGGCCGGGGGCCGTGACGGATCGACCGCGTGCGGCGCCTGCCACGGCGCGGACCTGAAGGGTCTCGGTCCGGTGCCGCCGCTGGCCGGCCGGTCGCCCAGCTACACCGTGCGTCAGCTCTTCGACATGCAGCAGGGGGCGCGGAAGGGGCCCTGGTCGGCCCTGATGACGGCCGCGGTGGAGGGGCTCACGGTCGACGACATGATTGCCATCGCGGCCTACACCGCATCGCTCGATCCGGAGCGCGGGCAGTAAGAGGCGGGGAGTGAGACGGCGAGGGGGGCTCGCCGCTCACTCCTGGCTCACCTCGGGTGTCCTACCAGCTGAAGCGGGCGCCGAAGCGGGCCGTGCGCGGCGACAGGATGGCTGTCGGGCGCAGGAACGCCGAGCCGGTGGCCACGGTCCGCACTTCCGCCGCGTTGCTGTTCAGCACGTTGAACAGGTCGAAGAAGCCGCGGAGGCGCGTGTTGCCGGGGAGGCCGAAGGTGCGCTCCAGCCGCACGTCGACGACCGTGATGTTGTCGTGGCGCCGGGCGTTCAGGGCCTCGGCGTTGATCGTGCCGTTGTAGATGGCGCCGGCGGCCGCGGCGGCGGCGGAGCCGACCGCGATCGTGCGCGCGAAGTTGGCGCCCGCCTGGTGGCGGACGAGCGGCGAGAACCGGACGGCCCAGGGGCCCTCGTAGGTGCCGGACAGCTTGAAGTCCCAGCGCGTGGTGTCCTGATCGAACACGCCGTTGGGATCGTTGGGGTACGCGCCCGGGAAGTCGTGCGCCCACGTGTGGCTCCCGCCGGCCTGCACCGACCAGCGGTTGCTCATCCGCTTGGAGACCGACGCTTCGACGGTCTTGTAGCGCGAGAAGCGCGGCGTGTTCATCACGACGTTCGTCAGGGGGTAGTTCCCGGCCTCCGCCGTCGGGACGCCGTAGAGCGTCAGCGACCGCTCGTCGCCGGTGCCCGCGCGGCCGTCCGGGCCCACGTCCACGAAGGAGAAGGGCACCGTGTAGGCCTCGAGGGGCCGTCCCGGGTTGTACTGCGCGATCAGGTCGTCCTCCGACTTGTAGACGAAGCCCACGCGCGCGCCGATGGAGGTGGCCAACTGGCGCTCGAGGTAGATCGAGACATCGTGCGAGTACGGCTGCGAGATGTCCGGATCGAGCTGGATGGATCCCGCGAGCGTGGTGTTGGTCACGGCACCTTCCTCGCCGGGCTGGAAGCGGCGATCGCCGTTGGCGTCGTTCCAGGTGTAGGTCACGTTCTTGTTGTTCTGGTTCGGGTTGGCGTCGGCGCCGATGCCCGGGCCCGGGTTGTGGTAGAAGAGGCCGTAGCTGGCCTTGATGACGGTCCGTCCGTCGGCGGCCACGTCATACGTGATGCCGACGCGCGGCGCGAACGAGTTCCAGGTGAAGAACGTGCGCTCGTCGAACGTCGTCGCGGGCACGTTGACCGGACCGTTCGAGAAGGCGATCTGCCGCTGGTCCGGCATCCACGCGCGGTACCGGTCCCACCGCAGGCCCAGGTTCAGCGTGACGCGTCCCAGGGACCAGGTGTCGCTCACGAAGATGTCCTGCTGGTCGAGCTTGTTGACGACGAGCAGGTCGCCGTTGTCGCTGGCCTTGAGGCCGCTCACCGAGAGCGCCGTCGGGATGCCGAACACCACCGTGCTCGAGACGCCGTTGGCGTAGATGTGCTCGATGTTGCCGCCGACGTTCTGCTGCCGTCCGCCCCACTGCGACTCGAGGTACATCTCGCCGCCCAGCTTGATCGTGTGGCTGCCGCGGCGCGTGTCCAGGAAGTAGGTGGCGGCGCCGGTGAGCTGCTTGCGGTCGCGGTCGTTCTGGCTCTGCGCGTGCGCACCGGCCAGTTCCAGCCGGCCGGAGTCGCGCCAGAAGTACTGCTCGTCCGAGTTGGCCAGGCGCGAGTCGTAGTAGCCGAAGTCTCCGAAGCGGGCCTCGAGGTACAGCTTGTCGCTCACGGTGCCGTTCCACTCGCCCTTCCACACCCAGCTCGGCGACTCCTGGCGCGTCGTCGGGCCCACGGTGTCGTACGTGTAGGTCGCGAACGGCAGGCGCGTGGGCTGCGTCTTCATGTTCCACTGGTAGTAGCCGATCAGCTTGTGGCTCTGGTTGAGCTGATAGGTGGCCTTGACCGACGGGTTGGTGGTCCAGGTCTCGAACTCCGACTCGAAATTGAAGAGCGGCTGGTCCACGGCGTTGAACTGGCGGCGCCACGAGGTGTGGAACCACGCCTTGCCCCGCTTGATCGGGCCGCCGAGGTTGACGTTGAAGTCGTTGTAGCGCGACACCTCATTGCTGCCGCGGCGGAGGCCGTAAACGTTGATGTGCTCGTCGGTGAGGTTCGAGCCCTGCAGGCTGTTGTTGTACCAGTCCGCGTACACCTCGCCGGCAAACCGGTCGCCGCCGGACTTGCCGAGGAACTGGGACTGCACGCCCGGCGTCGCCGCCTCGGCGCCCTGGCCCGCCACGCCGAGGAAGACCTCCTCGAACGAGCCGTAGTCGAAGTAGAAGCCGGCGCCGCCCGTGCCCTCCGTCGTGTTGATGCCCTCGACGGAGACGCGGACCTGGCCGTTGAGGCCGTAGGCCGTGTAGCCGGTCTGCGTGCCCGCGCGGTTGCCGCCCACGTCCACGCGGCTCATCATCACGCCCGGCGTGGCCGCCAGGAGCGCCCACATGTCACGGCCGTTCGGGATCGAGTTGAGCTGCTCCAGCTTGAAGTTCTGCTGCACGCTCGTCGCCGACACGTCGATGACCGGAGAGGCCCCGGTCACCGTGACCGTTTCCTGCAGCGTGGCGACATCCAGTTCCGCGTTGATGGTCGCCGTGAAGCCGAGGGTGAGCTGGATCCCCGTCCGCGCGACCGTGTTGAACCCGGGAAGCTCGAACGTCAGCTGGTAGGTGCCCGGAGGCACCGCCGGGAAACGGTACGCGCCGTTCTCGTTCGTCACCTGGCTCTGCGTGCCGATCAGGGACGGGCTCGTCGCCGTGACGGTGACGCCCGGCAGGACGGCGCCGCTGGCATCGGCCACGCGTCCCTGGATGGTGGCTGTCGTGCTCGCACCGCCGCCCTGGGCGGCAGCGTCAGTACACACGGATCCGACAAGGGCCATGACTGCCATGGCGCTCAAGACTCTGCGCATCATCTGTGGGAACCTCGGAACTTCCTTTGCGGGGCTCAACCAGCCCCAAGTGGTCGGGAGAAGCGCTTGGAGTATATCGCAGCCGGCGCGCCGCGCCAACGCGGTCCGGGGGATGGCCGGCGTCGGAGGGCCCTACAGGAGGCCACGCGGGACGCGCGTCAGCGCACCAGGAGCGTGCGGGTCGTCGTCGGCGAGCCGCACTGTTCGAACCAGTCGATACCCTCGCTGACCAGGTCGAACTTGAGCGCGTAGCGGCCGGGCGTGGGCGGGGCGGGGACCTCGATCTCGACGTCGGCGCGGCCGCCGGGCGGGATGTCGGCGGGGAGCCAGGCGCGGGCATGGTCCCGGTCGATCAGGCGGCCGTCCTCGCCGACGAGTTGGGCGCCGAGCCGGACCAGGCGCCGGCCGTAGCTGGCCTGCGCGCGGAACGGGCGCCCCGAGAGGTTGCTGACACGCGTCCGGACGCGGACGGGCTGCGCGGCGCGCGCACGCAGCGGCAGGCCGGGCAGGAGCGTCCGCACCTCGATCCGCGCACGGGGCGTCGTGTTGGGAATCGCGTTCCCGAGCCCGCTCATGTCCCACACCTCGTGCACGATCCGGCCGTGGTCGGGCGTGCCGGGCGCGAAGCGCCGCGAGAACGCGTCCTCGGGGTGATCCGTGATCTCCCAGCAGAGGCGATCCACGCCGGCCTCGGCGGCCAGCCGCCGCGCACGGTCCATCTCCTCGTCCGAGTCGTTCCAGGTGAAGAGGATGTAGCGCCAGTTGAGGTGCGGCACGTCCCGCCCGCTCTTCTGCTTCTCGTCGGCCATCGCGCGCAGGTTGGCCAGCGCCTTGTCGAAGGTGCCGCGCTGCCGGTACCGGACGTACGTGTCCTGGGACGACCCGTCGATGGAGAAGGTGACCTCGTCGATGCCGGAGTGCACCAGCCGGCGGGCCTTCTCCTCGGTGAGCGCGAGGCCGTTCGTGCTCGTGTAGAGATAGATGTGCGGGAAGCGTGCCTTGATGTACTCGCACATCTCCACCGCGCGCTTGTGCAGGAAGGCTTCGCCGTAGTTGAAGAAGTCGATGCGCCCGAGCGAGGGGCCGGCCTCGTCCACCGCGCGGGTGAACACGTCCCAGTCGAGCATCCCCGCCTGGCGCGTGCGCGTGATGCCGGTCTCCGGCGCGCAGCAGGACTTGAAGCAGGAAATGTTGCAGGCCGCGGTGCACTCGATGTACAGCCGGCCCGGCAGCGGGCCGACGTGGACGTCACGCTGCGGCGCGGGTTCGCCGGGGGCGAGCGGCAGCTTGAGGGGGCAGTCCCCGCAGAAGTCCGAGCCGCCGCCGTTCAGGTCCTCGCGCAGCTGCTGCGCCACGGGCCCCTGCCAGATCCCGGCCAGGCTCGTCGTCCGGAAGTCCCCGAGCACGCGCTTCGCATAGGGATCGGCACACCCGCACACCACGCGGCCGTCGCAGAGCATGACGGCAATCGAGTGCGGCCACGAACACGTGAAGCGGGTGGCGAGGAAGTGGTCGGACATGAGGGCTCTGGGCTTGGGGCTCTAGGCTCTAGGCTTCATGCTATTTCCCCTCGAGCTTCCTCATGTAGCTCTCGAGCTTGTCGTTCTCGTACTTGACCTGGTTGAGGAAAAGGCTCTCGGCCAGGTAGGCGCGCCGTTCCTCGTCCGTCAACTGGGCGACCAGGTGAGCGATCTCGCGGTTCATGTCCTCGAAGCTCCGCTCGAGTTCGCGCCGGGCGGTCACCTCGTGGAACAGGGTTTCGAGAATCGCGAGGAGGTCGCCGTCGAGCGCGATTTCGGCGCCGGTGGTGGTCTTGATGCTCCGCATGATCAGGCCTCGAAGCTCTGCACGGCGCTCGCTTCGTCCGGGAACATCTTGAGGAAGTTGTGCGCCCCGGTCATTGTCAGCATGGTCTCGACCCGCTTCTGCACCCCGGCCAGCCGCAGCACGCCGCCGGCGGCCGTCGTCTGGCGATAGAGGTCCATCAGGCACCCGATTGTCGCGGAATCGACGTAGGTCACCTTCGACAGGTCGATCAACACCTTGCGATCCCCGCCCGCCAGCAGGCCGGTCACCGCGCCGGAGAAGTCCTGGAGGAGCGGGTACATGAGCCGCGTCTCGCCGATGCGGACGATGGCTACGTCCTGGGAACGGTCGGTCGTGAGGTTCATCCTCGTACCCCTTCGAGTTCGTCGCGCAGCTTCCGGATCTGGCGGGCCAGCTCCGTGCGGCCGCGGTTGATGCGGGACTTGACGGTCCCTTCCGGCAGGCTCAGCTTGTCCGCGATCTCCTGGTAGGACATCTCCCGGATGTCGCGGTACATCACCGCGTCGTGCAGGGCCGGCGGCAGCTGCCGCATGGCCGCCCGCAGGAGCTGGACGCGGTCCTTCGTCTCGAGCTCGGCGTAGGCGCTCGGCGTGGCCGCGGCGGGGGTCAGTTCCCCGGCGTCCACGTCGCGGTCAATCGTCTCGCGCTCCTTCCGCACGCTCCGGTAGTGGTCGATGCAGAGGTTGCGGCTGACGCTGACGAGCCAGGTCTGGAAGTTGGCCCGCCGGTCGAAGGTGCCGAGCGACTTGAAGATCTTGAGGAAGATGTCCTGCGTCAGGTCCTCGGCCTGGTCGTGCTTGCCGGTGAACTTGTAGGCGATGTTGAACACCTTGCGCCGGTGCTGGCGCACGATCTCTTCCCACGCCTGCTGATCGCCCGCCAGGCATCGTTGGATCAACGCATCGATGGCGTCCGTGGGAACCGGCGAAGGGTCTGACATGAGGCGCGGATACTGTGCCCCGGCAGGCCGCGCCAGAATATCACGAACCACCCGCCGTCCGGCCCGGCCTTCGCGCTATGATCGCTGCTCCATGCACGCAGAATCGGCCGGCAGCGGACCGGCTCCTCCCTACGGGGCGATCGCCGCGGCCGTGGGCACGCCCGTCTACGTCTACGATGCCGCCCTCATCCGCGCCGCCTACCGCCGCCTGGACGCGGCCTTCGGCGGCGTCCCCCACGCCGTCCACTACGCGTTCAAGGCCAACTCGTCGCTGGCCATCGTCCGGATCATGCGCGACCTCGGCAGCGCCGCCGATGCCAACTCGATGGGGGAGGTGGACGTCGCGCTCCGCTCGGGGTTTGCCGCGCGCGACATCGTCCTGACGGGCGTGGGCAAGCGCGCCGAGGAGCTCGAGCGGGCTGTCGCGCTCGACCTCGGGGCGATCAACGTCGAATCACCCGGCGAGCTGGATCGCCTGGCCCGCCTGGCCGCGGATCGCGCCGCGGTGGCCCGCGTGGCCATCCGCGTCAACCCGGACATCGACGCACGGAGCCATCCCCACATCTCGACGGGCCTCAAGTCGAACAAGTTCGGCGTGCCGATTGCCGAGGCGCCCGCGCTCTTCCGCGACGTGGCCCGGCGCCCGTCCCTCAGAGCCGTGGGGATTCACGTCCACATCGGCTCCCAGATGACGTCCCTCGATCCGATCGCGCGATCCGCGGAGGCCGTGGTGGCGCTGGCGCGCGAACTCTCCGACGCGGGCATCGCGATCGAACACCTGGACTTCGGCGGCGGCGTGGGGATTGCCTACGACGGCGGCGCGTCGCCGGACCCGACGGAGTACGTCCAGCGGCTCGTCGCGGCCGCCGGCGCATCCGGCCTCCGGCTGGTCATCGAGCCGGGCCGCGTGCTCGTCGGCCCGGCCGGCGTCCTGGTGTCGCGTGTCGTGGACGTCAAGCAGTTCCCCGGGGCGCGCAGGTTCGTCGTCCTGGACGCCGGGATGACGGAGCTCATGCGGCCCGCCCTCTACGACGCCTATCACCGCATCGATCCGCTCGTCCCCCGTCCCGGCACGCCCGAGCCCGTCGACATCGTCGGCCCCATCTGCGAGAGCACGGACACGTTCGGGCGTGACCGTCCGATGCCGCCGCTCGAGGTCGGCGACCTGGTGGTCATCCGCGACGCGGGCGCCTACGGCGCGACCATGGGGTCCAACTACCTGCGGCGTCCGCTGCCGCCGGAAGTGATGATGGAGGGCGAGGCGTGGCGCGTGACCCGGCGGCGGCAGACGCTCGACGACATGCTGGCGCTCGAGACCCCGTGATGAGCGGCCACCTCCTGGCATTCGAGGGCCTGGACCAGAGCGGCAAGCAGACGCAGGCCGAGCGCCTCGCGGACGTGCTCCGGGCCGCCGGCCGCCGCGTGGAGTTCCTGTCGTTCCCGGAGTACGACACCGCGATCGGCCGGGAGATCGGCCGCGCGCTGCACGGCGAACGCGACTACGCGCCCGATACGCTGCAACTCCTGTACATCGCCAATCGCTACGAGTTCCGCCCGCGCATCCTGGAGTGGCTCGCGGCGGGCGCCTGTGTCATCTGCGATCGCTACCTGGCGTCCAGCGTCGCGTACGGCGAGGCCCAGGGCCTCGATCCCGCCTGGGTCCTCGATGTCCAGCGCCACCTGCCGGCACCGTCCCTGACGCTCGTGCTCGACATCGCACCCGAGACGTCGCTCGAGCGCAAGCACGCCGCGCGCGACAGGTTCGAGCGGGACCTGCCGCTGCTCTCGCGCGTCAGGGAGAGCTACCGGCGCCAGGCCGCGCAGCCGGGTTGGGTCCTCATCGACGGCGCAGCGGACAAGGAGGTCGTGGCCGGCGCCGTCCTCAGCGCGGCGCGCTCACGACTCGCGCTGCCGTAAGCGCCCGGATCTCCGCGGCGCCCGCCGCCTCCAGTACCCGCGCGCACGCCTCCAGCGTGGCGCCCGTCGTCATCACGTCGTCCACCAGGACGAGCGTGAGGCCGCGGAGCCGCGGCGCGCGCAGGCGCGCGCGGACCGCGAACGCGCCGCGCACGTTCCGGCGCCGTTCGGCAGCGGAGAGGTTCACCTGCGGGGCCGTGGCGATGCTCCGCTTCAGGAGGCGCGCGACAGGGAGGCCGAGCCCGCGCGCCAGGAGATCGGCCTGGTTGAAGCCGCGCGTCCATTCACGAACGGGATGCAGCGGCACGGGCACGACCGCGTGCGCGCCCTCCAGCACGGCGGGACCCGCGGCGCGCATGAGGCGGCCGAGAGGCGGGGCGATCGAGCGCCGGCCGTCGTACTTGAGCGCGTGGACGATGGCCCGTAGCGTGCCATCGTAGCCGCCCACGGCCGCCATCCGGCCGAGGGGCCGCGGGTGCCGCCGGCAGCGCGGGCAGGTGGACGCGGTCACGCTGGCCACGCGCCACGAGGGCAGCGCGTCGCCGCAGCGCGCGCAGAGCGGCGGCGTGAGCGGGATGACGGCGGCCCAGCAGGCGGCACAGACGGCGCCGTCGAGCGGACGTTCGTTCGTGCGGCCGCAGGACGCGCACGGCGGCGCGAAGAGCACGGCAATCGCGCGGTCGAGCACCGCCCGCGCCGTCATGGCGCGCTCCGGGAGGGGCTACGCGGCGTCCGTGTCGTCGAACGTGATGCGCGTCGCCGCGCCCCACAGGCGGTCGAGCCCGTAGAAGCCTCGCGCGGCCGGCGAGAAGACGTGGACCACGAAGTCGAAGTAGTCCACGAGCACCCACTCGGCGCGCTTGTGTCCCTCGATGTTCGACGGCCGGATCTTCGCGGCCTTGAGCGCCTGTTCCACCGCATCGGCAATGGCCTGCACCTGGCGCGGGTTCGCGCCGGTGGCAATCACGAAGAAGTCCGTGAAGGCGTCGCTCTTGCGGAGGTCGAGCACGACAAGGTCGATGGCCTTCTTCGCCTGCGCGGCGGCCACCGCCATCTGGACGGCCTTGGGCAGGCGCGGGCGCCTGGGACGGGTCGTCTTCGTAGCGCGTGGGCGGCGAGGCTCAGGCTCGGTCATGCAAGTCGGGCTCCAGGGGATACGTCCGGCACGTCAGCGATACAGGTGCTGTACCGCAATGTACTCCGCCACCGCGTCGGGGACGAGCCCCGTCAGCGGCTGGCCGGCCGCGGCGCGCCGCCGCACGTCGGTGGACGAGACGTCGGGCGTTTGCGCGTGCACGAGGAAAACCGCCGTGCCGCCGCTGTCGGCGCCGCCATCACCGGCCGGCACCGGCAGCGTCACCATCCGTGCGGCGAGGTCCGGCAGGCGCCCGCGGAGCGACTCGATCGCCGTGCCCCGGCGCGCGATGACGACGAAGTGCGCGAGATCCAGCACCTGGGGATAGTGCCGCCACGTGGCAATTTCCGCAAAGGCATCGGCCCCGATGATGAAAAAGAACTGCGATCCCGGCTCGGCCTCGCGGAGCGCCGTGAGCGTGTCGAACGTGTACGAGGCACCCGGCCTGTCGATCTCGAGGGCCGAGGCGTGCCAGTCGGGGACGGGGGCGATGGCGGCCGCGATCATCGCCAGGCGATCGGGGCCCGGTGCGCGAGGCCCCTCCGGCCGGTGCGGCGGGTGGTTCGACGGGATGAACAGCACGCGATCGAGGTCCAGGGCATGGCCGGCCGCACGCGCGGCCGCGAGATGCCCCGCGTGAATCGGGTCGAACGTGCCGCCCATGATCCCGACGCGTGCGGCGGCGGTCACTCCGGGTCCGCATCCCCGGCCAGTGCGGCCAGATCCGCCTCGCGTCCTGCCGCGACAGGCGCCCACACGGCTTCGAGCAGCGCCGGCAGGCCCTCGCCGGTCACCGCGGAGATCCGGAAGAACGGGATCCCGAGCGCCCGCGCCCGCGCCTCGACGGCATCGACGCGCTCCGGATCGTCCACGGCGTCCATCTTGTTGGCGACCACGACCTGGGGCTTGTCGAGGAGGGGCGCGTCGTAGAGCCCCAGCTCGCGGCGGATCGTGTCGAAGTCGTCCACCGCATCGCGCCCGGAGGCGCCGGAGACGTCCACGAGGTGCACCAGCACCTTCGTGCGCTCGATGTGCCGTAGGAACTGGTGTCCCAGCCCGTGGCCCGTGTGCGCGCCCTCGATGATGCCCGGCACGTCGGCCACGACGAAGCTGCGGTCGTCGCTGAGCGTCACCACGCCGAGGTGCGGCGTCAGGGTGGTGAACGGGTAGTCGGCGATCTTCGGCTTGGCCGCCGAGATGCGCGAGATGAGTGTGGACTTGCCCGCATTGGGGAACCCGACGAGCCCGACGTCCGCCAGCAGCTTGAGCGTGAGGCGGAGGTGGCGCTCCTCGCCGGGTTCGCCGGGCTGCGTCTTGCGCGGCGCGCGGTTGGTGGAGGTGGCGAAGTGCGCGTTGCCGAGCCCGCCGCGGCCCGACTTCGCGACACGCACGCGCTGGCCGAGCGTGGTGAGGTCCGCGATCTCCGTCGTCTCGCCCGTCAGGGGATCCCGCGCGTGCACGCTCGTGCCGATCGGCACGGGGATGTCCATGTCCCGGCCGTTCCGGCCGTGGCGGTTGGAACCCTCGCCGTTGCGGCCGCGCTGCGCGGCGTACTCGGGGTTGAAGCGGAAGTGGACGAGCGTGTTCCGGTGGGGGTCGGCGACGAGGTAGATGGATCCGCCCCGGCCGCCGTCGCCGCCGTCCGGCCCGCCGCGCGGGACGAACTTCTCGCGGCGGAAGCTCATGCAGCCCCGGCCGCCGTCGCCCGCCTTGACGTGGATGTCGGCTTCGTCAACGAACATGATGGCGGAGGGCAGGGACCGGCGGCGGATACGGCGCGCGGGACGGACCGGGCAGGAGGCCGCGGCCACGCGCAACCGGGCGCGCGGCGGACGTCATGCGGATTCCGTCCGCGGGATGCCCGCGGTGGCCGGCTATTCGGCGGCGGGGTGGACCGAGATGAAGCGGCCCCGCGACCCGTGGTCCTCGAACTTGACGGTGCCGGTGACCTTCGCGAAGAGCGTGTCGTCCTTGCCGAGCCCGACGTTCAGGCCGGGCTTGAACTTGCGCCCGCGCTGCCGCACGAGGATCGAACCGCCGCTGACGAGGTTCCCGTCGTGCCGCTTGACGCCCAGCCGCTGCGAGTTGGAGTCGCGCCCGTTCCGGGAACTGCCCTGTCCCTTTTTTGATGCCATTGTCCCGCTACCTGTCGAATTGCTACCTGTCGACTTGCTGTCCGTAGAAGCGACCCTTCAGGGTCGCCTACCCCCGACCTCAAGGTCGCCTGCCCGTTCACGGTCGCCTTCGCCGTACTCCCGTAGAGGCGACCCTTCAGGGTCGCCTACCCCGGTCGCCTACCCCTGACATCGGGTCGCCTACGCCTGAATCTCGGTAATGCGCACCCGCGTCAGCAGGCTCCGGTGGCCCTGGGTCCGGCGGTACTGCTTGCGCCGCTTCTTCTTGAAGACGCGGATTTTCTTGCCCTTGTCGGTGCGATCGATGACGCCGACCACCTTCGCGCCGTCCACGTAGGGGGCGCCGGTCAGGACGTCGCCGGCGTCCTTGCCGACGAGGAGGACGTGGTCGAACGAGACCGGCGCGCCGGCCTCGCCGGTGTGGCCGTCGACGGCGATGATCGCGCCGGGTTCGACGCGGAACTGACGGCCGGAGGCCTGGATGATGGCAAACACGGTTTCTCTCCGCTGGCTGGTTCGCCCCGGTCCACCTTCGGCCGGGCGCAGGAACCCCTAACTATAGCATGGGCCCCGCGACCTCCGCGCGATGGCCCGATTCGCGTCCGCGCCCTGCCCCGGCTCACAGGGGGCGGCTCTGAAGAGCCGCCCTACAG
>CAZUGF010000024.1:39762-48765 GCA_964619705.1 uncultured Bifidobacteriaceae bacterium
CCCGGCGATGTAGGACGGGTCTTCAGACCCGTCCCGGGCACCGGCTCCGGGATCCCTCTACTTCAGCAGGACGCGCGTCCCCCGGATCTTCTGGGCCGTCAGCGTGTTGAGGAACGTCGGCAGGAGCCGGTCCATCAGCTCGAAGTACGAGGACAGGGCCGGCGTCTGCTGGTTGGCGTTGTAGAGGATCTCCTCCCGGAACGACTCCCGGTGGAGCTGTTCGCCGGTCCGGCCGTCGATGAAGACGAAGGTCGGCGTGAGGATGAAGCCCGTGCGTTCCATGTAGGTGCGCTCGGGGACCACCTGGCGGCGCCCGAAGGAATCGTAGACCTCGCGCTCGCGCTGGACGAACCCCGATCGCGCGTGCGGGACGAATACCACCGTGCCGGTGACGATCAGCGGCTGCTGGTACTCCTCGCCGATCCTCTTCCAGTACTCCTTGTTGTCGAAGAGGCCGGCGTACTGCTCGAGGTCGCGCGTCGCCGCATCGAGCGTCTGGGCCGCGCCCGCGTCGCTCGCGGCGGCGGGATCATCCGGCGACTGCGCCCGCGGGGTGCCGTCCGGGCCGCCGTTGCCGTCCACGTCCCCTTCCTGCCTGGCGACTTCCACCAGGGGGAGCGCGTCGGCGTCGATCACGCGCAGGATGTTCTTGGTACGCAGCTGGCTGCGGAGGAGACGGACCGTCTCCATGTTGGCGTCCACGTCCTCGTCCGGTTCGGCGAGGAACCCGGCGATGAACACGCGCTGGAACGCCGAGACGTCCAGCTTCGGCGCAATCGGCGTCTCGATGGGGATCTCGGTGTACCCGGCGCCTGCGCAGCCCGCCAGCGTGGCGACGAGCGCCAGGCTAAGACTGGCGGCCGTCTTTCTGAGCCGTACGATCATTGATTTCCCTGAACAGGTCGAAGTTCTGCCTGATGAGCAGGTTGTTGGGCTCGAGGGCGACGGCCTTCTCGTACGCGGCCCGTGCCTTGTCCAGCTCGCCTTCCTGCTCATAAGCCACCGCCAGGTTGTTGAACGCGGCTGCGTAGGAGGGATCGATCTCGGTGGCACGCTCCCACCGGTAGATCGCCTCACGCCAGAGGCCGCGCTGCGCGACCTGGACGCCGAACTCGACCTGCTCTTTCGCCTCGCCGCGTTGCGCGGTCCACGCGGGGACCGCCGACACGAGACTCAAGGCAACAGCAAGCGCCAGGTAGCGGGCAGGCATGGCTTCTGAGGCCACTATAGCCACTAGCGCGAGCCTCCAGCAAGGGAATTGCCTTGGACCGGCGCCGCCGTACGGGTGTACGCTCGATGGCAGAGGTCAGGGGCTGCCGGCGGGAGTTGTTCCGCCATGGCCGACGGTCGTTTCGTTCCGGGTGCGCCCGGCTTCCCCGTTCGATTCGGGTGCATCCCGTCTCCACCTCGACAGGTCTGGATGCGCGGCGACCCCGCGCGTGTCCCCGGATCGTCCATCCCGTCCATCGCCGTCGTCGGATCCCGGGCGGCATCGAGGGACGCGCTCGACTCGGCCGCGGCGATCGCCGCGGACCTGGCGCGCGCCGGCGTCATCATCGTCAGCGGGCTTGCGCGCGGCATCGACTCCGCGGCGCACCGTGCCACGCTCGACGCCGGGGGCTGCACGATTGCCGTGCTCGGTTCAGGGCTCAATCGCATCTACCCGTCAGAACACGTCGGCCTCGCCGCGCAGATCGCGGAAGGCGGCGTCGTCCTGTCGGAGTACCCGCCCGACATGGCGCCGCATGCCGGCACCTTCCCCATGCGCAACCGCCTCATCGCCGGCCTCTCGGACGTCGTCGTCATCGTCGAGGCGCCGGAGAAGAGCGGCGCGCTCATCACCGCCTCCGCTGCGCTCGATCAGGGCAAGGACGTCATGGTGGTCCCGGGCCGCGTCCACGGAGGACGCAACAGGGGCGGGCACCTCCTCATCCGCGACGGGGCCACGCTCGTCGAGACGGCTGACGATATCCTGCGGGAGATGACCTGGCAGGCCGCGGGCGTCGGCCGGCCCCCCATCATGTCCGACCTCTCCGAGGCGGACGCCGCCGACCTCATCGAGTTCACCGTGGACGATGTGTCGGCGCGGACGGGGGAACCGGCGCATATTGTTCTGGCGCGGCTGCTGGAACTCGAGCTGGCAGGCCGGATTCAAAGAATTGGATTTGCTCGTTTCCGTCGTGCCAGGAAGCGCGTGCTAACGTAGTCTGTTCAAGTAGAGACGCATGCCCAAGCCTTTAGTCATAGTCGAGTCACCGGCCAAAGCCCGGACCCTTGCCCGGTTCCTGGGGAACGCCTACCAGGTCGAAGCGAGCTACGGTCACATCCGGGATCTGCCCGAGTCCGCCGCGGATGTGCCGAAGGAGATCAAGGGCAAGCCCTGGGGCCGGCTCGGCGTGGACACGGAGGGGAACTTCACGCCGTACTACGTGGTGCCGGCCGACAAGAAGAAATATGTCACCGCGCTCAAGGCGGCCCTGAAGAACGCCTCGGAAGTGATCCTGGCGACGGACCCGGATCGCGAGGGTGAGTCCATCAGCTGGCACCTCAAGGAGACGCTCAAGCCCAAGGTGAAGGTGCGGCGGATCGTCTTCCACGAGATCACGGAGGAGGCCGTCAACGAGGCGCTCCGCACCGCGCACGACGTGGACGAGAACCTCGTGCGGGCGCAGGAGAGCCGGCGCATCCTGGATCGCCTCTACGGCTACACGCTCTCGCCCGTCCTCTGGAAGAAGGTGCAGACCGGTCTCAGCGCCGGCCGTGTGCAGAGCGTGGCCGTGCGCCTCATCGTGGAGCGCGAAGAAGAGCGCATGGCGTTCGTCTCCGCCACCTACTGGGACATCGAGGCCCGGCTTCGTGCGGGTGAGCGGGACTTTGCGGCGACGCTCGTCAGGGTCTCCGGGGCGCGTGTGGCCACGGGCAAGGATTTCGACAGCCGTGGGCAGTTGACCGCCGGCGGGAAGGTGGTCCACCTGCGCACGCGCGAGGAGACCGACCTGCTGCGCGAGGGGCTCATGCGCGGCCTGCCGTGGACGGTCACGGGCGTCGAGGAGAAGCCCTTCACGCAGCGGCCCGCGCCGCCCTTCACCACGTCCACGCTCCAGCAGGACGCCAACCGCAAGTTCGGCTTCTCGGCCGAGCGCACGATGCAGGTGGCCCAGCGGCTGTTCCAGGGCATGGACATCGGCGGCGGCGACCTGGAAGGCCTGATCTCCTATCACCGCACGGACTCCACGACGCTCAGCGAGAAGGCGCTCAAGGACGCGGGGCAGGCGGTCACCGCGATGTACGGCGAGACGTTCTACAAGGGGCCGCGGCAGTACCAGACCAAGGTGCGGAACGCGCAGGAAGCGCACGAGGCCATCCGCCCGACGGACTTCCGCCGGACGCCGCAATCCCTCGAGCGGATCCTCGAGACCGACGAGATGAAGATCTACGATCTCATCTGGAAGCGCGCGCTTGCCTCGCAGATGGCGGAGGCACGGCTCCTGCGCACCACGGTGGAGATCACGGGCAAGGCCGCGGACGGCCGGGAGGGGATCTTCACGGCGAGCGGCAAGGCCATCGAGTTTGCCGGCTACCTCCGCGCGTATGTGGAAGGCAGCGACGATCCGACGGCGGAGCTCGACGGGCAGGAAACCCTGCTCCCCAAGCTGGCCGTTGGCGATCAGGTACACGCGCCCGACAAGCTGGACGCGGCCATCGTCGCGACGGGGGTGGACTCCAAGGGCCACGAGACGTCGCCGCCCGCCCGCTTCACGGAAGCGTCGCTGGTCAAGCGGCTCGAGGAAGAAGGCATCGGCCGGCCGTCGACCTACGCGCCGACCGTGGCGACCATCCAGCGCCGCGGGTACGTCTCACGCCAGGGCAAGGCGCTTGTGCCGAGCTTCACCGCGTTTGCCGTCACCCGGCTCCTGCGCGAGCACTTCGGCGACTACGTGGACATCGGGTTCACGGCGGAGATGGAGGAGATCCTCGACCGGATCTCGAACGGCGACAAGGACTGGCTGGACTTCATCCAGGAGTTCTACCGCGGCGACGGCAAGCACCGCGGCCTGGAGAACCTGGTCGAGGAACGTGGACAGGCCATCGAGTACCCGACGCTGCTCGTGGGGACGGATCCGGAGAGCGGGCTGGCCATTCGCGTGCGCATCGGGCGCTACGGCCCGTTCCTCCAGCTCGGCGAGTCGAGCGACGAGGGCCCGCGCGCGTCGCTCCCCGAGGACCTGGCCCCGGCCGATCTCACCATCGAGAAGGCCGTCGCGCTGCTCAAGGCCAAGGCCCAGGGGCCGAAGGTGCTCGGCCTGGACGACCGCACCGGACAGAACGTGTACGTCATGCACGGCCGCTTCGGTGCCTACGTGCAGCTCGGCGAGACGCCGGATCGCGGCTCCACGGAGAAGCCGCGCCGTGCGTCGCTCGGCCGTGACTTCACCGAGGAGACCATCACGCTCGCGGACGCGCAGCGGCTGCTCTCGCTGCCGCGCGAGCTCGGGGCCGGTGACGATGGCGAGGTCATCCTGGCCAACATCGGCCGCTTTGGTCCGTACGTGAAGCACGGCTCGGAGTTCCGCTCCCTCGAGGAGACGGACGACGTGTACACGGTGGGGCTGGAGCGGGCGCGTGAGCTGCTCGCGCAGCCCAAGAAGGCGGGGCGGCGCCAGCGGCAGGCGCCGAAGGAGCTGAAGGCACTCGGCAAGCACCCCGACAGCGGTGAGCCGGTCAGGATCCTGGACGGCCGCTACGGTCCGTACGTCACCGACGGCACGACGAACGCCTCGGTGCCGAAGGGCATCGCGGTCGAGTCCGTGACGATGGCGCAGGCGAAGGAGTGGCTCGAGGCGCGTGCCGGTGCCGCGAAGCCCGCGCGCGGCCGACGCCGCGCCGCCAAGGCGCCCAAGGCGCCGGCGAAGGGACGCAAGCCCCGGAAGAAGCCCGCCGCATGATTCACATCGTCGGCGGCGGCCTGGCCGGGTGCGAAGCGGCCTGGCAGGCGGCGGCGGCCGGCGTCGACGTCGTCCTCCACGAGATGCGGCCCGTGCGGAAGACCGCCGTCCACCAGACGGACGGCCTTGCCGAGCTGGTGTGCAGCAACTCGTTCCGCGGGGACAAGCTGGACAACGCCGTCGGCCTCCTCAAGGAGGAGATGCGCCGGCTCGGCTCCCTCGTGATGACCGCGGCGGACCGTGCCCGCGTGCCCGCCGGTGCGGCACTGGCCGTGGACCGGCACGTGTTCTCGCAGGCGGTGAGCGATGCGGTGGCGGCGCACTCGCGCATCACGATCGTGCGGGAGGAAGTACCGCGCGTCCCCGCACTGGAGGCCGGCTGGTCCCCGGTGATCATCGCCACCGGCCCGCTGACATCCGACACCCTGTCCGCCGACATCCAGGCGCTGGTGGGGGACGAGCACCTCTCGTTCTACGACGCCATCAGCCCCATCGTCCTGGCGGAGAGCATCGACATGACGAAGGTGTTCCGGGCGTCCCGGTGGGACCGGAGCCTGTGGAACGGCGAGCCGCGCCGTAGCTCGCCAGATGACACGCGAGCGGAGGCGGGGGATTACATCAACTGCCCGCTCACCCGCGACGACTACGATCGTTTCTACGAGGCCTTGACCGCCGCCGAGTCCGCGACGGTGCGCGATCTGGACACGGCCACCTTCTTCGAGGGGTGCCTGCCGATCGAGGTGATGGCGCGCCGCGGCCGCGACACACTGCGCTTCGGCCCGATGAAACCCGTCGGCCTGACCGACCCGCGGACGGGACGGTTCCCGTATGCGGCCGTGCAGTTGCGGCAGGACACGCTGGCCGGCGATCACTACAGCCTTGTCGGCTTCCAGACGCAGATCAAGTGGGGCGATCAGGCGCGCGTGCTCCGGTTGATCCCGGGGCTCGAGCAGGCGGAGTTCGTGCGCTTCGGCATGGTGCACCGCAACACGTACCTGTGCGGACCGAAGGTCCTGCTGCCGACGTGGCAGACGCGGTTCCGCGCCGACCTCTTCTTTGCCGGGCAGGTGTCGGGTGTCGAGGGGTATGTCGAGTCGGCCGCTTCCGGTCTGCTCGCCGGCCGGAATGCCGCGGCCCTGGTCCGCGGCGAACAGCCTCGCGTCCTGCCGCGCACGACGGCGATGGGGGCGCTGGCGCACTACGTGTCCCACGCAGACCCCGGGCACTATCAGCCGAGCAACATCACGCACGGCATCATGGAGCCGCTGCCGGACCCGCCGCGTGACAAGGCGAAGAAGAAGGCGCTGATCGCCGAGCGCGCGCTCGCGGATCTCCACGAGTGGTTGGCCCCGTCGCCGGCCGCCGCCGGCGGATCGCACGGCCCGTAGGGCGGCTCTTCAGAGCCGCCACACGCCGGACCCGTTACACTGGAGCGGCCATCATGGCCACACGCCGCAGCCTCCTCGCGCGCGGGCCGGCTCCCGACGAGCCGGAGCACCTGCGCGATCACCTCAAGGCGTTCCTCGCGTTCCTCGAGCTCAACCGCAACGTCTCCGTGCACACCGTCCGCGCCTACGACACGGACGTCGCGCAGTTCCTCGCGTGGTGGGCGTCGGAGCGCGGCTGCAAGGTATCGGCGCTGCAGCCCGCGGACCTCACCCGGGATGCGATGCGCGGGTGGCTGGCGTCGCTGAACCGCGCGGGCAAGGCCCGCACGACCGTGGCGCGCAAGCTGTCCGGCATGCGCGCGTTCCTCGCCTACCTCCGGCGGGAGGACGTCCTGGACGACGACCCGGCCGCCGCCGTGGTGGCGCCCCGGCTCGACCGGACCATTCCCGTGCACCTCTCCGAGACGGAGATGTCCACGCTGCTCGACAGCATCGACACGGGCACGCCGCTCGGCCGCCGGGACCGCGCCATCTTCGAGCTCTTCTACGCCTCCGGCCTCCGCCTGAGCGAACTGGTCGGCGTGGACCTCGAGGATCTCGATCCGTCGCGCCGCGTCGTGCGCGTGCTCGGGAAGGGCGGCAAGGAACGCCTCGTGCCGTTCAACGGCAGCACCGCGGACGCCATCCGCACCTGGATGAGGGATCGGGCGGTGATCCTGGCCGGGGGATCCGCCGCCGCTCGCGCGCCGCTGCCGGCCGGCACCGGCAAGGCTTCGTCCAGGCGGTCCGGCGGCCCGCGAAGGCGGATGGCCGCCGCCCACACCCGGGGCACGCGCGCGCCGGCGAGGGACGAACCGCTCTTCGTCAACGCGCGCGGCGGCCGCATCACGGGCCGCAGCGTGGCCCGGCTGCTCCGCCGCTACGTCACGCAGTGCAGCACGCGGCTCGGGATCAGCCCTCACGCCCTCCGCCACTCGTTCGCGACGCACCTGCTGCAGCGCGGCGCCGATCTCCGGGGCATCCAGGAACTGCTGGGCCACGCCCGCATCAGCACGACGGAGCGGTACACGCACGTGAACGCCGCGCAGCTGATCGAGGTGTACCGGAAGGCGCACCCGAGGGCGAGGAGGTAGGGAGGTTCGGGGAAGGTTCTGGGGAGGTTCTGGGGAGGTTCTGGGGAGGTGCGGGGAGGTGCCGGAAGGTTCCGGGGAGGTTCTGCGTGGCGTGGTCCTGCCGTGGCGCGGGTGTATAGTGAGCCTCCTTTACCCATACCGGGTGTGGGCGCGCGCGTCGGGGTCTTTACGGCTTTCCGGTCCGGGTCCGCCGGGCCGGCTCAGTGAGGTCAGCCATGGCATCACCGCGTCGGGCGTCACGAGTGGCAGTGGGGGTCGCGACACTCGCGGTCCTTGGTATCGGGCAGGCCGCGCTCGATCGTGGGGCGGCCGCGCGGAGCCAGGGGCGGGAGGCGCCGCGCTTCGAGGTCGATCCGTTCTGGCCGAAGCCGCTGCCCAATCACTGGGTGCTCGGCCAGTCCATCGGGACCTGGGTGGACGATCGCGATCGGGTGTGGATCGTGCACCGGGGCTCGCCCTCGCTCGCCGACAACGAGAAGGCGCTCGAAGTGGGGAACGGCGACTGCTGCGCGGCCGCGCCGCCCGTGCTCGTCTTCGATCGCGAGGGCAACCTGGTCAAGCACTGGGGCGGCCCGGGTGAGGGCTTCGACTGGCCGGCCTCGAACCACGGCGTCTTCGTCGACCATACCGGCAGCGTGTGGATCGGAGGCAACGGCCCCGGCGACTCGCACATCGTGAAGTTCACCGAGGATGGAAAGTTCCTCGCCCAGTACGGCAAGCCGAACCTGCGTCAGGGCCCGGCCCATACGCAGGGGCAGGCCACCTACGCCGGCAACAGCCACGACAAGACCGGCTTCGGCCGCGTGGCCAAGGTGTTCGTCGATCCGCGCGCCAACGAGACGTACGTCGCCGACGGCTACCTGAACAAGCGCGTCGCCGTGCTCGACGCGCAGACAGGTGCACTCAAGCGCTACTGGGGCGCCTACGGCAAGCCCCCGGACGATGCCAACCTCGGTCCCTACGATCCGGACGCGCCCCCTGCGCCGCAGTTCCGGAACCCCGTGCACTGCGCGGACCTCTCGCACGACGGCCTCCTCTACGTGTGCGATCGCGCCAACGATCGCCTGCAGGTCTTCCGGCCGGACGGGACCTTCGTCCGGGAAGTCTTCATCGCGAAGAACACGAAGGCGTCCGGCTCGGTCTGGGACGTGGCATTTTCCAGCGATGCCGCGCAGCGCTTCCTCTACGTGGCCGACGGGATGAACGATCGCATCTACATCCTGCAGCGCGACACGATGGACGTGCTCACCAGCTTCGGGACCGGCGGGCGTCAGGTCGGCCAGTTCTTCGGCGTCCACAGCATTGCCGTCGATTCGCAGGGCAACCTCTACACGACGGAGACGTGGGAAGGGAAGCGCCTGCAGAAGTTCGTCAACCGCGGGCTGGCCCCGGTGACGACGCCGCACCAGCTCACGGTGTGGCCGCGAACGGGAGACTGACGGAGCGGCAGGTCGCCGGATTGCAACACGCCTGCCCCGGGCGGCGCCTGTCGAGCCGTCGCTCTGTGACGAAGGGAACCACAGAGCAATCCGCCGA
>CAZUGF010000025.1:0-11086 GCA_964619705.1 uncultured Bifidobacteriaceae bacterium
GAGAGAAGGACGATGGTCAACGGTTTGGGCATGAGAAAGATTATCTGATGATCTCTTGGGAGCACGGAAGTTGAAAGCACGGAGGTTCAAAGCACGAAGGGTTCAAAGCACGGAGGTTCAAAGCACGGAGGTTCAAAGCACGGGGGTTCAAAGCACGGAGGTTCGCGGAGGTTCACGGCGGTTCGGCGCGGAGGGCGTAGGGCGGGGCTTTAGCCCCGCCTGGATCGTTCAAGCGGCAGAGGTTCGCAGCCGTTCGGCCCGCGGGTTCGGCCCGGGCGTGGGGTGGACGCCGGACGAGTCCGCAAGGCGGGGCTGAAGACCCGCGCGGGCAGAACGGCGGAGCTAAAGGCTCCGCCCTACGCCCCGCCCTACTCCGTGAGCCCCTCCACGAGAGCGTCGATGTGGGCCTCGGTGTTGTAGATGTGCGTCGCGATCCGCACGGCGTTCAGGTCGTACTCCATCGTCCGGGTCCAGATCCGGTGACGGCGCTTCAGCGTCTCCACGATGTCGGCGTTCTTGACGCCCGGCAGGCTGAAGGCCAGCAGGCCGTTGTTCAACTGCGGGTTGGCGGAGGTGTGGAACGTGATGCCGGGCAGCCGTTCCAGGGACTTCCGCGCGTACGCGTAGAGCGAGCGGATGCGGCTCTCGATGCGCGGGCGGCCGATGGCGTTCTGGAAGTCCATCGCCGCGCCCTGGGCCATCACGATCGGGTGCGCGCGCTGGCCCTGGCGATCGTAGCGGGCCGCGCCCCGCGCCGGGTCATCCCAGCCGGAGGCGACCACCGTGGGCCACAGGCGCTCCTGAGACGCGCGGCGCAGGTAGAGGATGCCGCAGCCCGTCGGGGCGCAGAGCCACTTGTGCGAGCTGGACGCGTAGTAGTCGATCCCGAGGTCGTGCATGTTCAGGTCGAGCATGCCCACCGGGTGCGCGCCGTCGATGGCCGTCAGGATGTTCTTCGATCGTGCGAGCGCAGCCAGTTCCTTGAGCGGCACCATCGACCCGGACTGGTACATGACGTGGCTGACCATCAGCAGCCGCGTTCGCGGCGTCATGGCGTCGTTGAAGGCGTTGAGGATGACGGCGGGGTCCTCCGCCGGCGCGGGCCATCGCACTTCCTTGACGACGACCCCGTAGCGCTTCTCCTTGAGCCGGCACGGGTTCATGCCGCCGCCGTGCTCGTGGAACGTCGTCAGGATCTCGTCGCCGGCCTGCAGGTCCAACCCGCCGAGCATGAAGTTCATGCCCTCGGTCGTGTTGCGCACGAGCGCGACCTCGTCGACGTCCGCGCCGATGAAAGCCGCGGCCTTGCGCCGGACGTCATCCGCCGCGAGGTTCTGGTCCGTATTCGGCTGGCCGGGATCCTGCGCGAGGTCGTGGTAGTGCTCGGTGAGGGTGAAGTAGACGGGCCGCGGCGTGGGGCCGAGCGTGCCGTTGTTCAGGTAGGTCCAGTCCTTGTCCAGGAGGAATTCGTCCCGCACCGTCTTCCAGAAGGCCTCGTCCGGGGCCGCCGGCGCCCGCGCCGCCTGCGTCACGGCCTCGAGCGACCGCTCGGCCGCCAGCGCCGCCATGCCCACCGCCGCCGCCCCCGCCGGCAGCCCCTTCAGGAACCCGCGCCTGGACACCATCCACGGTGAGACACGCATGGCACGCCTCCTCGATGTTGTGAACGACCCGCCGAACCTCCGAACCTCCCCGAACCTTCCCGAACCTCCCCGAACCTCCCCGAACCTCCCCGAACCTTCCCCGAACCTCCCCCGAACCTCCCCAGCACCTCCCCCGAACCTCCCCAGCACCTTCCCCGAACCTCCCCAGCACCTTCCCCTAAAAATCGATCAGCCTCGTGTACTTGACGACGAATGAACGGCCGATCGTGTCGTACGAGGTGGAGGATGTCGTGTCGCGCCGGTCGTTGTAGACGACGAACAGGCCCGTGCCGCTCCGGTTGAGCAGCGCCAGGCGGATGTTCGACGAGTACTGCGCCGTCTGCCCGTTGTACTGGACGAGGGCCGAGATGCTCGCCAGGTTGGTGAAGGAGTAGCTGGCCTTGAACGGCACGAGGTGCGTGACGAAGGAACCGTGCGGCAGGTCCACGTCCTGCCGGGTCCAGCCGAGGCTGGCCGTCATGCGGGCCGTGAAGCGGTAGTCGCTGGAAAGCTCGAGCGAGTTGAAGTCGCCGTCGTAGTAGTTGCCGATCCGGTAGCGCACGCTCCCGGTCACGGCCGAACTCGGGTTGTGCAGGTACTCGAACGCGTTCTGGTACCACGTGTAGTCGCCCGGCGGGATGACCACGCGGTTGCCGTCGCGGTTGTAGACCTGGAACGGCGCGATCGGGTTGTCCTGCACGCGGTCCACGAACCACCCGAAGCGCCCGCCCTGCATCGGCTGGATCTCCAGCGCGTGCATGTGCATGTTGGAGGACTGCAGCTTGTCGTCGAAGCCGTAGTACGACGTGTAGGAGTAGTGCGGGGAGATGCGCCGGATCCACCGGATGTTCTTCGGCTGGGGCTGGTAGAACACGCGGAGTTCGGGACGCCGGTAGCCGCGCCGCGGCAGGAAGCCCACTTCCGGGTTGAAGCGCTCGCCCACCTGCGAGTAGCCGCCCGACACCTGCCAGACCTCGTTGCGGAAGTCGTAGAAGGCGCGGCCGGCGTAGTCGCTGCCGATGTCGCCCGGCGAGTCCGTGCGCGCGAAGAAGGTGGACACACGCTGCCCCGCCGTCAACTGGATGTTGGCGTCGACGCCGTACGCCCGGTTCCACTCCGTGAACTGGGACGGCGTGGAGCCCGTCGCCACGCGGCCGACGAACATCCCGCCGTAGCTGGACCGGCCCACCTCGCGCTGCATGCGCACGACGGTGAAGTTGTTGTCCGGCGCCACCGCGACGCCGTTCCGATCCTCCGCGTCGTTGGTCTGGATGTTCAGGAGGCCGATGTTCCAGTTGCCGGCCATCTTCCCGCTCAGCCGGGCGCCGCCGGGAATGTCGAGCGGCTGCAGGGAACCGCCCGCGCCGGACAGGCCAATCCGCCGCGAGAAGAAGAGGTCAATCGCCTGCGGCTGGCCGAACTGGAACGTGGAGGCGTTCTCCAGGAAGAACGGCCGCTTCTCCGGGAAGAACAGGTCGAAGCGCGTCAGGTTGACCTGCTCCTCGTCCGCCTCCACCTGCGCGAAGTCCGTGTTGATGGTCGCATCCAGCGTCAGGTTCGGACGGATTCCCCACTTGAGATCCAGGCCCACGTTCGCCGAGCGATCCAGTTGATCGGTGGAACGCGTGTAGTCCTTGTTCGCCGAGCCGAGCACATACGGGATGAGCTTGATGTCGCGGCGCGGCGGCAGGTCCAGGCCGTGGACCTTGGCCGCGAGCGAGATCCGGTAGATGTCGAAGCCGCGCGGGATCGTCGCCAGGTAGACCTGCTCGTTCTTGTGGCGGATGTTCCGCATCACGTTGAAGCCCCAGGTCTTGCCCTCTCCCGTCTCGTACCGGAGGGTCTTGAGCGGAATGGCCATCTCGGCCTCCCACCCGCGCTCCGTCACCTGCGCCCGGACCGTCCAGTCCCCGTCCCAGTTGGGGTTGAACGCGCTGATGCCCCCGCGCTGCGTGCCCGCCGCGCCGCCGCCGAACGACAGGCCGCTCGACTGCCCTTCCCGCGCCACCTGGCCGTCATACTCGATGCCCAGCGGGTTGGTGCCGAAGACGAACGCGTTCTGGTTGTCGTTGAACGTGTCGAAGACCAGGATGACCGAGTCCGTCTCGGCCAGCGACGCATCCCGCCGCGCCTGCGACATGATGATGCGCGACGGGTTCTCGTCGAAGCAGATGAAGCTGACGTAGACGTGCTGCGGCCCGAAGAGCAGCCGGACCTCCGTCCGTTCCGTCGCCGGCTCCCCCAGCCGCGGATCCTGCTGTGTAAAGGTCGTGTGCGGCGCCACCGCCGCCCACGCCTCATCGTCCACCCGCCCGTCAATGACGGGAGGCCGCGCGTTCTCGGCCAGCCGCCCGGCAACGACTTCCGTCGTTCCGGAACTGCCGTTGGCCACAGGCGTCAGACCACCGGCATCCTGCGCAAACACCGGCGTAGGGCAGACGAGCAGAGACACGCCAAGGGCCACCGCCGCCCGACATCCATAAGCAAAAGAAAGGTTGTACATGTCTTGTAGTTGGAGAAGTGCCGCGACAGTTTACGCCAGCACGACAGATTCGCCAATGTACCGATATGTCTCCGGTCGTCTCGCCGTGTCTCCGGACAGCCGTCGCGCGTGATACTGTCGGCCTGCACGTCGGGACTCCCAGTGAGGCGCCGCATGGCCATCACCGCTCCTCGCGCAACGCTCGCCGCCGCCCTCCTCGTGGCCGCTCACGGACTGGCGGCGTCACAGGGCCCACCGCCGGACCTCTCGAAGGACCAGCGCGCCACGCTGCTCTCGCTGGTGGAAGCCGTCAAGGCCTCGGATGCGGCCCCCGCGGCAGACGACGACTGGCCGGTTCATCTGTTCCGCACCTCCGACGGCGCCCACTACGTGGCGTTCACCGCGCCCATGCCCGCAGGTCTGGATCCCGCGGTGCCCCTGGCCCTCTACGTGCGGCTCGCGCCGCGCCCGGCAGCCGCCGCTCCGGCCGCACTGCGCTCTGCGGTCGAGGACTGGCTGACCGATCAGCAACAGCCGCTGCCGATGCAGGCACGGCGCCTGGTCCAGGTGCCGAGCGGCGAGATGCCGGTGGGCGGTCCGATGACGATGAGCAACCCGGGGGACAGCCAGCGGCGCGCGCGTGACGCCGAAGTGGGCCAGGCCTCGGCGGCGCTCCTCCTGCTCGAGCGCGAGGCGCGGCGGGCCCGGGAGGCCGAAGAGGCCCGCGAGCAGGAGCGGCGGGCCGCCCTCGAGGCGGCGGCCGTGCCCCGGCCGGATCTCTTCCCGTTCGAGGACTTCGACATGAACGCGCGCCTCGTGCCGGCGCCCGGCGGCGCCGCGGTCGCGCGCGCAGTGGCCGCCGGAGCGGGCGCCTACGACCTCTCGATCGGATGGGCCGCCCTCGATCCCACGGGCCGGGCAACCCGGACAGGCGTCATCCGCCGGGTGCTGGACCTGCCGGACACCGACCGCAGCACGTTCGGCTTCGGCAGCATCGTGCTGGCGGACGACATCCGGACGCGCACGGAGGTGCTCCGCCCCGACCAGCAGACCGCGCACCCGTATGTCATCGGTCCCACCGAGATCGTGCCGGCGCCGGATCACGTCCTCGGGTCGGACGAGCGCCTGGCGGCGGCGTTCCAGATCGTCAACGCCCTGCCGGCGATCTCCGGCAAGCCGGACGTAGCCGTCGACCTCCAGTTGTTCCGCGTGACGCCCGCGGGCGAGCGGCCCGCCGGGAGCCTCTCGCCCCTCGCCTACAACGCCTCGACCTTGCCCGCGGACTTCGACATCACGCGCGGCCACCCCATCATCGCCGCCATGACCGCCCCGCTCGGCGCGCTGACGCGCGGCGACTACCGCCTCGCCATCACGGCCACGGACAGGGTCGCGCGCGCGACGGCCGTTGGCGAGGTGCGCTTCAGCGTCACGGCCACGCCGGCCGCGCTGCTGGCCCAGGCCCCGGCGTTCGCCCCGCCGTTCCGGCGTGACCTCGTCCTCGCGCCCGCGCGCCTGGAGGCGCTCCTCGCCCTGATCGAGGGCGGATCGGCCGCGCCGGCCACAGCGGGCCTGGCCGCGGACCTCCGCGAGCAGCGCTTCGTCCAGGTGGTCGCGAACACGGCATCCTCGCCGGCAGGCGACGCCGCCGCGGAACTGGCACGGAGCCTCGGCCTCTACGGCGTCGGTGACAACCCGCGTGCCGTGATGCTGCAGGTGAGCCGGGCCCTCGAGCACGGCGCCGACGCGGCCGCGGCGCAGTTCCTGATGGGCGCCTGCTTCGCGCTGGACGATCGCGACGCCGAAGCCGTGGACGCGTGGCAGGCAGCGCTGAAGGCGGGGCTGCCCGCAGGGGTCGTGGCGGTGCCGCTCGCGGAGACGCTGGCGCGCCTGGGCCGGGCCGAAGAGGCAGGCCGTGTCGCGGCCGATAGGCTGGCGGCCGGAGAGCGGGACGAGGACCTGGTACGGCTGGCCGCGGCCGCCGACATCGCCGCGGGCCGCGAGGCGGACGCGCTCGACCGCCTGGGGCCGCTCCTCGGCGCGGCGGAGGTCGACGGCGAGTCCCAGTGGCTCGCGCTCCACGCGCTCTTCGCGAGCTACGTGCGCGGCGACGGTCCCGGCGCGACGACGGACGGGCGGCGGCAGTTCGAGGCGATCGCGGCCGCTTACCTGGAGGCCGGCGGGCGCTGGGAGACGCTGGCCACGGAGTGGCGCACCCTCATTGCGGCTTCTTCACCGGTGCCTTGAGGGGCGGCGGCGGCAGGGGTGTCCCCAGCGTCTTCAGCGAGTACGCCTGCCGTGACTGCACCGTGATATCCGGCCGCGTGACGGTGATCTCGATGGCACGTGTGCGCCGCGTGGGATCGGGATTGGTCGGGTAGTACCCGATCATGTAATAGTCGCTCGTCTCGGCGTCGATGCGCTTGAGCGCGCTCACGAAGTCGTTGTCGTTGACGACGGCAAACCCGCCGGTCTCCTCCGCGATGTAGCGAAGCGTGCTGATCGTCTTGTTGAGGAAGGTGCGCCACTCCGACTGGTCGATGTACTGCCCCGCGTCGGTGACGCCGACCAGGCCCCGCGGGTCCAGCGTGAAAATGGTGGCGTTCGCGCGGTTGGCCGTCAGCGTCAGCTCGCGCATGTAGGCGTAGAGATCGATGTCGGCGGTCACCGTGTTGAGGCGGAAGTAGGGGTTCTCCTCGTCCACCAGGAAGCGCATCGGATCCGAGAAGCGGCCGCCGTTCACGCGGTCCTTCATGAAGCGCCCGTCCACGAACGGATCGAAGTCGTACCCGCCGCTGATGTAGAGCACGGCCTTCCGCCGGTTCTGCACGCGGTCCAGCGACGCCAGCATCGTATACATCGTCTGGAACGCGACCTGCGCGCGGTAGCGGAGGTCGCCCGGCCCCTGCGGGGACTCGAGCATCTGGAAGATCTCGGCGGCCGTCATGGCGGAGCCGCGGATCTTGCTGACAGAGGCGGCGATGAGCTTGCGATCGAAGGTGGGATCGATCTCGATGGCCGACGGCCCGCTCGAGACCATCCCGACGAGGTCGCCGTCGTGCAGGAGGTTATCGACAAGATCCAGCACGAGGCGCCGCACGTGGGGCGTGTACTGGGCCTCGAAGTGCAGGTCGTCGACGAAAACGAGCAGCACGCGGCCCGAGCCCGGATCGACCACGCGCCGCTGCGGGAGCACGATACCTTCGGTCTCGACGGCCGCCGGCGCGGGCTCGAGCAGGTTGAACACGCGCCCGCCGTGGACAAGGGTGAAGGAGGAGATCGCCTGCGGCTCGCCGTCCTCGAGGACGACGAAGTCGTCCTTCGTGAGGTCGGCGACGAAGCGCCCGTCGGCGTTCCGGGGGATGACGTCGGTCGTCACCAGCGTCACGTCCGCGCGGAACGTCGGCTGCCCCGGCGGTGCCTGCCCCGCCGACACGACCACGCTGCCGAGACCCAGGACGGCCAGGAGCTTCAGGAGACGCATGGGGGAAATTATAGGGGGTCGCCCCCTTCCCCGGTCCGCGTAATCTATTAGCCGTGCCGTCCCGCCGACGCTTCCTCCGCGCCGTGCTGGCCTCCGCCGGGGCCGGGCTGGCGCTCGACGCCGGGCTCGTCGCGCGCGTCGCGGCCCAGGCGGCATGTACCGCCCCGGATGCGGCCGGCGAACTGCTCGGAACGGTCCCCCTCCACGGCGACCGCCCCTTCGAGACACCGTTCGGCGAGCTGCTCGGTGGACCGGGTCACGATGCCCGCCTGTTCACGGACCTGTCGGGCCTCGACACCGGCCGGCTGATCACCTCGACGGACCGCGTCTTCGTCCGCACCACCGCCCCGCCGGCGCTGGCCGCGCACCGCGGGCCGTGGGTCATCAGCACCGGCGGCCTCGTGTCCCGGCCGGCGCCCCTGGATGCGGCGGCGCTCCGGTCCGCCGCCCGGCCCATGGGCCCGCACCTGATCGAGTGCTCCGGCAACAACGACCCGAACAACTTCGGGCTGCTCAGTGTCGCGGAATGGACCGGCGTGCCGCTGGCGGAGGTCCTCGAACGGCTGGGACCGCTCCCCTCGGCGGCCGCGGTGCTCGTCTCCGGCCTGGACGATGAGGCGAGCACGTCCACGCATTCGGTGCCGGGTGCGAGCTGGGTGCTGCCGATCGACGAGGCGGCGCGGCTCGGCGTGTTCCTGGCCACGGGCATGAACGGCGGGCCGCTGACGGCCGACCACGGGGATCCCGTGCGCCTCGCCGTGCCCGGCTGGTATGGCTGTGCCTGGATCAAGTGGGTCCGGGACATCCGCATCGTCGGCGCCGACGAGCCCGTCACCTCGCAGATGGCCGAGTTCGCGCGGCGGACGCACCAGCCCGGCCGGCCCGCGCTCGCCCGTGACTACGAGGCGCCCGCCATCGACCTGGCGGCTACGCCCGTCCGCGTGGAGCGGCGGCGCGTGGACGGCCGCCTGGAGTATCGCGTGGTGGGCATCGCCTGGGGCGGCGACCGCGTCCCGGACCGGATTGAGATCCGCTTCGGGACGCGCGATCCGTGGCGTCCCGTGGACCTCTGCCCCGCGCCGTCGGCGCCGAAGATGTGGTCGCTCTGGACCATCCCGTGGCGACCGGAGTCGCCCGGCACCTACAGCATCGCGCTGCGATCGGCGGATGCCTCCGTCCGCACGCGGCGGCTGGACCTCTTCTACTACGTGCGCCGCGTCCGCATCGACGAGGTCTAGCGCACCGCCGACCGGGCTTCCTTCATCTCCGGCAGGTCCGCGTCCGCCGTCTTCCAGTTGGCGAGGAACTGCTGGTAGGCCTTCCGGCTCCCCGCCGCGTCGCCCGCCGCTGCGCGCGCGCGGGCGAGCCCGAGCACGGCGCGGCTCCGGTTCGGCGTCCGGACCAGCGTCTTCTCGAACCACTCGACAGCCGCCCTGGCGCGTCCGGCCTCCAGGAGGAGCTCGCCGTAGAGCTCGTCGGCACCCTTGACCGGGTACGGCCGGCCGATCGGCTTGGGCATCCGCGCCTGAAGGGCGTTGGCGCGGTCCATCTCCGCGAACGCCTCGGCGTGACGGCCCTGCGCGAAGAGGTGCAGGGCCTGCATCTCGTGCAGCATGATCTGCGCCTGCTCGCGGAGCTCGGCCGGCTGGCCAGGGGCGGCGGCCTTCGTCAACTCGCCGATGGCGGCTTCCACGCGCGCGCGGTCGCCGAGCTTGGCCGCGCTGAACCCGAGCGCGAACAGCTCGTCGATCCCGTCGAAGCTGGACTGCCCCTTCATCGCGTCCCAGCGCGCGCTCTCGATGACGTAGCGCGCGCGCATGGAGCCGCGATCGTTTCGCAGCGCGGCCGGGCCGCTGCCCCGCCCGATGGCGCTGTCGGCGTAGTGGTGCCCGCCAATCTCGTCGGCGGGCTTCAGCGTGGTCAGCACCGTCTCCACGATCTTGATGGCCTCACCCGCGCGGGTGAAACGGCCCATCTGCAGCCACTCGTACTGCAGCCAGGTGAGGCTGTGGAAGTCCCACGCCGACGAGGACAGCTTGCGCCTGGAGGCCCAGGCCCTGGACGCGTTCCACGACGCCTCGTCGGTGGCGGCCGCCTCCGGCCAGTATCCGAGCTGCACGAACGTGTGCGCGGGCATGTGCAGCGCGTGGCTCGCCGCGGGCGCCAGCTTCGCGTACGTGCGCGCGGCCGGCAGGCCCCTGGCCGCAAGCGCGCCGTGATCGTAGGCGTGAATGATGTAGTGGGCAGCGCCCGGATGCGTGGGCTTGCGGGCGAACACGCGTTCCGCGATGGCACCCGCCTTCTGCCGGAGCGGCAGCGATTGATCGCCACGCGGCAGGATGGCCAGGAGGCTGAGGGCATGGAACACCTGCGCCTCGTCATCGTCCGGATGGGCGGCAGCCAGGGCAGCCATGGCCTCGGAGTGCTTCAGGTTGCGCGCGCGCGTGTCGCCAGGTCCAAAGAGGGCCTCGACGGCCGCAAGGTAGCCCCGCTCGCGGGGCGTGCGGGCCCGGGCCAGCCGCTCCTCCGGCGACGCCCCGAGCTTCCTGAGCGTGGCACGTCCGGACTCCACTTCCTCGTGGAACCAGACCGGCTGGCTGAAGCACATGGCCTCGCCCCAGTACGCCAACGCGAAGGACGGATCGATCTGCTGCGCCTCGCGGAAGGCGTCGATGGCGTCCTCGTAGCCGAAGTTGTGGAGCCAGGCCACGCCGCGGAGGAACGCCGCCTGCGCGGCCGGCGCGCCGGAGTTGGGGAACACGATCACGCCGAGGTCCGGACGGGCCTGGCTCGTTCCGGACTGGGCGGAGAGCGAGAGACAGAGGGCGGAGACGAGCACCGCGAGGAGGAGGGGTGCGGTGCGGGCGGCGGGCATGCGGGAAGCGTATACCAGGTGAGAGCGCCGGAGCCTCGGCCCCGGCGCCACCACGCGTGCGATACGCCGGGGCACGAGGCCCCGGCGCCTGCCAATCTAGAACGTCAATCGGAACATGAGCTGCGTGATCCGCATGAAACCCCTCTGCTCGCGAATCTGACCGAAGACCGCGCTACCCACGGTGGCCGTTGGCCCGACAGTCTTCACCGTATTGGTGAGGTTCAGCACTTCGAGCTTCACCTGGCCGCGGACGTTGCCGCCGAAGGGGATGTCCTTGGCCGCCACGAAGTCCCAGTTGTTCCGGTGCGGCGTGCGCACGTCGTCGATGGTGCGCGGCAGCGTGCCGAGTGTGAACCCCGGTGCCTGCGTTGCGCCGTCCGGATCCAGCCACCGGTTGGGCGGCGAGAGCCGCTCGGTCCGGTCCCCGTCCGTGGCGAGGCTTCCCGTTCCCGGGTTCGCTCGCTGCATGCGAGTGAATATCTGGGTCACGTTGTTGTTATTGCGGAGCTGCAGCGGGAACCCGCTCTCAATCGAGACGATCGAGGAAACAGTCCAGCCGCCGAGGAGGATGTTGCCGATCCCGCTCGTGGCCCAGCGCTTGCCCT
>CAZUGF010000025.1:11186-16679 GCA_964619705.1 uncultured Bifidobacteriaceae bacterium
GTCCAGCCGCCGAGGAGGATGTTGCCGATCCCGCTCGTGGCCCAGCGCTTGCCCTCGCCGAAGGGCAGCTCGAAGATGGGCGAGATCACCAGCTTGTGGGGCACGTCCAGGAGGCCCAGGGAGTACTCCGCCTCGAGGTCGTAGGCGTTCTGCATCTCCGTCGCGGCGCTCGAGTAGGTGTTCGACTCGCCGAACTGGTTGTCCTTGAGCTGGCTGAACGTGTAGTTGATCCGGCCGCCCCAGCCGTTGCTCATGCGCTTCTCGAACTTGAAGATGGCCGCATGGTACTGGCTCTTCCCTTGCGTCGCCTGACGCATCAGGATGTCGCCGAACTGCGGGAACGGCCGCAGCAGCTCCCTGCGCTGGATGGTCGGGCTGGTGACGTTCTTCCCCTGCCCGGCGGGCAGGCCGAAGAACGGGTTGGGCACCTGCTCGGTGAGCGCGGAGCCCAGCGACAGGTGTTGCGGGTCCACCTGGTTGATGTTGATGATGCCGTCGTTGGACCCGCCGAGGCCGAGGTCCCGGCCCGTGGCGCCCGCGTACTCGAAGCCCACCGCGATGTTGCCCGGCAGCTCGCGGTTGATGTCGAACGAGTACTGGTGGATGTAGGGCGCGCGCTTGTCCTGGTCGATGAACTCGACCTGCTGGCCGATGCCCTCGAGCGCGCCGAGGCTGCTGCCGCGAGGGGTGTTGACGCCGCCCGGGAACGGGTTGTCGATGGTCGTCGTGGGTCGGAACTGATTCTGCTGCAGCGTCGTCACCTGCGTGAAGCCCACGTTCCCGTAGTTGTTGGCGCCGACGGCCTGGTAGTTCCACGGGGCCCAGTAGATCCCGTAGCCGGCCCGCATGACCGTCCGCGGGTTGAGGGAGTAGACCGCACCGACGCGCGGCGAGAACTTGATGGCCACCGGGTTGCCCTGGTACTCGTTCGCGCCGTTCTCGCCCGCGTAGACGAGGCCGCCCCGCATGGGCTGCCCGGTCAGCGGGTTGACGATGCCGCCGAGCGGTCCCGGCGGGGTCAGCGTCCTGTCGAAGGCCACCGTGAAGCCGTTGTTCTCCTCACGCAGGCCGGACTCGTGCTCCAGGCGCACGCCGTAGTTGATCGTGAACTTGGAGCTGACCCGGAAGTCGTCCTGCGCGTAGAACCCGTAGTAGTTGACCCACGAGTTGAACGGGCTGGAGACCGTCACCGTGCTCAGGTTACCAGGGCTGCCCGAGGGGTACCCGAGCAGCATGCTGGCCAGGGCGTTCCCCGACGTCGTGTTGAGCGTCAGCGGGTCCTGCGAGGTGAAGTTCCGGTCGAACGCGAAGTTGCCCGCGCCGCCCGCGAACGACTGCGTGTCGATGCCGATCTGGCGGAAGTCCGCGCCGGCCTTGAGCGTGTGCCGTCCCATCAGGCGAGACACCGCGGCGTTGGCCGACCACGAGTACCAGTTGATCCGGTTCGGGTCGATGGCGCCGAACGCGTAGTAGTCCGTGATTGTGGCGCGGGGGAACTTGTCCACCTGGAGGTTGTCCAGGAAGGACTGGTGGAAGCCGAGCTGGGCCGGGTCGTAGTCGATCGACAGCGTGTTGTTGTCGATGAACCGCGTCCAGCCGTAGCGGAACGTGGCCACGGTGTTGTTGCTCGGGAGCCAGGTGTTGTTGAGCGCCAGCACGTGCACGCGGCGGCGGAGGATGTAGTCCGCCCGGTCGATGAACCGGTTCGGGTTGTCGAGGCCCGGGTAGATGACGTTGCCGCAGGGCTCGTCGCTCTTGTTGTACAGGTAGAAGCCGGTGAGCGACACAGCGTCCGAGAAGCGGTGGTCCACCTTGCCCGTATACATGATGGACTTGTCGTTGATCTCCGGCACGCTGAAGAAGTTGTTCGAGCCGTTGCTCACGTCGTTGGTCGGCGGGGGCAGGTAGCTCAGCATTCTCGACGCGACGGGGTTGATCCGCTCCGCCGGGATGATGTTGCCGGGGAACGCCGTCCGGCCGTTGCCGTTGGCGTCACCCGTCAGCGGATCGTAGATGGTCACGAGCTGGCCGGCGCTGTTGAAGCTCTGCGAGAAGTCGCCCTGCAGCTCGCGCGCGGTGGGCAGGCGTGTCTGCCCCGTGCGGGTGGTGCTGGACTTGTAGCCCTCCGTCGTGAACCAGAAGAACGTCCGGTTCCGGATGATCGGGCCGCCCACGGCGCCCGCGCCGTAGTGGAAGTAGGTGTCCGGCAGGGGTACGCCCGCCAGCTCGTTGTAGAAGTCGTTGCTCTGGCCCCACTTCGGACGCGCCTGGTAGAAGCCGGATCCCGCGAAGCTGTTGGCGCCGGACTTGGTCGCGGTGTTGAACGTGCCGCCGCCGGTCCGCCCCGTCTCCGCGTCGTAGTTGTGGACCTGGACGGCCACGTCCTGGATGGCTTCCATCGACGGGTTGGCCGCCGCGCGGTTGCGCAGGTCGGTGATGGCCACGCCGTCCACCAGGTAGTTGTTGCCGCGCCGCGCGCCGCCGCCGAGCGACAGGAGCGACGCGTTCGTCTGATCCTGCTGGCGGTTGAACTGCGGGTCGCCCGAGGCCACGACCGTCGGCACCGTGACCGCGAACAGGAACGCCGACCGGCCCGCGCTCGGAAGCGCCGCGAGCTGCTGGGCATCGATGACGCTGCCCGTCGACGCGCTGGACGTGTCGATGAGCGGCGCCGCGCCGGTCACCGTGATCGTCTCCTGCAGCGCGCCGACCTCCAGGTCCACGTCAATCGTCACGAATTGCTGCGCCGCGACACGCACACCCTGCTGTTCGTAGGTCTTGAATCCGGTGAGCGTCGCCCGCACCGTGTAGGTGCCCGGAGGGACCGCCGAAAAGTTGTACAGGCCTTGATCGTTCGACACGGCCTCGCGCTGTGCGTTCGTTCCTTCGTTCACCAACTGCACCGTCACCCCGGGGATGACGCCATTGGCATCTCGGACTGCACCGCGAAGACCTCCGGTAAACGTCTGCGCGCTTGCAGTGCTCGCGGTCGCCAGGACCACGAGCGCAACGACCAGGTACTTCAAGGGGCTTCTCATATCCTGCGCTCCTCCACCAGTCCGCCGCCGCATCGCGCCGCGGCGGACTCAAACGACGCGCCCACCGACTTCAGAACCGCTCGGCGCCGATCGTAAACGGCTGGTAAAACATCCTGCCGCCGCGGAGTCTACGGCAGAGACCGTCTGTTGGCAAGAGGAAGCCGTTTGTGAAATTTCGCTTCAAGAAATTGGATCAGTGATGGCACCCGTGCTCGCCGACCCCACGAGCCGCGCATACTTCGCCAGCACGCCCTTCGTATAGCGTGCCCGCGGCGCGCGCCAGTCGCGGCGCCGCCGGGCGAGTTCACGCGCTGGCACATCGAGGCGCACTTCCCGCGCCGGCGCATCGATGACGATGCGGTCCCCGCTCCGGACGAGCGCCAGCGGTCCGCCCGCCGCCGCCTCGGGCGTGATGTGCCCGACGACAAAGCCGTGCGTGCCGCCGCTGAAGCGGCCGTCGGTGATGAGCGCGACCTGCCCGCCGAGCCCGCGCCCCATGATCGCGCTCGTCGGCGCGAGCATCTCGCGCATCCCCGGCCCCCCGCGCGGCCCCTCGTACCGGATCACCACGACGTCGCCGGCGCGGATGCGCCCGGCCAGGATGGCGGCCAGTGCCGTCTCCTCCCGCTCGAACACGCGCGCGCGGCCCTCGAAACGATCGCCTTCCTTGCCGCTGATCTTCGCCACCGCGCCCTCCGGCGCCAGGTTGCCGCGGAGGATGACGAGGTGGCTGTCCTTCTTCACCGGCGCGTCGAACCCCTTCACGACGCGCTGGTCCGCCGGGTAGTCCGGCGCGTCCCGCACGTTCTCCGCGAGCGTGCGCCCGGTGACCGTCAGCGCGTCGCCGTGGAGCAGGCCGCGATCGAGCAGGCGCTTCAGGAGCGGCGTGAGGCCGCCGATGCGCACCAGTTCGGCCATCCCGTAGGTGCCGCTCGGCTTGAGATCCGCGAGCACCGGCACCTTGCGGCCGATCCGCGTGAAGTCATCCAGCGCGAGCCGGACCCCGGCCGCGTGCGCCATGGCCAGCAGGTGCAGCACCGCGTTTGTCGACCCGCCGAGCGCAATCACCGTCGTGATGGCGTTCTCGAACGCCTTGCGCGTGAGGATCCGCCGCGGCCTGATGTCCTGGTTGACCAGCGCCACCGCCGCCGCACCCGCGCGCACGGCATCCGCCTGCTTCTCCGGCGAGACCGCCGCCTGCGCGGAGCTGTTCGGCAGGCTCATCCCGAGTGCCTCGATCGCCGAGGCCATGGTGTTGGCCGTGTACATCCCGCCGCACGATCCGGCGCCCGGGCACGCGTGCTGCTCGAGATCCGCGAGATCCGCATCCGAGATCGCGCCCGCCGCGTGGCGCCCCACCGCCTCGAACACCGAGACGATGTCCACCGGCGCGCCGCGCCACTGCCCCGGCAGGATCGTCCCGCCGTAGACGAACACCGACGGCCGATCGAGCCGCGCGATGGCCATCACGGCCGCCGGCATGTTCTTGTCACAGCCGCCGATCGCCACGAGCCCGTCGAAGCCCTCCGCGCCCGCCACCGTCTCGATGGAGTCTGCAATCACCTCGCGGGACACGAGCGAGTACTTCATCCCCTCCGTCCCCATCGAGATGCCGTCGGACACCGTGATGGTGTTGAAGACGATCGACCGCGCGCCCGCCTCCGTGACGCCGCGCGCGGCCGCGCGCGCCAGGACGTCGATGTGCATGTTGCACGGCGTGACCTGGCTCCACGTCGAGCAGACGCCGATCTGCGGCCGGGCGAAGTCGTCCCGTGAATAGCCGACGGCGTGCAGCATGGCGCGGCCCGGCGCGCGGGACGGGCCGTCGAGGACGAGGCTGGAGTGTCTGCGCATGGGGGAGGATGGTATATCGGGGGAGGTTCGGGGGAGGTTCGGGGAGGTTCGGGGAGGTGCGGGGAGGTGCGGGGAAGGTTCGGGAAGGTTCACGCGCGTGCGCTACGCTGTAGGCATCAGGAGGACGCGCCATGATTGCACTCAAGAACGTGCTCGTGCCGACCGACTTCAGCGAGACCTCTGACGTTGCGCTCCGGTACGGGAAGGCCCTGGCCGGCGCCTTTGGCGCGATGCTGCATGTCGTCCACGTCGTGGAGGAGCCCTTCGGGCAGCCCTGGGCGGTCGAGAGCTACGGCTTCTCGCTGTCGGCGCTGCAGGACGAGTGGATCAAGGACGCGACCACGCGTGTGGCGGCCACGCTCACGCCGGAGGAACGGACGACGCTCCGGGCGGTGACGCTGACGGTGCTGGGACACCCGGTGATGGAGGTGCTGCGCTACGCGACGGAACACCAGATTGACCTGATCGTGATGGGCACGCACGGGCGCGGGCCGCTCGGGAAGGTGGTCCTGGGCAGCGTCGCCGAGCGGGTCGTCCGCAAGGCGCCGTGCCCCGTGCTCACCGTCCGGCACCCGGAGCGGGATTTTGTTGAGTAGGGACT
>CAZUGF010000025.1:16779-41504 GCA_964619705.1 uncultured Bifidobacteriaceae bacterium
AAGCCCCCTATGTCCCGCCTCGATATCTGGCTCGACGTCGCGTGTCTCTTCAAGACGCGCTCGGAGGCGCAGAAGGCCTGCAAGCTCGGCCGGGTCAGCGTCAACGGGGCGGTGTCCAAGGCGCACCGTGAGCTCAAGGCCGGCGACGAGATCGTCATCGGACGTCCCCTCGGCCGCCGCCAGACCATCGTCGTGGTGGGCCTGGCCTCGACGCACATGCCGCGTGCCGAAGCCCGGCTGCTCTACGAGGACCGCACGCCGCCCCCCACGCCCGAGGAGATTCAGATGCGCCGCCTCGAGCGTGTGTTCCGCGCCACGGCGGCCCCGGCCGCGCGCCCGGACCGTCGTGACAGACGCGCCCTCCGGCGGATGAGCGGAAAGGGGTAGGGGGCAGAGCCCAACGTCCAAAGCCCAAAGCCCAGAACCTGGAGCCCTCGTTTCTGTCATGATCACCCCCATGTCCCCGCGGCCTTCCCTGACCGGTGTCTCCTTCCGCCTCCTGCTCTTCGTGGGCCTGGGCGTCCTCTTCTTCCTGCTGCCCGCCATCGTCACCGTGGGGGCGGACTGGCTGTGGTTCTCGGAACTCGGCTTCCTGCCCGTCTTCACGCTCTCGCTGACGGCGACGGCGCTGGCGGGCGTGGTGGTGTTCGCGGCGGCCATCGCGTGGCTGTTCCTCAATTTCCGGACCGCGCTGCAGTCCCTTTCGGACGATCCCGTGTCCTTCACGACGCGGGAGGGCTTCACCGTGGCGCTCCCGACGCGGACGCAACTCCGGCCGCTGGCGCTCGTCGCCGCGGGCGGCGCGGCGTTCCTGGTGTCGTCGTACGCCGCGAACCAGTGGCTGCCGATCCTCACGTGGTGGAACCAGGTGCCCTTCGGCGTCGCGGATCCCATCCTGGGGCGCGATGCGGCGTTCTACGTCTACACGATGCCGGTCCTGGAAGTGATGCGGAACATCGGCATCGCGGTCGTCGTGCTGGCGGCGGCGGGGAGCGGCATCCTCTACGCGATGTCCGGACAGCTCGCGATGACGCCGTTCGGACCGCGGCTCGGGCGCCGCGTCTGGGTCCACCTCTCCTGGCTCGTGACGGCGCTCTTCGTCGTCCTGGCGCTCGGCGCGTGGCTGTCCCGCCTGCAGTACCTGACCGAGACGTCCGGCATCATCCAGGGCGCAAGCTACGCGGACGTGCAGGCGCGCATGCCGGCGGCGCTGCTGCTCCTGCTCGTGTCGCTGGCGGGGGCGGGGCTTTCCGCGGCGGCGGCGATGACCGGCCGGTCGCGCCTGCTCCTGGTCGCGGGCGCGCTCTACGCGGTGACGCTGCTCGGCGGCCAGGTATACGCCGGGATGGTCCAGCGCTTTGCCGTCGCGCCCAACGAGCAGGCGCGCGAGGCGCCGTATATCGAGCACAACATTGCCGCGACGCGCTACGCGTTCGCACTCGACGAGGTGGAAGAGCGGGAGATCTCCGGCGATGCCGAGCTGACGCGCGACGACATCGCGCGCAACCGGGAGACGCTCGACAACGTGCGGCTGTGGGACCACCAGCAGCTCCTGGAGACGTTCGGCCAGATCCAGGAGATCCGCACCTACTACGACTTCATCTCCGTGGACAACGATCGCTACGAGATCGAGGGCCGCACGCGCCAGGTCATGCTCTCCGCGCGGGAACTGAACACCTCGGCGCTGCCCAACCGCACGTGGATCAACGAGCGGCTGGTCTTCACCCACGGGCACGGCCTGACGCTCGGCCCGGTCAACCAGGTGACGAGCGAGGGGCTGCCCGTGCTGTTCGTGCGGGACCTGCCGCCGGTCACGACGGTGGACATCGACGTCGAACAGCCGAGCATCTACTTCGGCGAGCTGTCCAACGAGTACGCCATCGTGCGGACGCGCGCGCAGGAGTTCCACTACCCCAAGGGCGACGACAATGTCTTCATCGACTACGACGGGCAGGGCGGCGTGCTCCTCGACTCGCTGTTCCGGAAGCTGCTCTTCGCCGTGCACTTCCGGTCCTACCAGATCCTGCTGAGCGACGACATCACGCCGGAGAGCCGGCTGATCTACGACCGGCAGATCCGCCGGCGCGTCTCGAAGATCGCGCCGTTCCTCATCTACGACGAGGACCCCTACCTGGTGGTCAGCGAGGGCCGGCTGTTCTGGATGCAGGACGCCTATACGACGACGGGGCGGTTCCCGTACTCGACGGACGCGGCCCGCGGCGTGAACTACATCCGCAACGCCGTCAAGATCGTCATCGACGCGTATCACGGCACGGTGACGTTCTACATGGCGCAGCCGGACGACCCGCTCGTCCAGACCTACGCCCGCATCTTCCCCACGCTCTTCCGGCCGCTCGACGAGATGTCGGCGGGCCTGCGCCGCCACGTCCGCTATCCCGAGGGCATCTTCCAGCTCCAGGCGTCCGTGCACTCCACGTATCACATGACGCAGCCGGCGATCTTCTACAACAAGGAGGATCAGTGGGAGGTGCCCGCCATCGATCGCGCGGGCGAGTCGCAGCGGATGCAGCCCTACTACACGATCATGAAACTGCCGGGCGAGGACCGGGCCGAGTTCATCCAGATGCTGCCCTTCACGCCGCGCCGCCGGGACAACCTGGCCTCGTGGATGGTCGCGCGCAGCGACGGCGAGCACTACGGCAAGCTGATGGTCTTCCAGTTCCCGAAGCAGAAGCTCATCTTCGGCCCGCGGCAGGTGGTGGCGCGGATCAACCAGGACCAGGTGATCTCGCCGCAGATCACGCTCTGGAGCCAGCAGGGCTCGGAAGTCATCCAGGGCACGCTGATGGTGATTCCGATCGAGGAGTCGCTGATCTACGTCCGCCCGCTGTACCTGCGCGCGCAGGCCGGGCGGATTCCGGAGCTGACGCGCGTGATTGTCGCCTACAACAACCGCATCGTGATGGACCGGACGCTGGATGCGGCCATCGCGCAGCTGTTCGGCGGGGCGCAGCCGCAGGCCGCGCGGGCGGAGGAGGAGCCGGCGCAGGAGGCCGGGGCGGCGGCGCCGGTGCTGGCGACCGTGGCGGCGCTGTCGGCGGAGGCGCGCCAGGTCTACGAGCGCGCGATCGAGGCACAGCGGGCCGGCGACTGGGCGAAGTACGGGGAGGAGATCCGGCGGCTCGGCGAGCTGCTGGAGCGTCTGCGCCAGCCCTGACCGGGATGGGGTGCACGCCGCCGGCGCCTCCCGCGTCCGGTATCATGGGCACAGTGTCCCTCCTCGACGTGCACGGGCGGCCGCTCCGGAACCTGCGGCTGTCCGTGACAGACCGCTGCAACCTCCGCTGCCGCTACTGCATGCCGGAGGCCGACTACGCGTGGCTGCCGCGCGCGGACGTCCTGCGGTTCGAGGAGATCGAGCAGCTCGTGGACGTCTTCCTGGACCTCGGGGTCGACAAGGTCCGGCTGACGGGAGGCGAGCCGCTGCTCCGCCGGGACCTCCCCGCCCTCATCACGCGCCTCGCCGAACGGCCGGCGATCCGCGACCTGGCGCTGACGACCAACGGCGTGCTCCTGGGCGGCATGGCCGCGGAGCTTCGGCGCGCCGGGCTGCACCGGGTCACGGTGAGCCTCGATACGCTGGATCGCGATCGCTTCCGGGCCCTCACGCGCCAGGACGAGCTGCCGCGCGTGCGCGCAGGCCTCGAGGCCGCGGCCACGCACTTTCCCGGCTTCAAGATCGACACCGTCGTCATCCGCGGCGCCAACGACGGGGAAATCGTCGACCTCCTCGCGTTCGCGCGCCGCGTGGGCGCCGAGATCCGGTTCATCGAGTACATGGACGTCGGCGGGGCCACGCACTGGACGGCCGGGCAGGTGGTCTCGCGGGACGAGATGCTGGCCGCGATCGCGCGCGTGTACGGACCGGCCACGCCGGTCGTCGAGGACTCCTCCGCTCCCGCGTCGCGCTACCGCCTCGAGGACGGCACCGTCTTCGGCATCATCGCGTCGACGACCGCGCCGTTCTGCGCGGACTGCGATCGCAGCCGGCTGACGGCCGACGGGGTGTGGTTCCTGTGCCTGTATGCCGCGCACGGGATTGATCTGCGCGGGCCGCTGCGCGGCGGGGCCGAGCGCGAGGCGCTCAAGGAGATGGTGTCGGCGGTGTGGCACGCGCGGACGGATCGCGGCGCCGAGCGCCGCCTGGCCACCCGCGGCCAGACGCCCGTCATCCCGGTCAGCGCCCTCAAGCGCGACCCGCACCTCGAGATGCACACGCGCGGCGGCTGAGCCGCGGAGACGGGACGGGGTCAGCTCGGGATGGTCCCCCTCGGAAGCCTCGAGCGGCGACCGGCGAGACGATCACGATCCGACCCCGGCTGCGACTGACTGGACCTGACTCCCGGCTCGTCCGCGCCGGAACCGGCTACTGGCAGTGCTGCTCGTAGGCCGACTGCAGGGTCGCCGCAATGGCGTCCGCGCTCTGGTTCTCGATCTCGCGGCGCTCCATCATGTAGACGAGCTTCCCATCGCGCAGCAGCGCAATGGACGGCGAGGACGGCGGGTAGGGCGCGAAGAGCCCGCGCGCGTGCTCGGTGGCTTCCAGGTCCGCGCCGGCGAACACCGTGGCCAGCCGGGACGGCCGCGCGCCGGCACGCAGCGACAGGGCGATGCCCGGGCGGGCCTTGCCGGCCGCGCACCCGCACACCGAGTTGACGACGATCATGGTGGTGCCGGGCTGCTTGACGGCCTCGTCCACCGCTTCCGGTGTCCGGAGCTCCTCGAAGCCGAGCCGGGTCAGTTCGGCGCGCATGGGCGCAATGAAGGGTTCGGGGTAACGCTGAGCGATCATGATGGCATCCTCTTTCGCGGGCTTACTGCTTTCATTCTACATGGTCCGTCGTTGTGATGCCGCGGCGTGGGTTCCGGGGTCAGATCCAGTGATACTCTGCGGGACATGCACAAGACACTCTTCGTGTGCACAACCCTCCTCCTGGCACCGGCCGCCGCCCACGCGCAGACCACGGCCTTCGTCGGCGCGCGCGTGCTCGACGGCGCCGGCGCCACCCTGGACCAGGCGACCGTCATCGTCCGCGACGGGCGCATTGCCGCCGTCGGCCCGGCCGCGTCGACGCCCGTTCCCGGCGACGCCACGCGCATCGACCTCGCCGGCAAGACGCTCATGCCCGGCCTCATCAACGCGCACGGCCACGTCGCCGCCACGTCGGGGCTGAAGTCCGGCGCCGAGTTCTACACGCGCGACAACCTGATCCGCCAACTGAAGACCTACGCCCAGTACGGCATCACCACCGTCTTCAGCCTCGGCGACGACCAGGACGCCGGCTTCGCGCTGCGCGACGAGCAGGCTGCCGGCTCCCTCGACCGCGCGCGCCTCTACCTCTCCGGCGCCGTCATCGGCGGCGCCACCGCCGACGAGGCCCGCGCCCAGACCAACGCCGCCGCCGACCGGAAGCCGGACATCCTGAAGATCCGCGTCGACGACAACCTCGGCACCGGCCGCAAGATGCCCGAGGCCGCCTGGCGCGCCGCCATCGACCAGGCGGAGGCCCGCAACCTCCCCGTCGCCGTCCACATCTTCTACCTCGAGGACGCCCGCGCGACGCTCGAGGCCGGCGCCGACTTCATCGGCCACAGCGTGCGCGACGTGCCCGTGGACGCCGCGTTCGCGGCCGCGCTCAAGGCGCGCGACGTCTGCTACTGCCCCACGCTCATGCGTGAGGTCTCCACTTTCATCTACGACTCGACGCCGCCCTGGGCGAACGACCCGTTCTTCCTGAAGGGTGTGGACCCGGCCGTGGCCGCCGCGCTCGCGGACCCCGCCCGCCACGCCGCCGTGCGCGCCGGTCCCGGGTACGCGCTCGGCCAGAAGTACAAGGCGGGCCTCGACGTGGCCACGCGCAACCTCAAGAGCCTGGCCGACCAGGGCGTCCGCATTGCGATGGGCACCGACACGGGGCCGCCCGCCCGCTTCCAGGGCTTCTTCGAGCACCTCGAGATGGAGATGATGGTCGACGCCGGCATGACGCCGATGCAGGTGCTCGTCTCGGCCACCGGCGATGCCGCGACGTGTCACGGCAGGGACGCGGAGCTCGGCCTGATCGCGCCGGGCCGCGCAGCCGATCTCCTGGTGCTCGGCGCCAACCCCGCCGAGAGTATCCGCAACCTCCGATCGATCGAGCAGGTGTGGATCGGAGGTCGGCTCCAGCAGTGAGGGGCGAGCCCGTTCGCGTGGAAGACACCCTGTCGTCCGTGTTCCTGCCCGGCTTCCCCGGGCCCGGCGCCGGCCTCATCCCCACGCGGCGCGCGGCGGACCCGATTCGCGCGACGTCGCGGCCGCGTACGGAACCGGACGCGCCCGTCACGCCGCTGTTCTCCGCCGATGACTACGCGTCCATGCGCGGGTTCTTCCGCGACCGGCCGGAGCTCACGCCCACGCCGCTCACGCCGCTCCCCGCACTCGCCGCCCGCCTGGGCGTGGCGGCGCTCCTCGTCAAGGACGAGAGCGCGCGCTTCGGGTTGAACGCCTTCAAGCTGCTCGGCACGCGCTTCGCCGTCGAGCGCCTCCTGGCCGACGGCCTCATCCGCCGCGGCGACACGCTCGTCTGCGCCAGCGAGGGCAACCACGGCCGGGCCGTCGCACACACGGCACGTGCGATGGGCTACGCCGCGCGCATCTACCTGGCGGCCGGCGTGGCCGGCGCGCGCGCGGAGGCCATCAGCGCGGAAGGCGCAGCCGTCGTCCGCGTCCCGGGCACCTACGATGACGCGGTCCGCCAGGCGGCGGCGGACGCGGCCCGTGAGGGATGGGTGGTCGTGTCCGACACGTCCTGGGACGGCTACGAACGCGTGCCGCACCTGATCATGCTCGGCTACACGCGCATGATGGACGAGATGGTCGGCCAGATGGGTGCAAAGTGGCGTCCGGACGCGCTCTTCGTCCAGGCCGGCGTCGGCGGCCTCCTCGCCGCCGTGGCCGCGTGGAGCGCGGCGCACTGGACGCCGCGCCCGGTCATCGCCGCCGTGGAGCCCGCCTCCGCAGCCTGCCTGCAGGCGTCGGCGCGCGCGGGCGCGCCCACGCCGCTCGCGGGGCCCTTCCCCACCACCATGGGCGGCCTCCGGTGCGGCGAGGTGTCCCCGCTGGCCTTCAACGGCGCACGCGCGCACGTGGACGCGTATCTCGCCATCGAGGACGCCGCGGCGTACGACGCGATGCGCCTGCTCGCGCGCCCGTCCGGCGGCGATCCCGCTATTCACGCCGGGCCGTCCGGCGCCGCCGCGCTGGCAGGCCTCGCTGCCCTGCTCCGCGCACCGGACGCCGCCTCGGCACGTGAATGGCTGGGCCTCGGGCCCGCATCGACCGTCGTCGCGATCGTCACCGAGGGCATCACCGACTCCGCACTGTGGTCCGACGTGATGGCCCCCGCATGATCGCGCGCCTCCGCACGCCCCTCGCGATCGTGGCACTCTTCGCCGGCCTGACCGTGGCCATGACCTGGCCGCAGGCCCCCCACCTCGGCACGCACGTGCCGCCGCACGACGATCCGCTGCTGAGCATCTGGCGTATCGCGTGGATCGCGCACGCGTTGGCCACTTCGCCCGCGTCGCTGATGAACGGGAACATCTTCCACCCCGAGCTGCGCACGCTCGCCTTCACCGACGGCGTGCCGCTGCAGGGCCTGGCCGGCGCGCCCTTCATCACGGCCGGCGCATCGCCGGTCACCGTGTACAACGTCATCATCCTCGCCTCCATCGCCCTCTCCGGCGTGACGATGTGCCTCCTGGCCCGGCGGCTCACGGGATCGCTGGCGGCGGGCATCGTGGCCGGCGTGATCTTCGCGTTCGTGCCGTACCGCTTCGACCACTACATGCACCTCGAGCTGCAGGCGACGGTCTTCCTGCCGCTCGCGTTGTGGTTCCTGGATCGGGCGCTGGATCACGGCCGCACGCGCGATGTCGCGGGGTTCGGCGCCGCGATGGTCCTCCAGGTGCTGAGCAGCATCTACTACGCCGTGTTCCTGGCCACCGCGCTGGCCGTCGCGATTCCCGTCGCGCTGCTGCGGGTCGACCCGGCACGCCGGCGCGGCCTGCTCCTCCGCCTGGCCGCCGTCACCGTGGTCTCCGCGATCGTCATCTCGCCGTACCTGCTGGTCTACGTGCAGAACCGCCACTCCGTCGGCGAGCGCACGACCGATCAGGTGGAGATGTACTCCGCCACGCTCGGGAACTACCTGGCGACCGATCCCCTGAGCCTGATTCACGGCGGGTGGAGTGCGGACCTCGGCCGGGCCGAGCGGCGCCTCTTCCCCGGGGTGCTCGCCATCGGCCTCGCCGGCGTCGGGCTGTATGGCTGGAACCGCCGCAAGACGATGCTGGCCGTGGTCGGCGGCGTGGGCTTCGTGTTGTCGCTCGGGATCAACACGCCGCTCTACGATCTGCTGCGCGAGGTCGTGTTCGCCTATCGCGGCCTCCGCGCCCCGGCGCGCGCGGCCGTCCTGGTCTGCTTCGCGGTTGCCGCGTTCGCGGCGTACGGGTGGGCCGCCATCCTGAGCCGCCGCCCGCGGTGGCGCGTCCCCGCCACGGCGGCGCTCGTCGTCCTGCTCTCGTTCGAGTACCTCCACACGCCGCCGGCGTGGCTCATCCTGCCCAGGGAGCCCTCCAGCCTCTCCCAGTGGCTGGCCTCCCAGCCACGGTCCGTCGTCGTGGAGTTTCCGCTCCCGACCGCGGACAAGCTGCACACCATTTACGACGGCCTGTACATGTACGCCAGCACGTTTCACTGGCAGCCGATGCTGAACGGCTACAGCGGGTTCCATCCGCAGTCCTACATCGAGCTCATCGAGGAGATGCGCGCGTTCCCGTCGGCCCATGCCATCAACTACCTGAAGCGCCGGCGGGTGGACGTCATCGTGCTCCACGGCAGCTACCTCGAGCCGGACGTCCTCGGCGCCTGGGCCACCGCGCTCTCGGCCCGGAACGATGTGCAGCTCGTCGCGGAGTTCCCCGAGCAGCGGGGGGCGGACCTCGTCTTTCGTGTGCGGCGCGAGCCGTAACCCGCACGGCTCGGCTCGCGTGGGCAGGCTTCGGCCCGCAGGCCTCGCCGCGTCGCGGCCGGGCAGGACCTGTCGTGTTCCTGCGACACCGGGGGCCGCCGCCCGCTGCAGGTCCCGCGGCAAGCCCGTGGCCAGGCTCCACGACCGTGGTCCGCGCGCCTGCAGCTGCCGAGCCGGCGTTCGGCCTCGGGGCCGGCTGTCCCACTGACGAGTCCGGCGCTTCCCACTTCCGGACACCCGGTATCGGGGGGGATGGAACTTCCGGGCCCTAACTGTCGTTTTCCGAGTATGTTGGGCCGGACCGGATGATTGGCATGCAATACGCAAGACCAGGACCGCGGAGACTATCTTCCGCGGTGCCATCCATCCGCGCCCGATTGACCGTCTAACAAGGTGCCAACTCGTTCATGGATATTCAGCGCCCAGCATCCGTCGCTCGCCAGAAGAAGGTGCGGCAGATGGCCTATGCCGTCGCCGGGCTTGTCGTCATCGGCCTCGTCTCGGTGTTTCTCGCACGGCTCCAGCCGGCGGCCCCCACTGTCGAGCGGGCCACTGTGTGGGTGGACACCGTCAAGCGGGGGACCATCCCGCGGCAGGTCCGCGGCCTCGGCACCCTGGTGCCCGTTGACGAGGCGCGCCGGTGGATTCCGGCGATGACCCAGGGCCGCGTGGACCGGATCGTGCTCCGGCCCGGCGCCATCGTCACGCCCGACACCGTCGTCCTCGAGCTGAGCGATCCGACGGCCGAGCAGCTCCTGAGCGACGCGGAGCAGCAGCTCAAGGCGGTCGAGGCGGACATGGCCAGCCTGGCGGCGCAGCTCCAGGCGGAGAGCCTCAACCAGCGGTCCGTGGCCGCGACGGTCGACGCCGACTTCCAGCAGGCGCGCCTGGAGAAGGAAGTCAACGAGGACCTGGCGAAGGACGGCCTCGTCTCCGCGCTCGTGCTCAAGCAGTCCACCGTGCGGGCGGACTCGCTCTCCACGCGGAACTCTATCGAGCAGGAGCGCGTGAAGGTGGCCGAGAGCAACATCCGCGCGCAGCTCCAGGCCCAGCAGGCGCGCATCGATCAGCTGCGCTCGCTCTATGCCCTGCGCCGGCAGCAGGTCGATCAGCTCCACGTGCGCGCCGGCATGCACGGCGTGCTGGAGCAGGTGCCGGTCGAGGTGGGACAGCAGGTGGCCCCGGGGACGAACCTCGCGCGCGTCGCGGACCCCACGCGCCTCAAGGCCGAGCTCCGCATTGCCGAGACGCAGGCGCGCGACCTCACCATCGGACAGATGGCCCAGGTGGACACGCGCAACGGCATCATTCCCGGCAAGGTCATCCGCATCGATCCCTCGGCACAGAACGGCACGGTGACCGTGGACGTCGCGCTCGAGGGGGACCTGCCCCGCGGCGCGCGGCCCGACCTGAGCGTGGACGGCACGGTGGAACTCGACCGGCTCGAGGACGTCCTCTACGTGGGCCGCCCGGCGTTCGGGCAGGAGCAGAGCACCGTCGGGCTGTTCAAGCTGGACGCGGCCACCGGCGAGGCGCTGCGCAGCCAGGTCCAGCTCGGACGAAGCTCGGTCAACACGATCGAGATTCTCGCCGGCCTGGCGGAGGGCGACCAGGTCGTGCTCTCCGACATGTCGGCCTGGGATCAATTCGATCGGATCAGACTGCGATGACGGGACGGGACAGCAGAAGCCGGCGCACCGCGACCGGCACGCCGCACGGACGTCGGGAAGCGGGAGCCGGATTGCGGGGGCCGGGACGCCGGGCGCCGCGAACGGACATGGGGTCGTTGGCAGGTCGTCTGCCGCACACAAGAGGGAGCCGTCGATGAACGCTTCAGCGCAGCCGCTCATCCGCCTGGATGGGATCAAGAAGATCTTCTATACCGACGAGGTCGAGACGCATGCCCTGGCCGGCATTCACCTCGAGATCCAGCAGGGCGAGTACATCGCCATTGCCGGTCCCTCCGGGTGCGGCAAGTCGACGATGCTGGCCATCCTGGGCCTGCTGGACACGCCGACGGACGGCACCTACCTGCTGAACGGCAACCAGGTGGCCAACCTCTCCCTGTCGGAGCGGGCGCGTGTGCGGAACCGGGAGATCGGGTTCATCTTCCAGAGCTTCAACCTGATCGGGGACCTCACCGTCTTCGAGAACGTGGAGCTGCCGCTCATCTATCGCGGCATGAAGGCGGCCGAGCGCCGCGAGCGCGCCAACGCCGCGCTCGAACGCGTGGGCATGGCCCATCGCGCCAAGCACCTGCCCTCCCAGCTCTCCGGCGGTCAGCAGCAGCGCGTGGCCGTTGCCCGCGCCGTGGGCGGACAGCCGGCCATCCTCCTGGCCGACGAGCCGACAGGAAACCTGGACTCCAAGAACGGCGAGGCCGTGATGGACCTGCTCCGCGAGCTCCACCGCGGCGGCGCCACCATCTGCATGGTCACGCACGACCCGCGCTACGCCGCCCACGCCGACAGGAGCGTCCACCTCTTCGACGGCCGCGTGGTCGAGGAGAACGTGGGAATGGGAGTGTAGGGAAGGTTCTGGGGAGGTTCGGGGGAGGTGCGGGGAGGTGCGGGGAGGTTCGGGAAGGTTCCCCGTCGCCTTCCCGACGTTCCCGGCCCTGGCGCCGGCATGTTATGTTCCTGCAAGGCGCGCCCTGCGCCTCACGACCTTCCTGAACCGTCCAAGCGTCCCGACGTCCCATGATCAAACTCCGCCACATCGAGAAGTCCTTCCGCCACGGGCTGTCCCAGACCTTCGTCCTCCGCCGGATCAGCGCGGACATCGCGGAGGGGGACTTCGTCTCCATCATGGGGCCGTCTGGTGCGGGCAAGTCCACGCTCCTGCACATCCTCGGCATGCACGACAGCGCGTGGACCGGCGAGTACTGGCTCGGCGAGGATCCGGTGCACCAGTTGTCGTCCAGGGACCGGATGCGGCTGCAGAAGCAGCACGTCGGCTTCGTGTTCCAGAGCTACCACCTGCTCGACAACCTGACGGTGTACGAGAACATCGATCTGCCGCTCTCCTACCGCGACGTCCGGAAGGCCGAGCGGCAGGGCATGGTGGCCGACATCCTGGACCGCTTCAACATCGTCGGCAAGAAGGATCTCTACCCCAACCAGCTCTCCGGCGGCCAGCAGCAGCTCGTCGCGATCGCGCGTGCCGTGGTCGCCAAGCCGACGCTGATCCTGGCCGACGAGCCGACCGGCAACCTGCACTCCGACCAGGGCCGGGAGATCATGGAGCTCTTCAAGCGGCTGAACGAGGGCGGGACGACGATCGTGCAGGTGACGCACTCGGAGGCCAACGCCGCGTACGGCCACCGCATCATCCAGTTGAAGGACGGATGGGTCGTCGATGAAAACTGAGCCGGCGCCGCGCATTCTCATCGCCGACGACCAGCCCGACGTTCTCGAAGCGCTCCGCCTCCTCCTCAAGCCCGACGGCTACATCCTCGACACGGCCTCGTCCCCGCAGCAGATCCTCCGCACGCTGGAGGTCCGGGACTTCGACGTCGTGCTGATGGACCTGAACTACGCGCGCGACACCACGTCCGGCGAGGAGGGCCTGGATCTCCTGCAGCGGATCCACGCGGCGGACACCTCCCTGCCGGTCGTCGTCATGACGGCATGGGGATCGGTCAACATCGCCGTGGAAGCCATGCGCCGCGGGGCGCGCGACTTCATCCAGAAGCCGTGGGACAACGAGCGCCTGCTCTCCATCCTCCGGACGCAGACGGAGCTGGGCCGCGCCATCCGGCACGGCCGGCAACTCGAGGCGGCCAACCGCGCCGCGCAGACGGACGGCCGATCGGCCATCCTCGCGGAGTCCGCCGCCATGCGCCCGGTGCTGGAGATGGTCGGGCGTGTCGGCCCGGCGGACGCCAACATCCTGGTGACCGGGGAGAACGGCACGGGCAAGAGCCTCGTCGCGCAGGCGCTGCACGCCGTCTCGCCGCGGGCGAACCGCCCGATGGTCACGGTCAACGCCGGCGGGATGGCGGAGGGCGTCTTCGAGTCCGAGCTCTTCGGCCACCTGAAGGGCGCGTTCACCGACGCCAAGGCGGACCGCGTCGGCCGCTTCGAGCTGGCGGACGGCAGCACGCTGTTCCTGGACGAAATCGCGAACGTGCCGCTCACGCAGCAGCAGAAGCTGCTGCGCGTGATCGAGACCGGCGAGTTCGAGCGCCTGGGCTCGTCGAAGACGCGCAAGGTGGACGTCCGCCTGATCTCCGCCACGAACGCGGACCTGAACGCGGAGGTCACGGCCGGGCGGTTCCGGCAGGACCTGCTCTTCCGGCTGAACACGATCGAGATCCACCTGCCGCCCCTGCGCGATCGCCGGGAGGACATCCCGCTGCTCGCGCGGCACTTCCTGCGCCAGCACGCGCAGCGCTATCGCAAGAGCCTGGGGAGCTTCGATCCGGGCGCGATGCAGGTGCTCATGGATCACCGCTGGCCCGGCAACGTCCGCGAGCTGGATCACGCCGTCGAGCGCGCCGTGCTGATGGCCGGCGGCGCGACCATCCGCCAGCAGGACCTCGGCGTCCGCACCGAGGGCGGCGGCAGCGGCCGCCTGGAAGACATGAGCCTCGAGGAGGTGGAAGCGTTCCTCATCAAGAAGGCCATGGCGCGGTACGGCAACGTCAGCCAGGCGGCGAGGGCCCTCGGCCTGTCGCGCAGCGCCCTCTACCGGCGCCTGGAGCGGTATAAGTTGTAGGACATCCCGGCAGACGAACCTCCCGCACCTTCCCGGAAGCCTCCCGTGCCCCCGCGCTTCACCATCGACCAGCAGATCCTGCTCCTCACGCTCGGAGCGGCGCTGCCCGGTGCGGTGGTGGCGCTCGGCCTGCTCTGGCTGGGGGACTACTCGGACAAGGTACGCTGGACGCTCACGGCGTTCGTGCTCGTGCTGCTCACGGGCTTTGCCTCCGCGGCAAGGTCCCGGGTCGTCGTCCCGCTGCAGACGCTGGCCAACCTGCTGGCGGCGCTCCGCGAGGACGACTTCAGCATCCGCGGCCGCACGGCCAATCCCGAGGACCCGCTCGGCGCCGCCCTGCTCGAGATCAACGCGCTCGCCGACACGCTGCACCGGCAGCGGCTCGGCGCCGTGGAGGCAACGGCGCTCCTGCGCACGGTGATGGAGCAGATCGACGTCGCGGTCTTCGCCTTCGACCCGGAACAGCACCTGCGGATCGTCAACCGCACGGGCGAGCGCCTGATGGGACGCACCGTCGAACAGATGCTCGGCCGCACGGCGGAAGAGCTGGCGGTCACCGGCTGGTTCGGCGAAGCGCCGCGCGTCGTGGACATCATGCCGGCCGGCGGCGGCGCGGGCCGATGGGAGGTGCGCCGCACCACGGTCCGCCTCGGCGGGCTCCCCCACGATCTGCTGGTGCTGTCCGACGTGAGCCGTCCCCTGCGCGAGCAGGAGCGTCAGGCCTGGCAGCGGCTGATCCGCGTCATCGGGCACGAGCTCGGGAACTCGCTCGGGCCCATCAAGTCGATTGCGGGAAGCCTCGAGACGCTGCTGCAGCGCCAGCCGCCGCCGGATGACTGGCGGGAGGACATGCAGCGGGGGCTGCAGGTCATCGCCTCACGGAGCGAGTCGCTCGGCCGCTTCACGGGCGCCTACGCGCGCCTGGCGCGGCTGCCCGCCCCGCGCCCGATTCCCGTCGTGCTGAAGCCGTTCCTGCAGCGCCTGGCCGGTCTCGAGACGCGTGTCGCCGTCCGCGTCAAGCCCGGGCCCGACATCACCATCGAGGCCGACGCCGATCAGCTCGAGCAGCTCTTCATCAACCTCCTGCGCAACGCCGCCGAGGCCGGCCTCGAAGCCGGTGCACCGGCAGCGACCCTCAGCTGGCGCCGACTCAAGGGGCGCGTGGATATCTGGGTGGAGGATGAGGGGCCGGGCCTGGCCAACACGGCCAACCTGTTCGTGCCGTTCTTCACGACCAAGCAGGGCGGCTCCGGCATCGGGCTGGTCCTGTGCCGCCAGATTGCCGAGGCGCACGGCGGCTCGATCAGGCTGGAAAACCGCAAGGACACCCGCGGCGTCCGCGCGACGCTGACACTGCCGGTGTAGCCGGCCATCCCGCGGGCGGGTTCGGGTAGACTCGCCCCGTGGAGTCCCCGATGCGAATGCTGGCGATGTGCGGACTGGCCGCGGCCGTCTGCCTGACAGGATCCCTGGAGGCGCAGGACCGCCGCTACGTGGGCGCCGACGGCCGGCTCCGCGTCGCGCTGGCGAGGCAGCCCTTCTCACCCAACGGCCCGTCGAAGGGCCCGGACACGATGGCGAACGGCGGCATCCAGGAGATCCTGGCCGGCCTCGGCGCCACGGTCCGCGTGGAGGCGTCCGCGCTGACGCCGGAGGAAGACACCGAGTACGGCGGCTGGAAACGGCTCGGCCTCTCCCTCGGCCACTACGCCCGCATCGTCGCGAAGAACGAGCGCGAGGGCTACTTCACGGTCGGGCTGCTCGCCACGTGCCCGTCGATGCCGGGGCTTGTCGCGGGGCTGCAGCAATCCGGGCCGACGCGCGATCCCCTCCGGATCGGCCTGCTGTGGCTGGACGCGCACCCGGACTTCAACACACCCGAGACGACGCGCAGCGGATCGCTGGGCGGGATGCCGGTGGCCGTGGCCACGGGACGGGCGCTGCAGGGGATGCGGCTGGATGCCGGGCTCGATCCCCCGCTCGCGGATCAGCACGTGGTGATGGCCGGCGTGCGCCTGACGGATCCCCTCGAGCAGCGCCTGCTGGACGACTCGCGCATCGAGCAGCTCTCCGTGGACGACCTGCGCCAGATGACGCCGGCGGTCTTCGAGCAGCTGGACCGGCTCGATCGCATCACGGACAAGATCTACGTGCACATCGACATGGACGTGCTCGACCCGCGCGAGGTGATGGCGCACGGGAACAAGGTGCCGAACGGGCCGTCGAGCGAGGAGCTGGCCGCGCTCTTCGAGCGCATCTTCGCGAGGTACGAGAAGGCCTCGGCCATCGGCTTCGCCACGATCCCGCCGACGGACGAAGGCGGGCTGTCGATCGCGGCACTCAACCGGATGATCGAAGGTGCGGTGCGCGGGGTGATGGCCCGGTCGCGCTGATCGTCCAGGCGTCCGGTGTCAGTCCGCGCGCAGCGCCGCCATCGGTTCCACGGTGGTCGCCCGGCGCGCGGCCCCGAGCGACGCGGCCAGGGCACCGGCGCCGACGATCACGGCCACCGCGACGAACGTCGCCGCATCCACCGGCCTCACGTGATAGAGCGTGTGAGACAGCGCCCGCGCGGCGCCGCCGGCCATGCCCAGCCCTGCCGCCACGCCCACTCCTGTCAGCACCAGGCCCTGCCCCAGGACAATCCATGACAAGCGCCGCGACGATGCACCGAGTGCCGCACGGATGGCCAGTTCCCGCCGGCGCTCCGCCACGGTCCGCCAGAGCATCGCGAGCAATCCCGTCATCGCCACGGCCAACGCGAGCGCACCGAGCACGGCCGCCGCGAGCAGGCTGAGCCGCCGGCCGGCCACCGCGGCACGCATCACGTCACCGAACGTCGTCAGTTCCGCGATCGGGACGGACGGATCGATTCCCGAGAGCGTTCGCCTGAGCGCCATCGCGGTCGAGGCCTCGTCGGCCGACGAGCTCACGATGACATACGACGCGGCCATGCGCAGCCGGGTCCACGGCACGTAAACGGCGCGGCCCGGAGGCGCGTCGAGCCCGTCGTGCTTGATGTCGCGTACGACACCGATGACCCGTGGCCTGCCGTGGGCTGTCACCGGTCCGGGCATCCGGACGACGTCCGCGCCAATCGGGTCCTTGCCCGGCACGAGGAACCTCGCGGCCGATTCGCTCAGGATCACCACGTCTCCCGCATCCGGGTTCATGTCCGCGTCCTCGAAGTCGCGGCCCGCGACGAACTGTGCACCCATCGCCGGAAGCGCGCCCGGCGTGGCCGAGCCAAGGCTCAGGAACGCGGTCTCATCCGTCGTGTCCGTCGCCACGCGGATGCGCACGGTGACCGGCATCGGCCGCGGCGGAAGGACGCTGCCGAGTCCGGCGTGTCGCACGCCGGGCAGTGCGCGAACGCGAGCCAGGGCCTCGGACACGAACGCATCCCGTTCCGGGCCACGGATGAGCGTCTGGTCGGCCAGGACGACCCTGGCCTCGAGACGCCCGTCCGTGCCGGCGATCCCCGTGTCTTCGCGGACGAGCTCGATGATGCTCCGCCCCGCGAGTCCGGCGCCGACGAGAAGGGCCGTGGAGAGCGCAATCTGCACGATGACGAGGGCACCGCGCGCGCGGCGCACGGCTGGCGTCACGGCCGTCGTCATTCGCAGGAACGGCACCATGTCGACGCGCGCGATCTGCCACAGCGGAAGCGCGCCGCACGTCAGGACGATCGCCGCCGTGAGGCCCGCGACACACAGCACGACCGGCGCATCCAGCATGACCATCTGCAGATGGGGGACGACACCCACCGCGGCCGGCACGACGATCGCCAGCGTGGCGGTCGCCAGGGCCATTCCGCAGATCGACGCCAGGAGGGCGACCAGGCCGGCTTCGATCAGCATGCCGCGCACGATGCGGGAGGTCGTGGCGCCGAGCGCGTGCCGGGCGGCGATCTCGCGCTGACGCGCCACGAACCGTCCGATGAACAGCGTCGCCACGTTCGCCGCCGCGACGAACAGGACCAGGAGCCCGGCGGCGGCGCTCGCGTACAGCACCGGCGACATCGATCCGGCAATGGAGTCCCCGAGCGGCCTCACCACGGGACGCTCGTCCCCGTCTGGCGCAACCTGGCGGAGCACACGCTCCACATCCGCGTGAACGGCATCGCGGGAGACTCCGGCCTTCATCCGCGCCACGAGCGTGAAGTAGCCGCCATCGTCCTGCGATGTCGACGCCCTCATCGACGGCGCGATCGTCCATGCGTCCACCGTGTCCGAGGGAAAGGCGAAGCCGCGCGGCATGACGCCGCCGACGTCGGTGACGGTGCCGCCGACGGACACGCCCACGCCAATCGCCCGCGGCACATCCGGCGCTCCGAGCCTGACGGCCAGCGGCGTCGACACGCTCACTCGCTCGTTCGTCGCGACGGCCGTTCCATGGGATGCCGGGACGCCCAGCACCTCGAAGAACCCCTCGGTGACGAACGCCGCCGTCACGACGGCGCTCTGCCCGCTCCATCCCAGCGTGATGTCCCGGACGTTGTACGCCGCGACGGCGTCCACGGTCTGGAGGCCGTCGAACAGGGGCGCCAGCAGGCGGCGCGGCAGGCCGCCCACCACGCCGTCACTCCAGACCTGGGAGACGAGCACGAGCTGCCTCGCATCGGGATAGGGCAGCGGGCGCGCGAGCAGCCCGTAGGCCACGGCAAACACGGAGGCGTTGACGCCGACGCCGAGGGCCAGCGTCAGGATCGCAGTGGCCGCGAAACCGCGCGACCGCCACAGGGACCGCGAGGCGTGCCGAAGGTCGCCAACCCACGACTCGAGGCGTGTGCGCATCGGGGCCCTCCCCCGCGTTTACCCCTGCCGGAGTCCGCGGAGTGCTTCGTCGATCAGGAACAGGTCGGTGAGCAGCGCGCGGACGTGGATGGACGCGTTGAGGTTGTCCACGAGCTGCGAACTGATGCCCCTCATCGCCCGGACGACGCGCAGGGCGGCGCGGGAGGCGGCGGCGTCCCGGGCCAGGACGGCGAGGAAATCGTCGAAGGCGGACACCTCGGCGCCCGTGCCGGCCAGCGCCGCTCGGAATGCGCCGTCGAGGCCGTCGATGGCCTCGTCCATCCGCTGCAGGTAGGTGCGAAGCTGCTCGCTGGTGGCGTGGCCCTCGTCGGTGGCGAGTCCCTGCGCGGCGTAGGCCAGCAGGAACTCGTAACCACCTTCGATGGCATCGACACGCTGCTGGACGCTCTCCAGCACGGGCTCAGCCGGCATTCGGCCGGCCCGGCGCGGCGGCGCTGGGGGTGGTGTCCGCCACCCAGCGTTCGGGGTCGTGGTGCTCGAGATAGTGGCGCTTCGACACCGTGCCGAAGATCATCGCCTGCGTGATCCAGAGCTTCTCCGGGCGCAGGGCGAAGTAGATGTGCGCGATGATGAGCCCGACGAAGCCGACGCCTGTCAGGCCATGGACCACGTAGGTGAACCCGTAGGCGGCATCGCCCATCAGGTACGGGTTGCGCTCGAAGATGGGCGTCCGGATGCGCGACATCATCAGCAGGCCGGAGGCAATCGCGCCCGTGCCGGCCACGAGCACGGCCAGGTGATAGAGGCGGTTACCGAGCGGGTACTTGCCCGGCTTCGGTCCCGGCGCATCGATACCGAACTCGCGCATCATCTCCGCTTTGGCCTCGGGAATGTCCTTCGGCCCCACCCAGATGGACCAGAAGTCCATGAAGAACGTGGCGTGGATGATGTGGAAGATGATCGATCCGGTGAGCAGGATGCCCGCCATCCAGTGCCAGTAGACCCACGCGAACTTGACGCCGACGACGGGCAGGAACGCGGTGAAGACGAGCGTCAGCATCGCGAACGCCATCACCCAGTGGAACATGCGCGCGATGAACGAGTGGCGCGGGATGCGCGCGGGCAGGCCGGGCATGGCGGCCTCCAGGCGGTCCACCTCGTCCGACTCGCGCTTGTGGTGCGGCGAGAACAGCATGTAGGCGCCGTGCGCGAAGAGGAACAGCAGGCCGCCCACGAGCGACGCCCAGAAGAGATCCCAGGAGATGCGGACCAGGACCGATTCGCCCCAGGGGCTGAGGGCGCGTGTTACGAAGTCCATGCGCCCGCTCCCCGGATGGCGCGCTTGACGAGCGCCTGCATCAGCGGAACCTTGTAGGCGTTGTGGCGCAGGGGGACGGCGCCCTGCACGGCGATCTCCGCCGCCTGCTCCGCCGTCTGCTCGTGACGCGCCTTGCCGCGCACGAAGGCCTCCACGGCGGTCAGGCGCTGCGGCCGCGCGGCCACGCCGTTGACGACAATGCGGGCATCGTCGATCGTGGTGCCGGACACCGCGAGCGCGGAGGCGACGTTGACCAGCGGGAAGTCCCAGACCTGCCTGTCGCGCACCTTCTCGAAGTAGAACTGCCGGCCGGCCCACGTGGCCGGGATTCGGATGGCGGTCAGCAGGTCACCGGGCTGGAGAACGGTGAGGCGCGTGATGTCGGTCCCGGGACCGACGAAGAAGTCCACGGCCGGCACGACGCGTTCGGCCGAGCCGCGCCGGATCACCATGCTCGCGTCGAGCGCGATGAGGGCGGGCGCGGTGTCCGACGGGTTGACGGCGACACACCGGTCCGCCTCGAGAATCGCGTGCTCGCGATTGACCGCGGTCGGCGTATCGGCGTAGCAGATGTTGCCGCCGGCCCTGTAGCAGGGCCACCCGGCGCGGAAGTACCAGCACCGCGCGTCCTGGGCGACGTTGCCGCCGACAGTGCCCTGGTTCCGGATCTGCGGCGAGGCCACGAGGCCCGCGGCCTCGGCCAGCAACCCGAACCGCTCCTTGACCAGGGCATGGCCGGCCACCTCGGTCAGCGTCGTCATCGCGCCGATCTCGAGGCCGCCGCCGGCGTCCGTGATGCCGCGCAGTTCGGCCACGTTGCTGAGGTCGACGACGATGCGCGGCTTCCGGATCCGATCCTTCAGCCAGTCGAACGTGTCCATGCCGCCGGCCATCACCCAGGCCTCGGCCCGGTGGCGCTCCAGCAGGCCGAGCGCGTCGGACACGCTCGCCGGCTGGAACAGCTCGAACGCCGGCATTACATCGCGAATGGCAGCGGGCATTGCTTCCTCCCAGGGTCTCTCGAGGGCGTCACTAGATGAATGACGTCAGGGTTTCGTACGCCGGCTTGCCGGCCGCCAGCGACATCAGGATCATTTCCGGCTGCACCGGGGTCCGCAGCAGCAGCCCGTCGCCCACGGCGTCGGCCAGCGCGCACATCAGGGCGCCGCCGCCGGCGCCAATGGCCGGCTCGCCGATGCCCTTCGCGCCGATCGGGTTGGTCGGATCCGGGAGCTCGACGGCCGCCCACGACATGTGCAGGGGCACGTCGAGGATGGTCGGCGGCTTGTTGTGGTGCAGGCGGTTGGCGAGCGCGGCGCCGTAGTGCGCGTCGTACACCAGCTTCTGGCTGCGCACGTGGCCGAAGCCCTGGATGGCCCCGCCATGAATCTGGCCGCCGAGGCTGTTGGGATGCATCACGGTGCCCACGTCCGCCACGGCCAGGTAGTCGACGATGCGGTAGACGCCCGTCTCGACGTCCACCTCGACCTCGATGAACGCGGCCTGGAAGGAATACGTGGATCCATCGCGCGGCAGGTTGTCGCGCGCGACGCCCATCATGCCGAGCCCCGCCAGCGCCGACGCCGACGCGCGGGTCATCGCGTTGATCTCCTTCGGCAGCTCGTGACCGTCGAAGGCGCCGCCGAGCGCGATGGCGCGCTCCGCGGCCCGCGCGAACGTGATGGCGCGCCCCGGGTTGCCCTTCCGGAACACGCGCTCGTTCGCCACGTCGTAGTCATCCGGCGATCCGCCGAGATCGCGCGCCGCCAGCGCCTGCAGGTTGCCCTTGAGCGCCATGCCGGCCGCGTAGTTGGCCCGCGTATGCGCGTAGGTCGTCTGGCTGCCCGCCTGCACGGAACTCCAGGGCAGGTTGTTCCCCGTGTTGCCCCACGTGACGACGCACTTCTCCCACGGCATGTCCACGACCTCGGCAATCACGCGCGCCGTGTCGATGACGGAGTGCGTGCCGAGGTTGCCGATGCCCTGGTGGATATAGAGCTTGCCGTCCGGCTTGAGCACGCAAAGCCCGTCGACGCCGATGGAGCCCGCCGTGTAGGAGCCCGTGGCCACGGCCACGCCGGTCAGCGTGTTGCCGCGCCGCTGTCCGCTCCGCGTCTTGCGCTCCTCCCAGTTGAACATCTCGGCGCCCTTGTCGAGGCACTCCTTGACGAAGCAACTGGTCACCTTGTTGCGGGGGCGTCCCGCCGGCGCGTTCGGGGCCACGAGGCCGAACTCGGCCTGGCCCTCGGGGCCGTTCAGCTTGCGGATGGCGATGCGATCGATGCCGAGCTTGCGCGCCGCCTCGTCGAGCATCGGCTCGAACATCACCGAGGCCTGCAGGCCGCCGGGCGCGCGCTGCGAGGTGCCGGGCGGCGTGTTGGTCGCCACCGAGACGCCGCGGAAGCGCATGTTCGGGACCTGGTACATCAGCGACGCGTTGTTGGCCGACGTCGCGTGATCGCCCTGCCGGCGATAGGGCCCTGCGGCTTCCACCACGAAGACGTCACAGGCCGTCATGCGCCCGTCCTTCGTGAAGCCCATCTTCATCCAGCCCTGATAGCCCGGGCGGCTCCGGCCGATGTAAGTCTCCTCTTCCCGGGAGATCCGCATCATCACGGGCCGGCCGTTCAGCTTCTTCGACAGCAGCGCCGGGATGGCCATCGAGTGCGCGCCCGGAATCTTGCTGCCGAAGCCGCCGCCGGTGAACTCGCTGATGAGGACCACCTCTTCCGGCTGGATCCCCACCCAGTTGGCCACCGAGGCGACCGTGCGCGCGACGCTCTGTGTGGAGCCGTGGAGATAGAGCTTGCCGTTCTGCCAGTAGGCCATCGCCGACCGCGTCTCGAGCGGCTGGTGACTGGTGGTCTGCTGATAGTGATCGCGCTCGATGACCAGGTCCGCGTCGCGGAAGCCCTGCTCGATGTCGCCGAAGGTGAGCGTCTCGGACGCCTCCGCGTCGTGCGGGAACCGGCCCGCATCCACCTCCGCGAAATCCGCGGCGGTCCACTTGAGCGTCTCCATGCTCGGGCCGACGAACACGTTGCCCTGTTCCCTGCCGTTCGGTCCACCGGGACGCAGCGAGTCCAGCGGGTCGATCACGAACGGGAGCGGCTCGTAGTCCACGGTAATGCGCTCGATGGCCTCGGCCGCCAGTTCCTCGCTGTCCGCGGCCACGGCCAGGATCGGCTCGCCCTCGTAGATGGGCTCGTTGGTGAGCGCCAGTTCGGCGGCAATCCGGGGCCCCGGCGGGGGTGCAGGCGGCGCGGCGGCCGGGGCAGGTGCCGGAGCGGCCGCCGCAGGCGCGCCGGCGGCGCCGGCAGCGGGCGCCGGCGGCGGGGGCGCAGGCGGCGGACCCGGAGGCGGAGGCGGCTCGGGCATGTCCTCCGCCGTCAGCACGGCATGCACGCCGGGCATCGCCAGCGCGGCACTGGTGTCGATGCGCCGGATCCGTGCGTGCGGCCGGGGGCTGAGCAGGAGCTTGCAGAACACCATGCCCTCGGCGCGGTAGTCCTCCGCGTACTTCGCCCGGCCGGTGACCTTGGCCACCAGGTCCGGCGTCGTGTAGTTGCGGCCGATCAGCTTGTAGTCCGCCATGTCAGGCCCTCCGCATCAGGTCGGCGGCATTCATCATGACGTCGAGGATCTTGTTGTAGTCCGCGCAGCGGCAGAGATTGCCGGAGATACCGTGAGCCAGCTCGGCACGGGTCGGGCTCGGGTGGACCTTGAGGTAGCCGACCGTCGCCATGACGAAGCCCGGCATGCAGAACGCGCACTGGAAGCCCTGCCCGGACACGACGGCCTGCTGGACCGGGTGCAGGGTGCCGTCGGCCGCCTCCAGGCCTTCGATGCTCGTGATCCTCCGGCCCCGGACGCTGTGCGTCAGCACGGAACAGGCGTACCGCGGGACATCGTCCACGAGCACGGTGCATGCCCCGCACTCGGCCCTGTCGCAACCGAGCTTGGTGCCGGTGAGGCCCAGCTTGTAGCGCAGGGTCGTGGCGAGCGTCTCCTGCTTGAGCACGTCCACCCGGCGGTCCTGCCCGTTGACGTTCAGCGTGATGAGGCGCTCGACCGAGCCCGGGAGGGCGCTGTCCTGACCCGCGATGTTCGCGCGGAACAGGTAGGCCGACGTCGAGACCGTGGCGCCGGCGGCAATCACGCCCTTGATGAAGTTGCGGCGGCTGAAACCCGGCTGGGTGCCGGAAGCGGTGGTGCGCGGGCCGTCAGACATGGAACCCCCCAAACGCGCAAATCTTAGCAGATCCCGGCCTCAACGTATGATCGGGGGATGCACGCTTGGCACGACGTCTACGTAGACGACCACCTCATCGAGTCGAATTTCCCCGTGGTGATTGAAGTTCCCATGGGCAGCAAGAACAAGTACGAACTGGACAAGGAGACCGGTTTCCTGCGCCTGGACCGGGTCCTGCACAGCGCCGTGCACTACCCGGCGAACTACGGCTTCATCCCCCGGACCTACTGCGACGACTGGGACCCGCTGGACGCCCTGGTGCTCGGCCAGGAGGAGGTGGCCCCCCTCACGATCCTGGAGGCCCGGGCCATCGGCGTCATGCGCATGCGCGACGAGAAGGGGATCGACGACAAGATCATCGCCGTCAGCACCCGCGATCCGGCGGTCACCGACTACGCCGACCACAAGGCCCTGCCCCCCTACCTGCTGCGGGAGATCAAGCGCTTCTTCGAGGACTACAAGCTCCTCGAGAACAAGCAGGTCATCGTGGAGGACTTCCTGGGCACCGAGGAAGCCGTCCGGATCATCCGCGACGCGCTCGAGATGTACCGGCAGTTGAGGCGCGGCGAGCTCAAGCGCTGACGCCGGGCGGCCGAGGGGCACGAAGAAGACGGACGACACGAAGGGACGAAGGACACGAAGGATCT
>CAZUGF010000025.1:41604-47834 GCA_964619705.1 uncultured Bifidobacteriaceae bacterium
CACGAAGGATCTATTTATTAATACCCTTCGTGCGTTCCTTCGTGCCCTTCGTATCTTCGTGTCATCCGTACGTGTCTACGTGTGCGCCCACTCCCGAAGCAGGTTGTGGTACACGCCCGTCAGCGAGACCACCGACGGGTGCAGCGGGCTCTCGGCGCCGAGGCGCTGGATCGCGACGTCCATGTCGAACAGCAGCGAGCGCCGGCTGTCCTCGCGGACGAGGGACTGCAGCCAGAAGAACGCGCAGAGCCGCGTCCCGCGCGTGACCGGCGTCACCTGGTGCAGGCTCGTGGACGGATAGAGAATCATGTGCCCGGCGACCAGCTTGACGGCCTTCGATCCGTACGTGTCCTCGACGATGAGCTCGCCGCCGTCGTACTCGTCCGGGCCGGAGAAGAACAGCGTGCACGACAGGTCGGTGCGGATGCGCTGCCCGTTCGGCAGCGTCCGGATGGACCCGTCGACGTGGGTACCGAACCGCTGGCCGCCCGAGTAGCGATTGAAGAACGGCGGCAGCACGTGGAGCGGGAGCGCGGCCGACATGAACAAGGGGTTGGCCCCGAGCGCCTGGAGAATCATGGCGCCCACCTGCTGGCCCGCGGCGCTGTCCGCCGGAAGCTGCAGGTTGTCCTTGACGCGCGCGCCCTGGTGGCCGGCGGTTACGCGGCCATCGACCCAATCGGCCGCGTCGAGCGCACGGCGGGCATCGGCCACCTGCGCGGAGGTCAGAACATCAGGAATGGCAAGTAACATCAGGTCCTCGAGAGGCGCGGGGCCGGGACGCCGCGTGTGCGGACATCCCGGCCGCCGGGCTCAGAATCGCACGTCCGCGCTGACCTGGAAGGAGCGCGGGGGCCCCAGCGTCACGCGACTGCCGCCCCAGTTGGCCGACACGGCGTAGAACCGATCGGTCAGGTTGTCGGCGTTGAATCGCAGGCTCAGGTTCCGGTTGATCGCGTAGGTCGCGAGCGCATTGACGACGGTATACGCCGGCAGCGTGCCCGCGCGCCCGTTCGGAATGATCCGCTCCGCATCGTCCGGCCGGCCGAGATAGGACTCCCCCATGTACTGGAGGCCGCCGCCAATCGTCAGCCCCATCGGAAGCCGGTAGGTCGTCCACAGGTTGCCGGTGACACGCGGCGTGAACGCGAGCTGATCGCCGCTCGTGGACACCCGATCCCCGTAGTCCCCGGGATTCGCGGCCAGCCGCGCGGCATCGACCTCCGGACCGTGCCGGCGCTCGCTGTCCATGACGAGCAGGCCGGCCAGCAGCGTCCACTCACGCGTGAGGTTGCCGATGGCCCCCAGTTCCACGCCGCGGATGAACTGCTGGCCGTACCCGGCAAAGGTATTCGCAACGCCGTCGACCGTGCCCGCCATCGCGATGTTGGATCGCTCCGTGCGGAACGCGGCCGCGCTGGCGCTCAGGCGCTGGTCCAGGACGTTCCACTTCGCGCCGACCTCGATGTTCGTCAGCCGCTGCACCTTCGAGGCCGCGCTGTTCTGCCCGGCGCTCCATCCCGGGAAGGCGTTGTCACCATCGCGGGAGATATCCGGATTGGAGAGGAACGACGCCGGCGGCAGGACGTTCGAGCCGAAGGAACCGTAAATGCTCCCGGCGGGCGACGGCATGTAGACGACGCCGATCTTCCCGTTCAGTGTCGTGTCCTCGCGGCTGTAGCCGTCGGGCCCCTGCGGCGCGCCGGCCGCGGTCCGGCTCTCGAGGCTGACGTCGTAGCGCTCGACCCGCACGCCGCCCGTCACTTCCCAGTGGTCGCCGAACCGCGCCGTGTCGTACAGGTAGCCGGCCACGGTGTTGATCGTCACCTCCGCCGTCTGCACGGGGACGAGGCCGACAAGGCCCGCCAGCGGGCGATTGGGATCCGGCCTGCCGATGGGCGTGGCGCCCGGGTTCCCGAGGAGGCCGTTCGTGGGGTACCGGTTTGCCGACGAGCCCTCGTGGGACAGCTCCACGCCGGCGGACACGGCGTGGCGGACAGCCCCGGTATCCGCGCTGATCCCCAGGTTCGTGAAGTTCGAGATCGCGGTGTTCTCGCGGCGATAGCCCTGACGCTGGGTCGTCGCGGTGCCCGTTGCGGGCGTGAAGCCCGTTGGAATCGCGTAGAGCGCTTCCCGTTCGGTGTCGGACCAGCGTGTCTGGTTGCTGAGCCCGACGGTCCGGGAGAAGTCATGCTCGACGCGGACCACGGCCGCATCCGACGTCACATCGTCGTAGTCGCTCGTGTGCCCGTAGAAGCGGTCGCGCACCTCCGAGCCGCCGGCCGCGGCGTTGTAGGCGACCATTCCCTCGATGAGCGCACCGGGCACGCCCCAGTCCGGGAGGTCCTGCTGATCGATGTGCTGATACGACAGCGTGGCGCGCGTGGGACCGCCGAGGCCGATCGCCAGCGACGGCGCCACGCCCCAGTTGTTCCGCTCCGCCGTCTCGCGGCCGGGCACGCCGCCGTCCTGCCAGAGCGCGTTCACGCGCAGGGCGACGCCGTCGGTGAGGCGCTGGTTGAGATCCGCCGTCGTGCGCGGCCGGTTCTCGGATCCGTACTCGTCGAAACCGTAGCTGAGGGTGACGCGCTGGAAGCTCTCGAGCTGCGGGACCTTCGTGGTGAGGTTGACGTACCCGCCGCCGCTGCCCCGGCCGTTCTCGCCGGACGGGCCCTTGACGACCTCCACCTGCTCGACGTTGAAGACATCACGGAAGTAGTTGCCGGAGTCGCGTGCGCCGTCGACGAAGATGCTCGACGTCGCATCCATGCCGCGCAGGCTGAAGTTGCTCGTCCCCGAGGCGAAGCCGTTCTCCCCGGCATTGAACGTGATGCCCGGCGTGTTCCGCAGCACGTCGGTCAGGTTCTGCGCACCCTGCTCATTGAACACGCGGCTCGGGATGACCGAGATGGTCTGCGGGGTGTCGACCAGGGGCGACGTGAACTTGGGCGAGGCCACGGCAGGCCGGCCCTCGACCGTCACGTACTCCGACAGCCGCAGGTCCAGCGTCGCGCCGCCGGTGCCGAAGACCACGCCGACGCCCGTACCCGTCAGCAGGCGCTCGAGCGCCTGCCGGGGCGTGAACGTGCCGCGGACGCCCGGCGACGGCAGGTCCCGGATGAGGTCGTTGGCCAGCGTGACGGCGATGCCGGTGGCCGTCTGGAATGCCGCCACGACCTCGGCAATCGAGCCCGCGGGAATGTCGAAGGCGACGCGGTCCGCCGGTCGGTCCGGCCGCGACTGCGTGGTGTCCGCGCGAACGGCCGCGCGGGCCGGCGCCCCGGCCGTGGAGACGGCAAACGCCGCGCCCAGCACGAACAGCCTGGAGGCGCCCCGCCGCCGGCTTCGGGGCCGACGGCGACCCATCCAGGCAAATGTTGTCCTCTTCATGCGCACGCCCTCCGAACGATGTCCTCCGATATGGGCGAGCGCTGCCCCACCGGCGATTGGGTAACTGGGATGATGATGTTGAGATCGGTTCTCAACTTAGCTACGCCACTATATACGACCATTTAGGTCCGTCAACAGGAAAGAGCGGGGCGGGCGTCGGAGGGACGCATCCCAGGCGGGGCCGGGGCCGGGTCAGCGTCAGGTCAGGGCTGGATCCGGACCACCCGGCCTTCCGCGGCACGCATCAGGCGGTCGCGAATCGCGGCGCCGACGCCGGCGGCATCCAGGCCGGCTGCGAGGATGACGTCCGGGGACTCGGCGTCCAGCGAGCGGATGGCGTCGAAGAGTTCGCGGGCGGCCCGATCCGGGTCGCGCCGGGCACCGAAGGCGCGCGTGACAATGCGGCCGCTGGCCGCGGGCGCGGCGAGCACGGGGGCGAGCACGAGGAGATCCTCTTCCGGGCCCAGGATGCCGATGCGGACGCCGGTGGCCGCGAGGGCCCGCGCGTCCGCACCGATCCGGGCGATGACGAGGTCCGGGAGGCCTTCGTACAGCGTCACGCGCGCGCGGGGCGCGTAGTGCCGGAGCATCTGCCCGGGTGCCGGCTGCGGCGCTTCCGCGGACGCCGTCCGCGCCTGGAGAACCAGGCCTGGCACATGGGCCGACAGTTGCTCCAGCGTGACCCCGCCCGGCCGGCGCAGCACCGGCGGATCCAGCGAGCAGTCCACGATGGTGGACTCGATGCCGATGGACGTCGGGCCCCCGTCGATCACGACGTCCACCCGTCCGTCGAGGTCCGCCAGGACATGCGCGGCCCGTGTCGGGCTGGGCCGCGAGAACCGGTTGGCGCTCGGCGCGGCCACCGGCACGCCGGCGGCCTGGAGCAGTGCGAGCGCCACCGCGTGCGCGGGCACGCGGACGGCGACGGTACCCAGGCCAGCTGTCACACTATCGGGGACGACCGGCCGCTTCGGCAGGATGAGGGTCAGGGGACCGGGCCAGAACGCCGCCGCGAGCGCGCGGGCCGATGGCGGCACCGCTGCGGCCAGCACCGCCAGTTGCCCGGCGTCGGCAATGTGGACGATGAGGGGGTCCGTGGCGGGCCGGCCCTTGGCCTCGAAGATGCGGGCGACCGCGGATGGGTCGAGCGCGTTGGCGCCGAGGCCGTACACGGTCTCCGTGGGAAACGCCACGAGGCCGCCTCCCCTGATCACCGCCGCCGCTTCGTGCACGAGCGCGGCATCGGGCCGTTCGGCGTCCACCTGCAGCACGCGCGTCACCACAATCGTCCTCCCCGCTCGATGACGCCGGTGCTGATCAGCAGTTCGACGACCCGCCCGTACCCCGCCACGCCGTTGGTGGCACCCTGCGACTTGATGGCGTGATCGTACGCCACCCAGCTTGCGCGGTCGATGATCTCGATCCGATGCCGCAGCCGGGCCGCGATCGCATCGAGGTCCCGCCGTGGGCCCTCGCCGAGGTCCGCGAGCACCGTGCGCCGGACGTCCGGCGCCAGTTGCCACGCGGCGTCGGAGACGAGCGCGAGCCAGGCGCTGTACTGCGACGCCACGTCCGCCTGGAGGGCGACGACCATCCCGACGAAGCTGGCCTCGTCTTCCGGGGCAAAGCCGGAGAGGTGCGCCCACTCGTGCGCGAGCACGGCCGGGCGTTCCGGGCCGGTGAGGTCGGGGTTCAGGTACGTCTCGAGGAACAGCGGCGCCAGCATGCCGCTGACCCCCACGGCGCGCATGTAGGGCGTCGTCAGCGGCCGCTTGGGCCGCGTGGGGACCGTGGGGGTTGGCCGGCCCAGGTACTGCTCCACGGCGTGGAGGGACTCGAGCAGCGTGCCGGGGACGGCGTCCGGCGGCGGGAAGCCGTGGGCATGTGCCGGCGCATGGAGCCGGTTGGCCTCGGCGACGGCGCGTTCGGCCAGGTGTCGCACGGCGACCGGCGTCACGCGTGCGGGCGCCACGTCGGTCAGCGCGTGCTCGACGGGGGGGCGGCGGTAGTTGAGGCCCCAGGCGCCCAGGAACCACAGGTAGGTGAGCGCGGCGCCGACGGCCATGCGGAACAGAAACCGCCGGACCGGTCGGCCTGTGCGGTGCTGGAGCGATCGCCGGACGGCGATGAGCGCCGCGATGGCGGCCCAGGCCGTGGCGAAGAAGAGGAGGAGGTCGAAGAGCGGCAGCCGGGTGAGGTTCGACAGCGAGGTCAGCAGGTGCTGGATTGAGGGGTAGGCGCGAGCGGCGTACGCGCGCTCGACCCAGGCCGCGGGCGGCGGCAGGAGCGCGGCGGTGAGCGCCGCCACGATCGCGAGCCAACCGAGCAGCGTCTGCCGCGGCATGAGCGATCCGCGGACCGCACCGGCCCGCACTAGGGGACGGCGACCGTCACTTCATTCGAGGCGGGACTGGTGCCGCAGGGGTTCCGCGCATACACGCGCGCGTAGTAGGTGCCACCCGGCGTCCGCCCGCCGAACCGGGTCTCCGTGGCCGGCACGACGAACGTCCCCTGATCGTTGAGGCCGGGAGAACCGCCTGCCTCGATCACGTAGGTCGTGGGGGCGTCGCCCCCGGCCGGGGCCGTCCACGTCGCGTTGATCATGTCGCCCTCCAGGCTGTAGGCCAGGTTGCTGGGCGCATTGGGAGGCGCCGAGCAATCGAACTGGCGCCCGCCGGGCCGTGTCTGTCCGCTCCGCATCACCCAGAGGCCGACGAGCACGACTGCGGTGATGACCACGACGACCGATACGATTCCGTTCTTGTTCATGCGGTATCCGAAGAAGCAGCCTGCGGCGCCAACCCGGCTTGGCGGCAATCAAATGTAACATGCCAGCAACC
>CAZUGF010000026.1:0-47576 GCA_964619705.1 uncultured Bifidobacteriaceae bacterium
TCGAAGGCGACCCTGAAGGGTCGCCTCTACAGGCTCGACTCAGTAACCCCTCGAAAGCGACCCTGAAGGGTTGCCTCTACGGACCCGCCTCCACTTGTTCTCTGTAGGGGCAACCCTTCAGGGTTGCCCGAACACTCTCTCGAAAATCGCGTCCACGTTCCGGAGCTGTTCGTCGAGATCGAACGCCTTCTCGATCCCGGCGGGCGGCAGGACGGCCGTCACGTCGGGGTCCGCGAGCAGCAGGCTCTTGAAATCCGTGTGCTCGTGGTACGCGCGCATCGCGTTACGCTGCACCCACTCGTATGCCTGCTCGCGCGAGATGCCCCGGCGGGCCAGCTCCAGCAGCACCTGTCCGGAGAAGACCACGCCCCGCGACCGATCCAGGTTCTCGCGCATGCGGTCCGGGTAGGCGACCATCCCGGCCACGATGCGCGTGAAGCGGCGCAGCATGTGATCGAGCGCGATGAAGCTGTCCGGCAGGATGACCCGCTCCACCGAGGAGTGGGAGATGTCCCGCTCGTGCCAGAGCGCCACGTTCTCCATGGCCGCCATGGCGTTGGCGCGAATCAGCCGGGCCAGTCCGACGATCTGCTCGCAGCCGATGGGGTTCCGCTTGTGCGGCATCGCGGACGACCCCTTCTGGCCCTTGGCAAAGGGCTCCTCGACCTCCCCGATCTCCGTCTTCTGGAGGCCGCGGATCTCGAGCGCGAACTTCTCCAGCGAGGCGGCGGTGATGGCGAGCGCGCTCATCAGCTCGGCGTGGCGATCCCGCTGGATGACCTGGGAGGAGATGGGGGCAGGCTCGAGCCCGAGCCGGCGGCAGACGTCCGCTTCGATCGACGGGTCCAGGTGCGCAAACGTCCCGACGGCGCCGGAGATCTTGCCCACGCGGATGACGTCGCGGGCGCGGCGCAGCCGGTGCAGGTTGCGCTGCACTTCCGCGTACCAGAGCGCCAGCTTGAGGCCCAGGGTCATCGGCTCGGCATGGACGCCGTGCGTCCGCCCGATCATCGGGGTCCGCCGGTGCTCCATGGCGCGTGCGCGGATGGCGTCGGCGAGGGCGGCCACGTTCGCCAGCGTCAGGTCCATGGCCTCCACCATCTGGAGGGCCTGGGCCGTATCGACGACGTCCGAGGAGGTGAGGCCGAAGTGCAGCCACCGCGCGGCCGGGCCCACCTTCTCCGCCACGGCAGTGGTGAACGCGATCACGTCGTGACGCGTGACGGTCTCGATCTCGTCGATGCGGGTGATGTCGAAGGCGCCCTTCGCGCGAAGCTCGCGGGCGGCGTCGGCGGGCACGATGCCCGCGGCGGCCATCGCCTCGGCAGCGGCCAGCTCGACCTGCAGCCAGGCATCGTAGCGGCGCTGCTCGCTCCAGATGCGCCCCATGTCGGGGTGCGTGTATCTCGGAATCATCTCGGCCGTCGGTCCCCGGGTTCGTTGGTCATCGGCGGGTCGTGCGCGTGGGACGCCGCGTCAGAGGCTCAGTTGCGCGCGCGTCACCTGCAGGCCGTCCACGTCGCCCAGCACGGTCGCGCCCAGCGCGCCGTCGGCGAACAGCTCGCCGGCCAGGCGCGCCACATCGTCCACCGTGACGCGCTCGATCGACGCGAGCATCTCGTCGAGCGTGTCCGTGTGATCCCGGTAGATCTCCTGCCGGGCCAGGTGGGACATCCGGCTCGACGTGCTCTCGAGGTTGAGCATCAGCGAGCCCTTCAGGTGATCCTTGGCGCGGCGCAGCTCGGCGGCGTTGACCGGCGACCGCTTGAGCTGCCGGAGATCCGCCACCATGACGTCGATGAGCTCCGCCACCACCTCGTTGGCGCAGCCGGCGTAAATGCTGAGCGCGCCCGCATCCTGATAGGCGGAGAGGCCCGAAAAGACCGCGTACGCCAGGCCGCGGCGTTCCCGCACGTTCTGGAACAGCCGGGAGCTCATCGACCCGCCCAGCACCGTATTGAGCGCGTAGCTGACGTAGCGATCCGGGTGGTTCTGCGGCAGCGCGGCCGTGCCGAGGCACACGTGGCTCTGCTCGAGGTCCTTGTTCCTCACCTGGACGACCGGGACGACGCCGGGCGCCTCCGTCACGATGTCCGCACCGATCAGCGGGACGTCCGCGAAGGCCGTATCGAGGAGGGCCTTGAGACGGTCGTGATCGAGGTTCCCGACCGCCACGACGGCAAAGTTCGTCGCCGCGTAGGTGTCGGAGAAGTAGCGCTGCAGCGTCGGCTGATCGAGAGCGGAGACGCTCGCCGGCAGGCCCAGGATGGGCCGGCCCAGCGGGTGTCCGCTCCAGAACGCCTCGGCGAAGATCTCGTGGACGAGGTCGTCCGGCGTGTCCTCGACCATCTTGATCTCTTCGAGGACGACCTTCTGCTCTTTCTCGATGTCGCCGGGGTCGAAGATGGGATGGGAGACGAGATCGGACAGGAGGGTCACGGCGACGGGCAGGTGCTCGTCGAGCACCTTCATGTAGTAGCCGGCGTATTCCTTGGACGTGAACGCGTCGAGCTGGCCGCCAATCGAGTCCACCTGCTGCGCGATGTCCTCGGCCGACCGCGTCCGCGTGCCCTTGAAGAGCATGTGCTCGACGAAGTGCGCGATGCCCGCGTGTTCCGGAGGTTCGTGGCGCGATCCACGGGTCAGCCAGACGCCGATGCTGACGGATCGCACGTGAGCCATTCGCTCGGTGACGAAGCGAACGCCGTTGGCGAGAACGTCGCGGCGAATGTTGGACTCGGACACTGCTAGGGATGGCCGTACTGCGCTAAGTGATTGCAGCACAAGGGAATGCTTAGTGTACAGACTATTCGGGCGCATTGCAACGTCGTAACAGCGGAGGTCCCATGAGCGCCACGCACGTCCGGCAGTACAAGAGCCCACTGGCCGCAGCCGAGAAGCGCCTGCTCATCCGCATCGCGGAACGGCTGCCGCGGTGGGTCAGCTCGGACCTGCTGTCCGCTCTCGGGCTCACCTCGATGGCCGGCACCGGGCTGGCCTGGTGGCTCGCCGGCTCCCGTCCGGGGCCCGGCATCCCGCTCGTCGTCATCTGCCTCGCGCTCAACTGGTTCGGCGACAGCCTGGACGGCACCGTGGCCCGCGTGCGGAAGCTCGAGCGGCCCCGGTACGGCTTCTACGTGGACCACGTCATCGACCTCATGGGCGTCGCGTTCCTGTTCGCGGGCCTGGGCGTCTCCGGCTACATGAGCCCGTTCGTGGCGATCCTCGTCGCCGCCGGCTACTTCCTCGTCTCAGCCGAGTCCTTCCTGGCCACGCACGCCCGCGGCGTCTTCAACATGTCGTTCGCCGGGTTCGGCCCGACCGAGCTCCGGATCCTGCTGGCCATCGGCGCCCTGTCCCTGTTCCAGAACGGCGGCTGGGTCCGCCCCTTCGGCTACGGCCCCGTCCGCCTGTTCGACCTCGGCGGCGTCATCGGCGCGGCCGGCATGGCGGTCGCGTTCCTGGTCATGGCGGCCAAGAACACGCGCGCGCTGTATATAGAGGAAACGAAGTGGTGAGCCGCACCTCCACTACACTTGTCCCGTGACCCCTTCGCCCCTCGACCTGGCGAACCTCGACCTCGGGGCCCTGGAAGACGCGCTCGACGCGCTCGGCCATCGGCGGTTCCACGCGCGGCAGATCTATCGGTGGATCTGGAAGCGCGGGGTCACGGACTTCGCGGCGATGACGAACCTCTCGCGCGAGCTCCGGGCGGCGCTGGCCGAACGGGCCACCATCACCACGCCCGCCGTCGTCCGTCACGACGTGTCGGAGGACGGCACGCAGAAGCTCGTCCTGCGGCTCGGGGACGGGCGGCAGATCGAATCCGTCTTCATCCCGGACACGCCCGCGCAGACATTCTGCGTCTCGACGCAGGTCGGCTGCGCGATGGGGTGTGCCTTCTGCCTGACCGGCCGGATGGGGCTCGTCCGGCACCTGACCGCCGGCGAGATCGCCGGGCAGGTCCGCGCCCTCGTTGACGTGCTCGACATGCGGGACACGCCGTTCAACATCGTCCTCATGGGGATGGGCGAACCGCTCCACAACTACGACGAGACGATGAAGGCCCTGCGCATGCTGTGCGAGGCCGAGGGGCTGGCGCTCAGCCCGCGGCGCATCACGCTGTCCACGGTGGGCCTGGTCCCGATGCTGGACCGCCTGGCGCAGGAGCCGCTGATGCCCAACCTGGCAATCTCGCTGCACGCGACGACCGAGGCACAGCGGCAGGCCATCGTGCCCTCGACCCGGAAGTACTCGCTGGCGGATGTCATCGAGGCCTGCCGGCGCTTCCCCCTGGCGCGCCGGAGCCGCATCACGTTCGAGTACGTGCTGCTCCAGGGCGTCAACGACTCGGCGGACGACGCGCGGCGCCTCGCGCGGCTGCTCGCCGGGATCAGGGGCAAGGTGAACGTGATCCCGCTCAACGCGGCCGCGGGGATCCCGTTCGAACGGCCGTCCGATGAGCAGATCGACAGGTTTGCGGGCACGCTCGCGGACCACGGCGTCCCGGTCTCGGTACGAAAGAGCCGCGGGCGCGACATCCGCGCCGCCTGCGGCCAGCTGATCGTCGAAGGCCAGGTCCGGTCCCCCGCCCAACACCTCGCCGAGGCCCTGTGACATCTGCAACCAGGACTGGTCCCAGGCCCCTGGTTCTTGCTGCGGTCCTTGCCGCCCTGGCGACCGCGAGCTGCGGCGGGGAGGCGCGGACGTTCCGGCAGTTGCAGAACCAGCTCGCAAGGCTCGGACCGGCGGACCGCGGGGCGGCCATCGAACGGCACATCGCCGCGCGCGGCGGCACGCCGCTCGTCGAGAACCAGTCCCGCGTCATCTTCCTCGTGCAGGATCAGGACGGCCAGACCCCGCGCATCGTCGGCGACTTCAACAACTGGGCGGCAGGCGCCAACGGACAGGACCCGGCGGTTGGCGTGCCGGCGCGCATCGAGGGGACGGACTGGGCCTACCTCGAGGCGTCGGTGTACACGAACGCGCGGGCGGAGTACGTGCTGCAGCTCGACGCCGCGACCATGCCGGACGCGAACAACCCGCGGCTGGTGCAGGCGTTCGCGGGCGTCAAGTCCGAGATCCGCATGCCGCAGTGGCAGTCCCAGCCGGAGATCGACGACACCGCCGCCGTCCCTTCGGGGATGGTCTCCGCGGAAACCGTCGCGTCCCCGGCCCTCGGCGGAAGCCGGCGCGTGTGGTTCTACACGCCGCCCGGCTACGACACCAGCCAGGACTGGTATCCGTCGGTGTTCTTCCTCGACGGCGGCAACTACATCGAGCGGATGGACGTACCGCGCGTCCTGGACCGGCTGATCGCGCTGAACCGCATCCCGCCGGTGATCGCCGTCTTCGTGGAGCCCGGCGATCGGCAGGAGGAGTACTCGCGGAACACGGCCTGGCGCCGGTTCATGACCACGGAACTCGTGCCGATCGTGGACAAGCGCTTCCGCACGTTCCCAGCGCCGGAGAAGCGCGTCGTCCTCGGCAGCTCGCTTTCGGCCTACGGCGCGGTGGACCTGGCCGTGGAGTTCCCGTCCGTCTTCGGCCTGTGCGCCGCCCTGGCACCGCCGGTGCAGACGGCCACCGTCATCACCAACCAGATCAAGGGCCGCGATGCGATCCGCTCGGTGAAGTTCTTCGTCCTCGCCGGCACCTACGACGCCATGGCCAACGGCGGCCGCCGCCTGCGCACCGCGCTCGACATCGGGACGGGCGCCGTCACCTACATGGAAGTGCCGGAAGGCCACAGCACGGAAACCTTCCGCGGGCACCTGGACGATGCGCTGAGGGCGTTGCTGGGGCCGGCCTGAGCGGGCTTACAGGGCCTTGCGCCCGATGTCGCGCCGGAACTGCATCCCCTCGAACCGCACACGGGATGCGGCATCGTAGACGCGCGCGATCGCACCGTCGAAGGCCGTATCCAGGGCGACGAGCGTCATCACGCGCCCACCCGCGGTCACGAGATCGTTCCCCTGGGCCCTGACGCCGGCGTGGAACGCCAGCACGTCCGGGTACTCGTGGGCGAGGTGTTCCAGGCCGTCGATGCGATCGCCCTGCCGGGGCGTGCCGGGATAGCCGCCGGCCGCCAGCACGACGCCCACGGCCACCTGCCGGTTCCCGGCCGCCGTCTCCCGATCCGCCATCGTCTTCAAGGTCCCCTCGGCCGCCGCCATCAGCAGCGGCGCCAGGGGCGCGTCGAGCAGCGGCAGCACGACCTGTGCCTCGGGATCGCCAAACCGGACGTTGAACTCGATCACCGCCGGTCCGCCGTCTGTCAGCATCAGGCCGCAGTAGAGGAATCCCCGGAACGGCGTGCCCTCCTCCACCATTCCCCTGAGCACCGGCGACACGACTTCCCGTTCGATGCGCGCCCGCAGCGCGGCATCGACGAGCGGGCTCGGCGCAAACGCCCCCATGCCGCCCGTGTTGGGCCCCTCGTCGCCGTCGAACACCCGTTTATGATCCTGCGCGGTGACGAGCGTAACGAAGTCCTCGCCGTCCGCCACGACGAACAGGGACACTTCCGGCCCGGACAGCCGCTCTTCGAGGACCACGGACGTGCCGGCGTCTCCGAAGGCGTGGTCCACCATGGCGGCGCGAATGGCCGCCTCGGCCGTGGCGCGGTCCGGCGCCACGACGACGCCCTTTCCCGCGGCCAGGCCGTCGGCCTTGACGACGACCGCGTCCCCGAGGTCCCCGCGCGCGAGCGTGGCCAGCGCCTCGGCGGCGCTCCGGCAGACCGCGTACCGGGCGGTCGGGATACCGTGGCGCGCCATGAAGTCCTTGGCAAAGGCCTTGCTGGTCTCGAGGCGGGCAGCGGCCTGCGTGGGTCCGAAGATCCGGCGGCCGGCCTCGGCAAACCTGTCGGCCACGCCCGCGGCGAGGGGCGCTTCCGGCCCGATCACGGTCAGATCGGCGTCAAGAACCGTCGCCAGGGCCAGCACGGCCGTGGGATCGGACGGGTCGACCGGTGCCACGTCCACGGTCCGGGCCATGCCGGCATTGCCGGGCGCGCAGGTGACGCGGACCCCTGGATCCCGGGCAAGCCTCCAGCAGAGCGCGTGCTCGCGCCCACCCGATCCGACAACCAATATCTTCATTGGATTGAATGACTTACGGAAGCTCTGCCAGCGGTCGGCACTTCGTGATACCTTAGCATACTTGTCCCTGTGGTCCATGGGCCACGAGGGGCGATCCCAGGCAGAAAGGGGGTGTTTGCTATGGCCGAAGTCAAGATCCAGGAAGGCGAGTCGATTGAGAGTGCGCTGCGCCGCTTCAAGCGAAAGGTGCAGCAGGAAGACATCATCAAGGACATCAAGAAGCACTCCTTTTATCTGAAGCCGGGCGACAAGCGCCGCGCGAAACAGGCGCTGGCGCGCAAGCGCAACCGGAAGAAGATGCGCCGGGAGACCGACTGACCTTGTGGTAATATTCGGCACCTCTTCGCGGGTGTAACTGCCCGCGCTGCAATGGTTTCAACCGAGGCAGGGGATACTGGGCATGGAAATCGCCGAGCGAACGGTGGACGACGTCACGATTCTCGATCTCAAGGGAAAGATGACCCTGGGCGAGGGTGACGAATTACTCAAGGACAAGATCAACAGTCTTCTCGCGGCGGGCCGCAAGAACCTGATTCTGAATCTCGAAGGCGTGCCGTATATCGACAGTGCGGGTCTGGGCGAAGTCGTCCGGACGTACACGACGGTAAGCCGGCAGGGTGGCGCGCTCAAGCTGCTCAATCTGACCAAGCGAATCGAGGATCTCCTGTCGATCACCAAGCTTCTCACGGTGTTCGACACGTTCGATTCGGAGGCGGAAGCCGTTCAGAGCTACAAGTAACGTGGAGGGGCGGTCCCCCGTGGTGAGCGTGCTCGTCTCGCTCAGGCCGGACCAGTGGACCAAGAACTTCGTTGTCTTTGCGGCGCTCGTGTTTGCGCGCCGCCTGCTCGACCCGGCCGCCGTCGCGCTCGCGTTGGCGGCCTTTTTGATTTTCTGCGCGCTGTCCGGGGCGGTCTATCTCGTCAACGACGTCTCGGATCGCGAGGCCGATCGCCAGCACCCGCTGAAGTCGCGGCGGCCGATCGCCTCCGGTGCGCTCTCGGTCACGGTGGCGCTCGCGTGTGCCGCCGTGCTCGTCGTGACGGCCGTCGGGGCAGCGTTCCGGCTGGAACCGCTGCTGGGAATGACCGCCGCCGGGTACGTGGTCCTGCAGATCACGTACACCCGCGTGTTGAAGCACGTCGTGATCCTGGACGTCATGGCGATCGCGATGGGCTTCGTGCTGCGGGCCGTGGCGGGCGGCCTGGTGATTGGGGTGCCGATCAGCGACTGGCTGCTGGTCTGCACCATCCTGCTGGCCTTGTTCCTGGCCCTGAGCAAGCGGCGGCACGAGAGTACGCTGCTCGCCTCGAAGGGCCGGGACCATCGCCGCATCCTGGAGGAATACGACCCGTACTTGCTCGATCAGATGATTGCGGTGGTCGCCGCCTCGACGCTGGTGGCCTACGTCATCTACTGCTTGAGTCCCGAGACGACCGAACGGTTCGAGACGCACTGGCTGGTGCTGACCGTGCCGTTTCCGATCTACGGCATCTTCCGATACCTGTACATCGTCCACCGGAAGGACGGCGGCGGGAACCCGTCGGAACAGCTGTTGCGCGACATGCCGCTGCTGGCGTGCGTCGCGCTCTGGGGCCTCACGGTAGTCGCCGTCATCTATCGGCCACTCGGGTTGTAGGACCAGGGGATCAGGCGGGCCCTGGGCCCGCCCGGAGACTCATGGCACGCTCGAACGCCGCGATACTCGACAGACCGCTGACGATCGTCCCCAGGGACGATCGCGCGCACGCCACCCACGCCGGCCGCCGGGGCCTCCACGGCATGCGCCGCACCCTGTCCCGTTCCTGTTTCCGCACCTCGCGGATCACCCTATGAAGGACGTGTTCACCGGCGTCCCGCGGGCCGGCCGATCGTCGGCCGGGCACACGCGGGCCCGGGTGCGCACGCGCCCCCTGCCATCCGGGACGCCGGCCGTGTGCGCCGGCGACACCCTCGCATTCGTGAACCGCCGGCGGCGCCAGCAGCCGCGCACGGCGGCCTGAGGAGATCCATGGCCGATTTCAACATCCGATCCGAGTCGGTCGATGTCGAGCAGATCATGAAACAGATCCGCGGACGCATCGCCGAGAAGCGCGGGGTGGACTACACCGAGGAGCAGATTCGCGAGCTCGCCACGGTGCGCCTCGAGAAGTTCCTCGATCCGAAGAACCTCCGCTCCGACCTCCTGGAGCAGTTCCGGCGCAGCCGTCCCGCCATCAACGTGGAGCCGTCGGCCTTCGAGGCGCCCTACACGTTCGACGACCAGACGCTCTTTGCCTCCCACCGCGGGCCGCTCCGGTTGATCCGCCGGCTCCTGATGCCGGTGCTCAAGCTGTTCTTCAACCCGAACACGCTCAACCAGATTCTCCACACGCAGTCGCTGTTCAACGTGGAGCTGCTCAAGCGGGACGCGACCCGGCGCATCGAGCGCGCCGAGTGGAACGCCCTCTACTACGAGGTGCTCCACAACCTCGTGCTCGAGACGACGCGCATGAGCATCGAGGTGAAGAACCAGAAGATGCGGGCCGAGTCGCTGTCGAGCCGCCTCGACTTCAGCGAGCGCCGTGTGCGGGCGCTCGAGGGCGTGGTCCAGTACCGGCCGGAAGCCATCCGCCCGCGCGAGCGCCGGGAGCCCCCGCCCCAGCCGGCCGCCGGCGGGGCCACGGAAGGCGTCCTCACGGACGCCGCGCAGGACGCCGCGCCCACGGACAGTACCCCGCGCGCCGAAGGCGACGGCACGGCCAGGCGCCGGCGCCGCCGCCGCCGTGGACGCCGCGGGAGCGGACCCGGCATGACCGGCGCGTCGGATGATGCGGAGACGGCACCGGGAGACGACGGCTCGGCCGCTGGCGACGAGGACGCCCCTTCGGCGGACGATGACATGTCCGCGGACGACATGGCGGCAGAGGACATGGCGGCCGATGACATGTCCGCGGACAGCGCGGCACAGGATGAGGACCGGGGGCCGGATGCCGGGCCCTCCGCCGGCGAGCGTCCGGAGACAGACGACTCGTCCACGCCCGACGAGCAGTGAAGATCGCCCTCGTCGTTCAACGGTACGGCGCCGACATCAACGGCGGCGCCGAGCAGCACGCGCGCTACGTGGCCGAACACCTCGCCCGCCACGTCGAGGTGGAAGTCCTCACGACGTGCGCCTCGGACTACATCACCTGGCGGAACGACTGCCCGGAGGGCGTCGAGCCGATCCACGGCATCCCCGTTCGCCGGTTTGCCGTGGCGCGCGAGCGTGATCCGAAGGAGTTCGCCCAGTGGTCTGGCCGCGTCTTCGACCAGGCCCACTCGCTGCGCGATGAGCTGGCGTGGCTCGACGCGGAAGGTCCCACGAGCCCGGCCCTCGTGGACTTCATCCGCCTGCACGAGGCGGACTACGACTTCTTCGTCTTCTTCAGCTTCCGCTACTACCACGCGTACCACGGCGTTCGCGCCGTGCCGGGCAAGGCCATCCTGGTTCCGACGGCGGAGCGGGACGGCGCGCTCGGGCTGGGGCTCTTCCCGCCGGTATTCCGCGGCGTCCGCGCGCTCATGTACAACTCGTACGAAGAGCGTGCGCTCATCCAGGGCGTCTCACAGAACGAGGACGTCCCGGGCGTCGTCGTCGGTGTCGGGTCGTTGATTCCGGAGGCCCCGAACGCGGCGCGCTTCCGCCAGAAGTTCCAGATGCGGGATCGCTTCGCGATCTACGTGGGCCGCATCGACGAGAACAAGGGCTGCACGGAGCTCTTCCGCTTCTTCGAGGCGTACTCCTCTGCCCTCCTGGACGGGCTGCACCTCGTCCTGATCGGGACGCCGGTGATTCCGATTCCGGATCATCCCCGGATCCACCACCTGGGCTACGTGAACGACGAGGACAAGTTCGACGCGATTGCCGCGTCGGAACTCCTGATCATGCCGTCGTACTTCGAGAGCCTGTCGATGGTGGCGCTCGAGGCGTGGGCACTCGGCAAGCCCGTGCTCGCCAACGCGAAGTGCGACGTGCTCCACGGCCAGTGCCTGCGGAGCAATGCCGGCCTGTTCTACGAGGGCTTTGCGGAGTTCTCCGAGACGCTGCGCGCCATCGACGGCAGCTCGGCGCTCGCGAGCGGGCTCGGCCGGAACGGCCGCCGCTACTTCGAGCAGCACTACACCTGGCCGGTCATCGAGCGGAAGTACACGGACATGCTCGACCGCCTCTCGCGTGAACCGGCCGCGCACACGATGGAACCCCTGCCGGGCTGGTGGAGCCGGCGCCGCCGCGTGCTGCCGGCCGCGGACGCGATCGTGAGCGGTCTTCCCCGAGGCGCCGCCCCGGCGGAACCCACCGACCGGAAGCCGGACGCTCGGCCGCGCGCCGAGGGTCGTGCGGCCGTGCGTCCCGTCGACGGCCGTACCGCGGACACGCGGCCGGCCGCCCCGGCTCCGGAGCGGCGTCCCGCGACAGGCCGTCCCGATCGCGACGAGACCCGCCGGCGTCCATCCGGCCAGCCCCAGGGCGACCGCGCGCAGGGACAACGCCAGCGCCAGGGTCAGGGCCAGCGATCCTCGTCGTCCGGATCGTCCACGAGAGGTGGTTCCTCGCCGCGTCAGTCGCCGGCGGATCGCCAGCCGTCCGCCGATCGCCAGCCGTCTGCGGATCGTCAGGCCCCGGCAGCCGAGGCGGCGGGAGGGCGCCCGCAGGGCCGGCGCCGCCGTAACTTCCGGCGCCGATCGAACGGGGGCCGGTAGCGTGGCCGCCGTACACCAGGTGCTCGCGACGCTCGGCTACGGCGATGCGATCGGCAACGAGGTGCTGGGCATCCAGCGCGTGCTGCGGTCGGCGGGATACGACTCGGAGATCTTCGTCGAGTCCGCGGACCTCCGGCTCGAGTCGCTGACGGAGGACTATCGGGACCTGCCGGCGGCCAGCCATCCGGACAACCTGCTGCTCCATCACTTCTCGCTCGGCTCGCGCGCCTCGCGCATGGCCTACGCGCTGCCGGAGCGGATGGCGCTCATCTACCACAACATCACGCCGCCCGAGTACTTCATCGACGTGCACCCGCGGCTCGTCCAGCTCTGCTACCTCGGCCGCCGCGAGCTGGGCCTGTACGCCAACCGCTGCGAGCTCGGGCTCGGCGACTCGGAGTACAACCGCCAGGAGCTCGAGGCGCTGGGGTTCCCGCGCACCGACGTCCTGCCCGTGGTCCCGGACTTCTCGCACCTCTCGGGCCCGGCCAACTTCATGCAGGCCGGCGCGTTCGACGATGCGTGGGTGAACGTCCTGTTCGTGGGCCGCATGATTCCCAACAAGCGGATCGACGACGTGATCCGGGCGTTCTGCGCGTACAACCGCTGGTTCAACCCGCGCTCGCGGCTGCTGCTCGTCGGGTCGCACGCGGGCTTCGAGCGCTACGTGTCCATGCTCCAGGACATGGTCGATCGGCTCGGCGTCGCGCACGTCCACTTCCTCGGCCACGTGAGCAACGCGGAGCTGACGGCCTACTACGAGCTGGCCGACGTGTTCCTCTGCGCCAGCGAGCACGAGGGCTTCTGCGTGCCGCTCGTGGAGTCTTTCCACATGGGCGTGCCGGTCCTCGCATATGCGGCGGCGGCCGTGCCCGGCACGATGGACGGCGCGGGCATCCTGTACCACGGCAAGGATCCGCTGCGCGTGGCCGCTCTCATCGACATGGTGGCCACGGACCGGGATCTCGCCGCGCGCGTGGTCGAGGGCCAGGATGCGGCGCTCGATCGCCTGGAGCAGAAGGACTTCGCCGGGACGCTGCTGCGATTCGTGGACCTGGCGCGCTCGCTGCCGCCCGTGGAGCGTCCGCCGGTGGCCTTCGACTTCTGGGAGCAGGTGACCGAGGCGGAGCAGATGGACGAGATCCGCCCGTTCCGTCCGGCGGCGTTCCAGGCGCTGCCGAAGGCGGCGGACGCCGGCCGACCCGCGGCCCGGCCCGCGAACGGGCGGGAGCCGGACACCGCGGCGGATGCCTCATGATCGTCAACCAGTGGGTCCCCGCCGCGCACCGGGGTGACGCCGTCGGTGACTCGGCCCGGAGAGTGCGGGATCTGCTCCGCGAGATGGGGCATCAGTCCGATCTCTACGCGCTCACGATCGACGACGACCTGCGCGACGACGTGCGGCCCTTCACGCACGCGGACGCGAAGACCGGCGACCTGACGATCTTCCACTTCGCCCTCGTCTCCCCGATGACGGCGGAGTTTGCCAGGCTCCCACGGGGGCGCGTGCTGCAGTATCACAACGTCACGCCGGCGCACTTCTTCGGTGCGTACGATCCGGCCATCTTCCGGCTGGCCAACCTCAGCCGCGACGACCTGCGCTCGCTCGTCGGCCACACGGACGCCGCGCTCGGCGACTCGGAGTACAACCGGCGGGAACTGGAAGGCCTCGGGTTCACGAACACCGGCGTCTTCCCGATCGCAGTGGACCTGGCGCGCATCACCTCGCCAATCCGCCGCCCGGCGCTCGAGGCGGTCCTGAACGACGGGCTGCGCAACTTCCTCTTCGTCGGCCGCATCGTCCCGAACAAGAAGATCGAGGACCACATCCGGCTGGCCGAGGTCTACAAGCGGTACGTCGACGAGCGCTACCGCTTCATCTTCGTCGGCCGTACCGACGGCGTGCCGCGGTACTACAACATGGTGCGGGCGCTCATCACCGAGTTCCAGATGCCGGCCGATCGGTTCATCTTCACGGGCCCGGTGCCGGACGAGGAGTTGTCCGTCTACTACCGGACGGCAAGCGTGTACCTCTCGCTCTCGGAGCACGAGGGGTTCTGCGTGCCGCTGCTCGAGGCGATGGCCGCGGATGTCCCCGTGCTGGCGTACGGGTGCACGGCCGTGCCCGACACGCTGGGCGGGGCCGGAATCTCGTTCACGCCGAAGGACCTGGAGCACGCCGCGGAACTGCTCGGCGAGCTGACGTTCAACCAGTCGCTGCGCACCGCCGTCATCGAGGGCCAGCGCCGCCGGCTCCTCGACTTCGGCGACGATCGCATCAGGCAGGCACTCGCCGGGCTGGTCGCCGGGCGGCCGGCAGGCCCCGGGCCTCGCCACGGAGAGTCATCGTGAAGATTGCATTCATCGTCCAGCGCTACGGCGCCGAGATCCTCGGCGGGTCGGAGTATCACTGCCGGCTGATTGCCGAGCGCATGGCCCAGAAGCACGACGTGGAGGTCCTGACCACGTGCGCGCGCGACTACATCACGTGGAAGAACGAGTACCCCGAAGGCACGGACCGCATCCGCGGGGTGACGGTCCGGCGCTTCCCCAATGCGCACACCCGTGACATCCAGTCGTTCAACCAGTACTCCGACTGGATCTTCAACCACGAGCACTCGCGCGAGGACGAGATGCGCTGGCTCGAGATGCAGGGACCGTGGTGTCCGGCGCTCGTCGACCACCTCGGCCGTCATCACCGGTCCTACGACGCGCTGATCTTCTTCACCTATCTCTACGCGCCGACCGTACTCGGCATGGGCATCGATCCGGCGCGGAGCATCCTCGTGCCGACGGCGCACGACGAGCCCGCCATTCGCCTCGGGCTGTACCGGGAGCTCTTCGCCAGCGCCGCGGCCGTGGCCTTCAACACGGACGCCGAGAAGCACTTCCTGAAGACCACCTTCGACATCCGTGCGGCCGCCGAGGAGACCGTGGGCTGCGGCGTGGACCTGCTGCAGGACGAGGCGCTCCAGCCCTACGAGGAGCCGGAGGACGAGGAGGAGATCCACAAGCAGCTCCCGCCCCACCTGCGCGCGCGAGGCACGGCGTTCCGCCGCCGCCACCGCGTCGAGGGTCAGTTCCTGCTCTACGGCGGGCGCATCGACGCCGGGAAGGGCTGCGAGGAGCTGATCGAGTACTTCACGAGCTACAAGGAACAGGGCGGCGAGGCCATGCTGGCGCTGATGGGCGTCAAGCTGATGCAGATCCCCGAAGTGCCGTGGGTGAAGTTCGCCGGCCTGCTGTCCGAGCGCGAACGCCTCCAGGCGCTCGAGGCCGCGACCATCGTCGTCGTGCCGTCGCCGTTCGAGAGCCTTTCGCTCCTCGCCCTCGAGGCGATGGCGGTCGGCACGCCGGTGCTGTGCAACGCGCGGGCGGAGGTGCTCGTCGAGCACTGCCACCAGAGCAACGCCGGGCTCTACTACCAGGACCGTGACGAGTTCATCGAGTGCGCGAAGCTGCTGCTGGCCGACGATCGCCTGCGCGAGCGGATGGGCAGGAACGGCAAGGAGTACGTGCGGCGGAACTACCGGTGGGACGTCATCCTGCAGAAGTACGACAGGCTGATCGCGGCGTTGAAGCGGTAGGGCGATACCAAAGCGCAGGCGACCCTGAAGGGTCGCCTCTACAGAGGAGGCCCCACGCAGACGATCCGCACGTAGAGGCGACCCTCGAGACGGCAGGCGACCCTGAAGGGAAGGCGACCCTGAAGGGTCGCCTCTACGCGAGGATCCCTCCTGTAGAGGCGACCCTTCAGGGTCGCCTGCCCTTCACAGGGTCGCCTTCCCTTCAGAGGGTCGCCTGCCGTCTCTCTACTGCGTCGCCGTCGCGGCCGGCGCGGCCGGACCGTTCAGCAGCGCATTGAACACCAGCTTGAACGTCCCGTGCGTCTGGTCGCGGTTCTGCGCGCGGAAGCCGAGCAGGACAACCCGCCCGTCGCCGTGCTTGACGGACACCGCCGCGGCTTTCTTCGCAATCACCTGTTCCCCGAGCAGCCACCCGCTCTGCAGGATGTCCCGATCCGCGTAGGTGGCCAGCACTTCCACGTCCTGGCTCCGCTCGGTGGAGGTGATCTCGTACACCTGCCCGCCGGCCATGAAGAGCGCCAGGCCATCGCGCGGCATGCCGTAGGCCAGCGGGTTCTCGTTGTCGAACCGGACCCGGAGCGTCGACCCGGGCGACCAGAACTCCTTGCCGGACAGCCCCGCCACGACATTCCGGACCGGCAGGCCGAAGCGCTGGATCGGCAGGTCGCCGGCCTGGGCAAACGCGAGGAGTGTGCCGCCCTTCTGCACGAAAGCCTCGAGCGCCTTGACGCCCTCGGCGCCGAACCCGCTGCGGTACTCCGGCGGCGTGTTGGCCGCCGGTCCGCCGCCGAAGCCGCCTCCGGGACCGCCCTGGCCGGCAGGTGGGCGCTCGCCCGTCATCGCCGCCACGGAGTCGGCCGGCAGGACGATGACGTCGTAGCTCGCTTCCAGCCCGCCCTTCTTCAACTCCGCATCCATCAGCGTCGTGAAGGGCACGTCGAACTGCTCGAACATCAGCCGCGTCCAGCCCTCGTCCATATTGCCGCCGCCGTAGCGCTGGAACATGGCGATGCGCGGCGCGCGGATCGCGTAGGCGCCTGTCGTGACGGGCGCCTTCAGCGCGACGAAGTCCACGCCCGTCTCCCGGGCGATGGCCGACATGTCCCCGGGCGCGACGAGGAAATCCCCGGCACGCACGCTGCCGTCAGCGGGCGCCTGGCTGACGCGGCGGACGGCCACGCCCTTCGCGAGCAGGAGGTTCACGGCGCGGAAGCTGTCGTTCAGCCGGCCGTCCAGCACGTAGCCCGAGGCCGCGTTGGCGGCCGCCGTACCGACGAGGGGCACGCGCGCGGTCAGCTTCACCAGCTCCACGCTCACGTCCTGTCCCAGCGGCTCCGTCCGGACGCCCATGAACTCGCCGAGCGTGTCCGTGGACATGTCGTAGGGACGAATCGGGTTGCCCTCCCGGTCGCGCGTATAGGTGTTGTCCGGGTAGAAGGTCCGTCCCACCATCCACCGCACCAGCCCCATCTTCGGCTGGGCCATCGGGATGACGTAGGAACCGGCACCGAACACTTTGCCGTCGGCCACGAACTGCGCGCGGCTCTGCCGCACGTCCACGCCGGAGTCGAGGAACATGTTGACCAGCTTCTTCGCGGTCAGCGGATCGTGCTGATCCGCGGGAATCGCGTAGGCCTTGACCTCCCCGTCACGGCCGCGCTCGGTCTGCCGGGACGCCTTGAGGAACATGTTCCTGAGCACGATCTCGCGGTTGCGCGCGGCCAGGTCCACGGTGGCCCACGCCGCAATCTTCTGCTGCTCCACGATGTCCCGGACGCGCCACCAGCCGCCCTCCCACAGGCTCGGCATGGTGGTCTGCGACTCGTACTCGGGCAGGCCCCGCGGTCCCCCGCGCAACTGGTCCGGGTGCATGTACATCGGCGTGGCGAGTCGGGCGCTGGCCGACTCCGTCAGCATGCCGGCGATGTTGTGGAACGGCGTGATCCAGTGGAAGCCCATGTGCCCCCACCCGGAGTAGATGGCCGCACCGATGACGCCGGTCTTCCCTTCGGCCTCGAGGCGGTTGCCCATGTGCGCGCCCCACCACGACATCTCGCGCCAGACGAGCGGGTCGCCGTTCGGGCGAATCGGCTCCGCGTAGGGCGGGATGTAGAGACGGGCGTTGCCGCTGCCCATCTGGTGATGGTCCACGTAGGCCTGCGGCACCCAGTCGCGGTACATCAGCTTCCCGAGGTGCTGCGACTCCGGCAGGTTGAGCGCAAAGCCGTCCCGGTTGTTATCGTGGCCGGCGTACTTCTGGTACAGCCACGGCAGGCCGGCCGCCTCGTGCTCGGTGCCGACGTACTTCATGTACCAGTCCGCGATCATCTGCGTCCCGTCGGGGTTGATCGACGGCACGACGATGCTGATCACGTTGTCCAGCATGCGGACGGCCTCGTCATCCGTGCGGGCCAGGCTGTCGTAGACGTACTCCGCCGCCGTCTGTGCCGCCGCCACCTCGTTCGAGTGGAGTGCAAAGCTCTGGATGACCACCGCCTTGCCCTCGGCGATGCTCCGATCGATCTCCGCCTGCGGGACCCCGCGCGGGTCCGCGAGCTTCGCGTTCATCTCGCGGTACTGCTCCAGCTTCGCCAGGTTGGCCGGAGACGAGATGAAGAGCGCGATGTAGGGCCGGCCCTCGCTCGTCTTGCCCAGCTCGACGAGGCGCACCCGGTCGGAGCTCTTCGCGAGCAACTGGTAGTACTCGTGCAGCTTGTCCCAGTTGGCGAGCTTCCTGTCGGCGCCCATCTGGAAGCCGAAGAACTGCTCGGGCGTCTGCAGACTCTGGCGCGCGGCCTGCTCGGCTCGGGTACTCGTGCCGGTGCCCACCACCCACAGCGCCAACAGCAAGAGAACGGAAACCTGTTTCCTCATCAGAGACTCCTCACGTGCACCACTGGAACGGGGAAGGACTGCAGGGCTGGATCTTACTCCGGCCCGGGCGCGGCCCGGACCAGGCAGTGACAAGTCGTGACGATCTCACCGGCGCCAGTGGATGTCGCCCGGGTGGGGCCGGTGACTGGCCCGACAAGACGGACGTGCTGATGGCGCGGACGTCCCGACGTGCCCGATGTGCGCCGAAGGAAGGCTGAGGCTACTCCGTCTCCGACCCGACGGGCTCCAGCTCGCCGCCCTGATCGACAGGCGTGTCCGTGCCCGCCTCCGGCGCCGCGCCGCCGGCCGGCGCCTTCTTCCGCCGCGGGCGGATGTCGTACCGCTTGATCATCTCGTTGAGCGTCGTCGGCTTGATGCGGAGGAGCTCCGCCGCGCGCTTCTGCACGCCGCCGGCCGCCTCGAGCGCGGACTCGATCCACTGCCGCTCGTAGGCCGCCGTCACCTCCTTGAGCGACACGCCGTCGAGGGGCATCACGACGTGCGGGAGCTGGAAGCGCGGCGTCTTCCGTACGTTCTCCGGAATGCGATCCGCGGCAATGCGGGTGCCGCTGCTCAGGACCACGGCGCGCTCGATGACGTTCTCCAGCTCGCGGACGTTGCCCGGCCAGTCGTACTCCATCAGCAGGTCCAGCGCGTCCGGCGCGAGTTCCAGGCTGCTCCGGCCGTTCTCCTCGGCGTACTTCTCGAGGAAGTGCTGAGCCAGCATCGGGATGTCCTCGCGGCGATCGCGCAGCGACGGCAGCTCGATGCTGATGACGTGCAGCCGGTAGAAGAGGTCCTCGCGGAAGTGCCCCTCCTCCATCTCCCGCTTGAGATCCACGTTGGTGGCGGCGATGATGCGCACGTCCACCTTGATGGTCTCCATGCCGCCGAGGCGCATGAACTCGCGTTCCTGCATCACGCGCAGGAGCTTGGCCTGCGTCTCGATGGGGATGTTGCCGATCTCGTCGAAGAAGATGCTGCCCTTGTCGGCAAGGTCGAACAGCCCCTTCTTGGGATACACAGCCCCCGTGAACGCGCCCTTGACGTGGCCGAAGAGCGTGGACTCCAGGAGGTCCGGCGGGAGGTTGCCGGAGTTGACGGTGACGAACGACTTGTCGGACCGCGCGGAGTTGCTGTGGATGGCGCGGGCCACGAGCTCCTTGCCGGTCCCGCTCTCCCCGGTGATGAGGATGGTCGAGCGGCTCGGCGCCGCCTGCGCGATGAGCTCGAACACCTGCGTCATCCGCTGGCTGCGGCCGATGATGCCGGAAAACTTGTGGTACCGCCGCGCGGCATCACCCTTGAGCTGCGCGTTCTCCTGCTGCAGCCGCCGCCGCTCCACGGCATTGCGCAGCACGACGAGGACCTCGTCGTTCTTGAACGGCTTGGTGATGTAGTCGAAGGCGCCCAGCTTCATCGCCCGGATGGCCGTGTCCATCGACGCGTACGCCGTGATCATCAGCACCGGCAGGTCGTCGTCCTGCTTCCTGAGCTCCTGGAGGACCTGGAGCCCGTCGATGCCGGGCATCATCACGTCGACGATGACGGCGTCGAAGGGCAGCGCCCGGGCGAGATCCAGGCCCTCCTGCCCCGACGCGGCCAGGCGGACGGCATAGCCCTCCCGCTCCAGCAGCGTCTGCAGGATCTCCCGCATGATCTCTTCGTCATCGATGACGAGGACGGAACCGTTGCGCCGCATATCGTTCACTCGGACGGCCCCGGGCCGTCCGCCCCTTCGGCCGGCCTGAGCCGGCGCCTACATGGCCGCCGCGCGGGCGTCCGACGCCGCCCGCTTGAAGCGCAGCGTGAACCGCGTCCCCTGCGCCGGCACGCTCGCACACTGAATCGTGGCATCGTGCTCCCGCACGATGCCGTACGTGATCGACAGGCCCAGGCCCGTGCCCTGGCCGATCGGCTTGGTGGTGAAGAAGGGATCGTAGATGCGATTGAGGTGCTCGGCGGGAATACCCCCGCCCGTGTCGAATACGTCCGCCACGGCATCCTGCCCCTCGATCCGCGTGGCAATGGTCAGCCATCCACCGCTCGGCATCGCATCCCGTGCGTTCAGGAACAGGTTGAGGAACACCTGCTGCAGCTTGAACTCGAAGCCGATGACCGGAACGGGCTCCGGCGCAATCTCACGCCGGATCTTGACGCTGCCCTTCTCGAACTGGTGCTCGAGCAGGGACAGCACGTCGCCGACGACGGCGTTCAGGTCCACGATGGTCCGCTCGGAGGGATCCGCCACGTCCGAGCGCGACAGGTGCAGCAGCCCGTTGACGATGCGCGCGGCGCGGAACGTCTGCTTCTCGATCTTCTCGAGCACGGCCGTTCGCGGATCGCCGGGATCGGAGCCCTCGAGCAGCATCTGCGTGTAACTGGAGATGCCCGTCAGCGGCGTGTTGACCTCGTGCGCCACGCCGGCGGCCAGGAGGCCGAGCGAGGCCATCTTCTCCGAGATCCGGAGCTGTTCCTCGAGCTGCGTGCGCTCGGTGATGTCCTCGAAGATGACGATGGTCCCCGAGGACGGGGACGTGCCGCCGATCGACTGCAGCGGGCCCGTCGTGATGTTCACCAGGAGCTTGACGCCTGCGCGTTCGCCGCGCCCGACGAGCGGCACGCGGAACACCGCGGCGCCCTGCGGCCGATCGCGGCGCTCGGTCCGCAGGATCTCCACCACCGGCGCATCGAAGAGCTGGTCCAGCGGCTGCCCCATCGCCTCGGCCCTCGTCGGACCGTAGCTGCGCTCCAGCGCCTGGTTCCACCGCATCACGCGATCGTCCAGCCCGACGACCAGCAGCCCGTCGTCCAGGGACTCCAGGATGTTCTCGTTGAACGAGCGCATCCGGTCCAGCTCCGAGGCCTTGTGGTGGAGCTGGCGGTAGAGGCGCCCGTTCTCGATGGCCACCGCCGCCTGGCCGGCCACTGCGGTCACGAGCGTCATGTCCTCGCTCGTCAGCGGCTCGCCGGTCTCCCGGCGTCCCAGGACGAGCACGGCAATGGCCAGTCCCTTGGAGACGCAGGGCACGAAGTAGAAGATGCCCGCATCGCGCCAGAACTCCACCTCTTCCGCGGTGAAGCGCGTGGCCGCCAGCGGGTCGTCGAGGCGGACGGCATGGCCCGTCGCCACGCGTCCGCCGATGCCCGTCGAGGCGCGCAGCCGGGGAACGCCCTGCTCCAGGCCGTCGACGTGCAGCGCCTCGAAGTCCCCGTGCTCGGTCGCGAGCATGAAGGCCATGGCGTCGACCTCGATGGTCTCGCGGACGCGCGTCACGAGACGCTCGGCAAGCCGATCGAGGTCGAGGTCGGCGTTGAGATCCCGCGCGAAGGCGACGAGCGCGCGGCGATAGTCGTAGCGATCCCGGTAGAACGCGCGATCGATCGCGCCCTGGAGGCCGTCCTTGACGGGCCGCGCCACCAGGATGACGACAATCGTCGCGAGGAAGGCGATGACCCAGCGCTGGTCCGTCTCGCTCTGGATGAACGAACCGCCCGACGCGCGCAGGATCAGGACGAAGAGGGCCACGCTCGCCGCGACGGCCGACGTGTAGATCAGCAGGCGCTTGAGGATGATCTCGACGTCAATCAGCCTGTAGCGCACGATGGCCGACGCGAACGCGAGGGGAATGAAGCCCAGGGGCACCGCCGAGAGCTCCATCGGAATCGACGGGTCCACGCCGAACGCGAACGGCAGCGCGTAGCCCAGGGCGAACGGCAGCGCGCCGAGCGCCGTCCCCCACACAATCCACCGGAGCTGTCTCTTGGTCGTCAGGGATCCGGTACGGGCCAGCGCCCGGAGGAGCACGGCCAGGCCGGCGGAGAGGAAGGCCACCAGGTAGAGCAGCTCCAGCCGATCCAGGAGCGCCACCACCCGCACGAAGTAATCCGGGTCCACGTCCGAGCGCACCAGCGCCAGGACGCGCGTACATCCCAGGACGGCGGCCGGCAGGTAAATCGCCGGGAGCCAGCGGGCCAGCAGCGCGGGGTACCCCTCCGCGTGCGGGCGCTCGGGGAACACGAGCGCGAAGTGCAGGAAGAGCGGCGGCAGTACCAGCAGCGCCACCACGTCCGCCCAGTAGAAGACCCAGTCCACGCGATCCAGGCGGCCGCTGAACGAGAACGCGAGCACGCCGAAGAACGCGACGGACATCCAGAAGAAGTGCAGCGTGGCCTGGTCGTCGGTCCGCCGCGTGCGGACCGCCACCCCCACGAGCAGCGTGAAGATCCCGACGCTGGCCAGCAGGAAGTACAGCAGGCCCGCGCCATCCGGCAGCGGCGCCAGGCTCACTTCCGCGATCTCGCGCGATCCCAGCCGCAGCAGCGTGTAGGTATGGGCCTCGCCCGGGCGGGCCCGCTGCTGCAGGGCAAAGACATCCGCCCGTCCCTGGACGGGCTGGCCGTCGATGGCCAGCAGCACATCCCCGGGGCGCACGCCCGCGCGGTCCGCCGCCGACGGCACCGCCAGTTCCGCCGCCACCACCCCCGCGGCACGCTCCACCCAGAGCACGCCGTCCTCCACGTCCGTGGATGTCGCACGCGCCACGATGTTCGCGATGCCGAGCGCGAGCAGGCACACGGCAACCCCGATCGGCAAAGCCGTCCGACGCCAGTCGGGCGCGCCACCAGGGCGAGCGCCAGACGATGGCTCCGGCATGAGTGGAGGCACGGCTTTCACTTTCAAGTCTTCCGCACGGAGGGGCAGCAAACGCTATACCACTGCCCCGGGGGCACGAACGCCCGTAACGTGTTGATTCCTATCAGTTTGAGGCGGTCAGTCGACACAAGTCCAGCGGAAAATCCAAAATGCCGGTCGACCGATCCAAACACGCGGAGGGGCTGAAGCGTCAGAACCGGACAGTGAGTCCGCCGACGACGCGCTTCGGGGGCCGGACAACGAGGATCTCGTCGTAGGTGGAGGCGCCGGCAACGTTGTCGTGGAACATGTTGCGGACAGCGATCAGCATCTCCCACTGCGAGTTCAGGATGTTCATGAACGGCAGCGCCTGGTTGACCTGGAGGTCGAACCGGCCGCCGAGGCCGCGTGACTCGCCGGAGCCATCACCCCGGATGAAGGCGTTGCTCACCCGGTAGAAGAACACCACCCGGGTCGCCGTCTGCGGCACCTCGGTCTCGAGGGACGTCATCACGTCGTGGATGCGCTCGCGGTCGTCGTGGACCGAGGCGGGCACCCGGCGGGCAAGCAGCCGCTTGTCCGCGGTGGAGGGCCCGGGCAGCCACTCGGCGCTGGCCAGCGAGTAGTCCACGGAGCCGCGCACGTGTGTCGCAAGCGCGTGGGAGACGGAAACGCCCCAGCCCGTGACCTGCGCGTCGCCCGCGGATCCGACGTAGTAGTGGCCCAGCGCGGACGCCGGCCCATCCGGCTCGCGCAGGCCGAACACGGTGACAATCTGGTCGTCGACGCGCTGATGGAAGGCGCGGACGCCCACGGTGGCACCGCGGAATGCGCGTTCGATACCGCCCTCGTAATGCGTCAGCGATTGCGTGCGGAAGCCGTCCCTCGTCAGCGGCGAGAAGGTCCGCTGGGGCGGCAGCCAGGACGCGCGCGTCGGCGGCAGGAACTCCTGCGAGCCGGGGACCGAGTACTGACGTGCGGCCAGGCCGCGGATACGCCAGTTGCGGGCCGGCGCGAACGTCACGTTCATCCGCGGGCTCAGGAGCGACGGTTCCGCCAGGTAGTCGTAGTGCGCGTAGTTCGCGCCGTAGCCGACGGACAGCTTCCGCGTGACGTCCCACTCGTCGTAGGCGTACACGGACCCGACGTTGCGCGCGTTGTCGGACACGGCCGCGAGCGCGGCGAGGTTGCCGCCCTCGTAGCGCTGCAGGCTGTAGGACATGCCCACCTGGTAGCGATGGGAGAGATCGGCGCGTGCGACGTAGCTGCCGGCGACGATCCACGAGTTGAGATCGCCCTGGTTCATCGCGGCGCGCACGGCCCAGTCGCCGTAGGTGCCGACGGGTGCGCCGAGCGAGAAGAACGCGACGCTCCGCGTCCGGTCGAGCTGCAGGAGTTCGGCCGGGCTGTCGAAGGCGCCGGTGGTCAGCAGGTCCACCTGTCCGTCGAGCGCGAAGTCCGTGAAGAACGCGCCGGCGGCGCGTGCGGAGGAGCCGACCGCACGCCCGAGGAACTCGAACGAGTCCGTCAGGAAGAACCCGTCATCCACGGCCGGGATGGCCAGCATGCCGTTCGAGTCGCGGAGGACGCTGCGCTTGAGGTGCCGGAGGCGCCAGGCCAGCTCGCTCTCGTCCCGGCGCCGGCCTTCCGGCTCGGGGCTGTCCGGCTGCGCCACCATCGTCGTTGTCGCGCCGCCCATGCCTGCCGCCGTCACCTGAGGGACGGAGGGCGTGCCCTCGCGGCGCAGCATCAGCGCCGATGCCGTTCGGCCCGAGGGCCGGACTTCGACGATGGTCCCGCGGACCGTGAGGTAGCCCTCGCGATGGGCACGGAGCAGATAGGGGCCCGGCGGCAGGTGCCGCATGGCGAACTGGCCGCTCTTGTCGGAGACGGCAAACGCCGACGTGGAGCCAAGGGCGGAGATCACCACCCCGTCGAGCGGATGATCGGCGTCGTCGGCCACGCGGCCGACGATCTGGCCGGTCGTGACCGTGGCGACTTCGGTGATGCGCTCGGGAATGGGGCCGGTGAGCTGTGCGAAGGCGGAACCCGAACCCGCTGCCAGAAGGCAGAGGGTCAACGCCGGGAGGGACAGGCCGGGTTTGCCCATGGGAAATGTCCGCCCCGCCCCGCGGGTCGCCGCGAGGCGGGTGGAAGCTACCGACAGTTTACGACGCTTTGACAGTAAAGTTCACGTCCCGTGTCAGGGTCTTCCCTGCCACCTTGTCGTTGATCTTGATCGCCAGCCGGTAAGTGCCCTCACCGAAGCTGGCCAGGGGCACCGTGATGCCGCCCGGGACCGGGAACTGGGCCGGGTCGAACTGGGGCGGCAGGTTGCTCGCGTTCACCGTCTGGGGGTTGGTCTTGTTGAAGAACTTCTCCGCGTCCCCTTCCTTCCGGTGGAACTCGTACTCCATCACGATGTCCGGCTTCCCGGCCGCATCGAGGCCGGCGTTGTAGACCTGGAAGAAGATCGACAGCTCCTCGGTCTTCCCGAACTCCATGTCTTCGGCGGGGAGCAGCTCCTGGGCGCCGAACACGAAGGGCCGCTCGCGCGCGGCCTCGGGCGCCAGCGGGGCGTCGAGCGTGTTCACCTTGTCGGTGACGAGAACGGAGCTGGTGTTGATCTCACCGTTCTGGAAGTCCGGCACGACGATCTGCTGCTTGAGCACGCCCGCCTTGGCAACCTGATCCTTCGGCGCCTTCTCGGGGAGGCGCTCCTTGAGCGCCACGTAGACGTCGTACGTGCCCGGCCTGGCCATGAACACGCGGTTCAGCTTGGTCGTGCCGGTTCCCATCTGCGAGGCCGTGATGAAGTGGATGTCGTCCCAGGGGTACTCGACCTTCTTGGCCTTCGGGTCGGGCTCGGCCGCCGGATCCACCACGCGGATGTACATCGCGACATCGGTCGCCGGCCCGTTCTTGACGTCGAGCACGAAGGGCACGAACGTGCGCTCCTCCTGCGACTTCAGGAAGAAGGGCTCCACCGAGAGCGCCACGTCCGACGGGGCCGGCTCACCTGACATGACCCCGTCCACGAGCTTGACGATCTGCTCGATCTCCTGCTGCTCCTGCTTGCTGCGCTTCTTGGTATCGGGCTTGGCTGTCTGCGCCAGCGCGAACGTCCCGGAAACGGCGAGCGCCACGGCAAGTGCAAGGACACGACGAATAGCCATCATCAGTTCTCCTGATCGTGCGAAACCTACGAACCTTTAACGCCTGATCATAGGGGCCACTCCGGGCCGAAGTCAAACCCGGCAACACGTTGCCATGGTTGAGTTTGGGCACGCGCCGCCGGCCCCGTTCCGGCCGCGTTCCCGGCCCCCTCCGGACCCGGGCCCGAATCCCGGGCAGCCCGGAACCGCGATTGCCGGGCCCCTCCCGGCCCCGGCCCTTCTTCGGCCGGGGATCAGCCTCGCCCCAACGCCCGTCCCGGCCGCCGCCGGCCCTCCTGCCCCGCACCTATAATCGGTCCCATGCGTCCCGAAGATGTCCTCGTCATTGTCCTCGCTGGCGGGGTGGGCGAGCGCCTCTCGCCCCTGACGCGCGACCGCGCCAAGCCGGCGGTCTACTTCGGCGGCCCCTACCGCATCATCGACTTCGTCCTGAGCAACTGTGTGAACTCGGGCCTCCGCCGCGTCTTCATCGCGACCCAGTACAAGTCGCTGTCCCTCAACCGCCACATCCGCCAGGGCTGGAACGTCGTGTCGGAGGAACTCGGCGAGTTCGTGGAGATCCTGCCGCCGCAGAAGCGCGTCGGCGAACAGTGGTACCAGGGCACCGCGGACGCGGTCTACCAGAACCTGTACTCCATCGTGCGCGAGGCGCCGCGCTACGTCGTCGTCCTGGCGGGCGACCACGTCTACAAGATGGACTACATGAAGATGCTGCGGTTCCACCAGGAGAAGGCGGCCACGGTCACGCTGGCCGCCATCGAGGTGCCGCTCGACGACGGGCGCCGCTTCGGCATCGTCGCGGTCGACGAGACGGACCGGGTGACCGGGTTCCTGGAGAAGCCCGAGCGGCCGCCGCACATGCCGGGGCACGAGCACCTGGCGCTGGCCTCGATGGGCATCTACGTGTTCAACCACGACGTGCTGGTCCAGGCCCTCGAAGCGGACGCGGCCCGGCCGGACAGCCACCACGACTTCGGCAAGGACATCATCCCCTCCCTCATCGGCGACGGCCGCGCGTTCGCCTATGCCTTCTACGACGAGAACAAGAAGGCGGCCAAGTACTGGCGGGACATCGGCACGCTGGACGCCTACTACGAGGCGAACATGGACCTGTGCCACGTGAACCCGGAGTTCAACCTCTACGACCCGGAGTGGCTGCTCCGCACCTACATGCCGCAGGCGCCGCCGGCGAAGTTCGTCTTCGCCGAGGACCGCCGGCGCGGGGAGGCGCAGGACTCGCTGATCTCGCAGGGGTGCATCGTCTCCGGCAGCCAGATTCACGGCAGCATCCTCTGCCCCAACGTGCGCGTGCACAGCTTCTGCACGATCGATCAGTCCATCCTGATGCCCGGCGTGCGGGTCGGCCGCCATGCGCGCATCCGCCAGGCGATCATCGACCGCGACGTGCACGTTCCACGCGGCGCGATGATTGGATACGATCATGAGGAGGATCGACGGCGCCACACCGTGAGCGAGGGCGGGGTCGTCGTCGTCGCGGCCGGCGAGGAGCCCTTCATCGGGACGATTGCCGACGACGCCCTCAAGCTCGAAGCCGAGGCGGATCGCCGCGGGCAGTGACGCCCCGCGCGAGCGCACGGACCATTCCCCCCGGGAGATCGATGTGAAGATTGCTGCTGTACACGGGCGCGAGGTGCTGGACTCGCGCGGGAACCCGACCGTCGAAGTGGACCTCACGCTGGAAGGCGGCGCCCGCGGGCGGGCCGCCGTGCCGTCCGGCGCGTCCACGGGCGAGCGCGAGGCACTCGAACTGCGGGACGGAGACGCGAGCCGCTATCTCGGCAAGGGCGTCACCATCGCCGTCGGGCACGTGAACGGCGAGATTGCCGGCGCGGTCACCGGACGTGCCTTCGAGTCGCTGCGCACGCTCGACGAGGCGCTCATCGCCCTGGACGGGACACCGACCAAGTCGCGCCTGGGCGCCAACGCGCTGCTCGGCGTGTCCATGGCCGCGCTCAAGGCGCAGGCCGCCGCGGCCGGCCGGCCGCTCTACGCGCACGTCGCGGACCTGGCGGCGAACACCACGGGCTACACGCTGCCCGTGCCGATGATGAACATCCTGAACGGCGGGGCCCACGCGGACTCCAACGTGGACTTCCAGGAGTTCATGGTCATGCCGGTCGGCTTCCCGTCCTTCCGGGAGGGCCTGCGCGCCGGGGCCGAGATCTTCCACGCGCTCCGCGCGATCCTCAAGAGCCGCGGCCTCTCGACGGGCGTCGGCGACGAGGGCGGTTTCGCGCCGAACCTCCGGTCCAACCGCGAGGCCGTCGATGTCGTGCTCGAGGCCATCGCCAGGGCCGGCGCCAAGGCGGGCGAGAACGTCTTCATCGCGCTGGACGTGGCATCGAGCGAGTTCTGGTCCGGCGGGGACGGCATGTACGAGTTCCACAAGTCCGGCGAGCCGGCGCGCGACCCCGAGGGCATGGTCGCCCTCTACGCGGACTGGTGCCGGCAGTACCCGATCATCTCCATCGAGGACGGCTGCGCGGAGCAGGACTGGCGCGGATGGAAACTGCTGACGCAGGAACTCGGCTCCAGGGTCCAGCTGGTCGGCGACGATGTGTTCGTGACCAACCCCGCGATCCTGCGCAAGGGCATCGACGAGGGCGTCGGGAACGCGCTCCTCGTCAAGCTGAACCAGATCGGCACGGTGACCGAGACGCTGGATGCCATCCAGATGGCGTCCGCCGCGGGCTATCGGAGCGTCATCTCCCATCGGTCGGGCGAGACCGAGGACGCGACGATTGCCGACCTCGCCGTCGGCACCGCCGCCGGACAGATCAAGACCGGCTCCGCATCGCGCAGCGACCGCGTCGCCAAGTACAACCAGCTGCTCCGGATCGAAGAGGAACTCGGCGCCGCCGCCAAGTACGCCGGCCGCGCGGCCATCCGTCAACTGGGCTGACGCATCGAGAACCGGGGCCCAGGCCCCTCAACACGCGCCGGCGCCGGCCGGACGCGCCGCAGGGAAGACGAGGATCATGCATACAGTCGTATTGCTCCGCCACGGCGAGTCCACCTGGAACAAGGAGAACCGGTTCACCGGCTGGACGGACGTGGACCTGAGCGAGAAGGGGCGGGAAGAAGCGCGGAGGGCGGGCGAGCTGCTGCGCGAGGAGGGCTTCTCCTTCGACATCGCGTTCACGAGCGTCCTCACGCGCGCCATCCGCACCTGCTGGATGGTCCAGGACGAGCTCGATGCGCTCTGGATTCCGGTCGAGCGGAGCTGGCGGCTCAACGAGCGCCACTACGGCGCGCTGCAGGGGCTGAACAAGGCCGAGACCGCCGCCGAGCACGGCGAGGCGCAGGTGAAGATCTGGCGCCGCGCCTACGACATCGCGCCGCCGCCGCTCACGCTGGACGACGAACGGCACCCGGCCAGGGACGCGCGCTACAAGGGGCTCGACCCGGCGCTCCTGCCGCTGACCGAATCACTGGCCGACACGGTGGCCCGCTTCCTCCCCTACTGGCACGAGACCATCGCACCGGCCATCTCCAGCGGCCGGCGCGTCCTGATCGCCGCGCACGGCAACTCGCTGCGCGCGCTCGTCAAGTACCTCGACGCCGTGCCGGAGTCGGACATCGTCGAGCTGAATATCCCGACGGGGATTCCGCTGGTCTACGAGCTCGACGCGAGCCTGGCGCCCATCCGGCACTACTACCTGGGGGATGCGGAGGCCGCAAAGGCCGCCGCAGCGGCCGTCGCGAATCAGGGGAGCGTCAGGCAGCCCTGAAGGGCTGCCTGACGGGCATGGGCTAGTTGGTCTCCTCGACCTTGGCTTCTTCCGCCGCGATCCGCAGCGACCGCAGGAAGCGGCGATCGTTCACCGTCATCTCGTAGGGCTTGCGGGGCAGCAGCGCCCGCGCCGTCGCGCCGACACGCGCAGGCTGGGCCGCCCCCTCGGCGGCCTGGCCGCGATTCACGAACCCGACCACCGCCTCGAGGTTCACCTTCATCTCATACCCGGCTGCCCGGGCGCGTTCGCGGCACGCTTCGACTTCGGCGCTGCTGGACACGGCTGCGGCAATCGCATCGGCCAACTCGCGCGCAAACCGGTTCACGACGTCATCCATGGGATGGCCCCTCCTCACCCTGGCGCCAGCCGGCTGGGACCCGGAGGCAGTGGCCGACGCCTGGCCACCGGGCGGTGGATGGGTATCGGCGAAAAATCGTCATTGGGCGGGACAGAAACTCGACGGGGAATTGCGGTCATTCTAGAAAGCAGCGCTCCGGGTGTCAAGGCGAAAGCACTATAAGTTGTGTCCACTGCCTGAGTTGAGGACTACAAATGGGCTTTGGAGAGCCCGCGGATTGTTGGGCAAATGCCTGACCCGGCAGGCAGACAAGGCCACCTTGCTACAATCCCGCCATGTCCTCTCCCCGGGTCCCGCCGGAACAGCCCGGCTCGACGACGGCGCCTGACCCGGCGGGGACGATCCTGTCCGTCACCGGCCTCACCACCACGTTCGATGTCGGGCCCACGGCGATCACGGCAGTCAACGGCATCTCGTTCGAGATTCGCGCGGGAGAAACGCTCGGCCTCGTCGGCGAGTCGGGCAGCGGCAAGTCCGTCACGGCCTTCTCCCTGGTCCGTCTCGTCCAGCCGCCGGGGGAGATCACCGCGGGACGCGTCCTGTTCCGCGGGCGGGATCTGCTGACGCTCTCGGACGCGGAGATGCGCAAGGTGCGTGGCGCCGGGATCGGGTTCATCTTCCAGGAGCCGATGGCGGCGCTCAATCCGGTGATGCGCGTCGGCGACCACATTGCCGAGGCGCTCCGCGTCCACGGACTGGCCTCGCGCGCCGAGGCCCGCGCCCGCGCCATCGCCCTGCTCTCGGCGGTCCGCATCGTCGACGCGGAGCGGCGCGTCGACGACTACCCGCACCAGTTGTCGGGCGGCATGCGCCAGCGCGTCATGATCGCGATCGCCCTCGCCTGCCGGCCCGCGCTCGTCATCGCGGACGAGCCGACGACGGCGCTGGACGTGACGGTGCAGGCGCAGATCCTCGACCTGCTGCGCGAGATGAAGCGGGAGTTCGACCTGAGCCTGCTGCTCATCACGCACGACCTGGGTGTCATCGCGGAGACGGCGGACCGCGTGGCCATCATGTACGCCGGGCGGATCGTCGAGCAGGGGCCCGTCCGGACGATTTTCCGCAACCCGGCGCATCCCTACACGCGCGGGCTGCTCGCCTCCATCCCCGGCGGCTCGGCGGGATCGCGGCTCCAGGCCATCGACGGCACCGTGCCGAGTCTCGCGGCGCTGCCGCCGGGCTGCTCGTTTGCGCCGCGGTGCCCGCAGCGCATGGACGAGTGCGAGCGGGCGTTTCCGCCGATCACGCGGATCGGTCCTGAGCACACGGTCCGCTGCTACCTGCACGCCGGCGTGACCGACGTCGTGGGTGCCGGCGCCGCCCCATCCGCCGGCCCTTCCGCGAGGCCCTGAGCCGATGCCGCCTCTCGTCGACGTCCGGAACCTCGTCAGGCACTTCGTCCGCGGCGGCGGGCTGTTCAGTCCGAAGTCCGTCGTCCGCGCCGTGGATGACGTCAGCTTCTCCATCGACGAGGGTGAGACGTTCGCGCTCGTCGGCGAGTCCGGCAGCGGCAAGAGCACGACGGGGCGCTGCGTACTGCGGCTGATGGAACCCACATCGGGCGAGGTGCGCTTCCGTGGCGAGGACGTGCTGGCGTTCTCCAGCGGACGCATGCGCGCGGCGCGGCGCGACATGCAGATGGTCTTCCAGGACCCGTACTCCTCGCTCAACCCGCGCATGCGTGCGCGCACCATCGTCGAGGAGCCGCTCGTCATCCACCGGATCGGATCGCGCGCCGAGCGACGCGAGCGCGTCGCGGAGCTCTTCCGCCGCGTCGGCCTGGATCCGGCCCACCTCGAGCGGTACCCGCACGAGTTCAGCGGCGGGCAGCGCCAGCGGATCGGGCTCGCGCGCGCGCTCGCCCTCAACCCGTCGTTCATCATCGCGGACGAGCCGGTCTCGGCCCTGGACGTCTCGATTCAGGCGCAGGTGATCAACCTGCTCATGGACCTGCAGCAGGAGCTGGGCCTCACCTATCTCTTCATCGCCCACGACCTCCGGCTCGTGCGGCACATCTCGAGCCGCGTGGCCGTGATGTACCTGGGCCGGATTGTCGAGATGGGCCCGACGGCACGCATCTTCGAGGACGCGCGGCACGCCTACACGCAGGCGCTGCTCTCGGCCGTGCCCGTGACCGATCCGGACGCGCCGCGCACGCGCATCGAGCTGGACCCCGCCCGCGTCGCGCACGATGCGCCCCTGCGGGAAGTGGGCGACGGACACTTCGCGGCGGTGTAGGGTGTAGAGAGAGTCCAAAGCCTAAAGCCCAGAGCCCAGAGCCCAGAGCCCGAAAGGATCTCCCCCATGCCCAGTCCGCTCGCGACGGCGGCACTCGTGCTCGGACTTCTTGCGGCAGGGGTGCGCCCTGCGCCGGCGCAGGCGCCGGGCGCAACGCCGGTCGAGACCCACCTCGCGCGCCTCGACGCCTACTTCGAGAGCTACCACGATGCGCTCGGGCAGCTCGTGGCCGACGAACGGCTGGTGCAGAGCATGGGCGGGGCCGACTCGGGCAGCGTCACCGGCCGGTCGCAGCCGCTCAAGGTCACGCGCGAGATCCGCTCCGAGGTGGCGTTCATCGACCTGCCGGGCAATGCCGGGTGGCTCGGCCTGCGTGACGTCATCACCGTCAGCGGACGCCGCGTCCGATCCGCCGGGCCCTCCCTGGCCGAAATTCTCTCGTCCGGCGCCGGCGCGCACGATCAGGCCCGCGCCCTGCTCGCGGAGAGCGCCCGGCACAACCTCGGCGAGCCGCGCACCACCAACCTGCCCAACGTGCCGCTGGAACTCCTCCACCAGCGGAACCGCTGGCGGTACGAGAGCCGCGTCGACGGCCACGAGCGCATCGAGGGACACCAGACGGCGCTCGTCGTGCTGGACGAAAAGGCGTCGCCCACCATCATCCAGCGCCCCGAGGGCGGCGACATCGTCGCCAGGGTGGCGGCGTGGATCGAGCTGGAGACGGGCCGGTTGTGGCGCGTCCAGCTGCGGTTGACGGACGGGCGCCTCAGCTTCGCGCGGCGCCATCCGCCGGTCGAGATGATGGTGGAGTTCGTCGAGCACGAGAAGCTTGGCCTGCTCGTGCCGGATCGCATGACGGAGACCTTCTACGCGGCCACGCGCGGCGCCGGCCGCGGCGAGGCGCGCTACTCGAACTTCCGGCGGTTCGGAACGGCGGCCCGCGTCGTGCCGCGGTAAGTGAACCGGGGTCGATCAGGAGGGGGCGGGCGCCTGGACCGGCGCGTGCTCGACCGGGTGCGGCTCCTGGCGCGCGTCGCGCTCCACTTCTCCGTCGCGGATGGCGACGACGCGGTGCGCGTAGGCGGCGATGTCCGCCTCGTGCGTGACGAGGATGATCGTGTTCCCCGCCTGGTGCAGCCGCGCGAAGAGCGCCATGATCTCGACGCCCGTCTTCGAGTCCAGGTTGCCGGTCGGCTCGTCGGCGAGCAGGATGGACGGGTTGTTGACGAGCGCGCGGGCAATCGCGACGCGCTGGCGCTGCCCGCCGGACAGTTCGTTGGGCCGGTGGCTCATGCGCTGCGTCAGCTCGACCTTGTCCAGCGCCGCCCGCGCGCGCTCCAGCCGATCCTTCTTCGACACGCCCGCATACACGAGCGGCAGCTCCACGTTGTGCAGCGCCGTGGCGCGCGGGAGCAGGTTGAACGTCTGGAAAACGAACCCGATCTCCTCGTTCCGGATGCGCGCGAGCTCGTTGTCGTTCATCTCGCTCACCTCCTTCCCGTTCAGGAGGTAGGTGCCCTTCGACGGCGTGTCCAGGCACCCGATCAGGTTCATCAGCGTCGACTTGCCGGAGCCCGACGGCCCCATGATGGCGACGTAGTCGCCGCGCTCGATGCTGATGGAGACCCCCTTGAGGGCATGGATCTCCTCGTCGCCCATCACGTAGGTCTTCCACAGGTCGCGCGTCTCGATCAGAGGCATGGGATCAGTGTAATGGACGTGGCGCGCCCGCCGCGGGTTCCTCAGCCCTCGTCTTCGTACTGGGTCTTGAGCCGCGCCACCACGGACGGGTCCGCCAGGGTCGTGGTATCGCCGAGCGCCTTGCCCTCGGCGATATCCCGGAGGAGCCGCCGCATGATCTTGCCGGAGCGCGTCTTGGGCAGGTCGGCCGCGAAGATGATGTCGTCCGGCCGGGCGATGGCGCCGATCTTCCGCCCGACGTGCGCCTTGAGCTCGTCGGCCAGCGTCTCGGAGTGCTGCGTGCTCTCCTTCACCGTGACGAAGGCACACAGCGCCTGCCCCTTGATCTCGTGCGGCCGCCCGACGACGGCCGCCTCCGCGACGCTGGGGTGATCCACGAGCGCGCTCTCGACCTCCATGGTGCCGATGCGGTGGCCCGCCACGTTCAGTACGTCGTCCACGCGGCCGAGCAGCCAGAAGTAGCCGTCCTCGTCACGCTTGGCGCCATCCCCCGTGAAGTAGACGTCGTTCGTCCAGCGGCTCCAGTACTGCTGGACGTAGCGTTCGGGATCGCCGTAGATGCCCCGCAGCATGGAGGGCCACGGGCGCGTGAGCGCCAGCAGCCCGCCGCCGACGGGCACGCGCTCGCCCTTCGCGTTCAGGATCTCCGCGCTGATCCCGGGGAAGGGCTGCGTCGCCGATCCCGGCTTGGTTCGTGTGATGCCGGGAAGCGGCGAGATGAGGATCGCGCCGGTCTCGGTCTGCCACCACGTATCGACGACCGGACAGCGGCCGCCGCCGATGTTGAGGTGATACCAGACCCAGGCCTCGGGGTTGATGGGCTCTCCCACCGATCCGATCAGGCGGAGCGATGACAGGTCGTGGCCCGCCGGCCACTCCGTGCCCCAGCGCATGAACGCGCGGATCGCGGTCGGCGCGGTATAGAGAATCGTGACGCCGTGGCGCGCGATGATGTCCCAGAACCGATCCTTCTTCGGCCAGTCCGGCGCGCCCTCGTACATCATCACGGTCGCACCCGTCGCGAGCGGGCCGTACACGACGTAGCTGTGCCCCGTTACCCACCCGATGTCCGCCGTACACCAGTAGACATCGTCGTCCTTCATGTCGAAGACCCACTTCGTCGTCGCGTAGGTCCCGACCATGTAGCCGCCGGTGCTGTGCACGATGCCCTTGGGCTTCCCCGTCGTGCCGGAGGTGTGGAGGATGTAGAGGATGTCCTCCGCGTCCATGGGCTCGGGCGCGCATTCGGCCGCGGCGTCCGCCATCAGGTCGTGGTACCAGCGATCTCTGCCTTCCTGCATGTGGACGGGAATGTCCGAGTGCCCGCGGCGGACGACCACGACGTGCTCGACGCCCGGCGTCCCGGCAAGCGCCGCGTCCGCGATCTGCTTGAGCGGCACGATCGTCCCACGCCGGTAGCCGCCATCCGCCGTGACCAGCAGCCGCGCCTGCGCGTCGTTGATCCGATCGCGCAGCGACTCCGCGCTGAAGCCGCCGAACACGACGACGTGCGGGGCGCCGATGCGGGCGCAGGCGAGCATGGCAATCGCGAGCTCGGGCACCATCGGCAGGTACAAGGCCACGCGGTCGCCCTTCCGGACGCCGAGGCTCCGGAGGACGTTGGCGCAGCGGGAGACCTCGCGGTGGAGATCGAAGTAGGTCAGCGTCCGGCGGTCGCCGGGCTCGCCCTCCCAGACAAGGGCCGCCTTGTTGCGCCGGCCCGAGGCCAGGTGGCGGTCGACGCAGTTGACGCTCGCGTTGAGCTGTCCGCCCACGAACCACCGGGCGTGCGGCGGCTGCCAGTCCAGGACCGTGGACCACGGCGCGGACCACTCGAGTTCACGCGCGAAGGATTCCCAGAAGGCTTCGGGATCCTGCTCCGCGCGCGCGTAGACGTCGGGGTCGGCGGCGTGCGCGCGGGTCCGGAACTCGTAGGAGGGTTCGAACGACCGCTCCTCCCGCAGGAGGGCATCAATCTCGGGGGACACCTTCGGCTTCGGCGACATGAGGCCAGTATAGGCGCTCGCCGAATCCGCTCCCCTCGTCGGCTGCCGATGCGCGTTCCAGCAGGCCGGACAACGCCCTCACACGCCCGCCACTCCTGCGCTCAAAGCCCCGCCGGCGGGGGCGGCGGGGGCAGGGGCGGAGGCGGCGGCGTGAACGTGGGCGGATTGAAGGTCCCCGGACCAACCGGCGGCGGCGGGGGGGGCTCCGTCTTCCGGAAGACGAGCGCACCAAAGAGACCGCCGATCATCCCGAAGAAGCTGCAGACGCACAGGGCAATGAAGAACCCGGCGACGGCAAACGCACCAACGGCGGCGCCTCCCTGCAGGCCCTCCAGGAACGTCCGGACTTCCGGCGGCATGTCGCTGCTCGTCGTCATGACGCGGTCGAGCATGCCCATCTGCATGGGCAGCACCATGGCGTTGAGCGGGATGGACACGACGGTCCAGACCACCGCTCCGACCACGCCCGCCAGGAGACCGACAAGGGCGCCATCGGCCACGGAAATGGGGGCCGGACGCCCCTGCTGCATCAGATACGCCGCCAGCCCGCCTCCGAAGAGGAGCCAGGCGCAGCAGCAGTTCGCGAGGTTGATGAACGGGAGCGCCGAGAGCACCCCCATGGCCACGCCACCGAGCAGGGCTGGCTGAATCATGGGGGGATTGTAACCGAGGGCTTTGGGCTTCGGGCGTTGGGCTCTTCCCAAAGCCCAGAGCCTAAAGCCCAGAGCCCAGAGCCTAAAGCCTAAAGCCTAAAGCCTAAAGCCTAAAGCCCAAAGCCCTAGTCGTAGTACTCCCGCCCCAGATGCGTGATGAGCTCCTCGCCCTGGAGGTAGCGGAGCGTGTTCTTCAGCTTCATCAACTGGATGAACAGGTCGTGCTCGGGGTAGACCTCGCGCGCGTGCATCGGGGCCTTGAAGTAGAAGGACAGCCACTCCTGGATGCCGGACAACCCCGCACGCCTGGCCAGGTCCAGGAACAGGGCCGAGTCCAGCACGATCGGCGCGGCGAGGATCGAGTCGCGGCACAGGAAGTTGATCTTGAGCTGCATCGGGTAGCCGAGCCAGCCCACGATGTCGATGTTGTCCCAGCCTTCCTTGTTGTCGCCGCGCGGGGGGTAGTAGTTGATCCGGACGACGTGCGAGAGGTCCTTGTAGAGCTCGGGATAGAGCTGCGGCTGGAAGATGTAGTCCAGCGCGGACTTCTTGCTCTCTTCCTTCGTCTTGAACGACTCGGGGTCGTCCAGCACCTCGCCGTCGCGGTTGCCCAGGATGTTCGTGGAGTACCAGCCGCGCACGCCCAGCAGCCGCGCCTTGAGGCCCGGCGCGATGATCGTCTTGATCAGCGTCTGCCCCGTCTTCATGTCGTTACCGGCCACCGGTGCGCCGGTGCTCGCCGCGAGTTCGAGCATCGCGGGCACGTCCGCGGTGAGGTTGGGGGCCGCGTTGGCGAACGGGATGCCTTCCTTGAGCGCGGCGTACGCGTACACCATGCTCGACGGGATGGCCACGTCACTCTCCTCGAGGCCCTTCTCCAGGGCCGCGAGCGACTGGTGCACGGGGCCTTCCTTCATGAAGACCTCGGTGCTGCCGCACCACACCATCACGAGACGGGAGCAGCCGTTCGCCTGCTTGAAGTTCCGGATGTCCGCGATGACCTGCTCCGCCAGGTCCTTCTTGTTGCGGCCCTTCTTGACGTTCGGTCCGCTCAGCCGCTTGACGTAGCGCTGATCGAACACGGCGGCCATCGGCTTGACCGCCTCGAGATCGCCGCGGATCTGGTCCAGCAGCGACGGCTCCAGGACGCCTGCGGTCCGCGCCGCCGCGTAGCAGTCCTCCTCGAAGATGTCCCAGCCCCCGAAGACGATGTCGTCGAGCTTGGCGAGATCGACGAAGTCCTTGATCTTCGGCGTGCGGCCGTCACTCCGCTTGCCGAGACGGATCGTGCCCATCTGGGTCAGCGAGCCAATCGGCTGTGCCAGACCCTTCCGGATCGCGTGAACGCCGGCAATGGTCGTGGTGCTGACCGCACCGAGGCCGACGAGGAGGACACCCAGCTTTCCCTGTGCGGAGGCAATGTTTCCCGGCGTATTCACAATCGGACGATCTTATCATGGGCCATGTTTCTCCAGTTCTTCCGCACCCTCCGGCGCGCACGTCAGATGGACCCCCTGCACGTGACGATGACCGGCGTCCGCATGGGAGAACGCTTCCTGCAGGTGGGCTGCGATGACCCGGCCCTGCTCGGCGGGCTCGCCACCAAGGTCGGCCTGAGCGGCGCCTGCGCCGTCGCCGTCTTCACCGAGCCCGCGGCCGCGCGCGCGCGGAAGGTGGGCGCCTCCGTCGGCGCGCTGCTCGACGTCCGCGTCGTGTCGCCGGGCGCGCCGGTCTTCGACGCGGCGAGTATGGACATGGTCGTCGTCGACGATACGCGGGGCGGGTTTGCGGCCCTCACACCCGCAGAGCAGCAGTCCGCGCTCATCGACGCCCGGCGGACGCTCCGCCACGGCGGCCGCATCGAGGTCGTGGAAGGCACCGGCAGCGGTGGCATGCTCGGGCGCGCCGTCCCACGGCCCGAGGGATATGCCATCGAAGCCCGGCTTGCCGCCGCAGGGTTCAAGCCCGTCCGGGCGCTGGCCGAGAAGGACGGGTTCCGGTTCGTCGAGGGCCTGAGCTCCGCCCCCCAGGGGCAACCCTGAAGGGCTACCTCTGCAACCCGTAGAGGCGACCCTTCAGGGTCGCCTCAGGGTCGCCGCGCCGGGCGGGTGCCTCGTTGATGAGACACCGACCGTCCCCTCGGGACCACAACCCGGACGGGCGGACGCGGCACTGTCGGGCGAAAGCGGCCCGGATGCGCGATGATCGTGCCTGTTCCCGGGCCGGGCCCAACGGCAAGGGTTTTGCGACCGACACGCCCGACGAGTCATGCAGCAGCCCCCCGACGTCTACTCGGCGCACGACATCGCGGCCGCCGCGGGCGTTTCCCTCGGCTGGGTCGAGTCGCTCCTGGCGCGGGGAGAGATCCGCGCGGTTGCCGCCTTCCTCCCGGCCGGCGCGCCCGCCGACGCCGACCTCTGGCGCTGGGTCCCGCAGGACGAGGCGGTCCGGGCCATCCAGGCCATCGTCTCGGGGAAACCCGTCGCGCTGCCCGCCACCGGCGGCGGTCTGGGCCGTGAACTCTTCGGCCAGGTGCCGGAGCACGGGCGCTCCGCGTACCCGCTCGTCGTCTCCACCAGCCTGCACGGAGCCGTGGCTGCGGCCGTCCTTTTCATCGCAAGCCTGACCTTCACGTCCGCGGACGTGCGGACCGAACCGCTCGACGATCCGGAACCGGTCCGCCTGGTGTTTCTCGTGTCGCCGGGGGCGGGCGGAGGCGGCGGTGGCGGCGGTCTTCGCGAGAAGGCGCCCGTACCCAGGGTCGAACGCAAGGGGGCGATGACGATCAGCAGCCCGCTCCCGGCCAGGCGCCTGCCGCCACCCGTTGAACCGGCCCCGCGGATCGTCGAACCGCCGCCGGCGCCGATCGAGGCAAAGACGCTGCCGCCCGTGATGGCGCCCGTCGTGACGTCGCCGGCCGACGCGCGGGACCTGGAAGGCATTGCCGCGGACGTGGAACAGCCGGTACCGAGCCAGGGTCCCGGCGCCGGTGGCGGCGCGGGAACGGGCACCGGAACCGGAGTCGGCGAGGGTGACGGATCCGGAATCGGCGCGGGCTCGGGCGGTGGCACGGGCGGCGGCCCGTACCGCCCGGGGAGCGGCGTGGAGCCCCCGCGCCTCCTCCGGGAAGTGCAGGCGGACTACTCGGAAGCGGCGCGGCGCGCCAACCTCGAAGGGGAAGTGGTGCTGGAGATCGTGGTGCGCAGCAACGGCACCGTGGCCGACGTCCGGGTGCTGAGCGGTCTCGGCCTCGGGTTGAACGAGCGGGCCATCGACGCCGTCCGGCAGTGGCGCTTTGCGCCCGCCCGCATGAAGGGCACGCCCGTCGACGTCGTCGTCGAGGTCGCGGTCGAGTTCAGGCTCAGGTAGGGAGACGCCATGGAAACGCTGCTGGTCATCGTCACGGTTGTCTCGCTGGCCCTCGCCCTCGGCCTGGGCGTGGTGGCCTGGCGCGCGACGCGCGAGCAGCAGCGCCGCGCCGATGCGCGCGTGGCCGCCCTCCGCACGGCGGCCGGCATCGGCACGCCGCCGGCGCTTCCCATCGTCGACGCGCTCGAGAGCTTCGACAGCGAGATCCCGGCGGACGCGGACGCGGGCGCGATGCCGCACCCGGACTTCCTGGGCAGTGGATACGCGGCGCCCGAAAGCGCGGGACGCCAGCGCGGGCTCGTGGCGGCAGCGGCCGCCTTTGCCATCCTCCTGGTCGGCTTCGGCGTGGTGCGGATGTCTGGTGACAGGCCCGCGGCGGCGGCCGCGGCAGCCTCCCCGCTGGAACTGCTGGCGCTCGGGCACGAGCGCGAAGGCGCGCGCCTGGCGGTGGCCGGGCTGGTTCGCAACCCCGCGGAGGGGTCCACGGTGGATCACCTGTCGGCTGTCGTGCTGCTCTTCGACGAGCAGGGCACGTTCGTCACGAGCGCGCGGGCGCCGGTGGACTTCATGACGCTCGGCGCGGGCGACGAGTCGCCGTTCACCGTCCGGCTCGATGCGCCGCAAACCGTGGCCCGGTACCGCGTCAGCTTCCGCACGGACACGACGGGCGTCCCGCACGTGGACCGGCGCGAGGTTCCACCGGCCGCGGCGCCCGCGGCACTGGACAAGTAGGGAGCCGGAAGGAAACCACGCCATGCGGACCGCCACGCCACGTCCACCCGTCGTCGCCGCGCTCGCACTGGGGCTCAGCCTGCCCTTCCTGGCGCCGGTGGCCGGGCAGGAGGGCTTCCGGTTCCGCAGCGGCGTGGAGTTGATCAACGTGTCAGCCACGGTCACTGACCGGAGCGGACGCTTCGTCCCCGGCCTCACCCGGGAGGACTTCCTCATCTACGAGGACAACCAGCCGGTCGAGATCACGCATTTCTCCGCCGAGCGATCGCCGGTGAGCCTGGGCATCGTGCTGGACACGAGCGGCAGCATGGCCGGGGAGAAGTGGACGGCCGCGCGGGACGCGATCGATCGCTTCCTCGAGCGCCTGAGCGACGAGCTCGACGACTTCTTCCTCTACCGTTTCAGCGCCGGACCGGACCTGGTGCAGGACTGGACCAACGACCGGCGGGCGATGAGCTGGAGCCTGAGCCGCGTGAACCCGAACGGCGGCACGGCGATGTACGACGCCGTCGTGGAAGCCGTGCCGATGGCACAGGGCGGGCAGAACCGGAAGAAGGCCGTGGTCATCATCTCCGATGGCAACGACACCAGCAGCCGGGTCAGTGTCTCCGATGCCAGGCGTGTCGTCCGCGAGAGCGAGGTGCTGGTGTACGCCGTCGGCATCGACGGCAGCGGACAGCCGACCATCGTCACGCGGCCGCCGTCGGGCGGCCGGCCGCGAGGGCCCATCCCCTTTCCGCTCCCGGGCGGCAGCGGACGCGGCGGCGGCGGATTCCCGCTGCCCCTGCCCCCGTCCTATCCGGGCGGCGGCGTCTACTCCTCAGGACCGGACGACCGCGTCAACGCGGCGGCCCTGCGCGAGATCACCGACGACAGCGGTGGACGCACGGAGATCGTGCGCACCGCGCGTGATCTCGATCCGGCCACGGCGAACATCGCCGACGAGCTCAGCCAGCAGTACTACATCGGCTATCCGAGCCCGGGCCACCGCGACGGCCGCTGGCACACGATCCGCGTGGAAGTGAACGACCCGTCGGCCCGGGTGCGCGCCCGGCGCGGCTACGTCGCCACGCCCTGAGCGCGCGGCCCCCCTCGCGGCCGATCCGGGTGACTCGCCAACCGGCATCCCGCCCGTCAGCCCCGCGTACGGCCGGATTTCCCGCCGACTGCATTCGATCGGGGACAGATCGCGCTGGCACGCTCTTCGCAGTCACCAGGGGTGGAGAGTGGATCATGTTGAAGAAAACCACGTCGATCCTGATCGTTCTCGTCCTGCTGGGCTCGGCCGGCGTGGCCGTCGCGCAAACCGGGCGCGAGGATCGCCGGGTGTTCGAAGCCATTGCCGAGCAGGTCAACCGGTACACCCAGTTCACCATCTTCGACAGCGTCTCGGCATCCGTGGATAACGGCACCGTCGTCCTCACCGGATGGGTCACGATGCCCTACAAACGCGACGACCTGGAACAGCGGGTCCGGCGCGTGAGCGGCGTCACGGCCGTGGAGAACGGGATTGGCGTGCTGCCCGTCTCGCAGTTCGACGACCAGCTGCGCTTCCGCATCGCGCGCGCCATCTACGGCAACTCGTCGTTCTGGCAGTACGCGTCGATGGTCAACCCGCCGATTCACATCGTGGTCAACCGCGGGCGCGTGACGCTCGAGGGCGTCGTCAACAGCAACGTCGAGCGCATGCTGGCCCGTTCGCTGGCGACGGGATTCGGGGCATTCGAGGTGACCAACGACCTCAGGACGGACGCCGAGGTCCGCGAGGCGCTGGAGATGCGCCCCGCGGCGTTCACCTCCGAGCCGATGGAGCTCGTGGGGATCCTCTAGGGCCAGCCCCGAGCGCCGCGCTGGGCGCGGGGGGCCCAACCGGCGGCTGCCGGACACGTGCGGCCGCCGGTGCACTCGTGAGCGAACGCGGGGGCGTTCGCAAGCGGCGCCAACTAGGCCTCCGGGGAGCCGCGGCGCCTGATGAACCAGATGAACACCACGAACGTGATGGCGACCAGGACCATCATCGTGCCGAACAGGATCAGCGTCCGGGCCAGGATGGACTCGCTGTCCATCCGGACCTGGATGTCGACGGGCACGCCCTGCCGGCGGTCCGCCAGCCGCTGTTCCCAGACGAGGATGTTGCCGCGCAGCACCTCTCGAGACGGCGAGTTGTGGAACGTGATGCGGCTCGGCAGGTGCAGGCGGAACGCGACACGTTCTTCCCCGCGCCAGCCGGCCGCCCCCGGATCCCCGTTGGCCGCCGCGCCGACCACCTGGGCGTACTCGTAGGACGCCTCCCCGGCCTCCAGGCGATAGCGGGACCACGCGAACGGCGGCGCCTCCGCCAGCCGCCGCACATCCTCGACCTCGATCCGCAGGTGGACGTAGCGCCGGTTGTCGCGCCGTGACGTGCTGACGTTGGCGGCGTGCGACACCGGCGTCTCGTAGTACGCGCGGACATCCTCCCGGTCCAGACGCGCGCGCGGATCCAGCGGCAGGTCCAGGCCCCGCAGGGCGACGAGCGCGGGCACTGACGCGTTGACGTAGACCGTCGCCGAGCCGTCCAGGCGGAGGTAGATCTCCTCCTCGTACTCGTACTTGCGCGAGAGCGGATTGCCGGAGCACGCGGCCAGCGCCGCCACGAGTGCCAGCACGGTCATGGTCCGGATTGTCTGCGCGCGCCCTGCCATCAATGCCTGATCGTCCATGATAATACTGGCCGAGCCACCCTCTCATGCCCGCACCCACCCTGTTCCTCATCGACGGCAGCAACCAGATGTATCGCGCCTACCACGCGATTCGCGGGCTCACCGGACCCGACGGCCGGTCCACGAACGCCGTCTACGGCTTCGTGACGATGCTGCGGAAGCTCATTGCCGATCATCAGCCGGCCTACATCGTGGCGTCCTTCGATCTGCCCACCGAGACGTTCCGGTCCAGGCTGGCCGCCGACTACAAGGCCAACCGCGCGCCGATGCCGGGCGACCTCCAGGAGCAGATCCCGTGGGTCCACGAGGCCTGCGAGGCCATGGGCGTCCCGATCCTCACCTCCGAGGGCTTCGAGGCCGACGATGTGATCGGCACGCTGGCGAGGAAGGCGGCGGGGGCGGGGATGGACGCGGCGATCGTGACGGGGGACAAGGACTTCTTCCAACTGGTCGGCGGCGGCATCCGCGTCTACAACCCGCGGGACGAGGGCGCGTGGTTCGACGAGGCGGGCGTCCTGGGCAAGTTCGGCGTGCGGCCGGATCAGGTCGTGGACGTCCTGGCACTCATGGGCGACACCAGCGACAACGTCAAGGGCGTGCCCGGCATCGGCGAGAAGGGCGCGCGGGATCTCATCACCACGTACGGCTCGCTCGACGCACTGCTGGCGCAGGCCGCCGCCCTCCCGCAGAAGAAGTATCGCGAGGCGCTCACCACCTACGCCGATCAGGCGCGCCAGAGCCGCGAGCTCGTGACCATCGACACGGCCGTCGACGTGCCCTTCGACGCGGAACAGTTCCACTACCGCGGGTCGGATCGGGCGCGCTGCTACGCGCTCTTCTCGCAGCTCGGCTTCAGGACGCTGGTGACCGAGTTCGCGCCGACGGCGGAGTCCGTCGAGCGCGACTACCGGATCGTCGCCTCCCTGGAGGAACTCGGCGCCCTCGCCGGGGAGCTGGCGGCAGCCCCGTGCGTGGCGCTCCGGCTCATCACCGACGGCACGGCGCCGGTGCGCGCCACCATCGTCGGCATTGCCCTGTCCACGGCACCGCGCCGGGCCCGCTACGTGCCCATCGGCCACCAGGGGTTCATGGGCAGCGGATCGCTGGACCGCGATCGCGCGCTGGCGCTGCTGGCACCGATCTTCACGGATCCCGCCATCGCCAAGGTCGGCCACGACCTCAAGGCGGACGTGATCGTCCTGGCCCGCCATGGCATCACGCTCGCGGGCCTGGCGATGGACACGATGCTGGCCGCCTACCTGCTCGACGCAAACCGGTCGAGCCAGGCGCTCGAGCCCATCGCGCTCGAGCAGCTCGGCTACAAGGCCCGGACGGAGGATGACGTGCGCGGCAAGGGCGCCCGGGCACGGGCGTTCGCGGACGTCGCCGCGGAGAGCCTGCTGGACTACGCGGGCGAGCGTCCGGATCTCGCGCTGCAGCTCGCCGCGCAGTTCGAACCGGCCCTGGAGCGCGAGGGGCTCCTGCCCGTGTACCGCGACCTCGAGCTGCCGCTCGTCCCGGTGCTCGCCGGGCTCGAACGCGTGGGCGTCCGCGTGGACGTCGCGGCCCTGGCCGCGCAGGCGACGCGCGTGGACCGGGAACTGGCGTCGCTGAGCGCCGCGATCTTCGAGCAGGCCGGGGAGACGTTCAACATCGGATCGCCTCGGCAGCTTGGCGACATCCTCTTCGAGAAGCTGAAGCTGCCCGTCCTCAAGCGCACGGGCACGACGCGCACGGCCTCCACGGCCGTGGAGGTCCTGGAAGAACTCGCGGCCAGCCACGAGCTCCCCCGCCTGGTCCTCGAGTGGCGGGGCCTGGCCAAGCTGAAGGGCACCTACATCGATGCGCTGCCGGCGCTCGTCAACCCGGAGACCGGTCGCGTCCACACGCAGTTCAACCAGGCCGTCGCGGCCACCGGACGCCTGAGCAGCAGCGATCCGAACCTCCAGAACATCCCGATCCGCACGGACATCGGCAGGGACATCCGGCGGGCCTTCGTGGCCGAGCCCGGCGCCGTGCTGATCTCCGCCGACTACTCACAGATCGAGCTGCGGGTGCTCGCGCACCTCTCCGAGGACGAGTCGCTCATCGCGGCCTTCGAGCGCGGCGACGACATCCACGACCAGACGGCGCTCAAGGTCTTCGGCCCGGACAGCACGCTCAGCCCGCACGAGCTCCGGCGCCGGGCGAAGATCGTCAACTACGCGCTCCTGTACGGCAAGACCGCCTTCACGCTGGCGCGCGACATCGGCGTCACGCAGGCGGCCGCGCAGCAGTTCATCGACGCGTACTTCGCGGGGTTCCCGCGCGTCCGCGGCTTCATCGATCGCACGCTGGAGGACGCCCGCGCGTCGGGCGTGGTCAGGACCTTGTTCGGCCGGCAGCGGGCGGTGCCGGAGCTGACGAGCCGCAACGGCCAGATTCGCGCGGCCGCGGAGCGCGTGGCCGTCAACATGCCCATCCAGGGCACGGCGGCCGACATCCTCAAGCGGGCAATGATCGACGTCTCCGCCGCGCTGGCGACGCGGCATCCCGGCGCGCGCATGATCCTCACCGTGCACGACGAACTGCTGTTCGAGGCGCCGGCCGCGGACGGGGAGACGGTGGCCGCGCTGGTGCGGGAACAGATGATGGGCGCCGCCAGCCTGCGGGTCCCGCTGGACGTGGACGTAGGCGTCGGGGCGGACTGGAAGAGCGCGAAGGGCTGACGGAGGCGCCGCTACTTCCAGCGCTCCTTGACGAGCTCCCAGTCCGCGCGCAACTGCGACTCGGCCGCCTCGCGCTCCTCGGCGGGGCGATCCTTCACGCGGTCGGGGATGATGCCCTCGAGCACGAGCTTGTCCAGGTCCGCGCGGAGGGCGGCGGAGCGCTCGCCGGCCAGCCGGGCCCGCACCCATCCGGCGATCGCCGCGTGCCAGGCCGCCATGGCATTGCCGGCGCCGCGTTCGGCCACGGCCACCCAGTAGGACGCAGCCGCCGAACCGGGGTGCCGCTGCAGCTCGCGGGTCATCTGCTCGCGGAGCCTGTCGAACGTCCGCATGCGGGCCTCGCGCGACTCCGTGTCCGCCTGCCGCTCCACGGCACTGCCCCACCAGTCCAGCATGGCGTCGCCGAGCGACACGTCCGCGATCCGGGCGGTCTCCACGCCGCTCCCGAAGATGGCCGCGGCCGCGCCGAACTCGTCTTCGAGGAACAGCGCCTGCCCGAGCGCCATCACGTACTCGACCCGTTCGCGCGGATCGAGGACGGAGGCCCGCACGGCGCCCAGGGCCTCCCGGGCGGCACCCAGATCCGCCGGGTCCACGCGCTCGCGGTAGCGCTCCAGGTAGGCGCGGGCGAGCACCACCGCCGCCGCATCCCGCGTCTCGGGCTCCTCGCGGGCGATGAGCGCCACCTCGATGGCCTGATCGAAGAGCCGCTCGTTGTAGAGCGTCCGGGCCCGCGCCAGGTCCTCCGGCGTCGCCAGGGCCGGAGAGGCCGCCAGGATCACGGTCAGCAGGGCAAGGGACGCCGGAAATCGGTGGGATCGCGCGGGCGTCAACAGGATTGGTCCTCGGAGAATCCTAGCACGCTGGTACAATGACGGGCTGGATGGGCAACGTCGTCATTGTGCCCCGCGCCGAGCACCGGATTTCGCGGAAAGATATCGATCCTGACGCGATCAAGGTCCTCTACCGGCTGAGAGACTTCGACTACACCGCATACCTGGTGGGCGGCGGCGTGCGCGATCTGCTGCTGGAGCGAAAGCCCAAGGACTTCGACGTCGGCACCAACGCCCACCCTTCCCAGATCAAGAAACTGTTCCGGAACTGCTGGATCATCGGCCGCCGCTTCCGCCTCGCGCACGTGCGCTTCGGCCCCAAGACGATCGAGGTGGCGACGTTCAGGAAGAACCACGAAGGTTCAAAGCACGAGGGTTCAAAGCACGAAGGTTCAAAGCACGAAGGTTCAAAGCGCGACGGTTCC
>CAZUGF010000027.1:0-5249 GCA_964619705.1 uncultured Bifidobacteriaceae bacterium
CCCTCCGTGCTTTGAACCCTCCGTGCCTACCCCCTTAGCGCACGGACCGGATCCACGCGGCTGGCACGGACGGCGGGGATCATCGTCGCCAGGAGCGCGACCGCCGCGACGATCGCACCGGCTGTCAGCAGCACTGCCGGGTCGGCGGCCTGCATCGCATAGACCCGGTTCGCGACGAGACGGCCTCCGGCATACGCCCCGGCCAGGCCGAGCAGCACACCGAGCATCGCCAGGCGCTGTCCGGTCCCCATCACGAGCCGGAACACCTGGCCGCCCGACGCGCCGAGCGCGATCCGCGTGGCCATCTCCCCGCGGCGCTGCGCCGAGGCATAGGCAATGACGCCGTAGATACCGACCGCGGCCAGCACGAGCGCCAGGACGCCGAACGTCACCATCAGCGTCATGCCCAGGCGCTGGCGGCTCATTGTCGCCGCGACGATCTCCGGGGCCGGGCTGGCGTTGACCATCATCAGCGGGTCGAACGCCGTCAGCGACGCGCGGATGCCGGACTCGAGCGCGCGCGGATCGCCGGATACCGCCGTGGCCACGACCGTCTGCCGCACCAGCGGAAAGAGCTGCGTGTGCACGATGTAGAACGACGGTCCCGCCGGCTCACCGAGCGAGGCATACGGCACATCCGCCACGACGCCGACAATGTCGCGCATGCTCTCCGGATTGGGGGCCGGCAGGCCGAACGCGAAGGAGGCGGACAGCGGGTCCCGCGTCCCGAGGAACATGCGCACGAATGCCTGGTTCACGACGGCCACCGGCCTCGTGTCCCGCCGATCGCCATCGGTGAAGGTGCGGCCGGCGATCAGCCGCATGCCCATCGCCTCGAAGAAACCCACCGAGACATTGCGGACGTGGGCATTGGTCGGGTGATCGGGGTCCCAGACGTCGCCCTGCACGCCGACGATGACCGTCCCGTCCCGGTTCGGCTGCAGGGGGAAGGTGGCGGCCGATCCGGCAAGGGCGACGCCGGGCACGTCCCGGATGCGCTGCATCAGCGCGTCCGACCAGGCGTACACCTCGTCGATCTTCCGGAAGTCGAACGCCCTCCCGGGCCGCACGGTCATCACGAGCCGGCCCTCCGGCGTGTAGCCCGGGTCCACGGCGCCGAGCCGCGCAAAGCTCTGCACCAGCCAGCCCGCTCCGGCCGTGAGCACAATCGCGAGCGCCATCTCGGCCACGATCAGCGCCGACATCGAACGCGACGTGCCGTGCCCCGGCGTCGAGCTGCGCCCGCTTTCGTTCAGCAGCGTCCGCACGTCCACGGCGGCCAGCCGCCAGGCCGGCGCGAGGCCCACGACGAGCGCGCTGAGCACCAGCACGCCGGCGGCGAAGAGTACGACGTTCAGATCGAATGGTACGGTCTCCAGCCGCGGGAGCGCCGACGCGCCGAGGGCGAGGAGCAGCCGGATGCCGGCGTACGCCAGCGCGAGGCCGGCCACCGTCCCGGCGGCGGCCAGCACCACCGACTCGGTGAGCATCTGGCGCACCAGAGTGCCGCGGCCGGCGCCAAGTGCCGAACGGACGGCCAGCTCACGCGTGCGCACGGCGCCGCGCGCCAGCAACAGGTTCATCACGTTGACGCACGCCAGGAGCAGCAGCAGTGCCGTCGCCGCGAGGACGATGAGCAGCATCGGGCCGAGGTCGCCGACGATGACGGTCGCGAGCGGCCGCATCACGAACACGCGTGCAACGTCCGTCGGGCTGGTGCGCGCGAGTTCCTCCATCAGGACGTCCGCGCGCTCGCGGAGTGCGTCAAGGGACGTGCCCGGCCGCGCGCGGAGGATGACGTCGAGGCCGTGGCCGAAGTCCTGGGGGTTGATCCGGGCAGCCAGCCAGATGTCGGTGCCGTGCGGCAGGTCCATCTCCGCGGACGCGACGCCGGCCACGCGCACCCCGGCCGGTATCTCCACGATCCGCAGGCTCTGCGAGGTGACGTCGGGATCACGGCCGAACATCGTGGCCCAGAGGCGATGGGACAGGATGGCCACCGTCGGGGCGCCGGCGCCGGACGGCACGTGGTCGTCGGGCGTGAACCCGGAGCCGAGCACCAGCGGCAGGCCGAGCACGTCGAAGAAGCCCTCGGTCACGCCGGTCAGCAGGATGTTGACCGGCGCGCCATCGTCGGCGACCAGCGTGCCCTCCTGCGGCTGCGCCGAGAGCCCCGCCACGCGCTCCACCGGGAGCTGGGGATCCTTGAGGATGCCGATGTTCAGCGGGGACAGCAGGCCCGTCGTGATCTGGCCGGTGGTCAGGCGGCTCCGGACGCTGACCAGCTGCTCGGGATGCGCATACGGAAGCGGCCTCAGCAGCGTCGCGTTGACGGTGCTGAAGAGCGCCGTCGTGGCACCGACGCCAATCGCGAGCGTCAGCACGGCGACGATGGCAAACCCCGGCGAACGGCGCAGGCTCCGCGCGGTGTAGCGGAGATCCTGCACGAGCGACTCGGTCCAGCGAACCGCGGCCATCACGCGGTGTTATAGCAGATCGTGCCGCTGGGCGCCCGGTGCTCGCACAGTGGAGTTGGCGGCGTGTCTCTCCGTGTCTCTTCGTGTCTCGCGCCGTGACAGCGCGGCCTGTGTGTCTCGCAGGCCGCGTCGCACGTCACCACGACCTGCTAGTCGGCGGCGCCCTCGGGAACGAGCACCGCGCGGCCGCTGATCTCGCCAGCCGTCAGCTTGCGGTACACGTCAACGGCCTGCCCCAGGGGGAACTCGGTGATCTCCGCACGGATCCGTCCCTCACGGGCCATCGCGATCACCTCCATCAATTCCACACGCGATCCCCAGTACGGAATGCTGACCACCGTGCCATACGGCGTGCTGCCGTGGCGGAAGTCGTGGTGTCCGCCCCCGAGACCGACGATGGTCCAGACGCTGTTGCGGCCGAGAAGCTGTGCGCCCAGGTCGACGGTCGGCTGCACGCCGATGCAGTCGAGCACCAGGCCGGCGCCGCGCGGTCCGGTCATCTTCCGAATCTGCTCGGCGGCCTCGGCGGTGTTGCGGTTGTTGACGATGTCATCGGCGCCGAGCGCCCGTGCCTGCGCCAGCTTCCCATCGTCGATATCCGCCGCCACGATGTGCACCGGCGCCAGCACGCGCAGCAACTGGATGGCCATGTGTCCGAGCCCGCCGACCCCGATGACCACCACGGTGCTGCCGGCGTGAAGGTACGGCAGAGCCCGCTTGATGGCGTGATACGGGGTCAGTGCCGCGTCGCCAAGCGGCGCCGCGTTGGCGGGGCTCAACCCCTCGAGCGGGACCAGCAGCCTCGGGGACGGCACCAGCATGTACTCGGCCATCCCGCCGTCGAACCCGAGTCCGCCGCCAAAGGCGCCGAGCCCGGCCCAGTTCTCGCAGTAGTTCTCCATGGACTGCTGGCAGGCGTGGCAGTGGCCGCAGCCCCACGGGCCGTAGACCGCGACCGCATCGCCTTCCTTGACGCCGACGACGCCCTCGCCGAGTGCCGCCACCCAGCCGGCGTTCTCGTGACCCAGCGTGAAGGGCGGCGTAAAGCCCTGGTCCTCTTCCATCACGTGCAGGTCGGAGTGGCACACACCGGCGCCGCCGATCCTGATGAGCACCTGTCCGGGACCCGGCGTGGGCGTGGGGACATCCTGGATCTCCGCGGGACGACCGACACCGACGAATCTGACAGCCTGCATCACGCGCCTCCTCACTCCCCGCACATTGTTCAGCGTATACGGCCATTGTGACGGATTCCGTGAGGCGACGCTGGGAGATCGAGACCGGTGACATTCGCGGACACCCGAACGGCAACGACGGCGCACCCGGCCGGCGCGGCCCGGCCGGACATCGCGAGGCCGGCGCGCGGAACCGTCGGCGATTGTGTGATCATTCAGGCAGCATGCTGGCCACATCGAAGCAGCGCGCAGCAGAGACCGTTCGGGCGCAGGCCGAACGGCTCATCGCGCTCAGTCACCGCATCCACGCCCATCCCGAGCTCGGCTACCAGGAGGTGAAGGCCTCACGCTGGGTCGGCGAGAGCCTGTCTGATGCCGGCTTCGACGTCCGGATGGGCGTCTGCGACCTGCCGACGGCGTTTGCCGCCACGCGTGGATCCGGCGGCCTGGTCATCGGCATCTGTGCGGAGTACGACTGCCTGCCCGGCATCGGCCATGCGTGCGGCCACAACATCATCGCGGCGGCCGCCGTGGGCGCGGCGATCGGACTGGCCGCCGTCGCGGACGAGGTCGGCGTCACGGTGAGGGTCCTCGGCACCCCGGCCGAGGAAGTGGGCGACGCCGGCGGCAAGATCCTGATGATCGAGCGCGGTGCGTTCGACGGTCTGCACGCGGCGATGATGGTGCACCCCGGGCCGTTCGACGTGGCCACCCCGCGCCTCATCGCGTCCTCGACCTTCGACGTGCACTACACGGGACGCGCGGCGCACTCGGCCGCGTTCCCTGAACTCGGTGTCAACGCGGCCGATGCGTTCACGGTGGCGCAGACGGCCATCGGCCTCCTGCGCCAGCACATCCGCGGCACCGATCGCGTCCACGGCATCATCACGCACGGCGGCGACGCGCCGAACATCGTGCCCGCGCATACCTCGGGCCGCTTCATGGCACGGTCCACCAGCCTGGAGGAACTGCAGGAGCTGCGGCCGCGCGTCCACCGGTGCTTCGAGGCGGGCGCGGTGGCAACGGGGGCCTCGCTGGAGATCCGCGGCGGCGATTCCCCGTACGCGGAGGTCGTCCACGATGCGGAGTTGGTAGCGATGTATCGCCGCAACGCCGAGGCGCTGGGGCGCCGGTTCCTGGACGCCGGGCCGGCGGTCGAGCGTGCCGCCGCGTCGACGGACATGGGCAACGTGTCGCGCGTGATCCCGTCGATCCACCCGATGGTCGGTATCGAGTCCTTCCCGGCCGTGAACCACCAGCCCGAGTTCGCCGCGCACTGCATCACGCCGGTGGCGGATCGCGCGCTGGTGGAGGGCGCGATTGCCCTGGCGTGGACCGCGATCGACATGGCGACGGACGAGGGCACGCGGGCGCGGTTGCTGGCGGGGTGAGTTCAGGCGACCCGGAGGGGCCAGGCAACCCTGAAGGGTTGCCTCTACAAGACCGCTGGGCCCACGCGTAGAGGCGACCCCTTCAGGGCCGCCCCCCCAACAAACCCGTAGAGACGACCCTCCGGGATCGCCCCCAACACTGACCCGGCTCGCAACCCTGAAGGGTTGCCTCTACAAGACCGCTGGGCCCACGCGTAGAGGCGACC
>CAZUGF010000027.1:5349-47303 GCA_964619705.1 uncultured Bifidobacteriaceae bacterium
GCAACCCTGAAGGGTTGCCTCTACAAGACCGCTGGGCCCACGCGTAGAGGCGACCCCTTCAGGGCCGCCCCCCCAACCAGCCCGTAGAGACCACCCTCCAGGGTCGCCCCCCAACCAGCCCGTAGAGGCGACCCTTCAGGGTCGCCTGGGTCCGGACACACGCGCCAGAAAACCCAGGATCACATCGACCACGTCCGTCTCGACGCGCGGCGACCGAGAACGGAACGCATCCTCCAGGCTGTCGAACACCTGGTGGCTGTGGCCCATCTTCGGGATCTCGACGAAGTCCGCACGGCCGGGCCGCCCGCGGTTCACCGTGTCGACCATCAGGGCCACGTCGTCATGGCTCATGATCCAGTCGACTCACCGTGAATGGCGAGCACCGGAACGGTCACGCGCTCCCAGGCGGCCAGCAGGTTCAGCGCCTGGAGCTGCTGATAGAAACGGGCGGGCCGCCCGTACTGATGCGCGGGCTCGTCGTACCACAGCGGCCCAGGATCCGGACGCGCCCTCGGCACGTCGGCGGGCGTCTTGCCCGCGTTGAGATAGCGGTCGTAGAACGTGGCGTACCCGCGCATGCGCTCCGTGGCTACGGCATCCGACAACCCGCTCAGCGTCATGCGGCGCCGCTCGTGCTCCAGCATGTGCTCGAGCCAGGTCTTCGACCAACCGCCCGACGTGACGTAGGCCGCCACCGGGCTGCCGTCCGGCACGAGGGGCGCGAAGAGGCGGCGACGCCGAACCGGCCGTGACATCGTGTTACACTGCGCTGGCCGTGCGGGCTCCCGGTCCCCCCGGGAGCTTGAGGCCTCCTCATGAGCCGGCCTGCACCGCAACTGTTACGGCTGATTGCGTCCACTTCCTCATCCTGAGACCCTGCAGAGGCCCTGATGGCCGCGAGTACGTTGCCCGGCGGCAAGCGTCCGTTTCGTTTCGAGCTCAAGACGAGCGCGGACGGAACACCGCGCCTTCACATCACCGGCGAGGGACCCGACGCCGCGTCCGCCGGCCCGGCGACCATCGTCGTTCCCGATAGCGAGATTGCCGCGTTCTCCCGCAGCGTCGCCGACTGGGCGGCTGCCGTGCTGCCGAAGCCGGACGCTGTGCCGCACTGCGACATCTCGGGCTGTGACCAGCACGCCAGCTGCTGGTTCGAAGAGCTGCACGCACCCTCGAAGACCTTCTACCTGTGCGCCGACCACTTCCTGCAGGCGACGAACGCGGAGGGTGAAGCCGTCATTCTCGATCCCGTGACCGGACGCTTCGAGACGCGGCTGATCGGCAGCGACATCCGACGTCTCGACATCCGCGAAGACTCCGGCCAGCTTCCCGACTAGTTCCGCGTAGCCGTTCCCTCCCGACTGCGGAGTGTAGCCGGAGGTTTCGGCGCGCATCCCGTGGCAGGCCTCGGTCCAGGGTTGGACCATGCAGACCCGGACTGACCGGCGCATCGGGCCCTCAGGGGAATGGAACTGCCTGCCGCTTCACGCGCGGTCGCCCCTCGGCACACGCCAGCCGGGGACCGATTGTTTCACCAGTGTGTCAGCCGGTGAACTCACGGTTTCAGACCCTGACCTGACATGCGCCGGTTGCTACGTTGCGGGCTGGCCCCGCGGTGTGGCGCGCACTGCGCCTCACGAGAGGGCGACGCCGCGATGGCGGCACAACAGGAGGTCAGCGATGCGTGGTCGGACGCCAATGCGGATAGTGGGACTGTTCGGGCTGTTGTTACCCATCCTGATGGGAGCGGCATGTGACAAGGGCCGTTCGCCGACCGGCCCCAGCGGCTTCGCCTCTCCACCGGGCACTGCGGCGACGCAGGTCGGGCTCACGGCGCAGGGCATCGCCATCGAGGGCCAGTACACGATGAACGCCGGTGATCGGCTGCAGGTCGCCGCCATGGTCACGATGAGTGATGACACCCGCCAGGACATGACCAGCGCCGCTCTGTGGACCAGCGAGAACGTCGACGTCGTCACCGTTGCCGGCGGGCTGATCACGGCGATTGCGGGCGGCGAGTCCATCGTCTCGGCGCGGTACGAGAACATCACGGCGCGCCTCGCCATCACCGTTCGCGGGAATGGTGACGGCCGCGGCTCGGGCGGCGGGGGTGGCGGCGGCGAGAACGGCCGCACGCTGGTCGGTCTCGCCATCGAAGGAGCGCCGATGGTCCCGGCCGGCCAGCAGGCCCAGCTCCTCGCGGTCGCACACTACAGCGACGGCTGGCAAGACGATGTGACGGACCGTGCCGGGTGGCGGGTCTCGCCGGCGGACCGCGCCACGATCGCGCGCGGCCTGCTGACCGGGGTCAGTACCGGCCCCGCGACCGTCACCGCCTCGTTCGAAGGGGCGGAGCGTTCGATGCACGTACTCGTCACCCACGGCACGCCGAGCGTCACCCGCCTCTCAATCGCTGGCTCGGGCTCGGTGGTCGCCGGCGGCACGACGCAGCTGACCGCGACGGCTACGCTCGTCGACGGCTCGCAGGTGGACGTCACCGGAGCGGCGGCGTGGACGTCCGCGAACGATGGGGTGGCCGGCGTCACGCGCGGTACGGTCTCCGGCGTGCATGCCGGGACCACGACCATCCACGCCGAGTACGGAAGCGCGACCGCTCACGCCGCCATGCAGGTGACCGTCGGTGGCGGCGGTTCTCAGGTGGTGAGCATCGCGGTCACCGGGACCCTCTCCGTCCAGACCGGCAGCACGACGCAACTGGTCGCCACCGCCACGCTGGCCGACGGTACGCGGCAGCAGGTGACCGGCGCGGCATCCTGGACGTCCGGCAACACGGCGGCGGCGACCGTGGACAGCGGGCTCGTGACAGGCGTCGGCGCGGGGAGCGCCGCCATCACCGCCCGGTATCAGGGCATCTCGGGCCAGGCTACCGTGCAGGTGACCGTCGGCGGAGGCGGCGGGCCCACGCTGACCGGCGTCACGATCCAGGGCGTGGCACCGGTCCAGGTCGGCGGGATGTTGCCGCTGACCGCGCGCGCGACGTTCAGCGACGGGTCGCAGCAGGACGTGTCGGCTGTGGCGTCCTGGTCGTCCAGCGCCCCACAGGTTGCGACAGTCTCCGGCGGTGTCCTCACCGGCGTGGGGGCAGGGACCGCGACCGTCAGTGCCGCCTATCAGGGCGTCACGACCACGGCGGACGTCATCGTTTCGGCGGCACCCGCGACGGTCATCGGCCTCACCGTTACGGGCAACCTGAACCTGAACATCGGCGTTTCGACGCAGCTGACAGTGAAGGCCGCGATGAGCAACGGGGAGATCGTGGACGTGACGGCGCTGGCGTCGTACCACTCCAGCAATCCGCTGCTCGTCTCGGTCTCGGCAAGCGGGCACGTCACCGGGCTGCTCGCGGGCCTCGCTCAGGTCACCGCCAGCTATCAGGGCGTGAGCGCGCAGGTGCAGCTGCAGATCAGTGCGAGCCTGCCGGTCCTGACCGGCCTGTCCATCACCGGGGCGTCGAGCGTCCGGCTGCTCCAGCTGCTGCAGCTCGACGCGGTGGCGCTCATGAGTGACGGGACGCAGCAGAACGTGACGCTGACCAGCGCCTGGTCGTCGTCCAACCTCGGGATTCTCGACCTGCTCGGCAACGGGCTCCTGCGCGGCCTGCTGCTCGGGAACGTGACGATCACGGTTGAATACGGAGGCCACACCGCGCAACGCACGATCCAGGTGACGCTCCTCTAGCGTCATGGGCGGCCTCGCCGCCGTGGCGGCCGCCGCGCATCCTCGGCGGGTCCGGCCTTGTCGGACCCGCCCCTTTCCCGCCGTTCACCCGATCGTCTGCCAGCTGACGTCGGCGTCGAGGCGATAGCCTTCGCCGCGCACCGTGGTGATCAGGCGTGGACGCCGCGGGTCGGCCTCCAGCTTCTTCCGCAGTCGCGTGATCAATACGTCGATCGTCCGGGTGAACACGGCCCCGTCGTCGCGGCGCGTCTGCTTCAGCAGCTCGTGGCGCAGGAGCACGCGGCGCGGCTGATCCAGCAGCGCGCGCAGTACACCGAGCTCGCCCGGCGTGAGTTCGACGAGGCGGCCCGACACGTGGCGGGCCTGGAACCCGCGGAGGTCCACGCTCCAGTTCTCCAGGCGTGCCACGCGGCGGCGGGTCATCGACCGCCGCGGCTCGGTGGCCCGCCGAATCACACCACTGAGCCGCGCGAGGAGCTCGCGGTAGCTGAACGGCTTCATGATGTAGTCGTGTGCGCCGAGCTCGAGTCCAATCACGCGATCGGCTTCCTCCCGGCGCGACGACACGATCAGAAAAGGCGGGTGTCCGGCCGCGGCCAGCTCCCGGGCGAGCACCAGACCGTCCTCGGCCCGCAGGTGCCCCTCGAGCAGGACCGCGTCGAAACGCTGCAGCGTCAGGAGTTCCCGGGCCGACCTGATCTCATCGACGGCCTGCGCGTCGAAGCGGTGCTCCCGCAGGTACTCAAGAAGTGACGTCGCCAGTGCCGTGTCGTCATCAACCAAGAGCACGCGATGACCCGTTGATTCAGTCAAAGTCATCAGTCCCCCGATAGACCGATGCCGGGGAGCTTCGACCGGAATCAGGTACGTTGGTGCGCGCATCCTACCAGAGCCTCGCGAGCACCTCAATGTCGCGGGGGCATTCTCCGTGCAAGTGCCGTGAGCACGCGCAGCCGGAGCCCCCTCGCCGAGACGCTCCTGCCGGGCGACGACGATTCAGTTCCGGACGTCGCCGCGCGTCCTCACGGCGGCACGGCCGCGAGCTCGCGGGCGCACCTCGGGTTGTAGTAGCCTCGCGCCGATGTCTATTGAATCCGCTGCCGATCTGGCGGGAATGCGCCTGGCGGGGCGCATCACCGGCGACACCCTCGATGCGCTCGAACGCGGCGTCCGCGCTGGCGTGATCACGGCCGATCTCGACGCGATCGCTGCGCGCGTGTTTGCCCGCCGCGGCGCGCGGTCCGCTCCGGCGCTGGTGTACGGATTCCCCGGTCATGCGCTGATCAGCGTCAACGACGAGGTCGTGCACGGTGTCCCGGGCTCACGGAGGCTGCGGCGCGGCGACGTCGTGAAGCTCGATGTGACGGTCGAGAAGGACGGCTATGTCGCTGATGCGGCGCGCACCGTCATCGTCGGTCGTGGCAGCGATGTTGCGCGGCGGCTCGCGGCATGCGCGCGAGCGGCGTTCCGGGCGGCACTGCCCGTGGCGCGGGCCGGTGTCCCCGTGAACGCAATCGGCCGCGCCGTGCAGGAGGAGGTGGGCCGCCATGGCTTTGCTGTCGTCCACGGGCTCTGCGGGCACGGTGTCGGGCGAACCATTCACGAAGAGCCGGCGGTACCGAACCAGTACGACCCGGGGCAGCACGACATGCTGACGGACGGGCTCGTCCTCACGATCGAGCCGATGGTGAGCGCCGGTTCGGCGTACGTCGTGGAGGATCGGAATGGCTGGACGATTCGCACGCGTGACGGCAGCCTCGCCGCGCATCACGAGCACACGTTGCTGATCACGAAAGCGCGCCCTGTGATCCTGACCGCCGCGTAGCCGGAGACGTGTTCCTGCCAGCCGCCGCCATCATCTCCGCCGCCGTGCGATAGCCCGGGTGGCGCTTGCGGCGCAGCACCGCGTCCACGGTGCGTCCCTCCGCGTCCGGGATGTCGGCCCTGGCCCCATGACGGGCAAAGAGCTGGACGTGCTCGGGCGCACTGCCCTTCTTGAGCATCATGTGCAGCGCCGTCGCGCCCGTCTTGTTGCGGACGTTCGGGTCGGCGCCCGCCTTCAGCAACTCCTCCGCAGGCCCGAACCGGCTCCAGGCCACGGCGCCGAGCAGCGGCGTGTCCCCACGGTCCGCTCCTTCCTCGATATTGGCGCCATGATCGAGGAGCAGCCGGATTGCCGCACGGTCCTCGTTCCACACGGCGGCAAACAGGCAATAGTCGGGATTGGCGCCGAGCCTGAGCAGGTGCGCGGCGAGCTTCAGGTTCCGCCCGCGCGAGATTACGTGCCACAGCGGGGTCGCGCACCACGCCCCTTCGGTGAAGGCCGGGGCATCGATCCCGAACCCGAGCCGGAGGAGCACGTCTGCCGTGCGGATGCTCGCTGCGTCCCCGCCGGGAACCATGCAGGCGACGTGCAGCCAGTTTCGCCCGCGTTCGTCGGACACGTCCCTCAGGTCCGGCCGCTCAGCCAACCCCTTCGCGACGTCCTTCCAGCGATGCGCGCGGACCGCTTCGCGCAGGCTCGTCCTGGAGGCCACGAGGGCATCCTACAATGGCTGCCAGGCAACCCTGAAGGGTTGCCTCTACAAGAACACCGGTCCCACGAAACCACCCGTAGAGGCGACCCTGCAGGGGCGCCCCTCAACTGACCCGCCAGGTAACCCTGAAGGGTTGCCTCTACAAGAACGCTGGTCCCACGAAACCACCCGTAGAGGCGACCCTGCAGGGGCGCCCCTCAACTGACCCGCCAGGTAACCCTGAAGGGTTGCCTCTACAAGAACGCTGGTCCCACGAAACCACCCGTAGAGGCGACCCTTCAGAACCACCCCCCACAAACCTGTAGAGGCGACCCTTCAGGGTCGCCTGATCGGGCATAGTCTCCGCATGAACGCAACCCCCTCGTCGCTGCGCGCGCTCACCCGTTCGGTCCCGGCGCTCGCCGCCCTCGCCTCGGCGGCCCTGGTGATCGCCCTGGCAGAGACCTCGTCCGCCTGGCTCGTGGTCCTCGCCATCGGCTTCGCCGGATGGGCCGCGTCCCCGTACGTGCTGTTGTGGGCGACGGCCACGTGGTGGACCGCCGGCACCGGGCCGCTGGCGATCGTGCTCGGCGGCGCCATCGCGATGGCGGGGTTCGCGGTGTGGGTCTATTACCAGGGCTTCGTCGCGCACCCTGATCCCCAGAGCGGCCTGCTGCTCCTGTTCGTGCCCGCCTACCAGTGGATGGCCGCGGCCATCGTCACGGTCGTCTCGGTGGTGTGGTCCGCCGCGCGCCGGTCCCGGTGATGCGGCGGCACGACGCGCGCCACCTGCTCCCGTGCCCTGCCGCCGGGGAACCTCAGTCGATGGTGAGCAGCTCCTCGAAGAACCCGCCAATCCGGCGGGCGCGATCCACGAAATGCATCTCCAGGATCCAGTGGCGCTCCTGCCCGTGCTCGTCCAGCGAGCGCATGGGCAGGGCACTGAGCGGGTGGACGTAGAGTGTGATCTTGTCGTCCGGGATTCGCTCGTGCGGAAACTCGCCGATGAGGTGTCCGGCGATCGGCCCGCCGAACTCCCAGCCGTGCCTGGTGGCGAGCAATTGCGCGTAGGCGAACAGCTCCCGGCTGGTGATGTCGGGGTGTTCGTGGAAGAACCGCTTGCCCTCCGCGAACCCCTGTTCGACATCGGCACGCAGCTTGTGCTTCACGGGGTCCTGGCCCAGCACGAACGTCCGGCCGAAGTCCGCTTCCCAATCCTCGAAGACGGGACCGAAATCGAGAAACAGGATGTCATCGTCGCCGATTGGCAGGTCGGGCGGGTTGTGTTCGTACGGCAGGAGCGTGTTCGTGCCAGCACGGACGATCCGCTTGTGCCAGTACTTCGTGATGCCGTACATCTCCCTGGCCAGGGCATAGGTCGCTTCGTTCAACTGGCCCTCGGTAAGGCCGGGGCGAATCAGGCGCTGCTCCTGCACTTCCCTGAACAGGCCTTCGGCCTTCGTTTGCGCGTCCCGGAGCCTGTCCACGCGTTCACGTTCCGGCGTTGTCATCTCACTCCTCCGCGCGCCCGGCCCGGAGGCGCTTCGGTCGGGCCGCTCGCGAATCGCACCCGCTACTTGAGGGGCAGGAATGCCAGCCCGTTGTTGGCGTTCATCGGGATCACGAGCTGGTTCGCCCCGGCGTCGTAGCACATGGACGCCGCACTCGGAATGTTCTCGGCGATGAGCTCGGGCTGCTGTCCGGGGCGGATGCGCGACACACCACCCTGGGTCACGCTGCTGACGTACTTGGTGCCGTCACTCATGATCACCAGGCCGTCGCTGCCCGGCTGCACGGCGGTTTCGGTCTTCACGAGCGCCGCGTCGGACGAGAAGGTCAGCACCTCGTTGTTGCCCATGTTCACGACGACGATGTGGCCATCCGGGTCGAAGGCGATGCCGTTGGGCTGGCGCAGCGGCGCGCCTTCCAGGAAGAGCGAGGCCACCCCGTCCCGGGTGATCTTCCACAACTGGCCCAGGCCACCCTCCCCGCCGCCGGTCTGCGTGGCGTAGATGGTGCCGTCCGCCATCACCTCGATGTCGTTGAAGCCGGTCGATCCGGCCACCCTGATCTCGCCGGCCGGTGCGCCGCTCGTCATGTCGAACTTGCGAATCACCGACACCGGCGGGTCGTCCGCGCCGGTCCCGCCATCCCGGTCGGCCAGGTAGAGCACGCCGCCCTCGATGTCGCTGCCGAACGGCTCGTTGAGGACCAGGGGCGGCTGGGTGTTGTTGCGCTGGTTCCCGGGGTTCTGCACGCCAATCCATCGCGGCGTGTGCACCGACCCGTCGTGGTTGATGAGTGCGACCCACGCGTTGTTCGTCTGCACGCTCTGGCCAACGCCGCGGTTCGGGGCGACGATCAGGCCGCGGACCGGGTCGTAGGAGCAGCTCTCGACCGAATAGAGCGCGCCGAACATCCTGACGTTCGGCGACATCGGTGCGAAGGTCGTGCCGGGTGCCGGCAGGACCGGCAGGCCGACGGCGTTCCCGACGACGTACGGCTGCGGGCCCGACGCGGCCGGCGGCTGCGCGGCGGCGGACGCCGCCGTCATCGACAGCGCCGCGACGGCGGCGCCAAACAATCTGATCGTGAGCGTCATTGCGTGCGCTTCTCCTCGGAGTGAAGGCGTTCAGGCCGTCTTGTTCAGGCCGTTGGAAGACATGATAGTGTCATATGTGGTGACTCGATAGTGTCAACCCCACCGGGCAAACTGGCGCCGGCGCGTAAGGCCCGCGGATGGTCGCAGGCGGCGCTCGCGGCACAGAGCGGCATCTCGCGGTCCGAGGTCAGCGGCATCGAGATCGGGCGTCTCGTCCCCTCGGTAACGGTGGCCATGCGGCTGGCAGCGGCACTCGACCTGCCGGTGGAGACGCTGTTCGGATCGGCGGCGCCTCCGGTCAGTCTCGAGTGGGCCTGGAACGCGCCGCGGGCGGACCCGCGCGCCTGGCGCGCCCAGGTCGGCAGCCGGGTTCGCCTCTACCCTGTCGAGCTCACCGCGGCAGGCGCGATCGCCCACGACGCGCTGGCGGATCAGGGAGGCCTCAGGGTCGTCGACGATCGCCAGCGTCCCGATCGCACGCTCGTGGTCGCGGGTTGTGACCCGCTGGTCGCCCTGCTCACGCAGGCGATGGCCGCCGAGCACGACATCCGGGTGCTCCCGCTCGCCCGCTCCAGCACCGACGCCCTGGAACTGCTCCGCGCGGGCCTCGTCCACGTCGCCGGCATCCACCTCAGCGACCACCACGGCCGGTCGCGGAACGACCAGGCCGTGGTCGCACGGCTGGGGGCCGGCTTCTGCCTCATGCACCAGGTGCAATGGGAGCTCGGCATTGCCATCGGCACCGGGCGCCGCGAGCGCACGGCACGCGCCCTCATTCGCGCGAACGTGCGCTGGGTCAACCGGGAGGAGGGCTCGGCCGCCCGACATGCCCTGGATCTGCTGATGACGGGCACGGCGCGCCGTCCTGCCGGCTATCGGCACGTCGTGCGCGATCACCGCGCCGTGGCCGCCACCGTCGCGAGCGGCTGGGCCGATGCCGGCATCTGCATCCGCCCCGTCGCCGACGAGGCCGGTGTCGGCTTCATTCCGCTGCAGCGCGAATCGTACGAGCTCTGCGTCCCGGCGGCGCTCATCGACGACCCACGCGTGGCCGCACTCTCCGCGACCCTGCGGTCGCTGCGCTATCGACGCGTGCTGGCCGACGTGCCGACGTGCTCCTCGGCGATGACCGGCGAGGTCCGGGTCGTCTCCCAGGCTGCGCCGCGATCGACAGATGGCCCGATGGCGACGCCATGAACGAACCGCTTCGCCCCGCATCGCGTTCCCGTGCCGACAGCGCTCCGACGCGCCAGGGCGCGATCCACCCTCACGAGCCGCACATGGTCGAGTGGTTTCAGGGACCGCTCGCGCCTCTCCAGGCACAGCGCCTCTGGATCCTCGAACGACGCCGCCCTCAGCGGCCGGACGACGACGTCTGCCGGTACGCGGGCGCCGTGCTGATCCTGTGGTCGGAGGCCGTCTATGCGCTCATCGTGCGGTCGCCGGAGCTGTCGCGCGCGTCCGATGTCCCGCTCCGCGAGGGCCGGCTTCGCGTGTGCCTCGACCGCGACGCGTTCAAGTTCCCCACGCTCGACGCGGCACTCGACGGCATGGCACGCGCGAAACAGGCGCTGCTGACACGCGGATGGGCCGAGGCCGCCGAGGCATGACGCACCGTTCCCGGAGGTTTGACGCATGAGCGAGCAGTTCGACGAAGGGCGACCGGCCGATCCCGTCCACGAGCCCGGCGAAGCGGCCCACCCCGGCCGGCTCGATCGCCGGGGGTTCCTCCGCGGTGCCGCGATGCTCGCGGCCGGCGTATCCGGTGCTCCCGCAGGGCTGGCGCATGCCGCCCCTTCCCTGCAGCCGGCCACGGACCCGCCCGGTGCCGCCGCACAACTGGAGTCGCAGACGCGTCTCGCGGTGCGGTGGGCCGGACGTGACCCGGCCGACTGGGTGCGGCCGCGGAACGGCGTCGACCACAACGTGGTGATCGTCGGGGGCGGCCAGAGCGGCGTGGCCCTCTCGCACGGGCTGCGCCGCAAAGGCGTGGGCCGTGTCGTGGTCATCGACCAGGCCCCACCGGGTGAAGCCGGCATCTGGCGCTCGATCGCCCGGATGCACCAGCTGCGCACGCCGAAGACCCTGCCCGGACTGGACCTGAGCAATCCCACGCTCGGCTTCCGCGCCTGGTACGAGACCCTGCACGGCCCGGCCGCCTTCGATGCCCTGGATCGCATTCCCCGGCTGGCCTGGGCGGACTACGTGGACTGGTTCCGGCAGACCACGGGCACCGAGGTGCGCTACCGGACGCGGCTGATCGAGATCGAACCGCAGGGCAACGTGCTCCGGCTGCACCTGGAGTCCGACGGGCAGCGGCGCGTCGAGACAACGCGCAAGCTCGTCATGGCCAACGGCTTTGCGGGGGCCGGCGGGCCGAGCATCCCGGCGTTCTTCGAGACGCTGCCGCCGCACGTCTGGACGCACTCGACAGGCAGCGTACCCGCCAGCCTGGCCGGCAAGGTCGTGGGCGTGGTCGGTGCCGGGTCCAACGCCTTCGATGCCGCGGCGATTGCCCTCGAACGCGGCGCCGCCGACGTGCACATGTTCAATCGCCGGCCCTACGTGGACTATCCCGCGCCGGGCGGCACGCCCGTCGATCGCGGACACGCGGGAGTGCTCGAGCTGACGTATGACCTCCCGGACGAGGTGCGCTGGCGGAACTTCCTGCTCGGCGAGCGCCGGGTGGCCTCCGTCCCGCTGGACTCCATTCACCGCGCGGTCGCGTTCAAGAACTTCCGCCTGCATCTCAATACGTCGCTGTCGGACGTAAGCATGGCCGCCAATGGCCAGATCATCGCCAGGGCCGGCGGCGACACGCAGCGCTTCGACTACCTGATCGCAGGCACCGGCTACCGGATCGACCTGTCTGCCCAGCCCGAGTTCGCGCGCATCCACGACGCGATCGCCCTGTGGCGCCACCGCTTCGAGCCGCAGCCCGGCGAAGAGCATGCCGGCGCCGCCGCGCACCCCTACCTGGGCCCGGCGTTCGAACTCCAGCCCCGACCCGGCGTGGAGGCCGCGTACCTCGGTCACATCTACTGCTTCAACCTCGCGGCGCAGCTCAGCTTCGGCATCCCCGTCGGCGATGTCCCGAGCGTGGTCAATCACCCCCGGCTGATTGCCGCCGTCGCCCGGAGCCTGTTCGTGGAAAGCGTGGATGCCGGCATTCACCAGCGCTACGTCAACGCGCCGCTGGTCCCGCCGGATCCGTCGCCCTATCAGCCATCGGTGCAGGAGCTGAGCCGGCAAGGCGCGTAAGACGGGCGCGGCTATCGGGTTCGGTCCGGGCGGTCAATCGGCGACGGGGCCTCCGCGCCGCGCCCGGCAGACGCGCAGCGCTCACAGACACACGCCACGCCGCGGGCCTGGTCCGGCAGGCGCGCGAGGACGGCCTCCGGCACGTCGATCGCAAAGCACCAGCAGGTACCGGCCCCGCGCGCGGCGCCGCAGGCGTTGTCCGCCTGGCACAGCGGACACCGCGCCGGGTCGATGGGCCGGGCCGCCCCTGAGCTCAATGCGACATCCTCCCGCCTCTGCGCCGCGGCACCATTGCCAGCGGCCGCGTCTACGACGCGAGCCGCTCCGCCGGATCGTAGTTCAGATTCGACCCGAGCCAGCGTTCGACCTCGCTCACCGACAGGCCCTTCCGCCGGCCGTAGTCCGCCACCTGATCGCGGTCGATCCTGCCGAGGGTCATGTAGCGGGACTCCGGATGGGCGAAGTACAGGCCGCTGACGCTGGAGCCGGGCCACATCGCGAACGACTCGGTCAGCCGGATGCCCGTCCGCGCCTCCACGTCGAGGAGCTGCCAGAGCGCGCCCTTCTCGGTGTGATCGGGACAGGCGGGATAGCCGGCGGCCGGGCGGATGCCGCGATACTTCTCCTGGACGAGCTCCTCCGGCGTGAAGGTCTCGTCCCGGCCGTAGCCCCACTCGCGCCGGACGCGCTGGTGCAGGCACTCGGCAAAGGCCTCCGCCAGCCTGTCGGCAATCGCCTCGGACATGATCGCGTTGTAGTCGTCGTGCTCCGCACGGAAGCGGGCGCAGAGCTCGTGCAGGCCGAGGCCGGTCGTCACCGCGAAGGCGCCGAGGTGATCCGGCAGGCCCGTCGCCGCCGGTGCGATGAAGTCGGAGAGCGAACGGCACGGCTGCTCGCTCCGGTCCATCTGCTGGCGGAGGAAGTGGAAGCGCGTCAGCACCGCGGAGCGGTCCGTACCGGCGTAGATCTCCACATCGTCTCCGACCGCGTTCGCCGGGAACAAGCCGTAGACGCCCGCGGCGCGCAGCAGCCGCTCGTCGATGATCGTGTCGAGGAGCGCGTTGCCCTCCGCGAAGATCTGCCGCGCCTGCGGTCCGTACTTCTCGTCGTCCAGGATCTTCGGGTACACCCCCTTCAGCTCCCAGGCATGGAAGAACGGCGTCCAGTCGATGTACTCGCGGAGCGTGCTCAGGGGGAAGTCCTCGAGAACACGGGCGCCGGTGAACTCGGGTTGCGGGACATCCGCCTCCTTCCACTCGATGGGCGTGCGGCGCTCGCGCGCGATCTCGAGGCTGACCAGGGGCTGGCGCGACGTCGCATGATTGCGGCGGATGGACGCGTAGTCGGCCCGGTGCTGCGCGACGAACGCCTCCTTGCTGTCCTTGTTCAACAGCGTGGTGGCCACGGGGACGGCACGGCTGGCGTCGAGCACGTGGACGACCGGCTCCTTGTAGTGCGGCGCAATCTTGATGGCCGTGTGGGCGCGGCTGGTCGTCGCGCCGCCAATCAGCAGGGGCAGCGTGAAGCCCTGGCGCTCCATCTCCCTGGCCACGTGCACCATCTCGTCGAGCGAGGGCGTGATCAGCCCGCTCAGGCCGATGACATCGGCCTTCTCCGCGCGCGCCCGTTCGAGAATCTTCTCGCACGGCACCATCACACCCATGTCGACCACTTCGTAGTTGTTGCAGGCGAGCACGACGCCGACGATGTTCTTGCCGATGTCGTGCACGTCGCCCTTGACCGTGGCCAGCACAATCTTGCCCTGCGTACGCACGGCCTCCCCGGCGGCCTCCATCGCGGCCTTCTCAGCCTCCATGAAGGGAAACAGGTACGCCACGGCCTTCTTCATGACGCGGGCCGACTTGACGACCTGCGGCAGGAACATCTTGCCGGCGCCGAACAGGTCGCCGACCACGCCCATCCCGTCCATCAACGGCCCTTCGATCACGAGCAGCGGGCGGCCGAGCTTGACGCGCGCCTCCTCGGTATCCGCCTCGATGTAGGTGTCGATGCCCTTGACCAGCGCATGCGCCAGGCGCCCCTCGACCGGCTCGCCGCGCCACGCCTCCACCTGCTTCTCGCTGGCCACGACGCCCGCGCCGGCCGCCTTCAGGGCCTCGCCGAACTCGACGAGCCGCTCCGTCGCGTCGGCGCGCCGGTTCAGCAGGACGTCCTCGACCAGCGTCTTGAGCTCCGGCTCGATCTCCTCGTACACCTCGAGCATGCCGGCGTTGACGATGCCCATGTCCATGCCGGCGGCAATGGCGTGGTACAGGAAGGCCGAGTGCATCGCCTCGCGGACCGTGTTGTTGCCGCGGAAGCTGAACGACACGTTCGAGACGCCGCCGCTCACCTTGGCGTGCGGGAGGTTCGCCTTGATCCAGCGCGTGGCGTTGATGAAGTCCACCGCGTAGTTGTTGTGCTCCTCCATCCCGGTCGCGACGGTGAGGATATTCGGATCGAAGATGATGTCTTCCGGCGGGAACCCGATCTCATCGACCAGGATCCGGTACGCGCGCTCGCAGATGCGGATCTTGTCCTCGAACGTCGCCGCCTGGCCCTGCTCATCGAAGGCCATCACGACCACCGCCGCACCGTAGCGGCGCACCGTCCGGGCGTTCTCCCGGAAGCGCGCCTCGCCCTCCTTCAGCGAGATCGAGTTGACAATGCCCTTCCCCTGCAGGCACTTGAGGCCGGCCTCGATCACTTCCCACTTGGAGGAATCGACCATGAACGGCACCTTGGCCACTTCCGGCTCGCTCCCGAGGAGCTGCAGGTAGCGCGTCATGGCCGCGACGCCGTCGATCATCCCCTCGTCCATGCAGATGTCGATGACGTTCGCGCCGTTCTCGACCTGCTGCCGGGCGACGCTGACCGCGTCCTGGTACTTCCCGTCCTTGATCAGCCTGGCGAACTTCGGCGATCCGGCCACGTTCGTGCGCTCGCCGATCATCATGTAGACGCCGGGCTGCTGCGTGAACGGCTGCGATCCCGAGAGCTGGAGCGGCCGCGGAACCGCCACCGAGCGCCGGCGCACCTCGTCCCCGTCCACGGCCCGTGCCGGCAGCGGCCGGCCGGCCTCGCGATCGAGCGCCGCGGCAATGGCGGCAATGTGCTCCGGCGTGTTGCCGCAGCAGCCGCCCGCGATGTTGATCAGCCCGTCCTTCGCGAAGTGGCCGAGGTGGCGGGCCATGTCGGCCGGACCGAGGTCGAAGCCCGTCGGCGACAGGGGGTTCGGCAGGCCGGCGTTCGGATAGCAGGAGATGGCCGACGTGGACTTCGCGGCCAGGGCCTCCAGGAACGGGTACATCAGGTCGGGGCCGAGCGAGCAGTTCAGGCCGACCGACAGCGGCGACACGTGGGCCACCGCGTTCCAGAAGGCCTCGACCGTCTGGGCCGAGATCATCGTCTCGCCGCCGCGCCCGACGGCGGCGGAGATCATGATCGGCACGTGGACGTGATCCTCGGCAAAGACCTCCTGGACGGCTACCAACGCGGCCTTGGCGTTGAGGGAATCGAAGATGGTCTCCACCAGCAGCAGGTCGGATCCGCCGGCGATCAGCGCCCGTACCTGCTCGGCGTAGGCGCGCTTGACCTGGTCGAACGTGACCACGCGGAACCCCGGATCGTCCGCGTCGGGTGAATTCGACAGCGACACGGTCAACGGCCCGATAGCGCCCGCGACAAAGCGGGGCCGGCCCGTCGCATCCGCCACGCGATCGGCCCACTCGCGGCACTGGCGCGCCGACTGCTCGTTGATCTCCCACGCCAGGCCCTGCAGGAAGGGGTCCTCGATGATGCGCTGGTAGAACGCGGGATCCTTGCGCCCGCCCTGCTCGCGCGGATCGTCGACGAAGAACTCGCTCTGGCTGATCGACGTGGCGCCGAACGTGTTGGTCTCGATGATGTCCGCACCGGCTTCCAGAAACCGCCGGTGAATGTCGCCGATCATGGCCGGCTGCGTCAGCGAGAAGAGATCGCCGTTGTTCAGCAGGTCCTTCGTCGCGTCCCTGAACCGCTCGCCGCGAATGTCGGCCTCGGTCATCCCGTAGGTACGGATGGTCGTGCCCATCGCACCGTCGATGATCGCGACCCGCCGCGCCATCACGTCCTGGAGCGGATGACGGGGGATCGCCCCGGCGGATGCCGGCCGGGAGCCGGCTGTTGCACCAACGGTTGTCATGAGGTCTCTTTCCTTCTGCTGCGCGCCTTCGACGCGGGGCGTCCCGGCTTCTGGCCAACGGCAATGATCACGGCAAAGGGATCGCCCGCCTTGCTCGCGCCGACGCCCTGGCGGATGTGGGTGAGGCCGGCGCCGGCCAGCAGCTGCCGCAGGCGCTCGTCGCTGAAGCCCAGCGTGTGATCGCCGAGCGTGTCCCGCACCCAGTGTTCGTCGTGTTCCCGCAGCTCGAGCACGAGCACGCGCCCGCCGGGCACGACGATGCGGACGGCCTCGGCGACGGCCCTGGCCGGATCCAGCGCGTGGTGAAGCGCCTGCGACAGGAGCGCGACATCGACGGTTCCGGTCTTGAGCGGGAGATCTTCGAGCTCGCCCTGCTTCCACACGATGTTGGCCGCCCGCCGCCGCCGGGCCAGGTCGCGCGCACGGGCGAGGACCGTCTCGGATCGGTCGATGGCCGTGACCGTCGATGCCCACCGCGACGACTCGATCGCCAGGTAGCCATCCCCGCACCCGAGATCGGCCACGCGCAGCGGCGGCAGCAGCAGCCCGAGCGCCCGCGACCAGGCCGCCCAGCTTCGCCCCGGCACGAGCTGCCGGTTGTCGCGCGCGTCGGCCGCGTGCTCCAGGAAGCTCTCGCGCCGCAGGCGGTAGACCTCACGCAGCCGTGCCTCGTCGGCCTTCACCACCGGATCGCCGCCGGCCTGTTCGAACTGCTCGACCAGGGCGGCCCACAGGGCGCCACGGCCCTGCTGCTCCAGGTCCGCCAGCGAATGGTAGGTGAAGCCGCCGTTCCGGTGCTCCTCGACGAACCCCGCGGCCTTGAGCAGCTTGAGGTGGCGGGAGACGCCGGACTGCGCCAGGCCGAGCACCGCGGTCAGCTCGGTGACATTCAGCCGGTCGCGGCTCAGGAGCCGGAGGACGCGCAGGCGGACCTCGTCGCCGAGCAGCCGATAGCAGTCTGACGCGCCAGTCACATCACTTAATCTACCTGTAATGATTGAACTATGCAATTCCACCGTGAACGAGGATAGCGCCGCGGCGCTATCCTTGAGGGATGCCCACCGCCGACGTGCGTCCCGCGGCCACCATCGTCGTCATACGTCCCGAGGACGCTGGCATCGCCACGCTGATGCTCCGGCGATCGGCGGCTGCGGCGTTCATGCCGGGGCTGTACGTGTTTCCCGGCGGCCGCGTGGACGCGGCCGACATGACCGCGGCGGCGGCGGCCTCCGCCGCACCGGCGCCCGGCGGGGCCGGCATGAGTCCGGTGGACGAACTCGCGCATCGCCTCGCGGCGGTGAGGGAACTGCGTGAAGAAGCGGGACTGGTGGTCGATGACCTGTCGGCGCTCATCCCGATCGCGCACTGGGTGACGCCACCGGGCCAGGCACGGCGCTACGACACGCGCTTCTTCCTGGCGGGCGCGCCGGCCGATCAGGATGCGCGGCACGACGGCGAGGAGACCACCGAGGCCCTGTGGATCGGGCCGGCTGCGGCCCTCGAGCGCTCGCGCGCGGGCGCGCTCGCGCTGGCGCCGCCCACCTGGACCATCCTCGGGGCCCTCGCGCGGTATCGGTCGGTCGGCGACGCCATGGCCTGGGCCGCCCGCGTCGTCGTTCACCGCGTCACGCCGGAGTTGCACACCGACGACCGGGGCCGTTTCATGGCGATTCCCGGCGATCCGCTCCTGCCGGCGCCCCCGGACGTGGAAGTGCCCGCACACACGCGCTTTGCGTACCACGATGCGCGCGGCTGGCTGCCCCGCGAGGACTGAACGGGTCCATCCGCGGGGTGCCAACCCCGCGATGCGCGCCGATCCGCCGCCCCCGCCGCGGCGGGCACGCGCAAGCAGTGAGGTCTCCGCGACGCGTGCCGCCCCCGGGATACCGGGCGGCATCACCGCGCCGGCGGATCAGGGATTGGCGGCCGGGTGCGCCGCCGCGGCGCGCGCGTTCATCGTCAGCAGGTCGTAGTTCGCCACTGTCTCGCCGGCCTGGTTCGTGACCTCGACGTCCCAGCGCACTTCGCCGTACTCCGGCTTGCGGGCGGCCTGCTTCTGCTTCACTGTCAGGCGCACGGTGACGGCATCCCCGGGCGACACCGGCTTCAGGAAGCGCAGGTTGTCGAGCCCGTAGTTCGCGAGCACCGGGCCGGGATCGGGCTGGACGAAGAGCCCGGCGGCAAACGACAGAATCAGGTAGCCGTGTGCGACGCGCCCGTCGAAGAACGGGTTGGCCCTCGCCGCCGTCTCGTCCATGTGCGCGTAGAAGGTATCACCGGTGAAGCGCGCAAAGTGCTCGATGTCCTCGAGCGTGACCACGCGCTGCGGCGTCTGGACCGTCTCGCCGATCTCGAGCGTGTCGTAGTCGCGCGTGAACGGGTGCGGTCCGCCGGCCGGGGCGGGTGCGCCGCGGGTCCAGCGGCGCGTCAGGCCCGTCACGCGGGCAGGAGATCCCTGCAGCGCCGTGCGCTGCAGGTAGTGGAAGACGCCGCGGATGCCGCCCAGTTCCTCCCCGCCGCCGGCGCGGCCCGGTCCCCCGTGGATGAGCATCGGCAGCGGCGATCCGTGGCCGGTGGACTCCTTGGCGCAATCGCGATCGAGCATGAGCACGCGGCCGTGAAACGGTGCCAGGCCGAAGAACAGCGCATCGGCCGTGGCGTCGTCGTAGGTGTAAATCGACGCCACGAGGCTCCCCTCACCCCTGGCGACCAGCGCGACGGCGTCATCGAGCGAGTCGTACGGCATGAGCGTCGCCACCGGGCCGAACGCCTCGGTCGTGTGCGCCACACGCGCCGTGAGCGGCGCATCGCAGCAGAGCAGCACCGGCCTGAAGAACGCACCTTCCTGGAGGGCCGCATCGACCGGGGGGTCGTCCTTGTACTCCTGTCCGTAGACGATCCGGGCCTCCTGGGCGATCTCGGCCACCTTCTCGCGCACCGACTCGCGCTGCGCCCGGCTCGCCAGCGGCCCCATGCGGACGCCGTCCTCGCGGGGATCGCCCATCGTGACGCCGTCCAACCGCGCCCGCAGCGCCTCGGTGACGGCCGTTTCCAGCGCACGTGGCACGAGCACGCGCCGGATGGCCGTGCACTTCTGCCCGGCCTTGGCCGTCATCTCGCGCGCGACCTCCTTGATGAACAGGTCGAACTCGGGCGCGCCCGGCCCGGCGTCCGGTCCGAGGACGGCCGCGTTCAGTGAATCGCGCTCGGCGATGAAACGCACCGCGTTGGCGGACACGGCGGGGTGGTTGCGCAGCTTGGCCGATGTCTCGATCGAGCCGGTGAACGCGAGCACATCCTGGCCGGTCAGGTGATCCAGGAGGTCGCCGGTCGAGCCGCAGATGAACTGGAGTGCGCCGGCCGGCAGGATGCCGGACTGCACAATCAACCGCACGACGGCTTCGGCCACGTACGCCGTCGCCGTCGCCGGCTTCGTGATCACCGGCATGCCGGCGAGGATCGCGGGCGCCAGCTTCTCGAGCATGCCCCAGCAGGGGAAGTTGAACGCGTTCACATGGACGGCGACGCCCTGACGCGGCGTCATGACGTGCGCGGCGACGAACGTCCCGCCCCTGGCCAGGGGCTCCGCCGCACCCTCGACGACGAACCGCTCACTGGGCAGTTCGCGCCGGCCGCGCGACGCGTACGCGAAGAGCGTCCCGATGCCGCCGTCGATGTCGATCAGGTTGTCGGTCTTGGTGGCGCCCGTATCGGAGGAGAGCGCGTACAGGGGCGCCTTCCGGTCCGTCAGGTAGAGCGCCAGTGCCTTCAACAGGTCCGCGCGCTGATGGAAGGTCAGGGCGCGCAGCGCGGGCCCGCCGACCTCGCGCGCATGATCGACAGCCGCCTTGAAGTCGATCCCCTCGGTCGACGCGCGCGCCACGATGCGGCCGTCGATGGCGCTGGGGATGTCGGCAAAGCCGGACGGCGCCTGGCGCCAGCGGCCCACGGTGTAGCTCTCGAGCACTGTCGGCATGGTCTCTCTCGCTTCAGCGCCGGCGCCAGCCGGCAAAGGTACCGCCCGTGCGGACCAGGTCCATCAGCAGCGGCGCCGGTTCGGAGCCCGTCCCCCCGGCCGCGGCCGCCCGCTGGACCTCGTTCAGCACCGCAGGCAACCCGCGCCGGTCCGCGGACCACATCGGGCCACCCCTGGCACGCGGAAACCCGTACCCGTTGACGAACGCGACGTCGATGTCAGACGGGCGGCTCGCGACGCCGTCGGCCAGCGCCTTCGCGCCCTCGTTGGCCATCACGGCGAGCAGGCGCTCCTGGATCTGCTCCGCCGTGAACGACTGCAGTGCCACTCCCCTCCTGGCGCGCTCGTCGTCAACCATCTCCATGGTCCGCGCATCGAGCGTCTTCCGCCCGTCGGCACGGTAGGCATACCAGCCGGCGCCCGTCTTGCGGCCCAGGCGGCCGGCGTCGTAGAGGCGATCGGCAATCCGGACGTAGCGCTCGCCCGGGTCGCGCGTCGCGTCCCTCCGGCGCCGCATCGCGTACGCGACGTCGAGGCCCGAGAGGTCCCACACGGCAAAGGGACCCATCGCAAACCCGTACGCCTCCATCGCGGCGTCAATCTCCTCCGGCGCGGCACCGTCTTCGAGCAGGTACTCGGCGTGCCGGCGATACACGGCAAAGATACGGTTGCCGATGAAGCCCTCGCCGTTGCCGGCGACCACGGGCTGCTTCTTCAGCGTGCGCGCGAGCGCCAGGGCCGCGGCCAGGACGTCCGCCGACGTCTGACGCCCCCGCACGATCTCGAGCAGCCGCATGATGTTCGCCGGCGCGAAGAAGTGCAGGCCAACGACGTCACCGGGCCGGCTCGTGGCGCCGGCAATGGCGTCGACGTCCAGATAGGAGGTGTTGGTCGCGAGGATGGCCCCTTCCGGCGCGAGCGTGTCGAGCCGGCGGAAGATGTCCATCTTCACGGCCATGTCCTCGAACGCGGCTTCGATCACGAGCGAGCACTGCGAGACCACGGCCCAGTCGTCTGTCACCGCGACACGGTCGAACCGTGCGGCTTTCTCCTCGTCGGTCAGCGCCGCCCGCTTCACATGCCGTGCATAGATGCCGCGGGCACGCTCCGCCGCGGCCGCCGCGGCCGTGGCGGAGCGTTCCACGATGACGACAGGAAGGCCGGCCTCGGCGACGGCGACGGCGATGCCGGCACCCATGGTCCCGCCGCCAATGATCCCGACACGCACGATCGCGCGTGGTTCGACGCCGTCCACGCCGGGCACGGATGCGGCCTCGAGTTCGGCCGCGGCCACGTACGCCAGCGCCGGCGCGTCAGCCGGTGTCGACTCCTTCGGCGTGGTCATACGCGCTCAATCAGGGCGGCAATGCCCTGGCCGACGCCGATACACATCGTCGCGATGGCACGGCGCCCGCCGCGCACCTCGAGTGCGCTCACGGCCGTCAACGCCAGTCGCGCACCCGACATCCCCAGCGGATGTCCCAGGGCGATGGCGCCGCCGTGCGGATTGACCTGTTCGCTGTCGTCGGGGAGGCCGAGCTGCCGCATCACGGCCAGCCCCTGCGACGCGAAGGCTTCGTTGAGCTCGATGACATCGATGTCGGCCAGCGTCAGCCCCGTCCTGGCCAGCAGCTTCTGCGTGGCCGGGGCCGGGCCCATGCCCATGATGCGCGGCTCGACACCGGCCGCCACGACGGCCACGACACGCGCGCGCGGCGTCAGGCCGTGCGTCTTCACGGCCGCCTCCGATGCGATGAGCAGGGCGGCAGCGCCGTCGTTCACGCCGGATGCGTTGCCGGCGGTGATGGTGCCGTTCTTTCGGAACGGCGTCTTGAGCCTTCCCAGTTGTTCCAGCGTCGTGTCCGGGCGCGGGTGCTCGTCCACGGCGACCACCTGCGTCCCGCCCTTCACCGGCACGTCGATCGGCGCGATCTCGCGCTCGAAGAAGCCCCGCTCGCGCGCGGCCTTGACGCGCTGCTGCGAGCGCCACGCAAACCGATCCTGATCCTCACGGGAGACGCCGAACTGCTCGGCGACGTTCTCGCCGGTCTCGGGCATCGAGTCGATGCCATACTGCGCCTTGATCAGCGGGTTGACGAAGCGCCAGCCGATCGTCGTGTCGTAGACCTCGACATGACGCGAGAACGCGTCCGTCGCCTTGCCCTGGACGAAGGGCGCCCGCGTCATGCTCTCCACGCCGCCTGCGATGATCAGGTCCGCGTCGCCGCTGCGAATCGCGCGCGCGGCCATGGCTACGGCATCGAGACCGGAGCCGCAGAGCCGGTTGACCGTCGTGCCCGGTACGGTCACCGGCAGCCCCGCCAGCAGCACCGCCATGCGGGCGACGTTCCGGTTGTCCTCGCCGGCCTGGTTCGCGCAGCCGAGAATCACGTCGTCCACGGCGCTCCAGTCGAGGCCGCTCCGGCGATCCTTCAGCACCCGCAGCGGATGCGCCGCCAGGTCATCGGTGCGCACGTCCTTCAGCGCGCCGCCATAGCGGCCGATCGGCGTGCGGACGAAGTCGCAGATGAACGCGTGCGTCACGAGGGCTCCTGTGTGGATGAGGCCGCGGCCGGCCGGCGAACGCCGACGATGCGGAACCGGCCGGCAATGAAGGCGGCGTCGGTCAGCGACGCGTTGCCGGCGGGATTGGCGCCCGACACGTGGTAGTCACTGAACGCGGCGCTCTGGTTGACGTAGATGGGGCCCGTCAGGTTGATGGAGAGCGCGACGCCCGCCTGCGTGGACGCCGCAGTGGCGCGTGTGATCAGCGACTCGTCGTCCGTATACAGCGCGGCGGTGATCGCACCCCGGCGCCGCGCCACCGCGGCGGCACGCACGATCGCATCATCAGCGCTGTCGGCGGCGATGACGAAGCTGATCGGACCAAACCACTCCTCCGCGTAGGCGTCTTCATCGGCCTCATCGACGGCAATCAGGAGCGGCGTTGCCGTCCGGGCCTCGCCGGGCAGCGGTACGCTGTCCCTGACGACGCGCCCGAGCGCGCGTGCACGGGCGATGCGCTCGAGCGTGGCCGGGTTCTGCACGGCACCCAGGACCGCCGACGCACGCGCCGGATCAGACAGGAGGGTGTCGATCGCGCCGGCAAGCCCGGCGGCCACGTCGTCGAACGACTTGTGGCCCTCGTCCGTCTCGATCCCGCCGCGGGGTACGAACACCGACTGCGGCGTCGTGCACATCTGCCCGCTGTACAGCGAGAGCGAGAACGCCAGGTTCTGGCACATGCCGGCGAACGACGGGGCTCCGGAGATGACCACCGTGTTGACGCCGGACTCCTCCGTGAACACCGGCTTGTCGCGCGCGTGCTCGCGCAGCCATCCGCCGAACGCCGACGAGCCCGTGAAGTCCACGATGCCGACGCCGGGATCGGTGGCCAGATCCGCGGCCAACGGGGCGTCCACCGTGTCCGCGGCGAGCAGCACGACGTTGGGATCGAAGCCTTCCTCCTGCAGCACCTCGCGGGCCGTGCGCACGGTGAGTGCCAGCGGCAGGACCACCGCCGGGTGGGGCTTCACGATCACGGTGTTGCCGGTCACGAGATCCGCGAAGATCGCCGGATAGCTGTTCCACGTCGGGAACGTGGCGCACGCAATCACCAGGCCGATGCCGCGCGGCACGACGTGGAACTGCTTGTCCAGGCAGACCGTCGTACGGCCGATCGCTTTCTCCCACCTCGCGGGGCCGGGCACGCGGCTGACCTCGTCCCAGGCGTACGCGATGGCCTCGAGCCCGCGGTCCTGCGCGTGCGGCCCGCCGGCCTGGAACGCCATCGCGAAGGCCTGGCCGGTGGTGTGTTCAACCGCGTGCGCCATCAGGAAGCTCAGGCGGTTCAGGCGCGCGACAATCTCGAGCGCGATGCCCGTGCGCGTCTCGAGCGGTGCGGCAGCCCAGGCGCCCTGCGCCGCCCTCGACGCGGCGATGAGCGTCGACACGTCCGCGGTTGGATAGTCGATGCCCAGGGCGGGTCCGAACGGCGAGCGCTCGCTGCCCACACGCTGCGCCTCCGGATGTCCGGGCAGCAGGAACGGGCGCTGGCCCAGCGCCTGGAACGCGGCGGCGCCCTGAGCCGGCAGTTCGTCGCCGTAGGTGCGCGGCACTTCGGAGAAGGCGCTCCACCAGGTACGCGCAGCCATCGCCGAACGGGCGCCGTCGAGCAGCCCGCGGCGCGCTTCGAAGAGTTGGGACATTGTTTGTATAATTGAATATCCATTCGGTCAATTCAAGACCGGAGTGCGAGACCTTCGGAGGAACCCATGGAGCCGGTACTGCTCGCCGAGGCCCGTGACGGCTGGGTCAAGCTGACCCTCAATCGGCCGAACCGCCTGAACGCCTTCAACACCGAGCTCCATGTCGCGCTCGCGAGTGCCCTCGATGACGCGGCCGCCGACGGCACGTGCCGCGCGGTGCTCCTGACAGGCGCCGGGCGCGGCTTCTGCGCGGGACAGGATCTGGCGGCCGTGGGCGAGGCCGATCTCGGCGAGACAGTCGACCGGTTCTACAACCCGCTCATCCGCCGCCTGCGAAGCCTCGCCAAGCCGGTGGTCTGCGCCGTCAACGGCGTCGCCGCCGGCGCCGGCGCCAACCTCGCCCTTGCCTGCGACATCGTCCTCGCCGCTCGCTCGGCGCAGTTCATCCAGGCGTTCGCGAAGATCGGGTTGATTCCGGACTCGGGCGGCACGTACTTCCTCCCAAGGCTCGTTGGCGACGCGCGCGCACGCGCCCTCACCTTTCTGGGCGAGCCGGTGAAGGCGGAACAGGCCGCGGCCTGGGGCCTCATCTGGAAAGCCGTCGACGACGAGTCGCTGTCCGGCGAAGCGGAGGCGCTGGCCGCATCGCTGGCCACGCAGCCGACGTTCGGCCTGGCGCTGACCAAGGACCTTCTCAACCTGTCGAGCACCCGCACACTGGAGGCGCAACTCGACGCGGAACGCGATGCCCAGGGCCGCGCGGGCAGGACCAGCGACTATCGCGAAGGCGTGCGAGCCTTCACCGAGAAGCGGCCGCCGGTCTTCAGCGGGCGCGAGGACTGACATGGACGCGCTCGAGGCGCAGGCGATCGCGGAGCGCTGTGCCCGCGCGATGTGGGCCGGCGATCTCGGCAGCCAGGCTCTCGGCATGACCCTCGACGCCGTGGGTCCGGGCACGTCGCGCCTGTCGATGACCATCACGGCGCAGATGGCCAACGGCCACGGCATCGCGCATGGCGGGTTCGTCTTCGCGCTCGCCGACAGCGCGTTTGCGTTTGCCTGCAACTCGCACGGGCCGCGCGCGGTGGCGGCGCATTGCCACATCACCTACCTGCGGCCCACGCGGATCGGCGATCGGCTGACGGCCACGGCGCGCGAAATCTCGCGTGAAGGCCGGTCGGGGATCTACGACGTGCGCGTCTCGGCCGGTGACGCCGCGATCGCGGAGTTCCGCGGCCACTCGCGGATCGTCCCCGGGTCGTGGCTCGAGGGCCCGGGCTAGGACCATCTCAATAGACCCCGGCGCAGCACCGAGGGCGGCGAGGCGCCCGGATCGCCAGGCGCGACGACCGAGAACATGACCAACATTTGAGGGAGGAGCAACGCCGCGAGGCGGGATGCCTCGCCGGCCGAATGCCGGCCGGGCTCATGCGACGGGTTCTACACCTGATCGAAGTCCACGACCACCGTCGGACTGGTGGGGTGCGCCTGGCACGTCAGGACGAAGCCCGCGTCCAGCTCCCACGGCTCCAGCGAGTAGTTCACGTCCATCGTCGCGGTGCCGTCGACGATGCGCGCCCGGCAGGTTGCGCACATGCCCCCCTTGCAGGCGAACGGCAGGTCGACGCCCCCGCGCAGGGCCGCGTCGAGAATCGCTTCCCCTGCGGCAACGGGCACATCCCTCCGCTTGCCGTCCACGATCAACGTTGCGACGTGCGCCGGCGGCGCATCCGGGGGCACCACGATCGGCGTCCGGCGCGGCTGACCGCCGTGTCCGGACACAAAGCGCTCGATGTGAATCTGATCCGCGCCCAGGCCCAGGGCGCGCAGCGTGGCCTGCACGGTATCGATCATCTCGGCCGGGCCGCAGATGAACGCGTGATCGATGGCCGCGGCGGGCACCATCGCGGCGAGGAGCGCCCGCACCTTGGCTCCGTCCAGGCGGCCGTTGAGAATCGGCACGTCCTGCTCCTCGCGCGAGAGCACGTGCAGCACGGAGAGCCGCTCCAGGAAGCGGTCCTTGAGTTCGGCGAGCTCCTCGCCGAAGAGCACGTCGTGGCTGGCACGGTTGCCGTAGAAGAGGAAGAACTGGCTGGCCGGCTCGCGGTGCAGCACGCTGCGGATGATCGAGAGGACGGGCGTGACGCCGGACCCGGCCACGAACGCGGCGTAGACGCCGCCGGCGGGCACGACCGCATCGGCGCCGAAGCGGCCCGTCGGTGTCATGACGTCGATCGTGTCACCGGGCTTCACCTGCTCGTTGACCCACCGCGAGAACAGGCCGTCGTCCACCTGCTTCACGGCCACGCGCAGCTCGCCATCCTGCTCGCCCGAGCAGATCGAGTAGGAGCGCCGCACGTCCTGGCCGTCGATCGTCGCGCGCAGGGTCAGGTACTGCCCGGGGACGAAGGTGTAGTCGTCGGACAGGCCGGGGGGCACGTCGAACGCGATCGAGACGGCCTGGCCGGTCTCGCGCCTGACGTCGCGGACGCGGAGATGGTGGAAGCGCGGTACGGTGGGCGGCATCGGAGTGACGGCGATCAGGTCAGTGGCACTTGAAGTAGTCGAAGGGCTCGCGGCAGGCGAGGCACCGCCACAGCGCCTTGCAGGCCGTCGAGCCGAAGGCGGCCAGCGGCTCGGTATCGTGGGAGCCGCAGCGCGGACAGGCGACGCTTGGCCTGCCGAACAGGGTTGGCCGGCCCTGGCCGCGCACGGGCGGGGCGATCCCGTAGTCCAGCAGCCGTTGACGGCCGCGGTCGGTGATCCAGTCCGTGGTCCAGGCCGGCGACCAGACGAGCTTCACGGACACGGGCGCCAGGTGCGCATCGGCGACCGCGCGCTCGATGTCGGCCTTGATGGCGTTCATGGCGGGACAGCCCGTGTAGGTCGGCGTGATCAGCACCTCGACGCGATCGCCCGCCACCACGACGTCGCGCAGGATGCCCAGATCCACGATCGAGAGCACCGGGATCTCCGGATCCACGACGGCGCCCGCCACCCGGCGGACGTCCTCGCACAGCGCGTCGAGATCCCGCGCGGTGTTGGTGGTCACCACCTGGCTCCAGGGAACGTGCGCTGCATGTACTGCAGGTCACTCAACAGGTGGCCCAGGTGCTCGCCGTGCCGGCCGTCGCGGCCGCCCTTCTGCATCCAGCCGTCCGCGGGCCGCGTCAGCGTCGCCTGCCCGACGATGGCCGAGACCGTCGCCGACCATTCGCCGCGCAGGGCCTCGGAGTCCACCGCGACACCGCTGTCGATCAGCGTCTGCTCGCCCGTATCCACGGTGAACATCTCGCCCACATACGGCCAGAGCCCGTCGAGCGCCTGCTGCGCGCGATCGTGGCTCTCGGGCGTCCCGTCGCCGAGCCGCACCACCCACTCGGCCGAATGGCGCAGGTGATACGCCGCTTCCTTCTCCGCCTTGGCGGCAAGCGCCGCCAGCGTGGCGTCCGTGCTCGACATGAGGCGGCGCCAGTACGGATCCATGAACGCCGAGTAGAGAAAGTGGCGCGTGATCGTGTGGGCGAAGTCGCCGTTCGGCTGCTCGACGAGCAGCAGGTTGCCGTAGGCCGTGACGTCGCGGAGGTACGCGTAGGCATCCTCGTCGCGTCCGGCGCCTTCGAGCGACGCGACATACTGGTAGAGCACGCGCGCCTGGCCGATGAGGTCCAGCGCCATGTTGCTCAGGGCCATGTCCTCTTCCATCATGGGCGCGTGACCGCACCACTCCGACAGCCGGTGGCCGAGGATGAGCGCATCGTCAGCGCGGCGGAGGAGGTACCGGAGGAGCGGCGTCTCGGCGACGGTGATGGATCCCGCGTGCATGGCTCCTCGCTACATGTGCCCGACTTCGTCCGGCACGTCGTAGAACGTCGGATGGCGGTACACCTTGGATTCCGCGGGTTCGAACATCATGCCCTTGTCCGCGGGGTCGGAGGCGACGATCGCGCTCGACGGGACGACCCACACGGACACCCCCTCGCCGCGGCGCGTATAGAGATCGCGGGCCGCCTGGACGGCCAGCGTCGCGTCGGCGGCGTGCAGGGAGCCAACGTGCTTGTGGGCCAGCCCGTTACGGCTGCGAATGAACACTTCCCAGAGCGGCGTCGTGATGTCGGCCATGGACCGGTCCTCCTTCATGCGGCGCTGGAGGCCGCGCCGCGCTGCCGGTGCTTCTCCGCGTACGCGAGTGCGGCATCGCGCACCCACGTCCCGTCGGCATGCGCCTTCTGCCGCGCCGCCAGCCGATCGCGGTTGCAGGGGCCGTTGCCGGCCAGGACCTGCTTGAACTCCTCCCAGTCGATCTCCCCGAAGACCCAGTGGCCGGCGGCCTCGTCGAAGCGCAGCGCCGGATCGGGAACGGTCAGGCCGAGGAAGTGCGCCTGCGGTACTGTCGCGTCGACGAACTTCTGCCGCAGCGCATCGTTCGAGAAGCGCTTGATCTTCCAGCGGGTCGAGGTCTGGGAGTGCTGGCTCTCCGCGTCCGGCGGTCCGAACATCATCAGGCACGGCCACCACCAGCGGTCGAGCGCGTCCTGCGCCATGGCCTTCTGGGCCTCGGTGCCGCGTGCCAGCGTCAGCATGATCTCGTAGCCCTGCCGCTGGTGGAACGACTCTTCCTTGCAGACGCGAATCATCGCCCGTGCGTAGGGGCCATAGGAGCAGCGGCAGAGTGGGATCTGGTTCATGATCGCCGCGCCGTCCACCAGCCAGCCGATGGCCCCGATGTCCGCCCACGTCAGCGTCGGGTAGTTGAAGATCGACGAGTACTTGGCCTTGCCCGTCAGCATCTCGTCCACGAGCTGCTCGCGCGTGACGCCCAGCGTCTCCGCGGCGGCGTAGAGGTACATCCCGTGGCCGCACTCATCCTGCACCTTGGCCAGCAGCGCCGCCTTCCGGCGCAGCGACGGGGCGCGCGTAATCCAGTTCCCCTCCGGCAGCATGCCGACGATCTCGGAGTGCGCGTGCTGGGAAATCTGGCGCACCAGCGTCTTCCGATACGCGGCGGGCATCCAGTCGTTGGGCTCGATGCGCTGCTCGTCGTCGATACGCGCCTGGAAGCGCTCGGCGCGGGCGGCGTCCTCGACGGGCGCGGCGTCGGCCACCGGCTGATTGAGCGACTGCGAGTACATACCAGAGTCCCCCCTGTGCCGGATCTTAACATGTAACAGAACGAGAACCACGCGCGAGAATCTGTAACACTTAGGCGCGCTCGGCGAATCGGCTCCGGAGCCCTTCTGCGGCCGGCAGGGCGCGTCCCGACTCATCCATGCCCTGCTGGTCCAGCCAGCGCTCGGCGCCCGCGAGGACACGGCCGTAGGTATCGGCACAGAGGGCCCGCGCGGCGGTACCGGGCCAGCCGTCCGGCAGCACCGCTGCCGGCAGGATCGGATCGCGCAGCACGATCCGCCTGTACTCGTGGATCAGCAGCACCCGCGCCGCCAGCGCGTCGAGATCGTCCAGTCCGCCGGCAGTGACCGCAGCCTGGACAGGGCGGAACGCCGCGATGAAGCGCGAGTAGGCGTCGGCCAGCACGTCGAGCGGCCACGCGCGCGCCGCCAGCGCGCGTTGAACCCCCGCCTCGCCGGAGAGGCTCGCCACAACCTCGGCCCGGATGCCCTTCGGCAGCGGCTGCCCCGCCGGCGCAATCCACACGTCCGGCGCCAGTGGACCGAACCCGGCCGCCGTCATCGCCGCGCGGACGCGATCACGCGCCAGCACGGGGTCCGGCAGCACCAGCGAGAACGCGCCATGCCAGGCAGGGGGACGCTGCGCGTAGATGTGCGTCGAGGCCCGGCGAAACGTCTCCTGCCCGCGCGGGGCCAGCGCGTAGAAACTGTTGCGGCCGACCCGGCGCCGTTCCAGCCAGCCGTCCGACGCCAGCCGCGACATCGCCGTCCGCACGACGCCATCCGCAATCCCGAGGTGCGCGCAGAACCGCACGACGGTGCCGAGCCACACGGATCCGCCGCGCGGCACAATCGCGTCGCCGTAGAGCGTGATGATGATTGACCACGTGCGCGACGGCCTGGCGCGCACGTGGTCCAGCACGTGGTCCAGCGGCCGGCGGCCGCGGCGCGGGCTCATGCGTCGGCGCACGACGGATCGAGGGCGCGGCGTGCCGCACCGGCGCCTTCAACAACGAGGACGGTGACCAGGCGCGCGTACTCGGCACGCGTCAGGCCCTTGCCGTCGCGGAACCACAGGTAGTGCCAGTTCAGCATCCCGAACAGCGACATCGTCAGGGGCTTCAGCAGCGGGCCGTGGCCGATGTCGGGCACGGCGTCGGCCAGGGCGGCCGACAGCAGATCGACGAGGCGCCGTTCCATCTGCCGCAGGGTGTCCTGCTGTGCCGCGGGCAGCAGCTTCAGGCTCGCAATCTGGACCTGATGCTCCGCATCGGCGTCGCGATACGCGTCCAGGATGGCCTGGACGAAGCCGCCCAGGCGCTCGCGCGCATCACCCGGCGCCGCCGCGGCACGCTCCGCGATCTCGATCAGGCGCCCGAGGTGCGACGACAGGATCGCGTAGAGAACGGCTTCCTTGCTCTCGTAGTAGTGATAGAGGAGCGCGGGAGACACATCGCACGCCTCCGCGATCATCGTCACGGTCGTGCCGGTGACGCCGTGCAGGGCGAACAACTCCGCGGCATGGTGCAGGATGGCGAGTCGCTTGACGTCGTAGTCCAGGGCGCGCGTGCGGGCCATCGGTGTGTCCGGGCCGGAAACGGGGAGCGCGCGTGCGAAGGGCCTCGACCCACGCCGGCACACGCGCGCGAACGCCGCGATTATCGCCGCGATGTCGCGGTGCGGTCAAATCTCAGCGCGCCGCGGTCTCCGCCGGCCACGACTCGATCACCTCGACGAACCGCGTCAGCCACGCGTTGGTCTGCGCCGCATCGATGACGCGGTGATCGATCGACAGCGTGACGTAGCTCATGGGACGGATCAGCATCGCGTCGGCACCGTTCACCTCGCGTACGACGACGCGCTTCTCCACCTTGCCGACGCCGAGGATTGCCGCCTGCGGCTGGTTGATGACGATCGGCACCGCCGTCAGCGAGCCGGACACGCCGTGATTGGAGATGGTGAACGTGCCGTTCTGCACGTCGCCCGGGCTCAGCGTGCCCGCGCGGGCACGCGTGGTGAGGTCCTGCAGGGACTTCGCGACGCCGGTCAGCGACAGCGTCTGCGCACGGTGAACAACCGGAACGATGAGGCCCTTGTCGCCGAGCGCCGTCCCGACGCCGATGTTCACATCGTCGAACACCTCGAGGTCGTCGTCGTGCCAGCGGCTGTTGACGACCGGCACGGTCTTCATCGCCTCGACGACGGCCAGCACGATGTAGGCGGTGAACGTGAGGTGCAGGCCCTTGTGCTGAAAGGCGGCCTTGTTCGCGTTGCGGTGCGCGGTAATGGCCCCGAAATCGGCCTCGAAGAGCGCCGTCACGTGCGGCGCCGTCGTGAGCGAGTGCACCATGTGCTCCGCGATGCGCCGGCGCATGGCATCGTGCGGGATGCGGGTACTGGCTGCACCGGGCGCACGCGCCGACGGCGCGGCGGCGGATGAGGCAGCCGCGGCCGCAGGCGGGACGGGCGCGCGATCGCGGGCCTGCGCGGCGGCGCGCTCCACGTCGGCGGCGGTGATGCGGCCGCCGCGGCCGCTCCCCGTGATGGCCTGAGGGTCGAGATCGGCCTCGATCAGGAGCCTGCGCACGGACGGCGACAGCTTCAGGGCCGGATCGAATGAGGCGATCGAGCGCGAGGGCCGGCCGGCACCTGCGGGATCGGCCATCGAGCCGGACGCAGGCGGTGGATCGACGGCCGGCGGCGGCATGGACGCCTGCGCCGCGGCGGCGCCGTCCGGCGCGATCCGGCCGAGTACGGCACCCTTGGCCGCGTCCCGGCCGTCCACAATCACGATCTCGGCGAGGATGCCGCTCACGGGCGCGGCAATCTCCATCGCGACCTTGTCGGTCTCGAGTTCCAGGAGCGGCTCGCCCTCCTCGACGCGCTCCCCCACCTGCTTCAGCCAGCCCTTGACCGACGCCTTCGTGCCCTCCTGCTCGACGGGGGCCAGAACGTCCACGTGCGCGACACCAGTGCTCACGGTCAGTACTCCAGCATCTCGACGGCCGTGGCGCGGATGCGCTCGACCGACGGCACGACCGCATCGAGCAGCACCGCGTTGTGCGGGCTCGGGATGTCCGGCATGGTGAGGCGTCCCACGGGCGCGTCAAGGTAAATGAACGCCTCATCGGCCACCACGGCCGCAATCTCGGCCCCGAACCCTGCCGTGCGGAGATCCTCGTGGACCACCAGGCACCGGCGCGTGCGGGTCACGGACTGCAGCACCGCCTCGCGATCCCACGGCATCAAGGTGCGCAGATCGATCACGTCCACCGATTTGCCCGTCGCGGCGGCAACCGCCCTGGCCGCTTCCTCCGCCCGCTCCACCATCGCGCCCCAGGTCACGATCGTCAGGTCCTGCCCGGACATGGTGACCCTGGCCCGGCCGAACGGCAGGACGAAGTCGTCGCCGGGATACGGCCGGCGGGCCCACGGCGCGTCGAGCATGGCCCGGTGCTCCAGGAACATCACCGGGTCATCGCCCCGGAGTGCCGCCCGCAGCAGCCCGACGGCATCCTCCGCGTTCGACGGCACCGCCACCTTCCAGCCGGGTGCGTGGACGAACTGCACTTCGTTGGTCTGGCTGTGCCAGGGGTCACCGCTCTTGAGGAAGCCCACCGGCATCCGCAGCACGAGCGGCGCGGCGAACCGGTTTCGCGTGCGCCAGCGCAGCGTGCCGCAATCGTTGATCTGTTCCACGGCGGGATCGGCGTACTTGCGGAACTGGATCTCGGGCACCGGCAGGAGGCCGGCAAGCGCCATCCCGACGGCACGCCCGACGATGCCCTCCTCCGAGAGGCTCGTGTCGAAGACACGGGCGCTCCCGTGCTTCTCCTGGAGCCCGAGCGTGACGGCGTGGACGCCTCCCTTCTGGCCGACGTCCTCGCCGAAGAGCACCATGCGCGGATTGCGCGTCAGCTCCAGATCCAGCGTCCGCCGGACCGCGGTGACCATGTTGATGCGTCCGCCTTGCGGCGTCGGCGCGCCGTGGGCGATGGCGGCGTGCGCGCCCAGATGGCGCAGCCCGCCCATCACCTGCGGCTCCTCCTCGGAGAACACGAATCGCGCCACCGATTCGGGCGAGGCCACGGGCCGCCGTTCCGCCGCGGCAATCGCCGCATCGACGGCAGACGCCGCATCATCGGCCAGTTGATCCCACGCCGCAGCGTCCATCACCGCGGGCACGAGATGCGCGCGCAGCTTCGGGAGAGGGTCGCGATCCCACTCGGCGGCAATCGCGTCCTGGGTCTTGTAGGTCTGCGTGTCCTGAAAGCTGTGTCCCTGCAGCCGCGGCACGTTGAGCCGCAGCAGGCATGGCCCGTGGCGGTCTCGCACCCAGGTGACGGCCTCGTCGATCAGCGCGGCCGCTTCCGCCGGCTCGGTCCCGTCCCCCGCCAGCACGCGCAGGTTCCTGAAGCCGGACAGGTTCGCCGCGATGTCGGCCCCCGGAGTCTGGAGCGTCGAGGGCACCGAGATGCCGTAGCCGTTGTCCTCGATGAAAAAGAGCATGGGAGCGTTCTGCGTGGTCGCGATCGTCAGCGCAGACCAGAAGCCGTTGGTCGCGACCGACGCATCGCCCCCGAGGGCAACCGCAATCGCCCGCGCGTATGCCGGGTCGTCCAGCTGCCGCCGGCAGTACTCGATGGCCTGGGCCCAGCCGACCGTGGGCGTATACTGCGCGCCGACACCCCCGCACATCGGCAGCGCCGACGCCCCGGTCGTGCCCGGGTGATTGAACACGACGCCGATGTCACGGCCGTCGGAGTAGCCGCCGGCCCTGGCCATCGACGAGCCGAGCGCGTCTTCGAGGCTGACGCCAAGGGCCAGGAGCAGCGGCCGGGATCGGTAGTACCCGCAGGCGGCGTCCTTGCGATCCGTGAGCCGGAGGCCCAGCAGGATCTGCGCGAGGTCGTGCCCGCGCGCGGAGAACTGGTACAACACCTTCTTCTCGGGGACGAGGCGCGTCTCTTCGAGCGCGTCCAGCGCGCGCGATACGTGCAGCAGGTAGGCCACGCGGCGCCACTCGCCGGCAACCCCCGGCGCAGCACTGTCAGCGACTCGCGGAGAGCGTGGAACCGAGACTGAGACCACGTGCGACCCTCACCCGAAACGGCCGGCCGGATTGCCGACGCCCAGTGATGATCTAAGCAGCCTCTGGCCGGAATGGCGTGCCTATTTGAGGCGGTATTCTCATGTTTTTAGGCAGATACGTTCTTGATTGGCCTCTTAGCAGGCATAATCAACCCGATCTTGACACGCTCGCGACCGGAAGCGGGCACAGGAGAGCGTGCGGCTTGATTGAAACCGAGCCATGAAGGCACAATCAACCAGTTGAACATCTTCTACGGGCTTTTTATGCCCGTCGCGAGCGATTCACGGAAACAATTCAACTGAGACGAAAGGTCGAGAGCGATGGCTGATACCGAGGACCGGCTGGACGAGTACGAGCGCGCCATCGTCAACGCGCTCCAGCGAAACGGGCGCTACACGGTGCAGGAACTGGCCCGCCACATCGGGCTGTCCACATCGCCGACCTGGCGCCGCCTCAAGGCCCTCGAGGAACGCGGCGTCATCAAGGAGTACGTGGCGCGCATCGATGCGGCCAAGCTCGGGTACAACGACACCGTGTTTGCGTACGTGACGTTGCGCAAGCACAACCGGGCCGAGATTGCGGACTTCGAACGCGCGATCGTGAACCGGCCGGAGGTGCTCGACTTCTTCTCGATGACCGGGGACGCGGACTACCTGATGCGGGTCGTGGTCCGCAGCACGCGCGAGTACGAACGGTTCCTCAACGAGGCCGTGTTCACGAACCCGGCGGTGCAGCAGATCAAGTCGAACTTCTCGCTGCGGGAGATCAAGAACACGGTGGCCATTCCGGTGGAGGCGTAGGCGCGCGACGGCGCCGCCGGCGCGAGGACACGTCGTCCGCACGCCGGCGGTGTCAGGCGGTCAACGACGCGCTGTCGATCACGAATCGATACTGCACGTCACCCGTGAGCATCCGTTCGTAGGCGCCGTTGATGGCATCGGCGCGGATCATCTCGATCTCCGAGACGATGCCGCGCTCCGCGCAGAAGTCCAGCATCTCCTGCGTCTCGGGAATGCCGCCAATCAGCGAGCCGGCAATCGTCCGGCGCCTGGCGATCAGGTTCATCACCGTCGGCGACGGGTGCGGCGTGGCCGGCGCACCGACCAGCGCCATGGCGCCGTCCCGCTTGAGCAGCGTCACGAAACGGTCGAGGTCGTGAGATGCCGACACCGTGTTGAGGATGAAATCGAGACGCCCGGCATGCGCGGCCATCTCATCGGCATGGCGTGACACGACGACCTCATCCGCGCCCAACGCCGTGGCAGCGGCGCGCTTGGACTCGGACGTGGTGAAAGCGACGACGTGGGCGCCCATGGCGTGCGCCAGCTTGATCCCCATGTGTCCCAACCCGCCGATGCCGACCACACCGACCCTCCTCCCGGGCCCCGCGTTCCAGTGGCGCAGCGGCGAGTAGGTGGTGATGCCCGCGCACAGCAGCGGCGCTACGGCAGCCAGCTGCGTCTCGGGGTGGCGAATCCGCAGCACGTAGCGCGCGTCCACCACGATGCGCTGCGAATAGCCGCCCAGGGTATGGCCGGGCGCGTCCGGCGTGGCGCCGTTGTAGGTGCCCACCATGCCGTCACAGTAGTTCTCCAGGCCCGCATCGCACTCGTGGCAGTGCCGGCAACTGTCGACGATGCAGCCGACGCCGACCAGGTCGCCCACGCGGACACTCGACACGTGCGTGCCCACGGCCGACACGCGGCCCACGATCTCGTGTCCCGGCACGCAGGGGTAGTGCGTCCCCGCCCATTCCGAGCGTACCTGGTGAATGTCCGAGTGGCACACGCCACAATAGGCGATGTCGATGGTCACGTCCTGCGCGCCCGGCACGCGTCGGACAATCTCCATCGGTTCGAGAGGGCGGTCGCCCGCATGGGCGCCATAGGCCTTGATCATCATGGTGTGGATTCTGACACTTTCGACGCTCTCCTCGCTCGCGACGCGTTCACGCCGGACGCCAAGCTTCCTGGCGCCGGTGGAGGCAAGCCAGCGCGAGTGACGTTCGTGCTCGCGAGCCTGGAGTACGAGGGCCCCGGGCGCCGCTCCTATGTCAATCCGCGCGGAGCGCGCGAATCGGATCGGCACGACTCGCTCGAAGCGCCGGCACGGCCGCTGCCGCGAGCGCGACCGCCGACACGGCCACCCACGCACCGGCCAGGACGCCCGCATCCCCGGGAGAGACACCGAACACGCGGCTTGCGAGGACGTGCCCGCCGGCGTACGCGAGTAACAGGCCGGCGAGCCCTCCCAGCAGGGCGCTGCGGCGGGCCGACCCGAGCATCAACCACAATATCTGCGCCGAGGTCGCGCCCAGCGCGACCCTCGTGGCCAGCTCACGCCGCCGCATGGACGCGATGTAGCCAATCACCCCGTAGATCCCCACGGCCGCCAGCAGCAGGGCCGCCACGCCAAATCCCAGCATGATCATGCGTCCGAGCTGCTGCTCGCGTGTCGCCGCGTCCACGAACCGCGTTGCCGGCGCGGCTTCGACGATCAGCGTGGGGTCGACGCGTGCGAGCGCGGCACGTACGCGTTCGATCAGCAGGGCAGGCGGGATCTCCGCGGACGCAACGACGATCGACTGTCGCTGCATGGGAAACACCTGCGTCACCGGCACGTAGTAGAGGGGTTCTGGAGCGGATGTCGGCGATCCGTAGCGCACGTCTTCGACCACACCGACGATCCGCGCCAACTGTCCCATGTCCGGCTGCGGATAGCCGAATCCGATGCGTGCGCCAAGCGGATCCCGCCCTCCGAGCACTTGCGCCGCGAAGCTCCGCGTGACGATGACCACCCGCTCACTGTCGCGGCGATCATCGGCGGTGAACAGGCGCCCGGCAACACGCCGCACTCCCATGGCCTCGAGCAGGCCCGCACTGACGGCTCGGGCGTGGCTCGTCTGAGGCCGGTCGGGAGAGGCCTCGTCTGATTCGACCTGGACATTCGTCGTGCCATCGTTGTCCGCGCGCAGCGGGTAGGTCCACGCGCTTCCGACCGTGCCGTCCGGCACGGCCGCGCGCACCTCCGACAGCACACGCTCGACCCAGGGGTCCACACTCGCCGCATCACGGCTCGGGAGTGCCGGGCGCACGTCGACGACGATCCGCCCCTCCGACACGAAGCCGCGATCGATGGCCCGGAGTCGGTCGTAGCTCTGCAACAGCCAGCCCGCGCCGGCGACCAGGGCGAGCGCGAGGGCGACCTCGGCGACCACCAACCCGGACATGAGCCGCGCCGCGGCGGCTCCCGCCGTCGTGCGCGAACCGCTCTGCTGAATCAAGGTCCGCCCGTTGGCGCGCGACAGGCGGAACGACGGGACGCTGCCGCTGATGATGCCCGCCACCACCGTGACCGCGACGACGAAGAGCAGCACGCGCAGGTCGACAGCCAGCGCGTCCAGTCGCGGCAGCGACGCCGCCCCCGCAGCCCGGAAGACCCGGACCGCGGCGTAGGCGACGACGACCCCTCCCGCGGCGCCAATGACCGCCAGGAGCACGGCCTGCACCAACTGCTGCTGGAAGAGCCGCTGCGGCGACGCGCCCAGCGCGCTGCGCATGGCCGCCTCGTAGTGCCGCGCCACGCCGCGCGCGAGGACGAGGTTGGCCACGTTGATACAGGCCAGGAGCAGGAGCAGCCCCGTGGCGACCCACACGATCAGCAGAATGGTCTCCAGCGGTCCGACGACGGCCGACAACAAGCTCTGAAGGAGGAAGTCGCGGCCGACGGCATTGGGCACGGTGCGCGCCACTTCGGCCATCACGGCGGGCGCAACCGCCGCCAGGTCGGCAAGCGAGCGCCCGTCCTGCAGGCGCACGATTCCCTGGAACAAGTGGGATCCCTCGTCCGGGTCGAGGCGCATGTTGAACCACGCGTCGGGACTGCCGGGCGCGTCCAGCATCGGCGACGCGACACCGGTCACCGTCGCCGCCCCTCGGAGCTCGGCGATGCGCACCGGACGCCCGACGATGTCCCGTGCCTGGCCGAACGTGGTCGCCCACATCCGCGACGACAACACGAGATGGATCTCGGCCTCCGGGCCTGGCGACTGGTGCTCCTCGAGGGAAAAACTGCGTCCCACGGCCAGGGGGAGGCCCAGCGTCTCGAAGTATCCATGGCTCACGCCGGCAACCGCGATGCGCAACGGCGTGCCGTCTTCCCGAAGGAGCGTGGCATCGATGGGCGTCGCCTGCACGCCCGCCGCGCGGCGCACCACGTCCGAACGGCGGTTCAGCGCGTTCAACTCCGCGAACGCCACGAGGCCGGTCGTCGCGCGCCCATCGGCGTAACGCGTTCGCACGTCCACGAGAGCGGTCGGATCGGCGTAGGGCAAGGGGCGGAGCAGCGTGGCATCGACCGCGCTGAACACCGCGGCTGCAGCGCCGATCCCGATGGCGAGCGTCAGAGCGGCAATGCTCGTGAACAGCGGCGCTGACCGAAGGTCGCGCGCCGCGTGCCGCACATCCTGCAGGAGCGCGTCAATCATTGAGGCCTCACAAGGGTGATTGCGGCCAGTGTGCCTCTTTGGAGCGCGGAGTGCTACGGGATTGTGCGGGCGGGTGTCCCGGCGCGGAGCGGCGGGTGGACTACGTCAGCCGGCGCCTTCGCCGGCGGCCAGCGCATGGCTCCGAGGCGCCCGCCACCTTGTGTGGCGATCAGGCGACCGACACCGTTGCCCACGGGACGCCCTGGACATCGGCCACAGCCGGTCAGCCGCGCTGCCTGGAGGTCGCCCGCCGGCCCTGCGCCCGCCGGCCCTGCGCCCTCCGGGCTGGACCTGACGCGTCGTGGCCTTGCCGGTTCGCCCGCGCGTAGCGTGCGAGAAACGTCGCCACACCCTGGCGCGCGGTGGCCTCAATGATCCCGCCCGGGGCGGCCTCGCCCGTCATCAGCGCGTGGTCCAGGTGCTCGCCGGCCACGAGATAGGCGAACTGCGCGGCCGCGGTCTCCGGGTCGGCCGCCCGCAGGATGCGCCGGCGCGTCAGCGCGGCGAACCCCGCCGCGAGCGCGCGCAGCACCTGGCCGGGTGCGCGATCGAAGTACTCGCGGCCCAGGGCCGGCACGCCCCGTGACTCACCGATGAGCATGCGCCGCAGGGCGATCACCTCCGGCCGGATGATGCCCAGCGCGAGGCGCACGCCCAGGGCGTCGAGGCGGTCCGCGACGTTGGCCGCGGTGATGCCGACGGCAAACTCCCCGTGCAGGCCGCGCGCGAAGGACTCCGCGGCTGCCACGGTGTCGTCGACCATCTGCCGGAACAGCGTGTCCTTGTCTCCATAGTTGTTGTACAGCGTCCGCTTGGTGAGGCCCGCCTCCGCGGCGATGTCGTCCATGGTCGTGCCACCGTAGCCGTGACGCAGGAAGAGCGTCCGTGCCGCGGCGAGGACGGCGGCACGCGTCCGCCGCACGCGCGGGTCGTCGGCGCGCGGACCGGCCCGGCGGTCGCTCCGGCGGGCGTCGCGGGGACGGGATGTTGTTGCACTCATGAGTGAACTAGTATACCGTCCAGACGACTGATCACCATGGGAGCCGCAATGGATGGACCGCCCGCCGCCCGGCCGCACACGTCCGATCGATCCCGGGGCGTCACGCGCTGGCTGCTCCGCTGCGGCGTCCTCGTCGGCCCCTTGTATCTTGCCGTCGGCATCGCGCAGGGACTGCTGCGCCCGGGCTTTGCGTTCGCACGGCATCCACTGAGCGTGCTCGCCAATGGCGACTACGGCTGGGTCCAGACCGCCAACTTCGCCCTCAGCGGAATGATGGTGATGGCGGCGGCCATCGGCGTGGCGCGTGTCGCGGGCCGCGGCGCACGTGGCACCGCGTGGGCGCTCGGTGCGTTCGGTGCGGGCGTGGCGCTCGCCGCGATCTTCCGCGCGGACCCCGTCGATGGGTTTCCCGTCGGGACGCCCCTGGGGCCGCCGACCACGATCACGACCGTCGGCCTGCTGCACTTCGTGGTCAGCGCGCTCGCGTTTGTCGCCTTCGGGGTCAGCGCCCTGCTGGCGGCGCGCATGCTCGCACGGCGCGGGGATCGCCTGCTGGCGCGCATCTCGCTCGCCAGCGGACTCGTGATGCTGCTCGGCTTCTTCGGCGGGTTCGCGCTCCCGAGTCCCGTGACAGGCATCTGGATCAGCGTGGTGACGGGCTGGGCGTGGCTGGCTACCGTGTCGTGGCGCCTCCAGCACATACCGCCAGGCCCGGACGGCGGTCGGAAGTAGGGCGACGCCGCGCGGTCGGTGGGCGATCGGTGCGCCCCGAATCGAGGCGACAGTCTACAGTGGTCGCCGCCGAAGGGAACGGCGTGGGCGCTACCGGTCTACCAGCTGATTCTGCCCGCCACGAATACGTCGCGCCGCCGCACACCCGTCGGAGTCACCGCCCCGGGGCTCGCGTCGACGGTCAGCAGGAGATCGATGCCTGCGCCTATCGCGGCCCCTGTCGCCACGGTGATCGCAATCCCGAGCGCCTTCGTTCCCGGACATCGCCCGTCGGCGCCGTCGGGGCAATCCGCCATCTTCGAAGCGAAAATGCTCACCACGGCTGCGACTGCCGCGCCGATCAGCAGGCCGTTCTTGATGGAGTCGCGCGGGGTTGCCGGCGATGTGCCGCCGGCCGACGCCGGTGGCGTGGCGGTCTGCGCATCCGCACCGAGGCCCTCACAGCGTGCGTCGACGTCCCGTCCCAGGTCACGGTCGGGCACGCACTCACGGCTACTGGCGAGGACTGTCGCCGTATCCGCAAGCGGCTGCGCTCCCGCGGCCATCGGCGCGCACGCGAGCCAGCCGACTGCCAGCAGCACGCGGTACAAGACAACGCGACCGCGCGCGGCGGCACCGCACACGCGCAGGTTCCGCGCGCCGTGGCGGGCGGCCGTGCGCGGAACCTGGTCAAGACGCGCTTCGATGGTCATGGCCATCGTCTCACGCGGATTCTATCCCGAAGGGTTCAGGCAGCCCTGCACAGGTTCAGGCGACCCTGAAGGGGTTCAGGCGACCCTGAAGGGTCGCCTCTACAGGGCGCGCGCGATCCACCGGAACTACCCGGCACGGGTTCAGGCGACCCTGAAGGGTCGCCTCTACAGGGCGCGCGCGATCCACCGGAACTACCCGGCACGGGTTCAGGCGACCCTGAAGGGTCGCCCCCACAGGGCACGCGCGATCCACCGGCACTACCCGGCGCGGGCTCAGGCGACCCCGAAGGGTCGCCTCTACAGGGCGCGCGCGATCCACCGGAACTACCCGGCGCGGGTTCAGGCGACCCTGAAGGGTCGCCTCTACAGGGCGCGCGC
>CAZUGF010000028.1:0-47152 GCA_964619705.1 uncultured Bifidobacteriaceae bacterium
TGGCGAGCCGGCGGGGCGGTCCCCTGGTCGGCGCTCCGCGCCGCCGCGCGTCCTCGTCTCTGTGCCTCGGCGTCTCGGTGGTTGTCTTTCGTCTGTGGACCGGCTTGCCGCGTGACTGCGTGCGAGACCACACGAGTGCCGGTGACGATCCGGCGCGGTCAGTCCTTTGGTGGGCGCTCACGCGCCGGCGCTCGCCCTCGTCTCTGTGCCTCGGTGTCTCGGTGGCCTTCTTTCGTCTGTGGAGCGCGGATTGCCGCATGAACGTGCGGGCTCTCGCCGGACTCGGGCGAGCCTGAAGGCTCGCCCTACAGGATGCGCCGCAGGTAGGCACCGATCCCCTTGGAGCGGGTCCATTGCTTCGGGTAGCCGAGCGAGACCTCGTCGAAGCGGACGCCGTCCAGCGTCCGGGAGGAGCGCAGGTGCAGGTGCCCATGGACGACGGCCTCGACATTGAAGCGGCGGTGCCAATCCTCGGTGAGGCGCGTGCCGCACCAGATGCGGAAGCGTGGCACGCGCGGGGTCTCCGCATGATCGGCGCGGAGCGGGTAGTGGTTGACCAGGATCAGCCGCGCATCCGGCGGCAGCGACCTCAGGCGCGCCTCCGTGGCCTCCACCCGGGCGTGGCACCACGCAGACCGGCTCTCGTACGGGTCGGGCGCCAGCAGGTCCTCGTCCGCGCTCTTGACCCCGGAGGCCGCGGCCCAGTGCACGGCCTCCTCCGGCGAGTGGCCCTCCGGCCCGAACGTGTAGTCGAACAGCAGGAACATCGGCACGATCGCGCGCAGCGGACCCGCACCCGGCCAGCGGGCCCAGGGATCCTCCGGCGTGAGCACGCCGTAGCGGCGGCACTGCTCGACAAGCCGTTCGTAGTGCGCGACGCCGCGCCGTTCCGGCGGCAGGTGCCGCGGCGTCCACAGTTCGTGGTTGCCCGGGACCCAGATCACCTGACGGAAGCGCAGCGTCACCGTGCGGAGGACGAAGTCCAGGTGCGCCGGCGTCTCGCCCGTGTCGCCGGCCAGGATCAGCCAGTCGTCCGGGTACGCGCCCAGCGCCGTCAGCGCCTCGCGGTTCTCCTTGTACCCGACGTGCAGGTCGGCAATCGCCCAGAGCTTCACGCGGCGTCTCGCGGCACGACGTCCTCGAGGATCACGTCGAGGTCGGCGCCGGTGCGGCGTACGGCCAGGGCCAGCCGATGCCGGGGCGACGGCCGGGACTGGAAGAACTGCCAGGAGGCCGGCTCGTCGCCGAGGGCCTCGTCGAACGCCACCACGGGCGGTCCCGGCGGCGCGAGCCGGAAGGCAAACTGACCGAGCGGCAGTGCGAGGCCCAGCCCGCGGGCCTTGATGTACGCCTCCTTGAGCGTCCAGTAGTCGAAGAACACGAGGGCCTGCGCGTCCGTGTCGAGGGCATGCAGATCGGCAACCTCGCGCGCGGCGAAGAACCGCGTGGCGACGTCGTGGGTCAGCCGGCGGTCGATGTACTCGACGTCGACGCCGACCTCCCGATCCCCCGTCACCGCGCACGCGACAAGGCCGCGGGTATGGGACAGGTTGAAGCGCAGCCGCGGCGCGGCCGTGGGCGGGTTGGCGATCTCCGGCCGGCCGTGCCCGTTGGTGACGAAGCGCCAGTCCGACGGTGCGAGCGGACCGAAGCGCGACAGTTGCTGCCGGACCAGCGCCCGCGCGACGACGAAGCGATCGCGGTCCTCGTCGCGCAGGTAGCGGCGCGCCCGCACCTGCTCGTCCTCCGGCAGGCCGGCACGATACGCCGGCAGGCGCCGCACCACGTCCGGCTCGTCCATCCGGACGGTCGTGACCACGACGGTGCGAGCGAGGAAGCGGTCGGTCATGGGCGTCGCAAGTACGCCATCATTATCGTATGGCGCTTGCCAGCCCGCCGGCGGTGATGGTCCTCGTCGCGATCGCCGGTGCCGTGCTGCCTGCCCAGCCGCTCCCGGACCAGGACACCTTCTTCGCGGAGGTGCGCAAGCGCCTCGCCGGCAACGACCTCATCATGAGCCGCTTCTCCTACCGGGAGCGGTCCACCGAGCTCAAGCTCAACCCGTTCGGCCGGATGGGGACGGGCCCGGTCAGGGTCTACGAGGTCTACCCGCACCCGAACGACGACCTCACCTACCGGCGCCTGGTCGAGCGCGACGGACGCCGGTTGACGCTCGCCGAGATCGAGGAACAGGATCGCGAGTACCGGGAGACGCTGTCCGACTGGCAGCGGCGCGTGGCGCGCGAAGGGCAGTCGGAGCGCGAGGCGCGGCTGCGGAAGGCGCAGGAAGCCCGCGAGCGCGATCAGGAACAGGCGCGCGAGGCGATCGACATGTTCGACTTCTCCATCACGGGCCGCGACACCTGGGAAGGCCAGCCGGCGATCGTCATCGCCTTCCAGCCCAGGAAGGACGCGCGCCCGCGATCGCGGGAGGGGCGCGTGGCGCGCGCGTTTGCGGGCCGTGCCCTGGTCCACGAGACGGAGTACGAAGTGATGCACGTCGAGGCCACCGCCCTCGACGACGTGTCGTTTGGCTGGGGGATGATCGCGCGCCTGCACAAGGGATCGGAGGTGCGGTTCACGCGCCGGAAGACGGCCGGCGCGTGGCTGCCGGCGGAGACGCGCTTCGAGGGGACGGGCCGTGCGCTGCTGCTGCGCAAGGTCACGATCCACTTCCGCCGGACCTACGATGCGTACCGGTCGTTCGACCCGTCGGAACTGCCGGCGCGGCTCGGCTGGGAGCGCTGACGGCGCGCCAGGTAGACGGCCAGGCTCGCGGCCAGGATCAGGCCGGCCAGGATGATCCCCGCTTCCGCCCCGTACTCGCGGACCAGTTCCCCGGCGCGCTCCCCGTAGCGCACCGCCAGGTACCCCTGGCCGAAATAGCGCGCGCCGCGCCCGACGACAATCGCCAGGCCGAACTTCCAGGGGGACACCCGCGCGGCGCCGGCCATCAGCACGAAGATCTTGAACGGCGTCGGCGGCGGCAGCAGCGCGGGTACGACGACGGCCAGGAGGCCGAAGCGCTGGTAGATTGCGAGGCCGCGCTCGACGCGGGCCGCGCTGAAGCGCCGGCGCAGGAAGACCTCGCCGCCCTTCCACGCCACGGCATACAGGGCGAAGCACCCGACCAGGGACCCGGCCGTCGTCATGCCGGCGTAGTAGGGCATGCGCGCCGGCGAGCGGGTGCTCAGGTACAGGATGAGCAGGTCGTTGACCTGCGGGAACGAGAGGAAGGAGGAGTCGAGCGCCGCAATGACAAAGAGCCCGACGCCGCCGAGTTGACTGGCCCACGCCTGGATGGCGGCCAGCATCAGGCCTGGTTCCCGGCGCGCGGCCGGGTGCGCCGCATCGCCTGTCTGCACGTCATTGGCATCAAGGTCGAATTGCCGATCATACGCCATGCCGGGGAGGCCCCGATCCATAATCCCGCGCATGCTCAGAGAGGCCGCCGCCGAGTTCTTCGGCACCTTCATCCTCATCGTCTTCGGCATCGGCGTCGTGGCGCAGACCGTGCTCAGCGGCGGCGCCAACGGGTCTTACCTGGCCATCAACCTCGGGTGGGGGCTGGCCGTGATGCTCGGCGTCTACACGGCGGCCGGCGTGTCCGGTGCCCACATCAACCCCGCGGTGACAATCGCGCTCGCGGCGACACGCGGGTTCCCGTGGACGCGGGTGCCGGCGTTCGTCGCGGCACAGATGGCGGGCGCGTTTGCGGCGGCCGCGGTGGTGTTCCTCACGTATCGCGAGGCGTTCACCGCCCTCGACGGCGGGGTTCGCCAGGTGCAGGGCGCCCTTGGCACCGGCGGGATCTTCGCCACCTATCCCCAGCCGTTTCTCTCCATCGCCGGCGGCTTCGTGGATCAACTGGTCGGCACGGCGCTGCTCATGGCCGGCGTGCTGGCCGTCACCGATCAGCGCAATACGGCCATGCCCGCCTGGACGGCCGCGCCGCTCATCGGCCTGCTCGTCGTCGCCATCGGCGTGGCGTTCGGGTTCAATGCCGGCTACGCCATCAACCCCGCGCGGGATCTCGGGCCTCGCCTGTTCACGGCCGTCGCCGGGTGGGGGAGTGGCGTCTTCACGGCGGGGAACGGGTGGTGGTGGGTGCCTGTCGTCGCGCCGTGTCTCGGCGCCATCGGCGGCGCCGTCATCTACGACGTCTTCATCGGCCGGTCGCTCACGACGGCGGAGGCGCGCGCATGAGCCGGTACGTCCTCGCCCTCGATCAGGGCACCACCTCCAGCCGCAGCATCGTGTTCGACCGCCGCGGGAGCGTCGTGTCCATGGCCCAGCAGGAGTTCCCGCAGATCTTCCCGGCGCCGGGCCACGTCGAGCACGATCCCGAGGCGATCTGGTCGTCGCAGATCCAGACCGCCCGTGACGCGCTGGCCCGCGCCGGCATCGGCGCCGCGGACCTGGCGGCCATCGGCATCACCAACCAGCGCGAGACGACGGTCGTGTGGGAGAAGGCCACAGGCCGTCCGGTGGCCAATGCCGTCGTGTGGCAGAGCCGCGTGACGGCGCCGATCTGCGACAGGCTGGAGGCGGACGGGCATGGTCCGCTCATCCGGCGGAAGACCGGCCTGGTGGTGGACGCGTACTTCTCGGGGACGAAGATCAAGCACCTGCTGGACTCGTTCGACGGCCTGCGGGCCCGCGCGGCGCGCGGCGAGGTGCTGTTCGGGACCATCGACAGCTTCCTGATCTGGCGGCTGACAGGCGGGCGCCTCCACGTGACGGACGTCAGCAACGCGAGCCGCACGCTCCTCTTCAACATCCACACGATGGACTGGGACGACGAGCTCCTGGCGCTGCTGGACGTGCCCAGGGCGATGCTGCCCACGGTGCGATCCTCGAGCGAGATCCTGGGCGAGACGGATCCCGATCTGCTCGGAGCGGCCGTGCCCATTGCCGGCGTGGCCGGCGATCAGCAGGCCGCGCTCTTCGGCCAGGCGTGCTTCGAGCCCGGCGCGGCGAAGAACACCTACGGGACCGGCTGCTTCATGCTCCTCAACACGGGCTCGACGCCGGTGGCATCGGAGCAGGGCCTGCTGACGACCGTCGCCTGGCGCATCGGGGCGGAGACGACCTACGCGCTCGAAGGTGCGGTGTTCGTGGCCGGCGCCACCGTGCAGTGGCTGCGCGACGGGCTCGCGGCCATCCACGCATCGCCGGACGTCGAGCGCCTGATGGCCGAGGTGCCGGATACCGGCGGCGTCTACCTGGTGCCGGCCTTCGTCGGCCTCGGCGCGCCCTACTGGGATCCCCGGGCACGCGGGATCATCGTCGGCCTGACGCGGGGGACCAGGATGGCGCACATCGCGCGCGCGGCCGTGGACGCGATGGCCTACCAGACGCGGGATGTCCTGGAGGTGATGCAGGCCGAGTCCGGCATCGCGCTCAAGTCGCTGAAGGTCGATGGCGGCGCCGCGGCAAACGCCCTGCTGCTGCAGTTCCAGGCCGACCTGCTCGGCGTGCCCGTGCGCCGCCCCGTCGTCGGGGAGACCACGGCGCTCGGCGCGGCGTACCTGGCCGGGCTGGCCGTCGGCTACTGGCAGGGGCTCGACGATGTGCGCGGCAACTGGGCCCTCGACCGCGAGTTCGAGCCGGCGATGGCGCCGGCCGCGCGCGAGCGGCTCTACGCCGGATGGAAGAAGGCCGTCGCGCGTTCCCTCCAGTGGGAGGAGTAGCGCCGCGGTAGTCCGCTCGCCGTTACTGCGGGAAGAGCACGCTGCGCGCCCACTCGTTGCGGCCGGCGGCGTGATAGACGAGTGCGCGCGAGAGCTCGGGGACGTAGGCGCCGGAGGGGATGAAGGCGCCGAAGAGCAGGCCGCGTTCCTCGTCTATGCACCAGGCCCCGAGCTGGTGCGCATCGGGCTGCAGGGCTTCCACGGCGTTGAGGCGCTGGGCGACGGCGGCGTCGGGCTCCACGGGGAGGAGCAGGCGGAGCTGCAGTCCCGACCCGAGGGCGGGATGCGTCGCCGCGGCATCCATCTCCAGCCGCGCGGGCCTGGCGTCCGCGAACTCGAGGTCCGCCAACAGCGATGTCCGCTCGCTCGACGCCATCACCCAGGGACGCGGGCTGAGCTGGACCAGACGCGCGAGCTCCTCGGTCGTGAACGGCGAGGCGTCCTGGCCGCGCTGCTCGTACACGTCCGCGACGCCGAGCATCTCGTCCTCCCCGGGCCGGGGGCCGCGCGCCGGATGGCCGGACCTGTCGACACGCGCGCCGAAGACCTGCGCCAGTTCCGCGGCCTCGGCGTGCGCGTCGGCCACCTGCAAGGCGACGGCGTGGAGCGCGAGCGTGCGCGCCATCGGCAGGTTGTCGCGCGTGAGCGAGACGGAGGCGTGGAGCCGGACGGCGTTCCGCGGCACGTCCGCCACGTAGGCGCTCAGCGTGGCGAGGCGGTTGATTCGCGAGAGGCGCTCCCACGTGTCGGCCGTGGCCGGCACGTCGGCCAGGAGGTCCGTCTCGATGTGCAGCGTGACCACCTGCACGCCGTGGAGGTCCCGCGGCGCCGCGAGCGTCAGGCGCTGGGCGAGTGATCCCGCCCACCAGGTGATGCTGTCCGGGCCCTCGACGGCCCAGTCCGCGTCGATCTGCATGCGATCGGCAATGAAGTGCAGCGGGTCGGACCCGAGCTCGGCAACGGCGGCGGTATCAGGCGGCACGATGAGGTTCCTGCGACAGATGGTAGAGGGCGATGGCGGTCGCCGTGTTGACGTTCAGCGAGTCGACGAGGCTCGTCATCGGGATGGTCGCGTGCACGTCGGCTGCCGCGAGCGCGCCGGCCGACAGCCCCGCGCCCTCCGTGCCCACGACGAGCGCGAAGGGTTGCCCGTCGCGCGGCAGGGCGGCGAGCGGCGTGGCGCGCGCGTCCGGCGTGAGGGCGATGACGCGCCGGCCTCCGGCCCGCATCCGGGTCAGGGCCGCCGGCCAGTCCGCGGCGGTCATCCAGGGGATTGCGAGTGTCGCGCCCATCGACGTGCGGATCGACTTGCGGTACAGCGGGTCCGCGCAGGCGGGGCCCAGGACGATCAGGTCCACGCCGAACGCCGCGGCGCTCCGGAAGATGCCGCCGACGTTGTCCGGGTTGTTGACGCCCTCGAGGACCACGACGCGCGCGCGGCCCGCGGGCGGCCCGGCGTCGAGCGGAACGGAGGCGGGCCGCCGCGCGAGCGCGAGGCAGCCGCGGTGGATGTTGAAGCCCGCCACGTCGTTCATCACATCCTGCGGCACCACGTAGACGGGAACGGCCGGGTGCCGGTCCAGTCCATCGCGCAGGCCCTCGAGCGCCGCCGCGGTCACGAGCACGGACGCGATCGCGCCCTCGAACACGTGCCCGGGCGTGCCGGAGGCGTCGAGCAGGCGCCGCACGACGAGCCGTCCCTCGGCGACGAAGATCCCGCGCGCGAGCAGGGCGGCGGGATCGGCCACCAGCCGGTAGCCGGCCAGCCGTTCGTCGTCCATGGCCGGCAGGTGGATCACGGCACGCGTCGCGTCTGCCACTCGTTCTTCTGCACGACGGGCATCTGCAGCGCGCGCTCGCGATCGAGGTCGAGCGACCCGACGTGGAGTGACAGCGGCGACTGGACCCACTTGTAGATGGACCGGGAGAACAACTGCGCGAAGCGTTCGGCGCAGGCGGCGAGGTGTGCCGCGTCCTCTCCGGGGAAGATGCCGGCGAGCGCCGTCCCCATCTCGTCGGGCGACATCTTCTCGCCCGCGTAGAGGTGGAGGCAGGCGTCGAGAATCGGGAACGGCATCAGCTCCCGTTCCGCTTCCTGCGCGTCGGCGAGCTCCGGGCCGGGCTCGGTGGCGAGCGTGGCGGCAATGCCGTCGAACCCGAACCGCACGTGGAGCCGTTCGAGCAGGGCGACCACCACCGTCTTCGGCACGTTGGCGATGACCGACAGCGCGCCCTCGAGGTCGCCGCCCATCGTCGTGTAGCCGACGGCCTTCTCGCTCATGTCCCCCGTCTGCAGGAAGAGCGCGCCGGAGGTGTTGGACCAGTTCCACATGCGCTGGCCGCGCAGCCGCGCCTGGATGTTCTGGCGCGTCAGCTCGGTGGGCGCGGCGCCGCCGAGCATGGCGGTGACGGCCTCGACCTCGCGGTCCGTGGCCTCGTCGATCGGGACGATGGCGAGCGCCACGTTCAGCTCGCGCGCGAGCAGGGCGGCCGCATCGCGCGTGGCGGGCTGCGAGTGGCGGCTCGGCATGTAGAACGCCATGACCGGCACGTCGCCCGGCAGCATCTGCGCGGCGCGCCAGGCGACGAGCAGGGAGAGCATCGAGTCGCGCCCGCCGGAGAGTGCCAGGCCGATGGAGCGGAACGCGCCCGTCTTCTCGTAGTAGCTGCGCACACCGAGGGTGAGGGCCTCGAACAACTCGTCGAGCGCCCGGTCGCGCGGATCCGGCTGCGGCGGCTCGTTGGCCGGGAGGAAGAAACTGCCGCCCTCGGGCGCGGGGTAGACGAGACCCGATCGGTCCGCGGTGGCGCGATCGGCCCGGATGCGCGGCACCGTCCGCCCTTCGAGGCCGAAGCTCTCGCAGTCACTGCGCCAGGTGGTGTTCTCCAGCCGGAGCCGGCGCGTGCGATCCAGGTCCACGGTGGCCGCCCACCAGCCGTCGACGAAGCGCGGCGCGTCCAGCACCAGCCGCCCGTTCTGGAACACGAAGCCGCCGCCGTCGTAGACGAGGCCGTCCTGTCCGCCGACGGCGTTGGCGTAGAGCAGCACGGCCTGCGTGTCGGCCGCGCGCGTGGCCAGCATCTCCCGCCGCGTGGCCGAGACGCCCATCCGATAGGGTGAGGCCGAGACGTTGACGACGATCTCCGCGCCGGAATAGCAGCGCCGCCGCATCGGGCCGTCCGGGGACCACGCGTCCTCGCACACCTCGATCGCCACGGGCCCGAAGTCGAACTCGAAGATGTAGTCGCCGAGGGGCACGCCGTCGGCGTCGAACGCCAGCCCGGGACCGCCCCGCGAGAACGTCCGGCCCTCGTAGAAGACGTTGTAGCTCGGGAGCTTCTCCTTGGGGACGAAGCCGAGCACCTGGCCGTGGTGCACGATGGCGGCGCAGTTGAACAACTGCCCGCCGACGGCCACGGCCACGCCCAGCACGAACACGGTAGGCGCCTCCGCCGTCTCGGCGGCAAACTCGTCCACCGCCCGGCGCTGGCTGTCGAGGAACCCCCGCCACTGGATCAGGTCTTCCGGCGGATATCCGCCCACCACCTGCTCGGGGAAGGCGCCGATCGTGACGTCCGCGTCCGCCATCTCACGGGCCGCGGCGACGAGCCGTGCGCGGTTGGAGACAACGGCGCCCACGGTGGGGTTGAGACTGGCAATGGCCAGTTTGGCGAGACGCACGTGACAAGGGTACATCAGCGGCCGTACGGGCCGCATCCGCCCGGGGAGGCGCGGTCAGCGGGTCCGCGAGGCGGACGGCGACCCGGTGGATGCCAGCGAATGCGGCTCGCGCTCACCGAGCAGGATGGACGGCCGCGGCGCGCGGCGCCGGGTCAGGCCGAATCGCACGACGGCGTTCTGTTCGATGTGCGCCATCGCTTCCTCCACGGAGTCCGTGACGAGCATCAGGTCCAGGTCGTGCGGGGACACGGTCCCCTCCGCGACCATGCGGTCCACCATCCCGAGCAACGGCGACCAGTAGTCGCGTCCCATCAGGACGACGGGGAACTGGTCGATCTTCCTGGTCTGGATGAGCGTCAGGGCCTCGCCCAGCTCGTCGAGCGTGCCGAACCCGCCCGGTAGCACGACGAACGCGTACGAGTACTTGAGCAGGAGCACCTTCCGCACGAAGAAGTAGTGGCAGACCACCCAGCGATCCAGGTACGGGTTGGCGTGCTGTTCGAAGGGCAGCTCGATGTTGCAGGCGATGGAGCAGCCGCCGGCCTCGCGCGCGCCGCGGTTGGCGCCTTCCATCACGCCGGGGCCGCCGCCCGTCATGACGGTGAACCCGAGGCGCGAGAGCGCCCCGCCCACTTCGCGCGCGAGCTGGTAGTACGGATGATCCTCGCCGAAGCGGGCGGACCCGAAGACGGTGACGCACGGGCCGACGAAGTGCAGCGTGCGGAAGCCGCGGACGAAGTCCCGGCCCGCGCGCAGGAGCATCATGAACTCCCGGATGCGCGAGTGCGGCCCCTCGAGCATCACGACATCGTCGTGGCCGGCGGGTGCGGGGTTCGGGGTCGGACCCGGATCCTGTTCGTGCGAAGGTGCGGTCGGCGTCAAGGGCGTCGGGGAGCGGCGCGGCCGGGTCGGCCGCGCGTGTCTGGTGTACAGTTTACTGCCATGTTCATCCGCGCGTGCCGCCCGCTGCTCTGGAGCGTGTTCCTGGCCGTCCTCCTGATGCGGCCGCCCGGCGGCCTGGCGCAGACGATGTCCGTCGAGGGCAGCGTGGTGGACGTCTCCGGCGCAGCCGTGCCCGGTGCGGCGATCGTGCTCACGACCGCGGATGGCCGCACGATCGAGACGGCAGCCGGCCCGGACGGCACGTTCCGAATCACGGAGCCGGGGAGCCGCGTGCTCGTCACGGCGCCAGGCTTTGCGCCCGTCGAGGTCGCGGTCAACAGTGCTGCCGTCCGCGTGGTGCTGCGTCCCGCCGTCTTCTCGGACTCGGTCGTGGTGACGGCGACGCGCGGCGCGGAGCGGCTGCCGAGCGCGGCGAGCGCCACGGTCGTGACCGCGGCGGAGCTCAGCAACTCCGCGGCCGGCGCCCTGGACGACATCCTGCGCCAGACCCCCGGCTTCAACCTCTTCCGCCGATCCTCGTCCCGCGTCGCCAACCCGACGACGCAGGGCGTCACGCTGCGCGGCGTGTCGGGCTCCGGCGCCAGCCGCACGCTGGTGCTGACCGACGGCGTGCCGCTCAACGATCCCTTCGGCAGCTGGGTCTACTGGAACCGCGTGCCGCTCGCCGCTGTCGATCGCGTCGAGGTGGTCCGCGGCGCCACCGGTGATCTCTACGGCGCCGACGCGCTCGGCGGCGTCATCCAGCTCCTGACGTTCCAGCCGGATCGCACGCGCCTGCGCGCGACGGTCGACGGCGGGTCGCTGGGCACCTTCCGCGGATCGCTCTTCGGCGGCATCGAGCACCACGGCTGGGCGGCGTCCGGTGCCTTCGAGGGCACGACGACCGACGGCGCCTATACCGTGGCGCCCGAAGCGCGCGGCCCCGCGGATACGCGCGCGGACAGCGACTACACGACGGGCTTCGTGACGGCGGGGCGGCAGCGGAACACCTGGCACGCGTGGCTCAAGGTGGCCCGCTACGACGAGGAGCGCGGCAACGGCACGCCGCTCCAGGTCAACACGACGGGCTGGACGCAGGTGTCGGGGACCATGGGCGGGGCGCGGGCCGGCGGCGTCTGGCAGGCCCAGGCCGCGCGCAGCGTGCAGGACTACTACCAGACGTTCACCGCGGTGGCGGCCGGCCGTGCCACCGAGCGGCTGACGACGGAGCAGACCACCGACACGACGTTCAACACGGCGGGCGGGCAGTGGACGCGGCCGCTCGGCACCGTGACGCTGATTGCCGGCGGCGATTTCCATCGGACCGAATCGGAAGTCCGCGAGCTGCGCTACTCGCTCACGAACGAGCAGTCGGGCCCCTTCCTCGCCGGTGGAACGGAGCGAACGGCCGCGATGTTCGCGCGCGCCAGCGTGCCCGCGGGCAACCGGATCACCGTCGACCTCGGCGGCCGCGTGGACTGGTGGAAGTCCACGCCGACCGACAGCACGCTGCCGGAGAAGGCCGTGACCTTCTTCAGCCCGCGTGCGGCCGTGGCCTGGCGGAACGGCCCCATCGCCCTGCAGGGCGCGGTGTACCGTGCCAACCGGTCGCCCTCGCTGAACGAGTTGCACCGCGGCTTCCGCGTCGGCAATGCCCTGACGAACCCCAACCCGCTGCTGGATCCCGAGACGCTGACGGGCGTCGAGGGCGGCGTGCTCGCGTCGTGGGCGAAGGTGTCCACGCGCGTGACCGCGTTCGTGAACAACCTCGATGGCGCCATCGCCAACGTGACGCTCTCGAGCACGCCCGCGCTCATCACGCGCGAGCGCCGCAACTCCGACGAGATCCGCGCGCGGGGCGTCGAGTTCGAAGCCGATGCACGCCTGATGCCGACGCTCAGCGTGAACGGCCAGCTGGTCTACACCTCCAGCCACTTCCGCGGCTCGGTGGCCGCGCCGGCCATCGAGGGCAACGAGGTGCCGCAGGTCCCGCGGATCCAGGGCGGCGTCGGCCTCACGTGGACCGATCCCCGCTTCGTCACCGCCGCGCTGCAGGCCCGCTTCAGCGGCCGGCAGTACGACGATGACGTCAACCAGTTCGAGCTGGGCGGGTACGGCGTGGTCGACGTCCAGGTGAGCCGCGCCGTCACGCCCGGCCTTGTCGGGTTCCTGGCGGTGGAGAACCTGTTCGACAAGGACTACGACACGGGCCGGACGCCGATCCGCCTCGTCGGCTGGCCGCGCACGGTGCGCGTGGGCGTCCGCGTGGCGCTGAGGTAGGGCGTTGGGGCTCTGGGCTCCAGGCTCCAGGCTTTGGCGAGACATCTCGCCGTAGCTCGCCAAAGGCTGGCTCCGGGGCGTGGATTCGAACCACGATACACGCCTCCAAAGGGCGCGGTCCTACCATTGAACGACCCCGGATCGACGACTATTCTAGCGTGTCCCCGTTCCGAGCGCGCCTTACACCTGAGACGCCTATGACCAGCATCCATGCCGTTCTCGTTGCCGCGGCCCTCGCCATTGCCGGCGCCGCATCCCTTCAGGGGCAGGCCGTGCAGCGCATCAACCCGCCCGGCCTCAGCACGCCGGCGACCTACTCCCATGTCGTGCGCGTCGGCAACACGCTCTACATTGCCGGCCAGGTCGGTGCCGACGCGCAGGGTCGTCTGGCGGGTTCCGGGATGGTGGAGCAGCTGGAGCAGGTCCTGAAGAACCTGCAGACCGCCCTGGCCTCGCAGGGCGGCGACTTCTCGCACGTGGTCAAGATCACGACCTATACGACGGACGTGGACGCCTACCGCGATCCGGCCGCGGCGGCCGTGCGCGCGAAGTACTTCGGCGCGCATCCGCCGGCCAGCACGCTCGTCGGCATCACCCGGCTGGCGAGCGCGGAATACAAGGTCGAGATCGAAGCCATCGCCGTCGTGCCCTGATGGAGCTGGCGCCGCGGGACAGGACCACACCATGAGCCCCGTCTCGACCGGCGCACCCGGCGGCATCGTGCTCTTCGACGGGACGTGCGGCTTCTGCGAGGGCGCGGTGCGCTTCATCGCGCGCCGCGATCCCGGCGGCTACTTCCGCTTCGCCCCCTCGCAGTGGCCGCAGGCCGTGGCCGTGCTCGCGGCGCACGGGATCACGCGCGATGCGGCGCGGAGTCTCGTCCTGATCGAAGACGGCCGCGTCTACCTGCGATCCACGGCGTCGCTGAAGATTGCGGCGCGGCTCTCGTGGCCGTGGCGCGCGACCCGCATCCTGCTCCTCGTGCCCGCCCCTTTGAGGGACCTCGTCTACGCGCAGGTGGCGCGCGTGCGGCATCGGCTGGCCGGCGCGTCGACCGCGTGCGAGGTGCCGCCGCCGGAAATCCGCGCGCGGATGCTCGGATGAGGCGGCCCTCTCGCCGCTCGTCCCCCGATGCACCGGTGTACCGCGTGCGCCTGCCGTGCCGGCCGCCCTGCGACTGGGACGCCATGCTGGGCTTCCTGGCCGCGCGGGCCACGCCGGGCGTGGAAGAGGTGCGGGACGGCGTCTACCGGCGCACGATGATCCTGGATGGCGCTCCGCACGGCAGCCACGGCACGATCAGCGCCAGGCCGTCATCCACGCGGCGGGCGCTCGTGGTGGAGGCGCGCGTGCCGGATGCCGGCATGCTGCCCGGAATCGTCGAGCGCATCGGCCGTGTCTTCGATCTCGACGCGGACCCCGCGGTCATCGCGCGGCATTTCGAGGCGGATGCCCTGCTCGGGCCCTGCGTGTCCCGTTACCCCGGCCTGCGCACGCCCGGCGCCTGGGACGGCTTCGAACTGGCCGTGCGCGCGATCCTGGGGCAGCAGGTCTCGGTGCGCGCCGCGACGACGCTGGCGGGACGGCTGGCATCGGCGTACGGAACCGCCGTCCGGGAGACGGAGGGGCTCAACCGCCTGTTCCCCGCGCCGGAATCCCTCCGGCACGCGGACCTGGAAGCGCTCGGCGTCATGCCGTCCCGCGCGGTGACGATTCGCACGCTCGCGTCCCGCACGGCGGACGGTGCCATCGGCTTCGGCGACGGGCGGGACACGCACGAGGCGCTGGCCGCGCTGCGCGCGATACCGGGCATCGGTCCGTGGACCGCGGAGTACATCGCCATGCGCGCCTTCAGGGAGCCGGACGCCTTCCCGCATGGTGACCTCGTCCTGCGGCGCGCCGCCGGCGGGTGCTCCGCGGCGGAACTGGACCGCCTGTCACAGGGCTGGCGGCCGTGGCGCGCCTACGCCGTGATGCTGCTCTGGCACGCCGGCGTGTAGGCCGGACCGGATCAGCGCGGCGGGAGCACGCTCTTCGGGAACTTGGCGACGATCGTGTGATTCGGATCGACGACGTTCGCGACACGGACGACGCCGGCCTGCGAGACCACCTGGTAGGCCTCCATCCGATCGAACCCGTAGTCCGCCACCAGCCAGTCGATGAGCTCCACGTACGCGATCCGCAGTGCATCCAGCGTCGGACGCACGCTGCCGGCGACCATCAGGTACTCGTCGTTCTCGATGCGCGGCCAGCGGATGCGCTGGCCCTTGATGACGTCGAACTGGAACGTCACGTCCGCCGTCGACTCCAGCCCGGATCCCGCGATCTCGCCGTCGCCCTGGAGCGCGTGGAAGTCCCCGAAATAGAACTGCGCGCCCTCGTGGAACACCGGCAGGTAGACAGTGGCGCCCTTCGTCACGTCCGCTGCGTCCATGTTGCCGCCGAAGTCGCCCGGCCAGAGCCCGCCCCAGGCCTCCTCGCCGGCCGGCGCCGTGGCCACGCGGCCGAGCATCGGCTTGAGGGGCAGTTCCAGCCGCTTGATCCGGGAGTTGGGCAGGTCGATGATCCCGACCATCCGCTGCCGGTCGAGCTGCCAGACGAACCGGCGCGGCGGCAGCGGCTCGTTCAGCATGCGCGTCCGGCTGTCCGCCGCGACGCCGCTGATGCCGCCCGGCGTGACGTTCGAGATGGCGATGTCGCGGTTCGGGGTCAGCTCCAGGACGCGCACGACCAGCGTGTCGCCCGGCGCGGCGCCCTCGATGTGGAACGGTCCCACCTCCCCCGGCCACGGCCCCGCTGTCGTCGGGTCGTAGTAGTCGCCGGGCCGGGAGAACGTCTGCGTGACGACGGTGTCACCCGGCTTGATGCGCAGGACCGGGGGCCGGACCGCAAACGTCTGCACGCCGTCCTTCGGGACGAACGTGTGCTGTTCGGCGGCGGCCGGGGCGGCGGCGATCGTCAGGATGGCGAGAGCGGCGAGGGAGATGCGCATCCGCGCATCCTAACGCGGAGTATTCCTGAAGAGAAGAAGAGTCCGCCCTTCGGGTCCGGGGCACGCGTCAGCCGCGCTTGCGGAGCAGGTGGGCGTACCCGCTCTCCAGCTTGCCGACCTTCGGCAGCGCCGTGAACACGATGTACGGCTGGCCGGGGTTCCGCGCGGCGTAGTCCTGATGGTACGGCTCCGCCTCGTGAAACCCGTCGAGCGGCTCGAGCGTCGTGACGATGGGAGCGGGGAACACGCCGGCCTGGTCCAGTTGCCGGATGTAGGCGTCCGCGATCTCCTTCTGCCGGGTGGTGCGGTAGAAGATGGCCGAGCGGTACTGGCGTCCCTGGTCCTGCCCCTGCCGATCCTTGTGCGTGGGATCGTGGGCGACGGCAAAGAAGACCTCGAGCAACTGGCCCAGCGAGATCCGGGCCGGGTCGTAGGTGATCTCCACGGCTTCCGCGTGGTTGGTGGTGCCGCGGCACACCGTCTCGTAGGTGGCCGTCTCCGCCGTGTCCCCCGTGTAGCCCGATCGCACGCCGATCACGCCCTCGAGGGGCAGGAACACGGCTTCCACGCACCAGAAACACCCGCCGGCGAGGACGAGGGTGGACGGGTGGGAGTCCTCGGCAGCGGGAAGGTCGAGGAGGGGAGACGGGAGTGCGGCCATGCAGTCATTAGAGCACGCCCTTCCGAATCTGATGATCGCGCGGCGGGGGCGACTTGCCCGTAGAATGGCCCGTGGAGGCGTCGATGAAGAGGATTGCCGGACTGTTCGTGTTGCTCGTGTGGCCGGGAGTGGTGCTGGCCCAGGCCGTGCCCGACGAAGTGCAGATTGCGCAGGCCCTGCTGGCGGCGCCGGCCGACCGGAGCGCCGGCGCGGAGGTGCTCGGTTATCGGGATGGCAAGGTCGTGACGCTGCGGCCGGGGTCGAACGACCTGGTCTGCATCACGGACAACCCCGCGTCGGAGGGGGTCAGCGTGGCCTGCTATCACAAGGACCTCGAGCCGTTCATGGCCCGCGGCCGGGAACTGACGGCGCAGGGGATCACCGAGGACAAGGTGCGCGACGAGACGCGCTGGGAGGAGATCAAGTCCGGGACGCTCCCCATGCCCAAGGAAGCGCGCACCCTCTATGTCACGACGGGGAAGTCCTTTGACGCGGCAACCGCCCGGCTGGACGGGGCCTACACCCGCTGGGTGCTGTACGTGCCGTTCGCGACGGGGGAGACCACGGGGTTGCCCACGAAGCCGGCCGGACCGGGAGCGCCGTGGCTGATGGACCCCGGCACGGCGGGCGCGCACATCATGATCAGCCCGCCGAGGCAGCCGTAGGGAGGCCGTAGGGGGCCCGGGGACGTCCTGGGGGCCGGGCCGGACAGGATCCGGCGCGGCCGCCGCCCGCCCGTGGCCCCGGGGGCCCTTCCTGTCATGACATCCGGTGACACTCCCGGACAACATAACATCCATATTTACGGGGAATAGACCGATAATCACAGGAACGTCGTAGCCGCAAGACCTGTCGATTCATTGTCCTGGACCGGGGGAGGCGCATGAGGAAGTTCGCGTTTGCGGGGCTGGCACTGGCGCTCGGTGGCGTCGTCCTGGCCGCGCAGGGATCTTCGCAACGGTCAGCCGTGACGGCGCCGGCTCAGCCGGCTGCACGCGCGGCCGCCCCGGCTCAGGCCTCGGCCGTCAAGCCCGCCCCTGTTGCGTCCCATGCGGCGTCCAGCACGCTCACGGCCGAGGAGCAGACCAGGGTCGTCGGCCAGTACTGCGCGACGTGCCACAGCGATCGCGGCAAGGCCGGCGGCCTGTCGCTCGCCGCCTTCGACGCGTCCAAGGCCACCGAGCACCCGGATCTGGCGGAGAAGATCATCCGCAAGCTTCGCGCGGGCATGATGCCGCCCGCGGGCGCCCGGCGCCCGGCGGACGACACGCTCTCGAACCTGGCCGCGGCCCTCGAGACCCGGATCGACACGGCGGCCGCGCTCAAGCCCAACCCGGGCCGGCGTCCCTTCCAGCGGCTCAACCGCGCGGAGTACGCGGCGGCGGTTCGAGACCTGCTGGATCTCGACGTCGACGTCTCCGTGTATCTGCCGCCCGACACGATCAGCGCCGGCTTCGACAACGTGGCCGACGTGCAGACGTTCTCGCCGACGCTCATGGACGGCTACCTCCGTGCCGCGGGGCAGATCAGCCGGCTGGCCGTCGGGGATCGCAACGCGTCGCCGACCTCGGTCACCTACAAGATCGGCCGCACCGCCTCGCAGATGCGCCGGGTTCCCGGCGCGCCCATGGGCACCCGGGGCGGCGTGTCCGTCGTGCACGTGTTCCCGGCGGACGGCGAGTACGCGTTCAAGATGTCGCTCCACAACGAGCCGCTCGGCGGTCTTGTGGGCCGCGAGTCGATGACGGTGCTGGAACTGGCGGAGCAGATCGAGGTGTCGATCAACGGCGAGCGCGTGGCGCTCATGCCGCTCAACACCCGGATGAGCGAGACCGACGCCAACAACTCGCTGGAGCTGACGACCCCGCCCATTCACGTCAAGGCGGGCCCGCAGCGCGTGTCCGCAGCCTTCATCCAGAACCTCGAGGGGCCGATTGACGACCTCATGATGCCGCTCGAGAACACGCTGGCGGACGTCAGCATCAGCTTCGGCGTCACGATGCTGCCGCACCTGCGCGACTTCGCCGTCGTGGGGCCGACCAAGGTGACCGGCGTCTCGGAGACGCCCAGCCGCCACCGCATCTTCACGTGCCGGCCGACCTCGGCCGCCGAGGAGGAATCCTGTGCCCTGAACATCGTCAAGCAGTTGACGACGCAGGCGTACCGCGGCGAGCCGACGGCGGCGGACCTGCAGGACGCGATGATGTTCTACCAGCAGGGGCGGGACAAGGGCGGCTTCGAGTCGGGCGTGCGCATGGCGCTGCAGTCCGTCCTCATGAGCCCCCGCTTCCTGTTCCGCCTGGAGACGATGCCGTCGACCGGCGCGGTGCGCGCGGCGTACCGGATCAACGACCAGGACCTGGCGTCGCGGCTGTCCTTCTTCATCTGGGGCACCTCGCCCGATGCGGAACTGCGGAGCGTGGCGGCACAGGGCGTGCTCGGGACGAAGGCCGGGTTCGAGAAGCAGGTGCGCCGCCTGCTGGCGGACCCGCGCTCGAAGGCGCTGTCGGAGCGGTTCGCGTCTCAGTGGCTGCGGCTGCAGGACCTCGAGAAGATCACGCCCGACTACCTGATCTACCCGCAGTACGACGAGACGCTGGCCGATGCCATGGAGCAGGAGACCAAGCTCTTCTTCGACAGCATCGTCCGCGAGGACCGGAGCATCCTGGACCTGCTCACGGCCAACTACACGTTCGTCAACGAGCGGCTGGCCAAGCACTACGGGATTCCGGACGTGATGGGCGGGCAGTTCCAGCGCGTGACGGTGCCGGACTACCGCCGCGGCGTCCTCGGGCACGGCAGCATCCTGACGCTCACGTCGGTGGCGGACCGCACCTCGCCGGTACAGCGCGGCAAGTGGGTGATGGAAGTGCTGCTCGGCTCGCCGCCGCCGCCGCCGCCGCCCAACGTGCCGGCGCTGGACGACGTGAAGGCCACGCAGAACGGGAAGATGCTGTCGACGCGCGAGCGCATGGAAGAGCACCGCGCGAACCCGGCGTGCACGTCCTGCCACAAGGTGATCGACCCGCTGGGCCTCGCGCTCGACAACTTCGACGCGACCGGTGCCTGGCGGATCAAGGACAACGAGGTGCCGGTGGACTCCGCGGGCGAGCTGTATGACGGCACCCGGATGGAGGGTCCGTCCGGCCTGCGCGCGGCGCTCGTGAAGCACCAGGACGTGTTCCTGCTGAGCTTCACCGAGAGCCTCATGACCTATGCGCTCGGCCGCCGGGTGGAGCCGCAGGACATGCCGATCGTCCGATCGATCGTGCGCGACGCGAAGAAGCAGGACCTGACCGTCTCCGCCTTCGTGATGGCCGTGGCCAACAGCCAGGCCTTCCGGATGGCGGCGCCCGAGGCGCCCGCGCCCCGGAACGCGAACGATGTCGAGAAGGCCAGCCGCTAGGGACCGACCGCTGAACGCTGACTGTTGTTTCGAGGAGACGCGATGATCATCACGAAGAAGCACATTTCCCGCCGCACGGTGTTGAGGGGCATGGGTGTCACGATGGCGCTCCCGTTTCTCGAGGCCATGGTGCCCGCGGGGACGGCGCTGGCCCGGAGCAACCCGAAGCGCGTGCGCCTGGCGGCCATCGAGATGGTCCACGGCGCCGCCGGCAGCACGGCGTTCGGCGCCAGGAACTTCATGTGGTCGCCGGAGAAGACCGGCCGCGCCTTCGACCTGTCGCCGAGCAGCCTGAGCCCGCTCGAGCCGTTCCGTGACTACGTGACGATCGTCAGCAACACGGACGTGCGGAACGCCGAGGCCTTCACGGCACCGGAGATCGGCGGCGACCACTTCCGGTCGAGCGCCGTGTTCCTTACCCAGTGCCACCCGAAGCAGACCCAGGGCTCCGACGTGCTCGTGGGGACCTCGCTCGACCAGATGTTCGCGCAGCGCTTCGGGCAGGAGACGCCCATCCCCTCGATGCAGCTCTGCATCGAGAACGTGGACCAGGCGGGCGGCTGCTCCTACGGGTACTCGTGCGTCTACACGGACTCGATCAGCTGGGCGTCACCGAGCGAGCCCCTGCCGATGGTCCGCGACCCGCGCGTCGTGTTCGACCAGTTGTTCGGCGTGGGTGCCACGCCGGGCGAGCGCCGCGAGCGGCGGGCCGAGGACAAGAGCATTCTGGACTGGCTCGGCACGGCCGTGGCCCGTCTCAACAAGGACCTGGGCGCAGCGGACCGCGCGCGCCTGGCCGACTACCTGGACGACGTCCGGGAGATCGAGCGGCGCATCGAGCGCGTCGAGGCGTCGAACCGCACCGGCGAGCCGCGTGAGCTGCCGGGCGCGCCCATCGGCGTGCCGGACTCCTTCGAGGAGCACGTCAAGCTGATGTTCGACCTGCAGGCCATCGCCTTCGCGTCGGACACGACCCGCGTCTTCGCGTTCAAGCTGGGCCGCGACGCCTCGAACCGCGTCTACGCCGACAGCGGCTACAAGGCCGCCTTCCACTCCGCCTCGCACCACCAGGAGCGGGAGGACCGGATCACGAACTACGCGAAGATCAACAAGTACCACGTCAGCATGATTCCCTACTTCCTCGAGAAGCTGAAGAACACGCCGGACGGCGAGTCCAACCTGCTCGAGAACACGCTGCTCGTCTACGGGTCGCCCATGGGCAACTCGAACGTGCACAACCACAAGCGCTGCCCGCTGTTCATCGCGGGGCACGCGGGCGGCGCCATCAAGGGCGGGCTGCACCACAAGGCCGCCGACGGCACGCCGATGGCCAACGTGATGCTGACCCTCGGACACGCGCTCGGCCTGGACGACATGGCGTCGTTCGGCGACAGCACGAGCGAGTACGACCTGAACGCGGCGTCCGACACGACGCTGGCGTGACCGGGAAGGGACCCGTCATGATGCGCACACGGTTGATGAAGAGCGCCTGTGCCGCGACCGCCGCGGCCGTTGGCATCGTCTGCCTCTCGGCGCTGCTGCACGCGCAGCCCGGGGCGGCGCCGGTGGCCGACGCGGCGGAGCGCGGCGACCAGGCCGCGGTCAGGAGCCTCCTCAAGGAGGCGGCCGACGTCAACGCGGCCCAGGGCGACGGCATGACCGCGCTGCACTGGGCGGCGATGAACGGCGACGCCGACCTCACGCGGATGCTGCTCTTCGCCGGTGCCAACGTGAGGGCCACGACGCGCCTCGGCAACTACACGCCGCTGTTCCTGGCGGCGCGCGTCGGCCATCCGGCCATCGTGCCGCTCCTCGTCGGCGCCGGCGCGGACCCGAAGGAAGCGACACGCACGGGCACCACGCCGCTGATGGTGGCGGCGGAGTCCGGCAGCGCGGCCACGGTGGCGGCGCTCCTCGATGCCGGCGTGGACCCGAACGCGGTGGAGTCCGTGCGGGGGCTGAACGCCCTGATGTTCGCCGCGTCGGCCAACCGCGCGGAGGTCATCACGCTGCTCGCGAGCCGCGGGGCGGACCTCGCGGCGGCGACGAAGGTCGTCGACCTCTCGAACCTGACGCGCGACCGCACCGGGTTCAACGGCGGCAATCCGCAGGTGCCCGCCGGCCAGGCCCCGGCCGCGCCGCCGCCGCCCCGGATTCCCGGCGTGGATCGGCAGTTCCAGTTGAACGAGCTCATCGCGGGCCAGGGCGGCTTCACGCCGCTCCTGTTCGCCGCGCGCGAGGGCTTCGTCGAGTCGTCCGTCGCGCTGCTCGACGCCGGCGCCGACGTCAACCAGGTGTCGGGCGCGGACAGGAACAGCCCGCTGATGGCGGCCCTGATCAACGGCCACTTCGACCTCGCGAAGATCCTCATCGAGCGCGGGGCCGACGTGAACCTCGCGGCGGACAACGGCGCCACGCCGCTCTACGCGGTGGTGAACGTCCAGTGGGCGCCGAAGGCGCTCTACCCGCAGCCGCAGGCCTACCGGCAGCAGGAGCTCAGCTACCTCGACATGCTCACGGTGCTCCTGGACAAGGGCGCGGACGTCAACGCCCGGCTGAACAAGAAGGTCTGGTACTCGGGCTACAGCTTCGACCTCTCCGGCGTGGACGAAATCGGCGCCACCCCGTTCTGGCGCGCCGCGTATGCGAGCGACGTGGACGCCATGAAGCTCCTCGTCGCGCATGGGGCCGACCCGAACATCCCGACGATGAAGCCGGCGGCCCGCGGCCGCTTCGGCGACGGGAGCGAGCAGCGGGAGGTGAAGATCACCTCGATGCTGCCGCCGGTGCCGCTCGGCGGCCCGTCGGTCACGCCGCTCCAGGCGGCCTCCGGCGTCGGCTACGGCGAGGGCTTTGCCGCCAACTCGCACCGCTTTGCGCCGGGCGGGATGCTCGCCGCGGTCAAGTACCTCGTCGAGGAACTGGGCGCGGACGTCAACGCCGTCGACCACGAGGGGAGCACCGCGCTGCACCACGCCGCCGCGCGCGGGGACAACGAGATGATCGAGTACCTGGTGTCCAAGGGGGCCAACGTCAAGGCCGTGGACCGCGAGGGCCGGACGACGGTGGACATGGCCAACGGCCCGGTCCAGCGCACGCAGCCGTATCCCGACACCATCCAGCTGCTCGAGTCGCTCGGCGCCGTGAACAACCACAAGTGCGTCTCCTGCTAGGGGCAGGAGTCATCGGGCGACCCTGAAGGGTCGCCCCGACAGGTCTCACCCCTACCTCATCACCACTTCCACCACGTGCGGCAACCCATCGTCTTGAAGTGGGATGGCGGACGGGGGCACGGGGCGGCCGTCGAGCGTGGCTGATGCCACGCCGCGGGAGCGGCGCCCGGGGTTCCGGACCGTGATGTCGTAGCGGGTCTGCTCCCCGACGCGCCACGTGATCTCGAACCCCGGCCATGACGTCGGGATGCACGGGTCCACGGCGAACGTCGTGCCCCGGCGCGTCAGGCCGAGGATGCTCTCGAGCCCGGCCCGATAGAGCCAGCCGGCGGATCCCGTGTACCAACTCCAGCCGCCGCGGCCGCGGTGCGCGCCCACGGCATACACGTCGCCCGCAAGGACGTACGGTTCCGTCTTGTAGATGTCCACTTCCGCCGCCGTCCTGGCGTGGTTGATCGGGTTGAGCATGTGGAACATCTCGGTGGCCTCGTTGCCGCTGCCCAGCCGGGCGAGCGCCATGACGACCCACGTGGCCGCGTGCGTGTACTGGCCGCCGTTCTCACGGATGCCGGGCGGATAGCCCTTGATGTAGCCCGGGTCCTGCCGCGAGGCATCGAAGGGCGGGTGGAGCAGCATCAGCATCTTCGAGCCGCGCGAGACGAGCGCCGTCCTCACGGCGTCCATGGCGCGCTCGGCAAAGCGCTGCGGGACCGCGCCCGACAGCACCGCCCACGACTGGGACAGCGAGTCGATCTGGCACTCGTCGTTCTGCGCCGACCCGAGCGGCGTCCCGTCGTCGTAGTAGCCGCGCCGGTACCATTCGCCGTCCCAGGCCTGGCCGAGGATCGTGGCGAGCCGCCGCGCCTCTGTCCGGTAGTGCTCGGCCAGCGCGGTCTCGCCGCGGCCTTCGCTGATCGGCGCGAAGTGGTTGAAGATCGTGCAGAGGAAGAAGCCGAGCCACGTGCTCTCGCCGCGCCCCTCCGCGCCGACGCGATTCATGCCGTCGTTCCAGTCCCCCGACCCGATCAGCGGCAGCCCGTGCGCGCCGATCGTCAGGCCCTTCTCGATTGCGCGCGTGCAGTGCTCGAAGATCGTGCCGTCCTCGGCCGACACGGCGGCCAGGTCGTACAGCTCGTGCTGGTCCGGGGGCAGCGGCGGGGCCTCGATGAACGGGACGCGCTCGTCGAGGATGCCGGTGTCGCCGGTCGATCGCACGTACTCCGCCGTGACGAAGGGCAGCCACAGCATGTCGTCCGAGCAGCGCGAGCGGAGGCCGCGCCCGCTCGGCTCGTGCCACCAGTGCTGCACGTCGCCCTCGCGGAACTGGCGTCCGGCCGCACGCAGGATCTGCGCGCGCGCCATGTCGGGCCGCGTGAAGAGCAGCGCCAGGACGTCCTGGAGCTGGTCGCGGAAGCCGTAGGCGCCGCCCGGCTGGTAGTAGCCGGCACGCGACCACAGGCGGCAGGCAATGTCCTGGTAGAGCAGCCACTGGTTCATCACCACGTCGAACGAGTCGTCTGGCGTCCGGACCTGCACGGCGCCCAGCGTCCGGCTCCAGAACGCCCGGACCCGCCCGATGGCCGCGGCCGCCGCGTCGGCGTTCCCGTGGCGCGCCATCAGCCGGCGCGCGTCCTCCACGGTCTCGGCCTGCCCGAGCAGCAGCACGAGGCGGCGCGTGGCGCCGGGCGGGAGCACGACCTCCATGTGCAGGGCGGCGCAGGGGTCCAGGTTGGCGCCGAAGCGTCCCGGCAGCGCGAGCATGCCGAGCGCCGCCGGCTGCGCCAGGGAGCCGTTGCGGCCGATGAAGGCCATGCGATCGCCGCTGGCGGACTGCGGCGTCATGCTGGAATAGGCGAACGCCACGCGCTGCGCGAACTCCGCCGCGTAGGGATTGCGGGCGACCACGGCCCCCGTCTCCGGGTCCTGGCCCGTCACGACGTGCGACGCCTGGTAATCGCGGGGCGGGCCGAGCAGCCAGTCGTTGTACGTCATGACGCTCAGGCGCCGCGTCACGGGATCCGGGTTGCTGAGCGTCAGCACCGTGATCTTGACCGGGTCCTCGATGTCCACGAAGACGGAGACGTCGTGCCGGATGCCGCAGCACGCGCGCGAGACGTGCGTCTCGCCCGCCGCGTGGCGGATGACCGTGCGGCCGCTGCCGGCGTGCCGGCGCATGGGGCCGGGCCACGGCGACCACGCCTCGCCCGTCTCGTCGTCGCGGATGTAGATGGCCTCCGCCGTCGGGTCCTCGACGGGGTCGTTCGCGAACGACGTCAGGCGGTTCTCGCGGCTGTTGCCCGCCCAGGTGTGCGCGGCCCCGGCCGACGTCACGATCGTCCCGAAGGACGGGTTGGCGATGATGTTCGACCACGGCAGCGGCGTGTCCTGGTCGCCCTCGAGCACGATCACGTAGGTCCGGCCGTCATCGGCGAAGCCGCCCAGTCCGTTGTCGAAGGTGAGCGGCGGCCGCACCGCCTGGTCGGCCGCGTCGGCCCGGTCGTCAGCCTGGCGCGTCGAGGCGACCGGCGTCAGCCGCAGGCTGTCGGGCACGGCCCCGGAGGGACGATCGAGCTGCGATCGCAGCGTGCCGCGGTCGCCGCTCAGGATGGCGCGCGCCACGGCGGCCATCTGCGTACGCTCGGCGCGCGAGAGGCGGTCGGCGCGGAGCAGGTACACGCCGCCGGACCGGTGCTTCCACGCGCTCCACGGACCGGCGTCGAGCAGCGCCGTCAGTTGCGAGTGCATCTCGTCCAGGTAGCTGGCGGGATGCTCGTTGATCACCACCACGTCGGCGGCCAGCCCCTTCAGGCGCCAGTACTCCTGCGCCTGCAGCGCCTGCCGCACCAGCGCCAGCCCCTCGTCGCCGACGATGCGGATGAGGAGGATGGGGAGATCGCCGGAGATGCCGTGTGCCCAGAGCCCGGCCTGACCGAGTTCGTTGGCGGCCTGGACCGCCTCCTCCGCGCCGAGCGATCCGTCGGCGAAGAACACGCGCGACGCGAGCCTGTCGAACAGCCGCGCCTCGTCGCTGGAGATGTCCAGGTGGCGCAGCATCCCCTGCGCCTGCGTGAAGGCAAGCGTGAAGGCGCGCGTGGCCGAGGCCGGGTCGCGGTACTTGTGGGCCAGCGCCTGGGCCGTGTCCCGGTCGCCGGCCAGGCCGGTGCTGAAGCACAGGCGGGCGCTGCTGCCGGGGGCAATCCGGACGCGCTGGCGCAGGCTCAGGATCGGATCCAGCACGTTCCCCGTCGTGCCGGAGAGCGCGCGCCCGTCCATGGCGGCCGCCGCCGACGGATCCCGGCCGCGGCCGAGGAACTGCATGCGGTCGGTCTCCCACTCGACCGGGCCCTGCGAGCGGCCCTCGAGGCTCATCACGTGGACCGCCCAGAGCGGCCGCTCCTTCGGGTCCCGCATCCGGCGGTGGCAGAGGAGCGCGGCGCTGGCGGGCAGGTACTCGGTCTGCAGGAAGAGCTTCCCGAACGCCGGGTGCGAGAGATCGGCGGCCGGCGTCGCCAGGACGATCTCCGCGTAGCTCGTGACGTCCAGCTCGCGCATCCGCGTGCCGTGATTGGTGAGCGTGAGCCGGCGCACCTCGACGTCGTCCTCGATGGAGACGGCGATGTCGAGCTGCGTCGCGATGTCGCCGTCGCGGCGGCGGAACGTCGCCCGGTCCTGGCCGAACGTCACGACGTACTCGTCCGGCTCCACGCGCGTCGGCTGGTAGGTGGCGGACCACACCGCGTTGCTCCAGACGTCGCGGATGTAGAGGAACGCGCTGCCCGGATCGCGCGTGGCGTCGCGGCGGACGCGTGTCACCGACAGGTCGTCGGCGGAGATGTGGCCGCCGCCGGCGTTGGTCACCACGGAGACGAAGCGCCCGTTCGACAGGTGCTGCGCGTGGGGCATGGGCGTGTGCGGCGTGCGGAAGCGCCGCACGAGTCCGGCCGGCGCCGGCGTGACCACCCGCATCTCGTCGAGCGGACGCGGTTCGATCGTGGCCGTCAGGCGCGGCACGCGCTCCTGCAGGAGGATCTCCGTGGCCTGCACGCGCGGATCGCTGTGGAAGCGGTCCACCATCCGCTCGTCGAGCAGCACGTTTGCGAGCGCCACGACGACCATGCCCTGATGGTGCGCCATGTAGGTCCGCACGACGGTCCCGTCCGTCCGGCTGCCGGCCTCCCGATCCGGGTCGTCGGCGGTGGTGCGGTTGGTGTAGTCGATGGCGTCGAAGAAGCCGAACGTGCCGCGTGCGCCAGCGGCCGCGAGGCGCCGGAGGTTGGCCGCGCTCGCGCCCGGCTCGATGGACGCCGCGAGCGCCGTCGCATACGGCGCGACCACGAGCTCGTCTCCCAGGCCGCGCTTGAGGCCGAGCCCCGGCACGCCGAAGGCCTTGTACTGATACACGTCGTAGCGGTCCACGGCGTTGTAGGCGGATTCCGAGATGCCCCACGGCACCCCGCGGCTGCGGCCGTAGTCCACCTGCCGGCGCACCGCCATGCGGCACGATTCATCCAGCAGCGTGTCGGGGTAGCCCCGCATCAGGAGCTGCGGCATCAGGTACTCGAACAGCGTGGCGCTCCAGGAGAGCAGTACCGGGACGCCGTGCACGCTCGTGACGGATCGGCCGAGGTGGAACCAGTGCTCCTGCGGCACGTCGCCCTTGGCGATGGCGACGAAGCTGGCGAGGCGCGCCTCGGAGGCGAGCAGGTCGTAGTAGGACGCGTCCGGCTGCCCCGGCCCTTCGCTGTCGGCGAGGCGGAAGCCGATGGAGAAGAGCTTCCGCTGGCGGTCGTACAGCATCCCGAAGTTCATCTCGTCGACCAGGGTGCCGGCACGCGACGCGAGATCGAGGAACCGCTGCGCCAGGCCGTCCGGGGCCGTCTCCGCCCGCGCCGTGGCGGTGGCGGACAGCGCGAGGAGCGCGCCGGCCAGGTTGCCGCTGTCGACGGTGGAGACATAGGCGGGCGGCAGCGGGGCCAGCGTGCGCGTGTCGTACCAGTTGAGCAGGTGGCCCTCGAAGCGCTCCAGGCGCTCGACCGTCGTGAGCGTCGCCTCGATCCGCGCGACGCCCTCCTCCTCGGGGACGAAGTCCAGGTCGATGGCGGTCAGCGTGGCGAGCAGGGCCATCCCGATGTTGGTGGGCGACGTGCGGTGCGCGATCGTGGCGTCCGGCGTGACCTGGACGTTGTCCGGCGGGAGGTGATTGTCCTCGGCCGTGACGAACGTCTCGAAGTAGCCCCAGGTGTCGCGGGCGATCTCGAGGAGCAGGGCGCGGTCCGTGTCCGCGAGCGGCTCGCGCCGCGAGGGGATGGGACGGCTCAGCAGGAAGGCGATGACGGGCGCCGCGGCCCAGAGACCGATGATGGGCAGCGCGGCAAGGATGGCCGGCGGCCGTACCGCGGCGACCAGGGCGAGCGCGCCGATGGCGATGACGGGCCCGGCAATCATCCCGCGGAGGAAGTGCGCGAGCGTCAGGTGGCCCATCCGGGCCGCGCTCGCGGCGGCGGTCTCCCATTCGAGGAGATCCTGGCGCGTGATGCCGAGGCGCACGAGCGTCACGCCGATCGCGTGGGCCATCTCCACGGCCTGGTTGGCCACGAAGGTCAGCTGCAGCACCGCGCGGGCCAGCGCCGTCTCGACATCGCCCAGGGCCGTGCGCAGGAACACGTGCCAACGGACGCCCGTCACCGGGCCGGCAACGAGGGCGAGGATCTGCTCGATGACCGGGAAGGCCAGCGGGGCGAGGGCGAGCGCGGTCCATGCCGCGGCAGACCCGGGCAGGAGGGTCCACCCGAGCAGGAGCAGCACGAGCGTGGCTGGCGCGGAGAGGCTCCGCCGGAGGTTGTCGAGGATCTTCCAGCGCGCGATCAAGGGCAGCCGGTTGCGGCGCCGGCCCGTACGGGACGGCACCCACGGAAACAGCCAGCGGAGGATCTGCCAGTCGCCACGCACCCAGCGGTGCTGGCGCCGGGAGTGCGCGAGCACGGTCCGCGGGTAGTCGTCCACCACCTCGACGTCGGTGACGAGCGCCGTCCGCGCGTACAGGCCCTCGAAGAGGTCGTGCGACAGCAGCGCGTTCTCGGGCACGCGGTGCTCGAGGGCCGCGGTGAAGGCGTCCACGTCGTAGAGGCCCTTGCCGGCGAAGATGCCCTCGGCGAACAGGTCCTGGTAGACGTCCGAGACGGCCGTCGTATACGGGTCCACGCCGGTGTGGCCGGCGTAGGTCCGCGCAAAGAGCGACCGCGCGGCGCTGGCCATCGTCACGCTGACGCGCGGCTGGAGGATGCCGTAGCCCTCCGTCACGCGCCCGGTGGCTGGATCGAGGCGCGGGCGGTTGAGGGGATGGAGGCTGATGCCAATCAACTGCCGTGCGCCGTCGCGCGGCAGGCGCGTGTCGGCGTCGAGCGTGATGCACAGGCGGACGCCGGCGAGCAGCCCGAGGTCGCCTTCCATGACCGTGAACGTCGTGTCCGTCGCGCCGCGGAGCAGGCGGTTGAACTCCTCGATCTTGCCGCGCTTGCGCTCCCAGCCCATCCAGGTCTTCTGCCGCGCGTTCCACCGCCGCTCGCGGTGGAAGAAGAAGAAGCGGCTCTCGTGCCCGGGCCCGAGCCGGGCGTTGAGGGCGGCAATGCCCGTGCGGGCGGCGTCCAGGATCGCGTCCTCGCCCGGCATGGTGGCCGCCGGGGCATCCGGGAAGTCGCTCAGCAGCGCGAAGTGAATCGAGGGGTCGAGGTTCCCCAGCGCGAGCACCTCCAGGTGCTCCAGTTGCCGTGACAGCCCCTCGACGCTGTCGATGAGCGTCGGCACGACCACCATCGTGCGCGCGTCCTCCGGAATCGGGCCCGTGAACTGCAGGCGCGGCAGGCGTCTCGGCGGCATGGCCCACGCGAGGACACGCTGCACGACGGCCACCGCGAGATCGCTGGCCGGGACGACGAGCGCAAGGGCCGCGATGACGGCGAACACCGGGGACGCACCGCGCGCGACGGCGTAGGCCGTCCCGGCCGCCGTCGCCAGGCCCGTGAGCAGGAGCAGCGGGGCGACGTAGAACCACGCCGGGTGCGCGATCACGAAGCGCAGCAGGCGCTTGCCCAGGCGCGGCCGGTAGGCGACGTCGGTCTCCAGGTAGGGCCGGCCCGCGTCGATCAGGTGGTAGCCGACGTGCGCCTCGCGATCGGTGATCGCGCCGGCGGCGGCGGCCTGTCGCGCGCTCTCGACGGCCTTGAGCGCCACGCGCACCTGTGCGTCGCCGTTCCGCGCGGCCAGTTCCTCCACCGCCTGCCGCTGCTGGTCGCGGCTGAGGAAGTCCATGCGCGGGTACGCGCCCGCGGGATCGCGCTGCAGCACCTGCTCGACGAGGCTGACCGACTCGAAGAACTCCCGCCAGTCGAGCACGGAGCACAGGCGCAGGCTCGTGATCGTGTTGGCCACCGAGGCCAGCGAGGCCGCCTGGCCCTGGTGCTCGCCGCGGATCGCGATCTCCGCCGAGCTGTGCTGCTGCTCGAGGTGCGCCTCGACGGCCTCGCGCACCTCGGAGAGCGCCGAGCCGAACTCGCGGAGCCGGTGCAGCAGGTGCACGACGGCGGCGGAGTGGTGGAGGGGCGGCGGGTCCAGCGGCGGCGCGGCCGCGGGCCCTTCCCTGGTGTCGAACCGGGCCAGGTACCGGTCGGCGGCAATCCGGGCATCGCGCGCCGTGAGGATCTCCTCGGCCAGGCGCCGCAGGTTCTCGACCAGCGCGAGCTTGAGCATGCTCGGCCAGGCCCACAGCTCGCCGATCGTCAGGGGCGTGACGCGCTGGTAGCTGTTCAGGAAGACCGTGAGCTGGTGCTTGTCGATCCGGCTGTCGCTGAAGCGCAGCAGTTCCACGGCCATCGCGTAGATGCGCGCGTGTCGATCGTGCTCGCGGGAGACCAGGCTCGGCAGCTCCTCGAAGAAGCGCCGCGGCAGGTTGCGATGGATGTCCCGGACTTCGGAGCTGACCAGGTAGAAGTTGTCCAGCAGCCACTCGGCGGCCGTCGTCACCGGGATGCCCGCCCGCACGTCCATGGCCAGCGTCCGATAGGCCTCGCGCAGCGCCCGCGCGTTGTCCTCGAAACGCGGCAGGATATTGCGGGTGGCCTGCCGCGACGTCGGATCGACCGTGAAGCTGGCCGCCAGGCCGGCCGCGTGGTCGTCGAGCCGGCCGATCCTCAGGAGCTCGTGCCGAAAGGGCGGATCCTGGGCAGGCGCACGGCGCCGCCAGCGGGACAGTAGGGTCACCAGTTCATGCGTCTCCGGAAGGTGTGCGCAACGCGCGCGAGAGATGGACTTATGACTGTACTACATTGAAAAGATTACTCCCCGCGCCTCTCCCGGAACCTCCCTCGTGGCCCGTACGCAGTTCCTCCGGCGCATCGGCCGCCAACTCGACCACCGCGCCCGTCGACGGGTGCGTGAACGTCAGCGAGGCCGCGTGGAGGTGGTAGCCGCCATCGCCCGGGAGGCCGGGGTTGTCCGCCTTCGGGCTGCCGCCGGCGGCGTATAGCGGGTCGCCCACCAGCGGGTGGCCTTCGACGGCCAGGTGGATCCGGATCTGGTGCGGGCGTCCCGTCGCGATGTCCACCTCGAAGAGCGTGTCGTCCCCGCGCGGCTCCAGGACGCGGGCGATGCTCCTCGACGGTCGGCCGCCCGGCGACGCCGCGTGGACGCTGCCGAGGCGCGGGTGTGGCACGGGGCCGATCGCGGCGGTGATGACGCGCTGCTCCCATGCGGGACGGCCGGTCCCGAGGGCGCGATAGCGCTTCGTCACCGCGCCGCTGCGCCACGCCTGGCCCAGGCTCGCCGCGCTCTCGCGCGTGCGCGCGAACAGGACCAGGCCCGACGTGTGACGGCCGAGCCTGTGGACCGGCCGTGCTTCCGGATCGCGGGCCCGGACGAGGGTCAGCAGCGTGTGCTCCAGGTAGCCGCCGGCGGGGAGTGTCGGGAGCCCGGCGGGCTTGGCGACCGCCAGGAGGGCGGCATCCTCCAGCACGACCTCGAAGTGCAGCGGCACGTCCGGCTCGTCCCAGGGCGGGCGCTCCCACGCGAGCACCTGACCCGGCCTCACGCGTGCACCTGCGGACGCCACCACCTCGTCCAGCCGGATCTCCCCCCGTGCCAGGCGCTCCTGCCACACCTCCGGCGTGGAGTGCCGGCGGGTGGCGGCGAGGTGCGCCAGCACCGTCCGGCCCTCCGCTTCCCGGCCGATCTGCTCCCGATATACGCAGCCCCGGTTCAGTGCCATCGGCTCCCGCCAGCCTATCGCGGTCCGGCCGCGGACGCCCGTTGGTCCCGTCCGCCCCGCCGTCGCGGGAATGTGGTTTGACACGCTCCGCGCCGTGACTTAGGTTGGGAGCAGGCCGTGCCGGACGCGGCAGAGGTGAGGGAGCGGAGGTCACCCGCCATGGACATCGGGGCAGTACTGCGGGAAGCCCGTCAGCAGAAGGGCCGCACCCTCCGGCAGATCTCGGCGACGACGAAGATCGCCGTCGAGATCCTGGAGAAGATCGAGCGCAACCAGTTCGACGGACTGCCGGGCGGGATCTTCCGCCGCGGGTACATTCGCGCGTTCGCGTCCGACGTGGGTCTCGATCCGGAACCGATCGTCGCGGCGTTCCGCCGCCAGGTGGAGCCGCCGCCGGCCCAGTCCCCCGTCGCGCCGCCGCCGCGCGGCACCGGACAGCGGGAGCGCGTGCTCGCGATCAGCATGGCCGCGGTGCTCGTCGTGGCCGGCGCGGCCATCGGTGCGTGGCTCGTGCGCGGTGGCGCCAGGGGGGACGAGGTCGCGATGGGGCCGTCCCTGGCCGTGACGCGTGTCGTGGACGTAGCCGACACGCGCGTGCAGACGCCGCACGCCGTCTCGGTGCGCGAGGCCCCCGCGCTCCGGTTCGAGGCGGTGATTCGCGCCGCCTGCTGGGTGGAGTTCGTCGTGGACGGACGGCCCGTCCTCTACCGGATGATGCAGGCCGGCGAGCCGCTGGAAGCCGACGCGGAGCGGGAGATCGTCCTCAAGGTGGGTGACGCGAGCGCCGTGGACTTCACGATCAACGGGCTCGCGGGCCGGCCCCTCGGCACGCCCGGGCAGGTCGTCACGGTGACGATCACCGAGGACACCTACCGCGGCCTCGTCGTCACGCCGCCGCGGCAGGAAGTGGCGGACGTCCGCTACGCGCCGGCCGTGCCGCGCAGCTGATTCAGCCGCCGCGCGCGGCGAGCCGCGCACGGTCCACCTTCCCGAGGTGGGTGCGCGGCAGCGCCTCCACGAACGTCACGGTGCGCGGATACTTGTACGGTTCCAGCCGCGCCTTCGCAAACGCCTGGAGTTCCGCCCCCAGGCTCGCGGACGGCGCATCCGCCACCACGAACGCGCACGGCTTGGCCAGTCCGGCGGCGTCCGTCACGCCGACCACGGCCACCTCGCGCACGTGCGGGTGCTGGAGCAGGCAGTTCTCCAGCTCGCCTGGCGCGAGCCACTTGCCGCTGACCTTCAGCATGTCGTCGGAGCGGCCGCAGTAGACGAACGTGCCGTCGGGGTTGCGCCGGAGCATGTCCCCGGAGACGTACCACTCGCCGCGGAACGCGTGCATCGTGTCGTCCATGCGCTGCCAGTAGCCGATTGCGCGCGACTGGCCCCTGACCCACAGCGCGCCGACGTCGCCGTCGGGGACCTCCTGCCCGTCGCCGTCGCACAAGCGGACCTCGAAGCCCGGCACGGCGTGGCCGAGCGTGCCCGGCACCACGGCGCCCGGCCGGTTGGACAGGAAGATGTGCCACATCTCCGCGGTGCCGAGGCCGTCCAGGAGATCCACGCCGAAGGCGGCCGTCCAGCGTGCGTGCAGTTCGGCGGGAAGGGCCTCGCCGGCGGACGTCGCCAGGCGGAGGCTCGACAGATCCTGCCGGGCGGCGTCGGGATGCGCCGCCATCTGCTGCACGAGCGTCGGTACGTTGATGAGGATGGTCGGCCGGTGGGCGCGAATCTGCGCAAAGACCTCGTCGGCGGTGCTGCGTTCGGGGAACAGCACGGCGGACGCGCCGGCCGAGAACGGGAAGAAGAGGTTCGATCCCATGGCGTAGCCGAAGTAGAGCTTCGGGACCGCCAGCGTGATGTCGTCGGGGCCAATCCCCAGCACGCCCTGGCCGTAGCGCTCGGTCGTGTTCGCGTAGGATCGGTGGCTCTGCAGCACGGCCTTGGGGCGCCCCGTCGTGCCGCCGCTGAACAGCCAGATGGCCGCATCGTCGCGATGGGTGTCGAAGGGCCGGTGAACCGCCGGCAGGCTGGACAGGCGCGCGTCGAACGCCTCGTCTGCGACGAAGAGGCGTGGCGCCGGATCGAGGCCGAGCGTGGCGGCGGCGAACACGGCCTGGCGGCTTGCGTCCACGAAGGCGGCCCTGGCGCGCGTGTACTCGAAGAAGTAGCGCGCCATGTCGGCCGGGAGGTCCGGGTTGATCATCACCGCCACGGCGCCGCGGCGCACGATGCCGAACAGAGCGGCCACGAACAGCGGGCCGTCGGGCAGCGCGATGATGACGCGCTCCTCGGGACGGATGTCGGCGGCTTCCAGCACGTGGGCCATGCGCGCCGCCATCGCCGCGACCTCCCTGTACGAGTAGGTCCGTTCGGCCGTCCGGAGGGCGACGCGGTCTGCCGACCCGTCGTCGAGACGCGCGTCGAGCAGGTAGGTCGCCAGGTTGAAGTGGTCGGGCGGCTCGAAGATTGTCACGTCGGTGCTATTTTAAGGGACTGCTGATGCCCGTTCACGAGATCGCCGCCATGGTCTGGCCGGACGTCGAGCGCCTGCCCGCGGATCGGACCGTGGCCATTCTACCCACGGGCGCCGTGGAGGCGCATGGCCCCCACCTGCCGCTCGGGACGGACATCGTGATCGCCAATGCGATGGCGCGGGACGGCGCGCGCCGGCTGGCCGCGCGCGGCCTGCACGCGGTGCTACTGCCCGCGCTCCCGTACGCACCCGCGCCGTTTGCCGGAGCCTTTGCCGGGAGCATCGACACGCCGCCGGACGCCACCACGCAGACCATCGTGGCCATTGCCCGCAGCCTGGCCGCCCACGGCATCCGCGTGACCGCCGTGGCCAACGCCCATCACGATCCGGCTCATGTGGCCGCGCTGCGTGCGGCCGTGGAGGACGTGGCCTCCGGGGGTGGGACGCTGGTCTTCCCGGACCTGACCCGCCGGCGATGGGCGGAGCGGCTGACGGACGAGTTCCGGAGCGGCGCGTGCCACGCGGGACGCTACGAGGGGTCCATCGTGATGGCCGAATGTCCCACGCAGGTGCGGGACGAGGTGATGCGGGACCTGGCGCCCAACCTCCGATCCCTCGTCGACGCCATCCGCAGCGGCCTCCGCACGTTCGCGGAGGCGGGCGGTCCCGACGCGTACTTCGGCGCGCCCGCGGAGGCCTCGGCGGACGAAGGGCGTGCGACCGTCGCCCTGCTCGGCGCGATCCTCGAAGAGGCCGTCGTGGAACGGATGCCTGCGTGACCGGCCTCCGGGATCGGCGCGCGGTGATCACGGGCGGCGGGCGCGGTGCCGGCGCGGCGATTGCCCGTGCGCTCGCGCGGGCCGGCGCCTCGGTGATGATCGCGGCACGGACGCGCGAGCAGGTCGAGACGGTGGCGCGGGAGATCGTCGCGGAGGGCGGCCGCGCGGTGGCGGACGTCTGCGACGTGGCGGATCCGGCCAGCGTCGACGCGCTGGCGGCCGCGGCGGAGGGCGCCTTCGGCGGCGTGGACATCCTCGTCAACAACGCGGGGACGGCCATGGCATCCGCCGTGCACGCCACGAGCATCGAGGACTGGGACCGGCTGTTTGCGGTCAACGCGCGCGGGACGTTCCTCTGTACGCGCCGGTTCCTGCCGGGCATGACCGCGCGCGGCTGGGGCCGCGTGATCAACATCGCGTCGATTGCCGGCCTGCGCGGCGACCGCTACATCGCCGCCTATGCGGCGTCCAAGCACGCGGTGCTGGGGCTGACCCGATCCGTTGCGGTGGAGACCGCCCGATCCGGCGTGACAGTGAACGCGGTGTGCCCCGGATACCTGGACACGGATCTCACGCGCGAGAGCATCGCGCGGATCGTGGAGCGGACCGGCCGCTCCGCGGCGGAGGCGGTCGACGCGCTGCTGTCCACGAACCCGCAGCGCCGGCTGATCGCCCCCGACGAGGTCGCGGCGGCGGTGCTGATGCTGTGCGGCGAGGCCGCGCGGGGTATCAACGGATCGGCCGTCACGATTGACGGCGGGGAGCTGCGGCAATGACGATCGTCAATCCGGATGCCCTGGGCCAGCCGCGGGGCTGGTCGAACGGCATCCTGGCACCCGCCGGCGCACGCGTCCTGTTCGTCGCCGGCCAGACGGCGGCGGATGGCGCCGGTCACGTGGCGGATCGCGGGTTCGTCGCGCAGTTCGAAACAGCGCTGGTGCGGGCCCTGACGGTGGTGGCTGCCGCCGGCGGCCGGCCGGAGGATGTCGGCCGCATGACGATCTACGTGACGGACATGGAAGCCTATCGGGTCCAGCGAGCCGCGATCGGGGACATCTGGCGCCGCCACATGGGCCGGTGGTATCCGGCGATGACGCTGGTCGCCGTGTCGAGCCTGGTGGACCCGGATGCCTCCGTCGAGATCGAAGTGACGGCGGTGGTGCCCGCGGCCGCCGAAGGAGGTGCGCATGTTTAGCACGAACGGATTCCAGTACGCGCACGACACGGCGACGCGCGTCGTCACGCTGACGCTGAACCGGCCCGAGCGGCTGAACGCGCTGACGTTCGAGGTGTACGACGAGCTGCGGCGCACCTTCGAGGCCCTGGACACGGAGCCGGGCGTCCGCGCCATCGTGCTGACCGGCGCGGGGAAGGCGTTCTGCACCGGCGGCGACGTCCACGGCATCATCGGATCGCTCGTCGGTCGCGATTACCAGGGCCTGCTCGAGTTCACGCGCATGACGAGCGCGCTCATCCTGGCCATGCGCCGGTGCCGGCGTCCGATCATTGCGGCGGTGAACGGCATGGCCGCGGGGGCCGGCGCCGTGATCGCGGCGGCGGCCGACATCCGGATCGCGGACCCCTCCGCGAAGATCGCCTTCCTCTTCGTGCGGGTGGGCCTCTCCGGGGCGGACATGGGCGCCGCGTGGCTGCTGCCGCGGCTGGTGGGGCACGGGCGCGCGACGGAACTGCTGATGCTGGGAGACTTCGTCGACGCGGAGGAGGCCGCGCGCATCGGGCTCTACAACCGCGTCGTGCCCGCCGGCACCGCGCTGGCCGACGCACAGGCGTTGGCCGCGCGCCTGGCCGACGGCCCGGCATTCGCGCTCGAGATCACCAAGGACGCGGTCAATCGTGAGGCCCACATGGACCTGCCCGCCGCCCTCGAGGCCGAGGCGCAGATCCAGGCCGCGCTCATGACGCACCCGGACTTTCACGAGGCGTACGAGGCGTTCCGGGCGAAACGGCCGCCGAGGTTCCTGTGAACGCAGCCGCCGCGTTCCTGGACCCGGCACACCAGGACTGGGCCGATCGCGTCAGGTCGTGGGTCGAGGCGTCGCTGCCCGCCGAACCCGGCGCGGACGATGATGCGGCGGCGCGCCTCCGGGCGCGCACACTGCTCCGTCAGATGGGTGGGGCGGGGCTGTTCGCCCCGATCGCCTTGCAGGACCTGCGCGCGTTGTGCCTGGCGCGCGAGGCCGTGGCGGCGGCCAGCCCGCTGGCCGATGCGGTCATGGCCCTCCAGGCGCTCGCGGCAACGCCGCTCCTGATCGCGGGGACCGCCGCGCAGCAGGACGCCTGGGTGGATCGCCTCATCAGCGGACACGCGATGGGTGCGTTCGCGATGACCGAGCCCGAAGCGGGGTCCGACGTCGCCGGGATGCGCTCGTCGGCCAGGCGCGAGGGAGACGGCTGGATCCTCGACGGGCGAAAGCACCTCATCTCCAATGCCGGCCTGGCGGACCTGTATGTGGTGTTTGCCGTCACCACGCCGGGAGCGGGCAGCCGCGGGATCAGCGCCTTTCTCGTCCCCGCGGATACGCCCGGGCTCCGCTTCGACGGCGCGCAGGTGATGAGCGCGCCGCACCCGCTCGGGCGCATCACGCTCGAGTCCTGCCGCCTGCCCGCGGAGGCGCTGCTCGGCGACGTGAACGCCGGCTTCCGGATCGGGATGATGACGCTGGACCGCATCCGCCCGAGCGTCGGCGCCGCCGCGTGCGGGATGGCCGCCGCCGCGCTGGCGGACGCCGTGGGCCATGTCCGCGCCCGCGAGCAGTTCGGACAGCCGCTGGCCGCCATGCCCCTCGTGCGCGCGAGGCTGGGCGAGATGGCGACGGACGTGGATGCCGCGCGCCTGCTCGTGTACCGCGCCGCGTGGGAGAAGGACCGCGGGGCCGCACGCATCACGGTGGAAGCGGCGATGGCCAAGAGCTTTGCGACCGAGGCCGCGCAGCGTGTGGTCGACGCCGCGGTGCAGCTGCACGGCGGCCAGGGCGTGCTCGTCGGCAGCCGCGTGGAGTACCTGTATCGCGCGGTCCGGGCCCTGCGTATCTACGAAGGCGCCACCGACGTGCAGCGCAGCGTCATCGGTGCGGCGCTGGTCTCCGCGCCTGCCGTGCCATCCGCCACATGAGCCGTCCGCTGCGCATCGCCTGTATCGGGGGCGGGCCCGCCGGGCTCTACTTCGCGCTCCTGATGAAGCGCGCGGACCCAGGCCACGAAATCCGCGTCATCGAGCGCAACCGCCCCGACGACACCTTCGGGTTTGGCGTCGTCTTCTCGGACGCGACGATGGCGGCCGTGGCCGAGGCGGATGCCGACGCGTTCCAGGCGCTCGCCGACCGGCTCGTGCACTGGGACGACATCGCGGTGCAGTGCCCGGATGGGACCGGGGAGAGCGGCGGGGATCCGGCGCGCCCGGAACCCGGCCGTGGCGCCACGGTGCTGACGTCCACCGGCCACGGCTTCAGCGGCATGAGCCGCCACACGCTGCTCGCTGTTCTCCAGCAGCAGTGCCGGAGCGCCGGCGTCGTGCTGGAGTTCGACCGCGAGGTGCGCGATCTCGACGAGGTCTCCGGCGTCGATCTGGTGGTGGCCGCCGACGGCGTCAACAGCGCTGTGCGCGCGATGCTGGGGGACACCGTGCGCACGCACATCGACGTGCGTCCCAACCGCTTCGTCTGGCTCGGCACGACCAAGCCCTTCCCGGCGTTCACCTTCTACTTCCGGCGGAACGCGCACGGGCTGTGGCGCGTGCACGCCTACCAGTACGGGCCCGACCGATCGACGTTCATCGTGGAGTGCCGTGACGAGACCTGGCGCGCCGCCGGCCTCGACCGCATGACGGAAGGGGAGAGCGCCCGGTTCCTCGAGACGCTCTTCGCGGAGGAACTGGCCGGCCATCGTCTCGTGACCAACCGCAGCGTGTGGCGGCAGTTCCCGACCGTCCGCGTGGAGCCCTGGTCCAGCGGCCGCGTCGTGCTGCTCGGCGACGCGGCGCACACGGCGCACTTCTCGGTCGGCTCCGGCACCCGGATGGCGATGGAGGATGCGGCCTCGCTGCGTGACGCGCTCGTGGCGGCACTGGCGGCGGGCGAGACCGACATGACCCGCGCGCTCGCCGAGTACGAGGCCGCGCGCCGGCCGCAGGTCGAGAGCCTGCAGCGGGCCGCGCAGGCGTCGCTCGAGTGGTTCGAGGACACCGAGCGCTACGTGGACCAGCCGCCGATCCCGTTCACGTTCTCCCTGCTCACCCGGTCCCTCCGCATCACGCACGAGGACCTCCGTGAGCGCGACCCGGCCTTCCTGGCCCGCGTGGATGCGTGGGTGGAGGCACGTGCCGCGGAGCAGGTGGCGGCAGGTGGCCCGGCCGGCGGGTCCGGAGTGGCAGCAGTGGCGGCGGAAGCCGCGAGCCCGGCCGCCGGGGTGCTGCAACGCCGCTCGCCCCCGCCCATGTTCACGCCGTTTCGCCTCCGCGACCTGGTCATCCCCAACCGCGTCGTCGTCTCGCCGATGTGCCAGTACCTGGCGGAGGACGGGGTGGTGGACGACTGGCACCTGGTGCACCTGGGCAGCCGTGCGATTGGCGGGGCGGGCCTCGTGATGGCGGAGATGACGGACGTGTCACCCGAGGCGCGCATCTCCGTGGGGTGTGCCGGCCTCTACAAGGCGTCGCACGCGCGCGCGTGGAAGCGTGTGGTGGACTTCGTCCACGCGCGGACGCCGGCGCGGATCGGGATCCAGTTGGGGCATGCGGGACGGAAGGGCTCCACGCGCCGGCAGTGGGAGGGCGACAACGAACCGCTGGGCGAGGGCGGGTGGCCGATCGTGTCGGCGTCGCCGATTCCGTACTACCCCGGACGGTCGCAGACGCCGATGGAGATGACGCGCGCCCGGATGATCGAGGTGCGCGACGACTACGTCGCGGCGACGCACCTGGCCGTCGAGGCGGGCTTCGACCTGATCGAGGTGCACATGGCGCACGGCTACCTGCTGGCCTCGTTCATCTCGCCGCTGACCAACCAGCGCACCGACGCGTTCGGCGGGCCGCTCGCGAGCCGCATGCGGTTTCCGCTCGAGATCGTCGACGCGTGCCGCGCGGTGTGGCCGGCGGAGCGCCCGATGAGCGTGCGCGTCAGCGCGGTGGACTGGGTGCCGGGCGGCCTCGGCCCGGAGGATGCGGTGGAGGTGGCCCGCCTGCTGCGCGCCCACGGGTGCGACATCGTGGACGTGTCCGCGGGTCAGACGGTGCCGGATCAGCGGCCCGTCTACGGCCGGCTGTTCCAGACGCCGTTCGCCGACCGCATCCGTCACGAGGCGGGGATTGCGACGATGGCCGTGGGCAACATCTCGTCCTACATGGACGTGAACACGATCATCGCGGCGGGGCGGGCGGACCTGTGCCTGCTGGCGCGCGCGCACATCTTCGACCCGTACTGGACGCGGCATGCCGCCCACATGCTCGACTATCCGCTGCCGTGGCCGGACCCGTACAGGTCCGTGGAGCGCTACGCGCCGCGCTTCGCGTTCCGCTTCGAGTAGGGCAGTGGCTCGGCGCTACGGTACGTGGCCGGGTCCGTTGCGTGGTCTGACCGTACGCGGTCCAGGGCGGACACCTGTGCCGCCCTGGATTCCCCGCATCCGATTCGCGCCGGCAACCGCGCCGTCTCAGTCTTCCAGGCTGAAGCGTACGGACAGCTTCATCCGGACGTCGACCGGCGCGCCGTTGAGCAGCGTCGGGCTGAACTGCCACTGCCGGACGGCGGCCTCGGCGGCCTGCGCGAACTCCGGATGCACCTGGGCGCTCAGGACCTGGACGGAGGTGACGGTGCCGTCCTTGCCGATCAGCGCCTCCAGCGGTACGACGCCCTCCAGGGCCGCGTCGCGCATGGCCGGCGGATAGACGGGAGCGACGTGGTTCAGCTTGCGCGGCGCCCGGATGTTGCCGCCGACGCGCAGTGCTTCCACACCGCCCGTGGCGGAAGGGGGCCTGGCGCCGGTGGTTCGCGTGGCGCTGACGCTCACGGTTTCCATCAGTTCCCCGACCTGGAGCGTGAACGCGCGCTGCCAGTCGGCGGCCGACCGCAGCGCGACAGGCGTCCGCAGCGGACGGAAGCCGGGCAGGGTCGCCTGGAGCGTGTGCTCCCCGGGGGCGACGCCGTCGAACGCGACGGTCCCTGACGCGTCGGTCACGGCGCTGCGCGTGCCCTCCTGCGCGTGTTCGAGCACGATCTCCGCGCCGGGCAGCACGCCGCCCGTCGGGTCGTACACCTGGATTGTGAGCGTCGCGGGGCCTTCCTGGGCCGACGGCGTGACGGCGGCGATGGGCAGCATCGCCGCGAGCAGGGCCGCGAGGCCCAGGAGACGGGTGCGGGTGGTCGGACGCCGGCGGTCGCGCGTGTGATCGAGCATGGCGGCAATTCTCCCTTCGAGCGTTGATGGACGGGCCATCGACATGGCCGATGCCCAGGCGAGCGCCGGACGCCGCGTCCTCGCGATGTCCAGCAGGTGATCGGCGTAGTCGTGCGCCGGCACGCCCGCCGCGAGCACGTCGTCGTCGCAGGCGTGCTCGCTTTCGCGGCGCAGCCGGGCGGAGGCCATCCAGGTGAGCGGGTTGAACCAGAACAGCGTGCGGAGGACGTCGGCCGCGAACTGCAGCGCCCAGTCCCCGCGGCGGATGTGGGCGATCTCGTGGTTGAGGACGATGTGCGCGCGTGCGGCGGTCCAGGTGCGGGCGTCAGACGGCAGCAGGATGTGCGGCCGGAGGATGCCCCAGGTGGCGAGCGTGTTCCGGGATGCCGTGATGAAGACGGCGACGGGGCGCGGCGAGTTGTGGGCGATGGCGGCGCGGCCGGCCCATCGCGTCCATTCCTCCGGGTCCACACGCTCGGCCTGCCGCGTCAGGTGGACGAGGCGGACGGCGCCCGCCAGCAGCCGGATGGCGCCGGCGGCAACCCCGGCGCCCCACAGCACGAGCAGGATGGCGGTCCAGGGCGTCGGAGGAGCCGCATCCGTGACCGCTGACACGGTCAGGGTTGTCTCCCGGCCTGTCGCGTCGACTGGATCGGCCGCCGTGACGGCATAGCGCGGGATGGCCACCGTCCACGCCGGGATGGCCGCAGTGGCCGGCAGCGTGAGGAGCGACGCGCAGACCCCGGCCGCGATCACCCAGTGGCGCCACGCCGCCGATCGGTGCCGGCAGCAGGCGGCCGCCGCCAGGGCCAGGAGGAGGATCATCGACGAACGCACCGCCGCGTCCAGCAGGAGCATCACTTGCCGTCCCTCCGGGCCTTCACGAGCTTCGCGATCCGGTCCAGCTCCTCGTCCGGCAGCTTCCCGGCATCGGTCCCGATCAGGGCCGTCACGAGGCTGGCTGCGGACCCCTCGAAGAACGTGTCCAGCAGGTGCCTGAGGGCCGTCCGCCGTGCGGCGTGCCTGGGCACGACGGGCAGGTACACGTAGCGGAGGCCCTCCTCCTCGTGCCGGATGTGGCCCTTCTCCTCCAGGACACGCAACTGCGTGCGCACCGTGGAGGATGTCGGTGAGCCGGACAATTCGGCGAGCACCTCGCTGGCCGTGGCGCGGCCGCGGCGGTAGAGCACGTCCATGATCTGGCGCTCGCGTTTGGTCAGGGCAACGGGACTGGATGGTGTCGGCATGTTAGTTTTGTCGCGATGTGCGAGAAAAATAACATCTCCGCCGGTGGCTGTCAAGCCCCCCGCGGACCGCTGCCGATGAGCGTGTTGCGCCAGCGGCAGGAATTCGCGGTACGCTCGGAGGCGCGCGCAGACGCAGGCCTCCCGCTCACGACGATGCAGACCCATCCCGTTACCCTCGACGACCTTCGCCGCTTCGCCGTCACCCGGAGTCTCTTTGCGCCGACGACGCTCGCGCGTGCCGTGGAGGCCCTCGGGTTCGTGCAGGCGGACCCCATCCGTGCGCCGGCGCGGGCGCAGGACCTGACGCTGCGGCACCGGGTCCGAGACTACCGCGCGGGGGACCTGGAACGGCGCTACGCCGCGCTCGGGATCGAGGAGGACGTCTTCGTCAACTACGGCTTCGTCACTCGGGCGCTGCGGGCCCTGATGCACCCGCGCACGCGTGTGGGCGCCTGGCCGGCCTCGCGCCGCCGGCGCGCGGAGGCGCTCCTGGCCTTCGTCCGCGAGCGCGGCTGCGTTCATCCCCGCGAGGTGGATCAGCACTTCGCGCACGGCTCCGTGACCAATTATTGGGGCGGGTCCTCCAGCGCGACGACGCACCTGCTCGAGGCGATGCACTATCGCGGGTGGCTGCGCGTGGCGCGGCGGGAGGGCGGCATCCGCCTCTACGCGCCGTATGACGCGGAACCGTGTCCCGTCGGCGCGGCGACCAGGCGCGCGCGGCTGGATGCGCTCGTGGACATCGTGGTCCGCAAGTACGCGCCGCTGCCGGGCCGGAGCCTCTCCGGCCTCGTCCATCGCCTGCGGTATGCGGCGCCGCAGTGGCAGCCGGAGCTGCGCGGCGCCGTGGCGCGTGCGCGCCTCCGCCTGGCACACGCCCGCGTCGACGGCGCGGACTGGTACTGGCCGGCGGAGGAAGATGTCCAGGCGGATGTCCCCGACGATCGCGTGCGCCTGCTCGCGCCGTTCGATCCCGTGGTCTGGGACCGGCATCGCTTCGAGATGCTGTGGGGGTGGGCGTACCGCTTCGAGGCGTACACCCCGGCGCCGAAGCGGAAGCTCGGCTACTACGCGCTGCCGCTGCTCTGGCGGGACCGGGTCATCGGGTGGGCCAACGTCGCGGCGGCGGACGGCGCGCTCGACGCGTCCGTCGGCTACGTCGCGGGGCAGGCGCCCGCGGGCCGCGTCTTCCGTCGTGCGCTCGATGAGGAACTGGATCGCATGCGGCTGTTCCTCCGCGTGTGAGGCCCGGTCCTGTCGGCGTCGTGACGGTTCGCGCGCGGCCGACTATGCTATCCGCGATGTCGTCCACTCCCACCCGTCCCGCCCTTCTCGTCCTCGTGCGTCACGGTCAGAGCCCGCGCAATGTCGCCCGCCGCGGCAAGACGTTCTTCCCGGACGAGGAGAGCCGCACGGGTCTTCGCGGGGAGCCGGATCACCTGACGCCGCTGACCGACCGCGGCGTCGAGCAGGCGCGCGCGGCGGGCCTCGACGTGCGCGCGCGCTTCGGCACCTTCGACTACGTCTACCACTCCGGGTATCGCCGCGCCTCGCAGACAGCGGAGCAGATGCTGGAGGCGTACAGCCCGGAGGAACGCGCGCGGATGCAGGTGCGGCACAACCTGTTCCTGCGCGAGCGCGAGCCCGGGTTCACCTACGACATGACCGAGCCGGAAGCGCAGGCCGCGTTTCCGTGGCTGCAGGAGCACGGGGATACGTTCGGCCGGTTCTTCGCGCGCCCGCCCGGCGGCGAGAGCCTGGCCGACGTGGCGCAGCGCGTCTACCTGTTCCTGGGGATGCTGTTCCGGGACCGCGCGGACGCGAAGGTTCTCGTGGTGAGCCACGGCGGCACCATGCGGATGTTCCGCTACCTGCTCGAGCGCTGGTCCTACGACGACGTCGTCGAGCGGTGGGGCACGGAGCCGGTGGTGAACTGCGGCGTCATCGCGTACCGGTTCGACCCGAAGCTGGGCCGGCTCGTGCCGGACGTGGTGCCTGAGGACGTGCCGCAGCCGAGGTGATGGGTCGTCCGCGTGACACGGCGTCCCCGGCCGGAAGGCGTGACGATTGTGAGGCGTCCGGTTGATCCCGGGAGAGCCGGGGGGCGGACGCCGGTGGCCGAGGATGTCGCCACCCTCCAGAGCACTGTAGCAGAGCGAGACGCGGATGCCACCCTTCGCAGGCTGCGGTCCGGAGAGTGCACAACCAGTCCGCTGGCTCCACCGACGCGGGATGCCTCGGGAGTGTATTGGAAGCTATGCCTTCAGACAACGCGTCGCTCGACCAGTCCGATCGGCTCGACACCCGCGACGAACAGGAAGGCGGGGCTCGCCCGTGCCTCCGGGGGCGGATGGGGCGCCAATTCTCCCAACCGCAAGTTCCTCCGGCCACCCATCGACGAGCCTTGGATTGAGGCTAATCAAGGACGCCATCGCGGTCAAGGACGACCCCTCGGCTCCTCTCTACCAGTCCGACCGGCTCCCTACCGGCGAGGAACAGCCCCGCCTGCCCGGCGAGGTGGCGATGTCCGCGAACTGGAAGTCCCGATCCCGAAGGAGAACTGCCGCTCGGCGAGTGCGGACTGACCTCCGAGGTGGCGAAGGCCCCGAGGCGAAGCAGACGACCCTGTTCCAGTTGATGCGGGGAAGGGTCCGATCAGTCCGATACGCAACCAGGCCGCCGGGGAGCTGGCGGAAGGGGGAGATCGTGAAGCCGTCCGAGCCCGCGGCTCGGAGGACCGTTTCGCGGTCCAGGGAAGGGACAGCAGTACGCCGGGGACGCGACCCTCGAAGGGCAGACGGTCACGATCGACAAGGTCGTGTTCTCAACCCGCGACCATCAGACCGTCGAGATTCCGCTGGCCGGGAAGCGGAAGGCCGAAGGTCCGCCCGGATCGACGACGCGGAAGAAGAGGAAGGCGCAGGGGTCCCCGTCGCCCAGCACGGCCGATCGCATCGAGTCCCTGAAGCGCCAGATCCACGAGGTCGAAGGCTGCCTTGGCAAGGATGACGCCACGCGCCTCGGCGACGGATGGGCGCTGGCGCAGGCGGGGAAGCTCGATGACCTTCGCGCGAAACTGGCGAAGCTGGAAGCTGAGACGTCAGCCCTCGCGTCCACCCTGAACCTCCCCGAGGATCAGGCCGTCACGCTCTTCGCCCTGATCAAGTCGATGCTGTGGGACAAGCTCGATCGGATCCGGATTGTGCGAGGGGGTGCGCCGGGGGATGAGGCGATCGGGCAGGCAGCGCCGGCAACGCTCCCGCAGATAAAGACGCCAGCGTTCGCCGAGTTCTTCGGAGATTGGCAGGGCCTGCGCGCGCAACAAGACCTCGATGGGATGACACCGATCGAGTGTCCGTCCCGGATGGATGGGAGAACCTAGACAAGGCGGAACTGCGCAGTCGTGTGGCCGCGGAGCTCGACGCGATGGTTCGGCGGGAAGAGACCATTCCATCTCCTTTGGGACTAATGCGTATTGGCCGTCAAGGAGCGAAGAAGACGATTCACGAGATCCCGGACCCGGCGAAACTACTGATCGCGAACGACCTTCGACGGGTGATCCCGGCGTCCGTCGTGGGACCGTCGCTGCCGGGGAATCGCGAGAGCGTACGGGTGCGCGATCATCTGCTCGCGCGCGTGCGCATTGGTGACACAGGCCTAGTGGCGATCATCGCCGTCAATCAGGAAGCGCGGGGAGGGGCGTGGTACTCCAACAGCGTCGTTGTCGCTGACCCAGGGTGGGGGCAGAAGAATGACCCCAGGGCCTATGCGTCTGCCGGGACCAAAGCTCCGGGGGGACGCTCCTAACTGAGGTCGAGTCCTTTGTACGCCGGATGTTCCGCCGTGTCAACCCGGAGACGGTATCACCCGGAGATGGGCGACGACGTCGTCCGCGTGAAGATCCTCGCCAAGGAGTTCGTTGATAAGGAGAAGGGGGACGGTTCTACACCGTGCGGGCGGTGGAAGTGGGTTCCGCCGCTGGGATTGGATCGGACCCTGGTGTGCCGGGTGCTCCGGCGCGGCGCTGTACGCCGACTGGCAGTTCGTCCGGCTGGCTCGGACGCAGCAGGCCATCCGGGACGCGCAGGCGCGGCAGCAGCAGGCTCGCCCCGCGGTGCCGGCCGCGCCGACCGTGGCGCCTGCCACGCCCTGATTGTCGAGTCCCTACAAAAGTCCCTACAGCACTGCTGATGAAAGTCCCTACAGTGGAG
>CAZUGF010000029.1:0-2471 GCA_964619705.1 uncultured Bifidobacteriaceae bacterium
CTTCGTGACTTCGTGACGATCCGTGGGGTGCATCCACGACACGGGCGAATCGTCCCACCGAGCCGCGGCAGCGGCGAGGCCCACCGAACGCCGTGAGGCCTCCGCCCCGAAGGGGCGCCCACCGCGCCGCGTCAGCGGCGCGGCCTACTTCTTCACCGTGATGTGCAACTCCCTGAGCTGCCGCGGATCCACGGTGGACGGCGCGTCGCACATCAGGTCCACGGCCTGTGTCGTCTTGGGGAAGGGAATCACCTCGCGGATCGAGGACTCGCCGGACAGGAGCGCGCAGATGCGATCCAGCCCGAGCGCCAGGCCGCCATGCGGCGGCGTGCCGTACTCGAGTGATTCCAGGAAGAAGCCGAAGCGCTGCCGCGCGTCCTCGTCGCTCATCCCGAGGAGGCGGAAGACCGCCGCCTGCGTCGCCCGGTCGTGGATACGGATGCTGCCGCCGCCCAGCTCCCACCCGTTCAGGATGACGTCGTACGCCTGCGCCAGTACCGTGCCCGGGTCGGACTCGAGCCGGGGCAGGTCCTCGTCGCGTGGCGCGGTGAAGGGGTGATTCACCGAGTCCCAGCGCTTCTCGTCGGCGTTCCAGTCGAACAGCGGGAAGTCCGTAATCCAGGTGAGCTCCCACGCGCCCTCCGGGATGAGGTTGCGCTTCTTCGCCACGTGAAGGCGGAGCTGGCCGAGCAGCTTCGACGCCGCATCCTTCGCGCCCGACGCCAGCACCAGGAGGTCGTCCCGTGTCGCGCCGGACTGCTCCAGCACGCGCCGCGTCCCCTCGTCGCCAATCGCCTTCACCGAGGACTGGACGCCGTCCGCCGTATGCCGGACCCAGATGAGGCCGGCGGCACCGAGCTGCCGGGCCTGCTCCACGAGCTCGTCCACCTCGCGCCGTGACGACCCGCCCGCGCCGGGGATGACGAAGCCGCGCACGGTCCCGCCCGCGGCCACCGCCTCGCGGAAGATGCCGAACGGCGACTCCGCGAAGAGGGCCCCGAAGTCCTGGATCTCGAGCCCGAAGCGCAGGTCCGGCTTGTCGGAGCCATAGGTCGCGATGGCCTCGGCATACGGCATCCGCCGGAACGGCCGCGGGATCTCGACGCCGATCTCGCGGAAGCACGCGGCCAGCGCGCCCTCCACGATCTCGAAGACGAGCGGCGGCGTGGCAAACGCCATCTCCAGGTCCACCTGCGTGAACTCGAGCTGCCGATCCGCGCGCAGCGCCTCGTCGCGGAAGCAGCGCGCAATCTGCACGTAGCGGTCGAAGCCGGCAATCATCAGGATCTGCTTGAAGATCTGCGGCGACTGCGGCAGCGCGTAGAACTCGCCCGGGTGGACGCGGCTCGGGACCAGGAAGTCGCGCGCGCCTTCGGGCGTCGAGCGCGTCAGGATGGGCGTCTCGATCTCGTAGAACCCCTGCTCGTCGAAGTAGCGCCGGATGGCCATCGTCATCCGGTGCCGGAGGCCGATGTTGCGCTGCAGCGCGGGGCGGCGCAGGTCCAGGTACCGATAGCGAAGGCGCGTCTCCTCGGAAACGTTCTGGTCCTCGGCAATCGAGAACGGCGGAGTCCGCGCTTCGTTCAGGATCCGCACCTCGCGCGCGCGCACCTCCACCTCGCCCGTCGGCACGGCCAGGTTCACCGTGTCGGCCGATCGCCGCTCCACCGGGCCGATCACGGCGACGACGAACTCGGACCGCAGCCGCTTGGCGCGCTCGAGGAGCGCCTCGTCGCCTTCCACGATCACCTGCGTGATCCCGTGCCTGTCGCGTACATCGACGAAGAGCAGCGCGCCGAGGTCGCGCACGCGGTGGACCCAGCCGAGGAGCACGGCATCCGTACCGACGTCAGCGGGGCGAAGAGCGCCGCACGTGTGCGTGCGGGCCAGGGTTCCAAGCGGTTCAGCCATGTTTCGATCGGAGACTTCGGAAGTTCAGGGTCGTTGGCTCACGTCAGGTGCGGGCCACGAGCCGTGGGACGTCGGCGCGCGGCACGCGCTGCTGCTCTCCTGTCGCCAGGCTCTTGACCGTCACGACACCGGCCGCCGCCTCATCGTCGCCGACCACGGCGACGTAGGGGATGCCGCGGGCCGAGGCGTACTTGAACTGCTTCCCGAGCTTGTCGGCCTCGGGGTACACCTCGACGCGGATGCCTGACGATCGTAACCCGGCCGCGAGCGCCAGCGCGTCGGGGATGCTCTCGCGGTTCCAGATCGTCACCATCACGTCGGCCGGTGCGCCGGACAGATCCGCCGGGAACATGCCGCGCTCGTCCATGACGACGAGGATGCGCTCGAGGCCGAGGGAGATGCCGCAGGCCGGGACCTCCTCGCCGAGGAACATGCCGATCAGGTTGTCGTAGCGGCCGCCCCCGCCGAGGCTGCCCGCCAGTCCCGGCACGGCAATCTCGAAGATGGCGCCCGTGTAGTAGGACAGGCCGCGGGCCAGGGACGGATCCAGGCGCACGTGC
>CAZUGF010000029.1:2571-14954 GCA_964619705.1 uncultured Bifidobacteriaceae bacterium
GGCGCCCGTGTAGTAGGACAGGCCGCGGGCCAGGGACGGATCCAGGCGCACGTGCGGACCGATACCCGTCGGCGACAGCAGCCGCACGATCTCCGCCACCTCGTCCACGGCCGCCGCGCCATCGGCGCCGGTGAGCGCGCGGATCTCCGCGAGGACGCCCTCGTTGAAGCGATCCGGCGCCTCGGCGGCGCGCGCCGACTGTTCCGCGACGGTCCCGAAGAAGCGCAGGAGGCGTCCGGCACCCGCATCGGGAACACCGCGCGCCCGGAGTTCCGCGGCGACGCCGTCCGTCCCGATCTTGTCCAGCTTGTCCAGGGCCACGAGCGCGTCGTTGTGCAGGCTCGCGGGCACGCCGCCCGCGTTCAGCAGCGCGCTCAGCACACCGCGATGGTTCAGCCGGAGCGTGTACTCGGTGAAGCCGAGCCCGGACAGCACGTCGCCTGCCGCCCCCAGGAGTTCCGCCTCCACCACCATCGACCGGGACCCGATGGCGTCCACGTCGCACTGGTAGAACTCGCGGAAGCGGCCCTTCTGCGGGCGATCGGCGCGCCACACCGGCTGGACCTGGTACCGCTTGAAGAACTTCGGCAGCTTCGCGCGGTACTCGGCCACGACCCGCGCGAGCGGCACCGTCAGGTCGTAGCGCAGGGCGAGGTCGGCCTGCCCCGTCTCCGCGCCCTCGCCGCGCTTGAGGATCTTGAAGATGAGGCGGTCGCCCTCTTCGCCGTACTTGCCGAGGAGCGTCTCGATGTTCTCGACGGCCGGCGTCTCGACGGGCTCGAACCCGTAGCGCTGGTACACGTCGGCGATGACGCCGATGACGTGTCGGCGCCGCCGCACGTCGGCGGGCAGGAAGTCGCGCATGCCGCGCGCCGGACCGGTGTTCATGACTGGTAGTCGAGGCGGTAGTTCACGTAGTTGTCGGCGTACCAGCGGATCGAGGCCACGTCCTCCTCCGTCAGCGTCCGCCGGACGGTTCCCGGACGCCCCATCACGAGCGACCGCGGCGGAATGCGCGTGCCCTCGGTCACGAGCGACCCCGCGGCGATGATGCTGTCGTGGCCGATGTGTACGCCGTTCAACAGGATGGCCCCCATGCCGATGAGCACGCGGTCCTCGATGGTCGTCCCGTGAATCACGGCGGAGTGGCCGATCGTCACCTCATCGCCGATCGTTGTCGGATGCGTGTCCCGCATCACGTGCACCATCGTCAGGTCCTGGATGTTGCTCCGCCGCCCGATCCGGATGGCGTTCACGTCGCCGCGAATGACGACGTTCATCCAGACGGAGGACTCGGGGCCGATGACGACGTCGCCAATGACCTGGGCGCTCACGTCGACATACGCGCTGGGGTCGACGCGGGGCGTCACGGACTTGAAGGGGCGAATCACGGCGTCAGATCTTCGGCAGCGTGACCCCGCGCTGCGCCTGATACTTCCCCTTCTTGTCCCGGTACGACACCTCGCAGACCTCATCGCTCTGGAAGAACAGCACCTGGGCGATTCCCTCGTTCGAGTAGATCTTGGCCGGCAGCGGCGTCGTGTTCGAGATTTCGATCGTGACGTGCCCTTCCCACTCCGGCTCGAAGGGCGTCACGTTCACGATGATGCCGCAGCGCGCGTAGGTGGACTTGCCGAGGCACACCGTGAGGACGTCGCGCGGAATCCGGAAGTACTCGATCGTGCGGGCGAGCGCGAAGGAGTTGGGCGGCACGATGCAGCACTCGCCCTTGATGTCCACGAACGACTTGGGGTCGAAGTTCTTGGGATCCACGACCGTGTTGAACAGGTTCGTGAAGACCTTGAACTCGTCCGCGACGCGGATGTCGTACCCGTACGACGACAGGCCGTAGGAGACGATGCCTTCGCGCACCTGCCGGTCCTCGAACGGCTCGATCATGCCGTGCTCGAGCGCCATCTTCCGGATCCAGCGATCTGCCTTGATGGCCATGGTGCTACCCGATGGAGGCGGTCCGCCGCCGTGCCGGCCCGATCGGCCGTGCCGGCGCGCGGGTCACCGGAGTTCCAGGCCCCGGAAGAAGTAGCCGATCTCGAAGGCCGCCGTTTCCGGGGCGTCCGAGCCGTGCGTGGCGTTGTTGTCGATGGAAGCGCCGAATTCCTTGCGGAGCGTGCCGTCGGCCGCCTTGGCGGGATCCGTTGCGCCCATCAGGTCGCGCCACTTCCGGATGGCATCGGGCGCCTCGAGGCACAGCACGATGCAGGGTCCCGAGGACATGAAGTCCGTGAGCCCGCCGAAGAAACCCTTCTCGCGATGGACGTGATAGAACCCCTCGGCCTCGGCCTTGGACAGCTGCGTCAGGCGCATACCGCGAATGAGGAACCCGGCCTCTTCGATGCGGGCCAGGATGCGTCCCGCTGTCCGGTTGCGGACGGCGTCGGGCTTGATGATGGCAAAGGTCTGCTGCATAAACGCCTGATTATGGCACAGAAGAGGGCGGCGGGAGCCCTCACGGATCCTCACGAAACCACGAAGGTACGAAGGAGGCATCCACCGTGACGCCTTCCCACGGCGCCGAAGGCGCCGCCGACGGCCCGAAGGGCCGCCCACGACGCGAAGCGTCGCCCACCGCAGGCCTGCAGTGTCACCGCGCCGGCCGCGACTACCGCAGGCCCGAGACCCCCAGGCGTGGATAGCACCCCAGCACCCGCACAAACTGCGTTGTCACCGCCAGTCCGGCCAGGGCCGACTGCATGCGGGGCTCCGCCAGGTGCCCCTCCACGTCCACGTAGAACACGTACTCCCACGCCGCCCCCGCGCGGGGGCGGGACTCCAGCTTCGACAGGTTCAGGCCCTCGTCGGCCAGCACGTTCAGGCACCGGACCAGGGCACCGCGGTCGTGCCGCGTGCCGAACACGAGCGAGACCTTGGCGTCGAGCAGCGGATCGCAATCCACCGCCGTCGCCGCCACCACCACGAACCGGGTGAGGTTCACGGCCTGGTTCGCGATCTCCCGGCGCAGGACCTCCAGTCCGTAGCGCTCCCCCGCCTCCTCGCTCGCGATGGCCGCGTGCGCAGGGTCCGCCATCTGGGCCACGCGGGCGGCCGCGACCGCCGTGTTGGCCGCGGCTTCCGTCTCCGCCTGCGCCAGGTCCGCAAGGAACTCGCTGCACTGGGCCAGCGCCTGCGGGTGCGAGTGCACGCGCCGCAGTCCCTCGATCGCGGCCGCGGGCACGCCCAGCAGGCAGTGCCGGATTTCCAGCACCTCCTCCCCGACGATGGCCAGGTTCAGGCGGAAGAGGAGGTCGTAGACCTCGTGGACCGAACCGGCGGTGCTGTTCTCGATGGGGAGGACCGCCCGGTCCGCGTCACCCCGCTGGAGAGCTTCGGCCGTCTCGCGGAAGGATCGGTACGCCTTGAGGGTGAGCGGCCGCCGCGCGACGCCGAAGTGCTGGCGCGCGGCCTGGTGGCCGTAGGCACCCTCCGTCCCCTGGTAGGCCACGACGAGCGGCTGGTCATCCCCCATCGGTTCCTGCAGCCAGTCGGCCTGGCGGCGGACGGAGTCCTCCAGAATCTCCCGATAGACGCGCCGTACGAACGCGGGGTCCAGGCCAAGCCGCTCACCGTAGGCCGACCGGTGCTGGAGCAGGGCCGACTCGCGCGCCTCGTCCCTGACGGGCGTGGCCGCCTCCGTCTTCGCCTGCGTGATGTCACGTGCGAGCCGCGCGCGCTCGCCGAGGGCATTCAGGATCACCTTGTCGAGGTCGTCGAGCGATTGGCGCAGGTCCGCGAGATCCCGGGCTGTCATGGTCGCCTCCTGGCGGGCAGGGCCCGCCCGTACCAAAAAAAACCGCCGCCCCGGTGGTAAGGGGCGGCGGTCCGTGGTTCCGATCCTGCTGTCAGCGTCTCGGAGCTACACCGCTGCCCTCCCGGCAAAAAAGAAGCCGCAGGTAAAGACGGTGTACGTCCGGTGCATACGCATCTGCCGTGCTACGAGGCTGTTCCCATCGCCTCGACGAGGGAGGCGCCCATGTCGGCGGGGCTCTTGACGACCCGCACGCCCGCCGCTTCGAGGGCCGCCATCTTCTCGGCGGCCGTGCCCTTGCCGCCGGCGATGATCGCGCCCGCGTGGCCCATCCGGCGTCCCGGCGGCGCCGTCTGCCCGGCGATGAAGGCCACGACCGGCTTGGTGAAGTGATCCTTGACCCAGGCCGCCGCCTCTTCCTCCGCGGAGCCGCCAATCTCGCCGATCATGATCACCGCGTCCGTGTCCGCGTCCTGCTGGAAGAGCTCCAGCGCATCGATGTGCGTGGTCCCGATGAGCGGGTCGCCGCCAATGCCGATGCAGGTGGACTGCCCCAGCCCGCGGCGCGTCAACTGGTCGATCGCCTCATACGTGAGCGTGCCGCTCTTGGAGACAATCCCGATGCGGCCGGGCTTGCAGATATTGGCGGGGATGATGCCGGCCTTCCCGAGGCCCGGGGAGATGATGCCCGGACAGTTGGGACCGATGAGCCGGGTGCCGGGCCGGTCCTTGAGGAAGGTCATGACCTTGAGCATGTCGACGACCGGAATGCCCTCGGTAATGCAGACGACGAGCGCGATGCCCGCGTCGGCGGCTTCCATGATGGCGTCCGCGGCAAACGGCGGGGGGACGAAGATGACCGACGCGTTGGCGCCGGTCTCCCGAACCGAGTCCGCCACCGTGTTGAACACGGGCCAGCCCTCATGGGTCGTGCCCCCCTTGCCCGGGGTGACGCCGCCCACGACGGCGGTGTGATAGGCCGCCGCCGCTTTGGCGTGGAACGTGCCCTCGCGGCCCGTCAGGCCCTGGACGATGAGACGCGTCTCGCTGGTCAGGAGGACCGCCATCAGCGCGCTCCCCCGGCCAGCGCGACCACCTGGTCCGCGGCCTCGCCCATGGTCTCGGCCGTCGTGAAGTTGAGGCCGCTCTCGGCCAGCATCCGGTTCCCTTCCTCCACGTTCGTGCCCTTCATGCGAATGACGATGGGCACCGGCACGCCGAGTTCCTTGACGGCGGCAATGACGCCGGCCGCCAGGATGTCGCAGCGCAGGATGCCGCCGAAGATGTTGATGAGGACCGCCTTGACGTTCGTGTCCGACATCAGGATCTTGAACGCGTTGCGGATCTGCTCCGCGTTGGCGCCGCCGCCCACGTCCAGGAAGTTGGCCGGCTCCCCCCCGGACAGCTTGATGATGTCCATCGTGGCCATGGCAAGACCGGCGCCGTTGACCATGCAGCCGATGTTGCCGTCCAGGCGGATGTAGTTGAGGGAGAACTTGGAGGCCTCGACCTCGAGCGGGTCCTCCTCGCTCAGGTCGCGGAGGTCCCGGATGTCCGCGTGGCGGTAGAGCGCGTTGTCGTCGAAGTTCATCTTCGCGTCGAGCGCCAGCAGATCCCCGCCCTTCGTCACGATGAGCGGGTTGATCTCGAGGAGCGACGCGTCGGTGGCGATGAAGGCCTGGTAGAGGGCCAGCATCATCTTCGCGGCCTTCTTGACCTCGTCGCCCGTGAGGCCGACGGCAAAGGCGAGTTGCTGGGCCTGGAAGGGCATGAGGCCGACGCCGGGATTCACGTAGGCCCGATGGATCTTCTCCGGCGTGCTGGCCGCCACCTCCTCGATGTCCATGCCGCCCTCGGCGCTCACCATGAACACCGGCTTCTGCGTGGACCGATCGATCAGGATGCTCAGGTAGAGCTCGCGGTCGATGGCCAGCCCCTCCTCCACGAGGAGGCGGGAGACCATCTGCCCGGCAGGCCCCGTCTGGATGGTGACCAGGGTGCGCCCGAGCAGGTCCTTCGCGACGGCCTCGGCCTCGTCGGCGGACTTGACCACCTTGACGCCGCCGGCCTTGCCCCGGCCGCCGGCATGGATCTGGGCCTTGACGACCACGACCCCGCTGCCGAGCCGGCGCGCGATCTCGTTGACTTCCTGGGCCGTGAACGCCACCTCGCCGCGCGGCACCGGAACGCCGTGCCGGCCCAGAATGGCCTTGGCTTGATACTCGTGAATCTTCATGTGGGAAACAGGAGGAATGCGAAACGTGGACGGGTCGGAATGATAGCACGGCCCGGAAGACGCCCCATTCGAGACTTTTATGTCGCAATACAGAACATAACAGATTCAGGGGTCACAACGTCCAGAACATACTGAGGACATGGATGTTATCCACTCACATACGAAAAGAGGTAGTACCGTTTCGGAACATACACACCATTGCACGCGGTGGTGTCGATAGCGCGCAACGTCTTGATACGACGTGCGTTACGTCACATTTCACACCTTGGCAAGGAACGTGCTACTCCAACGGGCAGTCCCAGTCCATGTCATCGTCTGTCCGACATCCGCTGTCCTCGTCGTCTGCTGCGGAGCCCTCGCGGTTCCTGCAGCCCTATATTGCCGTGGTGGTGTCCGTCGCGGCGATCCTGCTGATCGTCGGCGTGCCGAAGGCGGCGTTTGCGCACCCGATGCTCTTCGCGACGCTGCTGATCGGGTCCATGATGGCGGCGGTCCTCAAGATCCACCTCCCCCTCGCGAGCGGCCAGGCCACGCTCTCGATGTCGTATTTCACGGATTTCCTCAGCCTGGTCGTCCTGGGCGCCAACGAGGGGATGCTCGTCGCGGGCGCGAGCGCGGCCACGCAGTGCGTGATGGGCCGGCGCGGCCGCTTCTCCCTGCGTCAGACGCTCTTCAGCAGCTCCGCGCTCATCATCACGATTCAGTCCGCCGGGTTCGTCGCGAACGCGCTGGGCGGCTTCAACCTGAACGACAGCGTCGTGGAACTCAGCCAGCCGGCCGCCGCGGCGGCCGCCACCTTCTTCCTGTGCAACAGCTGGCTGGTGGCGACGGCCGTGGCGCTGTCCCGCGGCAAACCGATTGGCCGGACCTGGCAGGAGGACTTCGTCTGGGCAGGACCGGCGTGTTTCGTGGCGGCAGGCGCGGCCACGTTCGCCGCCTCGGTGATGGTGAGCCGGCAGGTCTGGCTGGTGCTGTTTGCCGCCGCACTGCTCGGGCTCACGTTCCACAGCTACCGCATCTACTTTGCCCGTGTCTCCAAGCACCAGGAGCACGTGCGCATCGTGTCCAACCTGCACCTGGCCACGGTGGAGGCGCTCGCGCGCGCCATCGACGCCCGGGACCAGACCATCGACCCGGAATCGCGGGGGACGGAAAACCACATCCGGCGCGTGGAAGCACGCGCGGCGGCGCTGGGAGAAGCCGCCGGCATGTCCGCGGCTTCCATTGACGGCCTCAAGGTGGCCGCCCTCCTCCACGACATCGGCAAGCTGGCGGTGCCCGAGCACATCCTGACCAAGCCCGGCCGGCTGACGCCCGAGGAGTTCGACTACATCCGGATTCACCCGACCGTCGGCGCGGAGATCATCAAGGCCGTACCGTTCCCCTACCCGGTGGCGCCTTATATCCAGAGCCACCACGAGCGCTGGGATGGCACGGGGTACCCGGAGGGGCTCAAGGGCGAGGACATCCCCCTCGGCGCGCGCGTCCTGGCCGTCGTGGACTATCACGATGCGCTGACGGCCCACCGGCCCTACCATCGCGCCATGGCCGGCGACGAGGCCATCGCCACGCTCCTCGGTGAATCCGGCAAGGCCCTGGACCCGCGGCTCGTGTCCCTCTTCATCGAGATCCTGCCGCGGACGGACGCCATGCTGCAGGTGCACGCGCCGGCCACCCCGCGGCCCGCGGACCGCCCCATGCCGCGCACCGGCGCGCCGGCCACCGGCTTCTCCAGCGACGGGGACGCGATGTCCGGCCCGGCGAGCGTGTACCACAGCATCTCGCAGGCCACGCAGGAGATGCACGCGCTCTACGACATCGCGCAGACGCTCGGCACCCGGCTGAGCGTGGACGACATGATGGGCCTGCTCACCTCCAAGCTCAATCGGCTCGTCCCGGCGTCCTCGTGGGCGCTGTACCTGCCGGAGGCGGGGCGGGACGTGCTGCGGTGCCGGTTTGCGAGCGGGCTTTCGGCCAATGCGCTGGAGGGCCTCCGCATCCCGTCCGGCGAGGGCGCCACGGGCTGGGCGGCGCGGCACAAGACCGCCGCCATCAACGCCCGGGCTGCCTCGGACTTCGAAGCCGCCGGGATGCCCGACGCGGGCCGGCTCTTCCAGTCCGCCCTGGCCTACCCGCTCATCGACGAGGGACAGCTCGTCGGCACGCTGACGGCGTACCACATCGAGGGATCGCCCTACGCCGAGGCCCATCGCCGCCTGCTCGATCGCCTCTGCGGCCAGGCGGCCTCCGTGCTCCGCAACTCGATCCTCTTCGAGGGCATGCGCGCGGCGTCGCTCACGGACTCGCTCACGGATCTCCCGAACTCGCGGGCGCTCGTCGGCCACGTGGACGAGCGGCTCTCCCCCGCCTCCGAGGACCCGGCGCCGAGCGCGCTCATCATGATCGACGTCGACGGCTTCAAGCGTATCAACGACGACTACGGGCATCACGTCGGCGACCGCGCCCTCCAGGCCGTGGCGACCACGCTGCGGAGGCAGGTCCGCTCGCAGGACCTGTGCGCGCGCTACGGCGGCGACGAGTTCGTGGTGTCCATTGCCTGCCAGGACCGGACGGAGGCCGAGCGGCGCGCCCGGGATCTGCAGCGGGCCGTGTCCCGGATCGAGGTCCCGACGGAGAACGGATCCTCGGTACCGGTGGCCATCAGCGTGGGCGTCGCGGTCAGCCCGGACGATGGGATGACGTTCGATGACCTGCTGGCGGCGGCAGATCGGCGCATGTACGACAACAAGCAGCAGCGCCGCGCCGTCTCCAAGGCGGCCGCCAGCGAGCTCCGCCTGGCACACCCGGCGCGCTGATCGCGCCCGCCCGGACGCGCACGGCGTCGAGTGCCGGCGGTGACGCCCTTGCCCGAGGCAGCGATCCTGTACAATCGTTGGTCGGGCGTCCTTCATGCGACTTCAGCACATCCTGTCTTCATCCATCGGCACCAAGATCCTCATCGCGCTCACCGGGCTCGCGCTCTTCGTCTTCCTGGTTGCTCATCTCGCCGGTAACCTGCTCTTTGTCCTCGGGCCCGAGGCGTTCAACAGCTATTCCCATTCCCTCGTCAGCAATCCCCTCGTCTACGTCGCCGAGCTGGGACTGCTGGCCGTCTTTTTCATCCACGTCGGCAAGACCGTGGCCAACTTCCTCTCCAACTGGCGCGCGCGGCCGACCGGGTACGCGACCCGCCGGTGGGCGCGGTCCAAGAACCCGCGCAGCCGCAAGAGCCTCGCCTCCACGACGATGATCCTGACCGGGACGGTGACGGCGTTGTTCGTGGTCACCCACCTGGCCACGTTCAAGTTCGGCACCTACTACGATGCGCCGGACGGCGTCCGCGACCTCTACCGGCTGCAGCTCGAGATCTTCAGCTCGCCCGTCTACGTGGCCTTCTACCTGCTGGCCATGGGCGTCATCTTCTTCCACCTCTGGCACGGGCTCGCGAGCGCCGCGCAGTCCCTGGGCGTGGACCACCACCGGTGGACGCCGCGCCTGCTGGCCCTGGGCCGGGCGCTCTCCGTCCTGATTGCCGGCGGGTTTGCATTCCTGCCGGTCTATACCTTCTTTGTCGCACGGGGCATGCCATGACGCTGGACTCCCGGATTCCCAGCGGCCCCATTGCCGAGAAGTGGGATCGCCGCAAGTTCGAGAACAAGCTGGTCAACCCGGCCAACCGCCGCAAGTTCGACATCATCATCGTCGGGACGGGCCTGGCCGGCGCGTCGGCAGCCGCCTCGCTCGGCGAACTCGGCTACCGGATCAAGCTCTTCGGTATCCACGACAGCCCGCGCCGCGCCCACAGCATCGCGGCCCAGGGCGGCATCAACGCCGCCAAGAACTACCGCAACGACGGCGACAGCGCGTACCGCCTGTTCTACGACACGATCAAGGGCGGGGACTACCGGTCGCGCGAGGCGAACGTCTATCGCCTGGCCCAGGCCTCCGTGCAGATCATCGACCAGTGCGTGGCGCAGGGCGTGCCGTTTGCGCGGGAGTACGGCGGCCTGCTCGACAACCGGTCGTTCGGCGGCGCGCAGGTCTCGCGGACGTTCTACGCCCGGGGACAGACGGGCCAGCAGCTCCTGCTCGGCGCCTACCAGTCCATGATGCGGCAGGTGGACGCGGGCAGCGTGACGCTCTTCCCCCGCCGGGAGATGCTGGATCTCGTGGTCGTCAACGGCCAGGCCCGCGGCATCGTCTGCCGGAACCTGGTGACCGGCGAGTTGGAGTCGCACGACGGGCACGCCGTGCTGCTCTGCACGGGCGGCTACGGGACCCTGTTCTACCTGTCGACCAACGCCGTCAACTCCAACGTCACGGCCGCGTGGCGCGCCCACAAGCGCGGCGCCTTTTTCGCCAACCCGTGCTTCACGCAGATTCACCCCACCTGCATTCCCGTCAGCGGCGACCACCAGTCCAAGCTGACGCTGATGTCGGAGAGCCTCCGGAATGACGGCAGGGTCTGGGTGCCGAAGGCGCACGGCGATGCACGGCCGCCCGGCCAGATCCCCGACGCGGAGCGGGACTACTACCTCGAGCGGCGGTACCCGAGCTTCGGGAACCTCGTGCCGCGGGACGTGGCATCCCGCGCGGCGAAGGCCGTGTGCGACGAGGGCCGCGGCGTCGGAGATACGCGGCTGTCCGTGTACCTGGACTTCGCCGACGCCATCCGGCGCGTCGGGACGGAGACCATCCGCGCACGCTACGGCAACCTGTTCGACATGTACAAGCGGATCACGGACGAGGATCCGTACTCCGTCCCGATGCGCATCTACCCCGCCGTGCACTACACGATGGGCGGCCTGTGGGTGGACTACGACCTGATGTCCACCATTCCGGGCATGTTCGTCCTGGGCGAGGCCAACTTCTCCGACCACGGCGCCAACCGCCTCGGCGCCAGCGCGCTGATGCAGGGCCTGGCCGACGGCTACTTCGTGGCGCCGTACACAGTGGCCAACTACCTCGGCGGGACGCCGACGCCCGCGATTTCGACGGACCACGACGCGTTCAAGGAAGCCCGGGCGGCGTCGCAGGACCGGATCGACAGGGTGCTGGCCATCAAGGGATCGCGGACGGTCCGGGAGTTCCACCGGGCCATCGGCGCCATCTGCTGGGACCACGTCGGCATGGCCAGGACGGAGGAGGGGCTCGGCAAGGCCCTCCACGAGATTCGCCGCCTGCGCGAGGAATTCTGGCAGGACGTCCTGGTCCCCGGCAGCAAGGACAACCTGAACCCGTCGCTCGACTACGCCGGCCGCGTGGCCGACTACATGGAGTTCGCCGAACTGCTGGCCCTCGATGCGCTGGAGCGCCGCGAGTCCTGCGGCGGCCACTTCCGCGAGGAGTACCAGACGCCGGACGGCGAAGCCCTCCGCCGAGACGACGAGTTCTCGTACGTGGCCGCGTGGGAGTTCACCGGCGTGGGCGCGCGCCCGGGCCTCCATCAGGAACACCTGACCTTCGAGGAAGTCCACCCCTCGCAGCGGAGCTACAAATAGGCGCCAGCCCCCGGATTCGGGGCGCCGGGCCACAGCGGATACCTACAGACTTATGGCGATGACCGTGACGTTGAGAGTATGGCGGCAGGCGGGACCCGAACAGCCGGGCCGGCTGGAGAGCTACACGGCCCGTGACGTCCACCCGGACATGTCGTTCCTCGAGATGCTGGACGTCGTCAACGAGGGCCTGAGCAAGAGCGGACAGGATCCGATCGCGTTCGACTCCGACTGCCGCGAAGGCATCTGCGGCAGTTGCGGCCTCGTGATCGACGGGATCCCTCATGGCCCCGATCGCGGCGCAACCACGTGCCAGGTCCACATGCGGCGCTTCCGGAACGGGGACACCATCACCGTCGAGCCGTTCCGTGCCCGGGCGTTCCCGGTGGTCAAGGACCTCGTCGTGGACCGCAGCGCCCTGGACCGCATCATCGCGGCCGGCGGCTACGTCTCCATGAACGTCGGCGGCGCGCCGGACGGCAACAGCATCCCGGTCCCCAAGGAAACCGCCGACCTGGCGATGGACAACGCGCAGTGCATCGGCTGCGGTGCCTGCGTGGCGGCGTGCAAGAATGCCGCCGCGCACCTCTTCACCTCGGCCAAGATCACGCACCTCGGCCTCCTGCCGCAGGGGCAGGCCGAGGCCGGGCGCCGCGCGCTGCGCATGGTCGATCGGATGGACGCGGAAGGGTTCGGCAGCTGCTCGAACGAGGGCGAGTGCGAGGCGGTGTGCCCGAAGGAGATCTCGATTGCGAGTATCGCCCGCATGAACCGCGAGTACCTGAAGGCGGCCGTCACGGATTAGGCCGCGCTGAAGCCAGGCGACCCTGAAGGGTCGCCTCTACACACGTGGTGTGGTTCTCGTAGAGGCGACCCTTCAGGGTCG
>CAZUGF010000029.1:15054-17967 GCA_964619705.1 uncultured Bifidobacteriaceae bacterium
GGTCGCCTGCCACGCGATCACACCTTGATCACGTCCACCAGTTCCTTCACCGCGCCGGCCGACTTCTGGAGCGCCGCCTTCTCGTCATCGGTCAGGGCCACTTCGATGATCTGCTCCACGCCGCGGGCGCCGAGCTTCACCGGCACGCCGACGAAGAGGTCCTGCACGCCGTACTCGCCCTGGAGGAACACGGAGCACGGCATGATCCGCTTCTGATCCTTGAGAATCGCCTCGACCATCGCGGCCGCGGACGCGCCCGGCGCGTACCACGCGCTCGTTCCCACCAGCTTGGTGATCTCCGCGCCGCCGTTGGCCGTGCGCGCGCAGATGGCCTGGATGCGGTCGGCCGAAATCAGCTCGGTGATCGGGATGCCGGCCACGGTGGACAGGCGCGGCAGCGGCACCATCGTGTCGCCGTGGCCGCCCAGGACGAAGCAGGACACGTCGGCCACCGACACGTTCAGCTCCATCGCCACGAAGGCGCGCATGCGGGCGGAGTCCAGGACGCCCGCCATGCCGATGACGCGCTCCCGCGGGAAGCCGCTGATGCGGTACACGGCCTGCGACATCGCGTCGAGCGGGTTGGCGACGGGGACGATGATGCAGTCCGGCGAGTACTTGACGACCTCGGCCGTCACGTCCTGCATGATCTTGTGGTTGACGTTCAGGAGATCGTCACGGCTCATGCCGGGCTTGCGGGGCATCCCGGACGTGATCACCACGACGTCCGACCCGGCGCTCTCCGCAAAGTCCTCGACGCCGACGCCCATGACGCGGGACGCGGAGCCGTCGAGGGGACACGACTGGAGGATGTCGAGCGCGACGCCGGCGGCCTTGCTGGCATTGATGTCCACGATGACCACGTCGGCCAGTTCCTTCTGCGCGACGGCGCGCGCCACCGTCGCACCGACGTTACCCGCGCCCCCGACAACCGTGACCTTGCGATTCATGCAACTCTCCTGAAGAAGAATGACGGTAAAGTGCGCCTGCTCACGGTCTTTAGGTCAGATTGCCCCGCACGCCCGCGCCCTCGTCCACACGTTCTGTGGAAAACCTTGTGGAAAACACCGTGTGAACACCACGTAACAACTGGGAAATCCGAAGGAATCAGCGGATTGCACCATCGATGATGCACGACGCCGTTGCCTGTCCTTCTCGAACCGTTCTCAACCTGTCATTATAGCTGGCTCATTCATTCCGGAGACTGATCACGTGCGCATTGTTATCGCTGACGACCTGCCTGTATCCGCCCTCGAACTCCTCCGTGCCGAAGGCTGGGCCATCGACGCCCGGTCCGGCCGTACGCCCGACCAACTGAAGACCGACGTGGCCGCCGCCGACGCGATCGTCGTGCGCAGCGCGACGCGCGTGACCGCCGAGATCATCGATGCCGCCCCGCAGTTGCGGGCGATTGCCCGCGCGGGGACCGGCGTGGACAACGTCGACGTCGACGCGGCCAGCCGCCGCGGCATTGTCGTGATGAACGCACCCGGCGCCAACAGCATCAGCGTCGCCGAACTGGCCATGGGACAGCTCCTCGCCCTCGCCCGGAAGCTTGCCGCCGCCGACGCGTCGATGAAGCAGGGCGCCTGGGACAAGAAGGCGTTCATGGGAGAGGAAGTGCGCGGCAAGGTGCTCGGCCTTGCCGGGCTCGGACGGATCGGCCAGGAAGTGGCGCGCCGCGCGCAGGCGTTCGAGATGACCGTGATCGCCCACGATCCGTTCATCTCGGCACACGTGGCCGCGGACCTCGGCATCGAGCTCGTCTCGCTGGATGAGCTGTGCGCGCGCGCGGACTACCTGTCCATCCACATGCCCTCCACGGCCCAGACCAAACGCGTGTTCAACGCCGAACGCTTCGCCCTGTGCAAGAAGGGCCTGCGGATCATCAACACGGCGCGCGGCGACCTGATTGACGAGCCGGCGCTCGTGGCCGCCATCGAGAGCGGCCACATCGGCGGCGCCGCACTGGATGTCTACACGCAGGAGCCCACGAAGGATCAGGCGCTGCAGAAGCTGCCGCAGGTGCTGGCCAGCCCGCACATCGCGGCGTCGACCCGCGAGGGCCAGGAACTCGTCGGCGTCGAGACGGCGTCCGCGCTTCGCGACTTCCTCAAGACGGGCGTCATCCGGAACGCGGTCAACTTCCCCACCGTGCCTGCCGACGAGTACCAGCGGTTGCAGCCGTTCATGGCCCTCGGCGAACAGCTCGGCGCGCTGGTCGGGCAGATGGGCGAGGCCCGCATCGAGAGCCTGGGCGTCCGCTACTACGGGGACCTGTCCGGTTCGCACCCGCTGATCGTCAACGCGGTCCTCGTCGGGCTGTTCCGGTCGATCCTTTCGGACCCGGTGACGGCGGTCAACGCGCGCGCCGTCGCGGCCGCCCGGGGGATCGACCTGGTCGAGTCCACCAGCAGCCGGCCGCGCGACTACCGGAGCCTGCTGTCGGTGAAGCTGGTGACGGACGGCGGGGAGCGGTGGGTCGAGGGCATCGTCGCCGACCGGCGCTCGCGCCTCGTCCTGCTGAACGGCGTCCACGTGGACGCGCCGCTCACGGGCGTCCTCCTCCTGCTGGCCAATCACGACCAGCCGGGTGTGATCGGCGAGGTGGGCACCATCCTGGGCCGGCACAGCATCAACATCGCGAACTTCGCGCTCGGCCGGAGCAACGGCGGCGCCGTGGGCGTCGTGAGCGTGGACGATCCCACCGGGCAGGTCGGCGAGGACATTCTGGCGGAGATCCGCGCGATTGGCGCGGTCAAGCACGCGTGGCTGGTGTCGGTCTGAACAGGTAGAGAGGGATTCTGCAGGGGCGACCCTCTCAGGTTCAGGCGACCCTGAAGGGTCGCCTCTACAGGTAGGGTTCAGGTTCAGGTTCAGGCGACCCTGAAGGGTCGCCTCTACACGCGTGGT
>CAZUGF010000029.1:18067-41381 GCA_964619705.1 uncultured Bifidobacteriaceae bacterium
AGGGTCGCCCGCACTCTTCAGGGTCGCCCGCCCGCTCGCCGGCTACGGCAGCCGCAGCGTCTGTTCGACGCCCATATCGTCCCGCACGATAACCATCGAGTCGGTCACGCTCACGACGATGAAGCCGCCGGGCAGCGTGTCGCCCGGCATGACGAAGTGCAGCCCGGAACCGGACCGCACGATCCCGGTATGTTCCGCGGCTCCGTCGACGAGCTGCGTGGCCACGCCGGAGAGCACGAAGGCCGGGCCGCGCCGCACCTCCGGAACGACGGCGGGGGGTTCCTCCTCCTCCTCGGGCGTCCGGGAGGCGCCGCCCGCTGAGGCCGGCCGTGCGGTGCCGAAGGCAAAGGGGTTCCGGACGGGCCGCGGGCTGGGCGGCAGCCGGTCCAGCCGGATACGGAGCTGTTCCGCGTAGGTGGGGGCCTCCACGGCCGGCGGCGCGTCGCGCGGGTCCGCGGATCGGTCCGCGGCGGGCTGTGCCGGCGCGGGGCCGGCGACGCTGCGCAGGTACCACCCGGTGAAGAGCATCAGGGCGCCGAGCAGCAGCACGGTTCGGACGTGCATGCGCCCATCATAACAGCGGGACATGACCCCGCCCCCCGGCGTGGTAAGATTCTCTGTGCCGGTCAGTCTGCCGTTCAAACTGACTGAATCGTCGGTGGTCGCGATTATCCCCGCGCGCTACCAGTCGACCCGCCTTCCCGCCAAGCCCCTCATCGACATCGCCGGCCGTCCCATGATCGAGCACGTCTACCGGCGTGCCGCCGAGGCGCGCACCGTCACGGGCGTCGTCGTCGCCACGGACGACGACCGCATCCTCCGGGCCGTGCAGGGGTTCGGCGGCGTGGCCGTCATGACCGCGCCGGACCATCCGTCCGGCACGGACCGGCTGGCGGAAGTGGCCCGCGGCCTGCCCTGCCGCCTCGTCGTCAACGTCCAGGGCGACGAGCCCCTCATCGACCCCGCCGTCATCGACGCCGTCGTCGCGCCCCTGCTCGACGATCCGTCGATCGAGATGGGCACGGCGTCCCGGCCGCTGCGCGACGCCGGCGAGTTCCACGCCCCCGCGGTGGTCAAGGTGGTCTGCGGCGTGGACGGGCGCGCCCTCTACTTCTCCCGTGCGCCGATTCCTTTCCCGCGGCAGGCCGCGGACGGGACGCCGGCCGGCCCCGCGCCCCCGGCGCTCGCGCGTGCGCACGTCGGCCTCTACGTCTACCGGCGCGACGTCCTCCTGCGGTTGGCTGCCCTGCCGCCGGCCGCGCTCGAACGCACGGAGTCCCTGGAACAACTGCGCGCCCTCGCGCACGGCATCCGTATCCACGTGGTAGAAACCACCCATCACGCCATCGGCGTGGACACGCCCGAGGACCTGGCGCGCGTCCGGCAATGGCTGCTGACCGAATCGAGGACTTGAGAGCCGACATGGAATCCACGACGAGACCAACCAAGTACATCTTCGTGACGGGCGGCGTGGTGTCGTCCCTCGGCAAGGGACTGGCCGCCGCGTCGATCGGGGCGCTGCTGGAAGGCCACGGGTACACCGTGACCCTCCAGAAGTTCGACCCCTACATCAATGTCGACCCCGGCACGATGAGTCCGTACCAGCACGGGGAGGTCTACGTCACCGATGACGGGGCCGAGACGGATCTCGACCTCGGGCACTACGAGCGCTTCACCAGCATCACGACGACCCGCAACAACAACTGGACGACGGGCAAGATCTACATGTCGGTCCTCCAGAAGGAGCGGCGCGGCGACTACCTGGGCCGCACCGTGCAGGTCATCCCGCACATCACCAACGAAATCAAGGACTGCATCCGCGCCGTCGGGAAGGACGTGGACATCGTCCTCGTGGAGATCGGCGGGACCGTCGGCGACATCGAGAGCCTGCCGTTCCTGGAGGCGATCCGCCAGTTCCGCCAGGACGTCGGCCGCGAGAACACCGCCTACATCCACCTGACGCTCGTGCCCTACATCGGCACGGCCGGGGAGCTCAAGACCAAGCCCACCCAGCACAGCGTGCGCGACCTGCGGTCCATCGGCATCCAGCCCGACATGCTGCTCTGCCGCACCGACCGCGTCCTGCCGCGGGACCTCAAGCAGAAGATCGGGCTGTTCTGCGACGTCGCGGAGGAAGCCGTGATCACGGCCCGGGACGTCCCGACGATCTACGAGGTCCCGCTGATGCTCCGGGACGAGTCGCTCGACACGGTGCTGCTCGAGCTGCTCGGGCTCCCGCAGACCGACGCGCGCATGGAGGCGTGGGAAGAGCTCGTGCACCGGATTCAGCACCCCGAGGAGGAGATCACCATCCACGTGGTCGGCAAGTACACGGGGTACGAGGACAGCTACAAGTCGCTCACCGAGGCGCTCTACCATGGCGGCTTCGCCAACCGGACGCGGATCAACATCCAGTGGGTGGAGTCGGAGGCGCTCGAGCAGGAGGGCGGCCTGCGGCTCCTCGACGGCGCGACGGCCGTGCTGGTGCCCGGCGGCTTCGGGTCGCGCGGCACGCGCGGGATGATGAAGGCGGCGCAGTACGCGCGGGAGCACCGCATCCCCTACTTCGGCATCTGCTACGGCTTCCAGTGGGCGACGGTGGAGTTCGCGCGCAACGTGTGCGCGATCGACGGCGCGGACTCGACCGAGGTGGACGAGGCCGCCCCGCACAAGGTCATCTACAAGCTCCGGGACCTGCTCGGCGTGGACGAGCTCGGCGGCACGATGCGCCTGGGACGCTACGCGTGCGATCTCGCCGAGGGATCGCTGGCGCGCGCCATCTACGGCACCGCCCAGATCCACGAGCGCCACCGGCACCGCTTCGAGTTCAACTGTCTCTACGAGCCGGCGCTGGCGGAGCACGGCATGCGCATCTCCGGGCGCTCCCCGGACGGCAAGTTCGTCGAGATCGCGGAACTGCCCGCCCACCCGTGGTTCATCGCGGTGCAGTTCCACCCCGAATTCCAGTCGCGTCCGCTCAAGCCGCACCCGCTCTTCCGGAGCTTCGTCGAGGCAGCCCTCCGCCAGAAGAGCGGCCCGGCCGCCGGCGTCCGCTCCGTGGCCGCGCATGGTTGAGGCCGCGCGGACGGTCGCCGTCACCGCCGGGGGCGTCGGCTTCGGTTCGGGCCACCCGCTGGCGTTCGTGCTCGGACCGTGCGTCATCGAGAGCGAGGCGCACGCGGTGGACACCGGCGTGGCCCTGGCGGACATCGCGTCCCGCACCGGCTATCCCGTGATCTTCAAGGCGTCCTTCGACAAGGCCAACCGCACCGCCCTCAACTCGTTCCGCGGGCCCGGCCTCACGGAGGGCCTCCGGATCCTGGCGGCCGTCAAGGCCAGGACCGGACTGCCCATCCTCACCGACATCCACGAGCCCGCGCAGGCGGCGCCGGCCGCTGACGTGGCCGACATCCTGCAGATCCCCGCGTTCCTGTGCCGGCAGACGGACCTGCTTGCCGCCGCGGCCCGGACCGGGTGCGTCATCAACGTGAAGAAGGGACAGTTCCTGGCGCCGGCCGACATGCGGCACGTCATCGGGAAGCTGACCGGGTCCGGCAACGACCGCATCCTGCTCACCGAGCGGGGCACGACGTTCGGCTACAACAACCTGGTCGTGGACATGCGCGGCCTGCCCATGCTGCGCGCGCTCGGCTACCCCGTCGTGTTCGACGTCACGCACAGCCTCCAGTTGCCGGGCGCGGGCGACGGCGTGACGACCGGCCTCGCGGAGTACATCACCCCGCTGGCGCAGGCCGGGGTCGGGGCGGGCGTCGACGGCGTGTTCATGGAAGTCCACGAGAACCCGCCGCAGGCCCGGAGCGACGCGGCCAACGCCCTCCGTCTCGATCTGGTCGAACCGCTCCTCCATCGACTCGTGGCGATTGATAGGATCAGCAGACCGCATGCCTGACCTCTCACTGGCCCGCAAGGTGCTGCAGACGGAAGCCGCCGCGATCGCCGCGCTGGTGGACCGCCTCGACGATCGGTTTGCCCGGGCCGTGGAAGCGGTGCGCGACTGCCGCGGGCGCGTGATCGTGACGGGCATGGGCAAGTCCGGCATCATCTGCCGCAAGCTGGCCGCCACGCTGACCAGCACCGGCACGCCGGCCTTCTTCCTTCACCCGGCCGAGGCCGGACACGGGGACCTCGGGGTCATCCAGGCCGACGATGTGGTGCTGGCGCTGTCCTACAGCGGGGAGACGGATGAGCTGCGGCGTGTGGTGGAGACCATCAGGCGCCTGGGTGCGACGCTCATCGCGATGACCGGCGACCCCGCGTCGACGCTGGCGCAGTCCGCGGACGTCGTGCTGGACTGCCACGTCTCGGAGGAAGCCTGCCCGATGAACCTCGTGCCCACGGCCAGCACCACCGCGGCCCTGGCGCTCGGCGACGCGCTCGCCATGACGGTGCTCGTCGAAAAGGGGTTCAAGCCCGAGGACTTCGCCAGCCTGCACCCCGGCGGCAAGCTGGGCAAGCGCCTGATGCGGGCGAGCCAGTTGATGCACGCCGGCGACGCGCTGCCCAGCGTCCCGCTCGAGGCGCTGATGCGGGACATCATCTACACGATGTCCAGCAAGGGACTCGGCATGACGTCGGTCGTCGGCGCCGACGGGACGCTCGCCGGCATCATCACCGACGGCGACCTGCGCCGCAAGATGGCCACGACGCCGGACATCCAGCGCCTGGCCGCGCGCGACGTGATGACGCCGGACCCGGTGACGATCCGGCCCGACACGCTGGCCGTCGAGGCCCTGGCGCTCCTCGAGCGCCGCAAGATTACGTCCGTCGTCGTGATCGACGCCGCACGCCGGGTGGAGGGGATCCTCCACCTCCACGACCTGTGGCGCACCGGAATGGTATAGGCGGCCCCCCGTGAACGTCGACTCCTCCCTGCCCCTCATCGTCGGCCTGATCGCGCTGCTCGCCGGCCTCGCGATTGGCAAGGCGTGGGAACGCTACAAGCTGCGGGACGGCCGCTGGATCGATCGGCGCAAGGCGCGGGACTCGCAGCACTACGTCCTCGGCCTCAACTTCCTGGTGTCCAGCCAGATCGATCTCGCGATCGAGGAGTTGAGCCGCGCGGCCCGCGTGGACTCCGACGCGCTGGAGATCCACATGATTCTCGGGAACGTCTACCGGGAGCGCGGCCAGGTGGCGCGCGCCATCCAGCTCCACCAGGGCCTGCTGCAGCGGCCCAAGCTGACCCGGCTCGAGCACGCGTACGTGCTCCTCTGCCTGGGCCTGGACTTCAAGCGCGGCGGGTTCGTGGATCGTGCGCTCGAGGCGTTCAAGGAAGTGCTGCGCCTGGACCCCGACAACCAGTACGCGCTCCTCTACCTGCAGAAGCTCCACGAGGAGCAGCACCAGTGGGCGGAGGCCTACCGCGTGCGGCGCCAGCTCATGGAGCTGAGCGGTCCGGATACGCAACCGCGCAACCAGGCCATCCTCGGCTTCCTCGAGAACGCGCTGGGCGTGGATGCCATCAAGGAGGAGCGGCGCGAGGATGCCGCCCGCTACTTCGAGTCCGCCATCGCGATGGATCCGTCCACGACGCCGGCCTACCTCAACCTCGGGGATGTCCGGCTCGCGGCGGGCGACGCCGCGGCCGCGGCCGCCGCGTGGAACCAGCTGATCGAGGTGGCGCCCGAGCGCGCGCACCTGGCACTCGCGCGGCTGGAGCAGCTCTTCGAGCGGCAGGGCACGCCGGGCCGCTTCGCCGAACGGTGCCGGGAGTTCATCGCGACACGCCCCCAGGACTGGCGCGCCCGCCTCGCCCTCGGCATCCACCTGGCCCAGCGCGGCGAGCCGGCTGCCGCCCTGGACCTGCTGCTCGACGCCCTGGAGCGGAACCCGCACGGCCTGGCCGTGCACCAGGCGGTCTGGAACGTCCTGCTCCAGATGGACCTCAACCGCGCGCTCGTCCAGCGCTACATCGAGAGCGCGCGCGAGGCCGTCTTCTTCCTCGACCCCCACGTCTGCCTCAAGTGCCACTACCGGAGCACGGAGCTGCTCTGGCAGTGCCCGCACTGCCACGAGTGGAACTCCTTCGTGGAGGAACGCATCGCCGCCGCGCAGCAGGCGACGGTGGAGATGTAAGGCGATGGGCGGCCTTCGGTGGGATCGCGGTCCCCAGCCGCGCATTCACGGGCGTGTGGCGATGGTCACGGACGTACGACACGATGACGCGAAGGCTCAACCAATACCCTTCGTGTCGTCCGTCGTCCGTGTGCGTAGCTTCTCGATGACCGTGTCCACCGCCGCGTCGGTGGCCTCGTATGCGCCGTCGGTCCGGATCACGTAGTCCGCGCGGGCGACCTTCTCGTCGATGGGCCACTGCGCGTCCAGCCGCCGCTCGGCCTGCTCGCGTGTGGCGCCGTCCCGGTCCATCACGCGCCGCACCTGAAGGTCCCGGGGGCACGCGGCGACGATCACCGCCGCGAAGGCGGCGTCCAGGCCCGTCTCGTAGAGCAGCGGCACGTCCGCGACCGCAAAGGGCGTCCCGGCGGGGAGCGCGGCGAAGAACGTCTCGATCCCCGCGCGGACGAACGGGTGCACGATGGCCTCCAGATCGCGCCGGGCCCGGGCGTCGCTGAACACCACGCCCGCGAGGCGCGCGCGATCGAGCGCGCCCTGCCCGTCGATCACGTCCGGCCCGAACCGCTCGCGGACGGCGCGGAGTCCCGCGGAGCCGGGCGCCACGGCCTCCCGCGCCAGCACGTCCGCGTCCACCACCGGCACGCCGGCCGCGCGCATCCGGCGCGCCACGTAGCTCTTGCCCGTGGCGATGCCGCCGGTGAGGGCGACGCGCCTCATCAGCGTCCCGCGGCGCGCTGCTCGGCTGCCGTCACCGTATTTCGCAGCACCATGGCAATCGTCAGTGGACCGACGCCGCCGGGCACGGGCGTGATGGCCCCGGCCACCGCCTCCACATCGGGGTGCACGTCGCCAATCAGGACGCTCCCCTTCTTCGCAAACTGCTCCCGCTTCGGGCTGCCCTCGGGAAACAGGCGCTCCACGTCATCCGCCCGGTCCAGGCGGTTGATGCCGACGTCGATGACCGTGGCGCCCGGCTTCACGAATGCCGGCGTGACGAAGCCCGGGCGTCCGATGGCGGCCACCAGGACGTCCGCCGTCCGGCACACGTCCTGCAGGTTCGCGGTCCGGGAGTGGCAGATGGTAACGGTCGCGTTCCGGTGCAGCAGCAGCAGCGCCATCGGTTTGCCGACGATGTCGCTGCGCCCGATGACGACGGCCTGCGCGCCGTCGAGCGGGATCTGCTCGCGGTCGAGGAGTTCGGCACAGCCGAGCGGCGTACACGCCACGAGCGTCTGCCGCTTCTGGACCAGGCGGCCGACGTTGACCGGATGAAACCCGTCGACGTCCTTCGCCGGATCCACGGCATCGAACACACGCTGCTCGGCGTCGGCGCCCATGCCCGCGGGGAGCGGCGACTGGACCAGAATCCCGTCCACCGCATCGTCCGCGTTGAGGCGCGCCACGAGTGCCAGCGCCTCTTCCACCGAGGCGGTCGCGTCCAGCCGGTGCAGGTCCGCGCGGCAGCCGTGGGCGGCCACCGTCGCGATCTTGTTCCGGACGTAGACCTCCGATGCGGGGTGGTTCCCCGCCAGGACGACCGCGAGCCCCGGCGGCCGGCCGTGTCGTGCGGAGAACGCCGAGACCCGGGGCGCGACCTCGTCGCGCAGCCGTGCCGCCCATGCCGTACCGTCCAGCCGTCGTGCCGCCATGTGCTCCTGTCCCGCCTAAACAGGACGAGGCGGCCCTGCCGGGGCCGCCTCGTCCTCAGTCACCGATACGCCCTCAGCGCTTCGACGCGCCGGACGCCCTGGTCAGCCCCAGCCCGATGAGGTAGACCGCAATCGAGATGGCCAGCCAGCGCAGGCCGAACGAGTCCGCCTCGTCTGCCGTCACCCCGATCTCGTGCCACTTGGCGAGGGTCTCGGTCGTGATGCCGAACTCCGTCATGTAGCCGAGGATCGTGATGGCCGCCGCGTTGAAGATGAGCAGCAGGCCGAGGATGCTCACGAAGTTGGCGACGTTCTGCAGCGGCGTCCGCCGGGCCGCCTCCGCCTTGTCGGCGAGCGGGCTGTGGCTGCGGCCGTAGAACCAGTAGATGATGAGGCCGATGTCCAGCCACACCAGGAAGCGCAGCCAGGTGAGGACCGGCAGGCTGAGCATCAGGTAGCCGCACGAGAGGATGCCGAGCACCGGGAACAGCGGCCCGAACGGCACCTTGAACGGCCGCCGGGCGTCCGGTCGCGTAGCCCGGAGCCGCAGGACCGCCGCGCAGACCACGACGAAGGCGAACAGCGTGCCGATGCTCGTCATCTCGCCCACAACCTGGATCTGCGTCACGCCCGCGACGAGCGCCACGACGACGCACGTGATGATGGTCGTGATGTAGGGCGTGCCGAACTTCGGGTGCACCTTGCTGACGCCCTGCGGCAGGAGCCGATCGCGGCTCATCGCGAAGAAGATGCGCGGCTGGCTCATGAGCATGACCAGCAGCACGGAGGTGATACCGGCGACGGCGCCCGCGGAGACGAGGCCGGCGGCCCAGTCCTGGCCGATGACCGAGAGCGCGTAGGCGACCGGCGCGTTCAGGAACGCCTGCGCCACTTCCGGCGTCACCGACGGCACGCCCGGCAGCGCGTCCACCGCCATGCGGTACTGCACCACCGGCACGATGCCGGACAGGATGCCCGAGACGGCGAGGTAGAGCAGCGTGCAGATGATGAGAGAGGCGATGATCCCGATGGGCAGGTCCCGCTGCGGGTTCTTGGCTTCCTCGGCCGTCGTCGAGACGGCATCGAAGCCGATGTAGGCGAAGAAGACGACCGCGGCGGCCGCCATCACGCCCGAGAAGCCGTACGGTGCGTAGGGCGTCCAGTTGGCGGGCTCGACGTAGGTCGCGCCCGCGGCGATGAAGAAGAGGATGGCCACGCCCTTGATGGCGACCATGGCGGCGTTGAACCGCGCCGACTCCCGGACGCCGACGACGAGCAGCACCATGATCCCGAGGACGACCAGCGTCGCCGGCAGGTTGATGATGCCCACGGGCGGCGCCGCGGCCAGCCAGATCGGCAGCTCCACGCCGAAGCCGGCGAGCAGCCGCTGCATGTAGCCGCTCCAGCCGATGGCCACCGTCATGGATCCGACCGCGTACTCGAGGATGAGGTCCCAGCCGATCATCCACGCGACGATCTCGCCGAGCGTGGCATACGCGTAGGTGTACGCGCTGCCGGCGATGGGGATCATGGAGGCGAACTCCGCGTAGCAGAGCGCGGCGAAGGCGCACGCCAGCCCGGCCGCCAGGTAGGACATCGTGATGGCGGGCCCGGCCTGGTTCGCGGCCGCGGTCCCGGTCAGGACGAAGATGCCCGTGCCGATGATGGCGCCGATCCCCAGCAGGGTCAGGTCAAAGGCCGACAGACTGCGCCTGAGCGCCTTGCTTCCATGTTCGACGTCGCCAACGAGCTGCTCGATCGACTTCGTCTTGAACAGATTCGAATCCATTCAACCTCCGGGCACGGATTGTACTGCAGAAGAGATGGTGGTCACGGCAGGTTCTCCTCCCGGACCAGGGGACCGGACGGCCCCAGCGCCTCCACGAAAGCCCGGGCCCGCTCGGCGGGATCACCGGACAACAGGTCGCCGATGACGCACACGGAGCCGGCGCCGGCCGCGAGGACCGCCGGCGCGCGGGCCAGCGTGATGCCCCCGATGGCCACGACGGGAACGCCCCGCGAGGCGCACAGGGCCGCGGCGGATTCCACCAGGTCGAGCCCGACGGGCGCGTACCCCGTCTCCTTGGTCGCGGTCCCGAACACCGGCCCGACGGCCACGTAGGAGATGGGCAGGTCGAGGGCGGCGCGCACCTGCGCGGCGGTGTGCGTCGAGAGCCCGACGATGGCGTCACCGCCGAGGATGGCCCGCACGTCGGGGACGGCAAGGTCCTCCTGCCCCACGTGCACGCCGGCCGCGCCCGCGAGCGCCGCGACATCCGCGCGGTCGTTGACGATGATGCGTGCGGCAGTCCCCGCGAGGCGGACCAGTTGCCGGGTGATGTCGAGCGAGGCGCCCGTCGGCAGGGACTTCGCGCGCCACTGGATCAGCGTGACGCCGCCGGCCAGGAACGCCTCGGCCACCGCGAGCGGGTCTCGCCCGGCGCGGGCGCAGGCATCGGCATCGAGGATCGCGTAGAGCGGCGGCCACTCCACCGGGTCGTGCCCGGACCCGGCCGTCCCCGACATCGTTCCCGTCCCCTGGTTGCCGTGCACGAAGGGAGCGGCTATGCGGACTCGGCGAGAGCCGACGGCTTCTTCGCCACCTGGAAGCGTTCCATGAAGTGCGTGCTGACGCGGCCGGCCGCGTAGTCCGGATCGCCGAGGATCTTGAGGTGCAGCGGGATGGACGTGCGGATGCCCTCCACGACCGACATCTCCAGCGTGCGCTGCATGCGCGCGATGGCCTCGGCGCGGTCGCGCCCGTGGACGATGACCTTGGCAATCATCGAGTCGTAGTGAGGGGAGATGGTGCACTCCGCGTGCGCGGCCGTGTCGATGCGGACGCCGGGACCGCCCGGGAAGCTGAAGGCGTGGATGACGCCGGGCGAGGGCACGAACGTGTCCGGGTCCTCCGCGTTGATCCGGCACTCGATCGAGTGGCCATGGAAGACGATGTCTCCCTGCCGGAAGGACAGCCGGTGCCCCGCCGCGATCCGGATCTGCTCCTTCACGATGTCCACGCCCGTGACGCACTCGGTCACCGGGTGCTCCACCTGGACGCGCGTGTTGACTTCCATGAAGTAGAAGCCGCCCTTCGCGTCCATCAGGAACTCGAACGTGCCGGCATTCGTGTACTGCACGGCGCGCGCGGCGTCGACGACCAGGTGGCCCATCTTCCGCCGCATCTTCTCGGACACGGCGAGCGACGGCGACTCCTCGAGCAGTTTCTGGTGGCGCCGCTGGATCGAGCACTCCCGCTCGCCGAGGTGCACGACGTTGCCGTGGTGATCGCCGAGGACCTGGAACTCGATGTGGCGGGGCGCCTCGAGGTACTTCTCCACGTAGACGTCGCCGACGCCGAAGGCCGCCTCCGCCTCGCGCTGCGCCGTGCGGAAGGCGTGCGGGAGGTCGGCCGGGGTCTTGACGATCCGCATGCCGCGGCCGCCGCCGCCGGCCACGGCCTTGATGATGACGGGATAGCCGATGTCCTTCGCAATCCGCGCCGCGGCGTCCTCGCCTTCCACCGGTCCGTCGCTGCCCGGCAGCATCGGGACGCCGGCCTTCTTCATCGCCTTGCGCGCGCGTGACTTGTCGCCCAGGAGGCGAATCACGCTCGGGTCGGGGCCGATGAACCGGATATGGCACGCCTCGCAGACCTCGGCCAGGTAGGCGCTCTCCGACAGGAACCCGTAGCCGGGGTGGATGGCGTCCGCGCCGGTGATCTCCGCGGCGCTGATGATGGCCGGCACGCTCAGGTAGCTGTCGGCGCTCCGCGCCGGGCCGATGCAGATGTCCTCATCGGCAAAGCGCACGTGCAGGGAGTTCTCGTCCGCCTCGGAATAGACGGCGACGGTCTTGATGCCGAGCTCGCGGCACGCGAAGATCACGCGCAGCGCGATCTCCCCGCGATTGGCGACCAGGATCTTCTTGAACATGGGTGTGGGTCAGGACTTGAGGCGGATGGCGAACAGCCGCTCGCCGTACTGCACGGCCTGTCCGTTCTGGACGTAGATGTTGACGACTTCCCCGTCGTGCTCCGAGTCGATCTCGTTCATCAGCTTCATCGCTTCGATGATGCAGAGGACCTGATCCTTGCGCACGGTATCCCCCACCTCGACGAAGGCCTTGGCGCCGGGCTCGGCCGACCGGTAGAACGTGCCGACGATGGGCGAGGTGACGATGGCGAGGTCCTCCCCGGCGGCGTCGGCCTCCGGCACCGCGGCAGCGGGCGCGGCGGCGACGGGGGCCATCACCGGGGCGGGCGCCGCGATCGGCGCCGGCGCGATGTGCACCGACCCGCTCTTCACGCGGAGCTTGAAGTCCGCGCGCTCCAGCTCGAACTCGCTCAGCTCGCGGTCGCGAATGAAGTCGATGAGCTGCTTGATCTCGTCCAGGGTCATCAGGTCGCCTCGGGCTCCGTGCCGGTGAGCCACTCCGGCCCCGACTCGGTCACCACGACGTCGTCTTCGATCCGTACACCGCCCCAGCCCGGGAAGTACACGCCGGGCTCGAGCGTAAACACCATACCGGCCGCGAGCACGTCCTCGGACTTGTCCGCGCGCCGCCGGGACAACCGGGGCCGCTCGTGTACCTCGAGCCCCAGCCCGTGCCCCAATCCGTGCGTGAACGCCTGGTCCAGCCCCCGTTCCGCCAGCAGCGATCGGGCCGCCGCATCCACGTCTTCCGGCGCCGCCCCCACACGGACGGCCGCGAACGCGGCCTGCTGCGCCGCGCCCACCGCTTCCAGGCACTCGGCCTGCCGCCGGTCCGCCGTGCCGATCACGGCGGTCCGCGTCATGTCCACGGCATACCCGCGGAACATACCGCCAAAATCCACGACCACGAGGTCGCCGGCCTCCAACCGCCGGTCGCCTGCCCGATAGTGCGGCAGCGCCGCGTGCGGACCGGCGGCGACGATGGTATCAAACGCCGGCTTGTCGAACCCCTTCTGTCGAAGCTCCCATTCGATCAGCCCCGCCAGTTCACGCTCGACCAATCCCGCTAAGGCTTTCGGCATTATACACTTAGCGACGTCCGAAAGTCTGCGGCCGGCCTCCCGGAGCGTGGCCAGCTCCCAGTCGTCCTTGACCGCCCTCAGGCCCTCGACCGTGTCCGCAAGGTCGACAAGCTGGACTGTAGCACCGGCAGCCGCCAGCCGCTGCTCCAGGTCCCGGTGCCTCCGGACCGTCAGGGACTCGCCCTCGAACCCCAGCGTCGAGAGGCCGAGGCCGGCGACCGTCGCCGCGAGGTTCTCCTCGTAGCTGCCGCCACCGGACGTGATGATCGCGATCTCCAGCGCGTCCCGGCCTCGCGCAAGCGCGCGCGCCGATTCCTCGTAGCGGGCGTCGGTGAGGAGGATCAGGCGATCCCGCAGGGCGACGACGAACGCGGCCGTGCCGAAGAAGTCCGTCAGGTAGGCGATGTTCGGCGGGTGGCTCACGAGCAGCGCGTCGGCCGCACGCTCGGCCAGCACCGCCGCCAGCCGGGTGAACCGGCGGTCGAGATACTCCTCCGGCGCCGGCATCAAGGGCGCTCGTTCTGGATCTGCCTGAGCCAGCGCTCGAGCTCGTCGATCCCCTGCGCGGGCGGCTCTTCCACGGCGGGCGCGCCCGGCGCGTCGGCCGAAGGCGGCGTGTCCGGCGGATCGTCGTGGACCTCCAGCTCGTGGGCACGGAGGCTCTCCTCGAGCGCGGCCAGCGGATCGCCGTCGTCGGCTGGCGGCTGGGCTGCGCCGGTGTTGGCGGCGGCACCGCTCTGCGCCCACGCCTCCGCGGAGGGTACAGCCGGCGGGCCCGCGTCCTCCGCGCCGAGCTGACGCACGAGGCTGTCGAAGTCGAAGAGGTCCTCGACGGAGACGGACGAGACCGGCTCGGCGGGTGCCGGCGGCGCCATCTCCTTCTCCATCCGGACGACGGTTTCCTCCAGATCGGGGTCGTGGCGAGCCAGTTCGAGCGCGCGGCGGTAGTAGCCGAGGGCCTCGGCGTTCTCTCCGCGCCGCTGGTGAATCTCGGCCAGGCCGCGGATGGCCGCCAGGTTGTCCGGGGCGCTCTCGAACACGGTGAACAGTTCCACGAAGGCGCCGTCGAACTGCTCGAGTTCGATCAGCGCGCGCCCGAGCGTCACGCGGGCCGAGAGGTAACCGGGGTGCCGGGCCAGGCCGACCTGGCAGACCTCCACGGCCTCGTCGTTCGCGCCGGCGCGGCGCAGTTCCTCGGCGAGCTGGGCAAAGGCGATGGACGCCGGGTCCGCCTGGACCCGGCGCCTCAGCTCGACAATACGTGGGCTGTCAGCCGACACGGATGCGATCCGCCATCCTGTCTCCCGTCACGGGGCCGGGGTCGCGACGGCCAGCGTGCGCGAGACCGTCCCCTGCTGGTTGGCATCGTCAGTGACGGTGAGCGTCACGGTGTAGGTGCCAGGCGTGTCGTACCGCTTCGCGATGGTGATGCCGTTGCCCTCGCGCCCGCTGCCGAAGTTCCAGTCGTAGGACACGATTCGGCGGCCGGGCGCCGGCCGGGAGGCCTCGGCGGTGAAGAAGATGTCCTGTCCCGGCGCCGGTTCGGTCGGCGAGAAGACGAACACGGCGGTGGGCGCCGTGCTGGCGCCGACGGTGACGGTCTGGCTCGTGGTGCTCGTCATGCCGCGCTGGTCCGTCACGCGCAGCGTGACGACGAACGAGCCGGGCGCGCGCCATTCGTGCGTCGTGATCTGCCCCGAGCCGGTGCTGCCGTCGCCGAAGGTCCAGCTATAGGTGCAGCGCGCGCCGCACTGCAGGCCCTCGTCGGTCGTGCTCGACGCGTCGAAGGTGATGGTCATGAACGTCGTCACCGTGGTCGGCGAGAAGTTGAACGCGGCCTGCGGCGCGCCGTTGGGCGGCATGATGACGCCCTCGGGGATCACGCGGATGTCCACCTGGCGCGGGACGGCCGAGCGGTAGTCGGAGCCGACGGGCGTCACGGCGAGCGTGAGGAGCGTGCCGAAGCCCACGGCCTCCAGCGGCCTGGGCGGCGCCGTGTAGGTCAGCCGCGCGCGGCCGTCATCCCCGGTCACCACGGTCCGCGACGACAGCGTCCCGAAGTCCTGGAGGACGCCGTTGGCGTACATCTCCACGCGGAGCGCCAGGGCCCTGACGGGCTGGGAGTTCGGCCCCCGGGCCTCGATGGTAATCGTCGACTGTGCCGTGCCGTCCTGCGGCACCAGGTCGGGCGACGCCTGGACGTTGAGCGACAAGGCGAACTCGGACGGGCCCGCCAGGGGCGGCGCCTCGGTCTCCTTGACGGTGCACCCGGCCACGGTCGTGACGGCCAGGAGTGCGGCGACGCGAAGTGCTGATGTCCACATGGTGCGATCTCTCTGCTGCCAGCCGACCCTACTGCGGGTCACCGAAGTCCCCGAAGTTCACCGACATCGAGGCCGTGGCGGTGACCTCGTTGCCCACCTGGTCCCGCCCGTAGAAGGTGACCTCGGCGATCGTGCTGATGATGTTGGCGCCGCCGCCGTTGGCCAGGTTCGCCAGGGGCGGCTCCTGCTTGGCCTGGTGGCGGACGATTTCGAAGGCCGCGGTGGCCTGGCCGTCCTCCGGGATGGTGAGGGTGAAGGACCCGTCGAAGGGGTGCGGCACGTCCACGCCCGGCGTGTTGCGGCCGTCGGTCCGGCGGAACACCACGCGGTAGCGCGTGATGGTGATGGCGTTGACGGCGGTCGGCCCGGTCGGCGAGTTCGGGTTCCGCATGCCGATGCGGAACTCCGCTCGCGCCAGGTCGTTGTAGATCGTGGGTACGCGCACCGTCTCGCCGCCGACGGTCTGCTCGACGAGCGTCACCACGTCGGACAGGAGGGGCGAGCCGAACGTGCCGGGCTGCGCGCCCGACGCGCCCTGCAGGCTGTCCACGATGACGTAACCGGGCGACGACCCCGTGCGCGTCAGGTCGCTCGCGCACGAGACGAGCGACAGCAGGCTGACGCCGGCCACGAGGGCGCCGCCGAGCGTTGTGGTGCTGAAGATGTTTCGCATGACTCTCGGCCCTATCCCTTGGTGATGCGCGGCGTGATGAAGATCAGCAGCTCGCGGCTCTGGTCCGACACTTCGTCGCTCCTGAAGAGCCAGCCGAGGAGCGGAATGCGGCTGAGCAGCGGCGTCCGTCCCTGCTTGGCCTGCTCGGTGCTGATGTAGATGCCGCCGATGACCGTGGTATCCCCGTCCGCGACGAGCACGCTCGTGACGGCGCGCTGCGTATCGATCGGCGGGATGCCGTTGACCGCCAGGCTGTAGTTGGCCGCGGCGTTCTCGAGCGTGATGCGCATGATCACCGTGCCCGCGGCCGTGATCTGCGGCAGCACGCGCAGCGTCAGCGCGGCGTCCTTGAAGGTCACCGTAATGGTGTTGTTCGCCTGGGTCTGGATGGGGATCTGCTGGCCCTGCGTGATTTCGGCCTCGACGTTGTTCTGCGTCGACACCCGGGGCGTGGACAGGATGCGGCCCTTGCCGCTGCTCTCGAGCGCGGTGAGCGCCACGTCGAGGTTGAGCGCGCCGTTGATGGAGCCGAGCGCCACGCCGAGCGCGCTCGTCGGCGACGGCGCCGGCAGGTTCACGCCGGTGCTCGCGCCGCCGGGGCCCTGCGTCCCGCCCATGCGTCCGCCGACTTCCACCGCGTTCGGGAACGCCAGGTTGGTCGCGTTGCCGAGTGACGGGTCCATGCGGCCGTTGACGCCCCACTGCACACCGATCGCCCTCGCGAAGTCGCGCGTCGTCTGGACGATGCGCGCCTCGATCTCGACCTGCGGCTGCGGCTTGTCCAGCGTGACGATGAGGTCCGTGGCCGCCGCGAGCCGATCCGCGAGGTCCCGGATGATGAGCGTGTTGGTGCGCGTGTCCACCTGCACCTCGCCGCGCGACGACAGCGAGCTGTTGGTGATGATGGACACCAGGTCCTCCGCCTTGGCGTAGCTCAGCGGGTGCGTCAGCACGCGAAGCTCCCCGGCGAGCGCGCGCGCTTCGGTGAGCTTCCGCTGTTCCTCGTTCTCCTGCGCGAGCACCTGCAGCGGCGCAATCCGGACGATGGTGCCGTCGACGTTGTAGCCCAGCTTGTTGGCCTTGAGGATGATGTCGAGCGCCTGGTCCCACGGCACTTCCTTCAGGGAGACGTCCACCGTGCCCTGAATCGTGGAGTCGATCACCATGTTGAGGCCGCTGATCTCCGCGAAGGTCCGCAGCACGGCCCGCAGGTCCGCGCCCTGGAAGTCGAACGTCACCGGGTGGCCCGTGAACGTCTGGGCCCGCTCGGCCGACGTCATCGTCGGCGCCTGGAGCACCGCAGATGGCGCGGGCTCCGCGGGGACCGCCTGAACGATGCTGGCGGCCGCGGCCTCGGCGATGGCCGGCGCGGGAGCCGCTGCGGCAGCCGGGACCGGGACCATGTCCGGCCTGACGTCCGGCGCGTCCGCGAGCGGCGCCGCGTCCGTGTTGGTCACCACGGGGACGTCCTCGGCAACCGGCCGGGGTTCCGGCGTGGCCGCGGATGCGGGGGCCATCACCATCTCCGCCGCCGTCTCGGCCGCGCGCGTGAAGAGCACGCGCAGTTCCTCGCCGACCGACTGCACGGTGTACGGCAGCCGGCGGGCCATGTCGATCACGACGCGCGTGATCAGGGGATCCGCGCTGTTGACGCCCACCCGCACGCGGCGGATGTCGCGGTCGTCGATGGAGGTGGCCGCGGGCACGTTCCCCATGGCCACGCCTTCGAAGTCCAGCAGCACGCGCGCCGGCAGGTCCGTGACGTCCTCGACGCGCGAGGCGATGAGCCGCCCGTTGCCGGAGAGCGCGATGGCCGTGCCGTTCGGCAGCGCCATCGGCCGGACGCCGGTGAGGCGCGTGGCCAGCGTGCGCGAGGCCGGTAGGTCCTGCCGGGATGCGGCCGGCGCGGCCGCGCCGGGCATGGCGGCCGCGGCGGCGTTCCTGGCGATGACCGTCGGCGGCGCCTGTCCCGCGCCGCGATCCACCTCGACGTAGATCACGTTGCGCGACGAGCGCACGCGGTGCTGGGCGGGCCGCTCGAGCTCGACCGTGACGCGCGTCAGCGGCGCGCCGTCCGAGGCCAGGGCCGGGTCCACCTGGACGCTCTTGACCGGCGACGGCATGTCGCCGAGCGCCCGGTCGTCGAGCCCTTCGGGCCGGACGTTCCGGAGGTCGACGAACACGGTCAGCGGATCGGGCTGGCTCGTCAGGTAGGCCACCGGCTCGCTCGACTCGATGAGCACGGTGCTCACCCCGGCGTCGAGGCGTCCGGAAATCGACCGCACGGCCGGGCTCTCGGCGGGTGGCGAGCCGCCTGCGGCCGCCAGCGTCGCGGCGAAGGCCGCGGCCACCGGTGCGGCCCAAATCAGCCGAGGGAGACGACTGCGCATCACTTCTGCTCTCCACCGCGCAGGTACTTGCGTACGTCGCGCTGCTTCTCGAGGGACAACGGATCGTTGACTTGCTGCTGAATCACCAGGAACTGCGGCTCGATCGAGCGAATCACCCCGTCGGCCAGACGCTCGCCCGCCCGGACGGTGAAGACCTTGCCGGCCGCCCCGGTGACCATCGCCACCCAGGCGCCCCGGCTCTGCACGATGCCCCGGACCACGACCTCGTCGGTCGTCAGGCCGCCCACGCCGTCGGCGGGCGCGCCCGTGCGGACCGTCCCGGTCGTCCCGCGGTTGACGAGGCTGACGAACGGATCGCGCCGCCCGGATGGGGTGTAGGCGTAGCCGGACGGCGGCGTCGGCGGCTGGGCCGCGGGCGCCGCGGGTGCGGGCGCCTGTGCCGACACACCGGGCACGGCGAGGATCAGGAGCAGCGGAACGGCGAGTGCGGGCAGCCTCATTCGGTTTTCGTCGCCGGAGCCTTCTTGGCCGGCGCGCCTTTCCCAGTCGCCGCGGGCGGAGCCGCGGCCTGTTCCACCAGCACGAACGTCGTCGCGGTGCAGGACACGTTGATCGTGCCGCCCGGGTCGTCGCCCTGGCGCGGCGTGATGGCCAGGTCGCTGATGTTGATGATGCGGGGGAACTTGCTCACCCGATCGAGGAACGTGCCGAGGTTGTGGTACGTCCCCTCGAGCTCGAGCCCGATGGGCCACTCGGCGTGGATCTCCTGCATGCGGATCGCCTGCGGCCGGAAGCCGCGGATCGTCAGGCTGGACTGCGTGGCCAGCGTCTGGATCCGGCGGAGCAGGTCGCCCACGTCCTTCTCTTCCGGGAGAATCGGCTTCAGCCCTTCGAGGCGCGCCTCCATCTCCCCTACCTGGGCCCGGAACTCCGGCAACTGCCGCGCGGCCTCACGGCCCTGCAGGACGCGGCCCCGGACGGCGTCGAGCTCGCGCTGCACGCCGCTCATCGTCTCCTGCTGCGGCATCTCGTAGAGATAGTAGAAGGCGCCCGCGCCGGCGAGCGCCAGCGCGACGAAGACGCCCAGTTGTCCGTACCAGGGCAGCTTGCTCATGCCGAGGCTAGCCACGGGGGCCTCCCTTCTTCGCCGGCCGGCCCGCGGGGGCCGGCGGCGTCGAGTCGATGCCCGCCATCTGGAACGTGCCGCGGATGGAGAAGCGAATCAGGTCCGGCCCGTTGCTCTCCCCCGGCACGACGGCGCTCTCCAGGATCTCGACGGGGCGCCGGAAGTACCGCGACGCCTCCAGGTTCCCGATGAAGTCCGACAGCGAGGTCAGCGACAGGCAGCGCCCCTCGATGGTGACGTCGTAGCCGGACTGGCGCATGGAGGTCAGCCAGGTCATCTCCGGGAGCGAGCGGCTCACCTGGTCGATCATGTGGACCGGCGCGTTCTGGCCGCGGCGGAGGTCATCGATGAGCGTCAGCCGCTGCTGGAGTTGGGCCCGCTGCGCCTCGAACCCCTGTACCTGCTTGAGGATCTCGGCCAGCCGCTCCTCTTCGCGCCGCGCCTCCCCCAGTTCCCTGTCGAGCGTCGCGGCCTGCTGGCCGAGTGCCCAGTAGCGCCACCCGACGCCGGCGGCGGCCAGCACGAGAATGAGGCTGCCGACGACGGTCACCTTCTGCGCGGTCTGCAGGCCCCGCGAGGCGCCCTTGGTCGACCGCCGTTCCGCCGCGAGCAGGTCGATGCGAATCATCGGTCGCCCTTCCTGCGCAGGGCCAGGCCCATGGCCACCGCGGCCACGGGCGCCACGGCCTCGATGGCCTCGCCGCCGAGCCGCGCCGGATCCAGCTCGATCTGCCGGAAGGGATCGAAGCGCACGACCTCGGTGTCGAACCGCGCCGCCAGCGCCTCAGCAAACCCTTCCACGTTCGCGGCCCCGCCGCTGAGCACGATCCGGTCGATCCGATCGTTCGCGGCCGTCGCCTTGAAGAAGTCGAAGGTCTTTTCCACCTCGAGCAGCACGTTGTCGGTCATGGCCCGCAGCACCGGCCGCGCGTCCTCGTAGCTGGCGCCATCGGCGTTCTGCCCCTTCTTCACCTGCTCGGCGATCTCGTACGGGAGGCCGAGCTCCTTCTGGACCGCCTCGGTGAAGGCGTTGCCGCCCATCGAGACGTCGCGGGTGAACACGGACTGCGCCCCGCTGAGGATGTTGATGTTGATGGCGCTCGCCCCGGCGTTCAGGAGGGCCACGACGGCCCCCGTCTCGAAGCCGTAGTTGACCTCATAGGCGTTCTGGAGGGCGAAGGCGTCGACGTCCACGATGACCGCCGAGCGGCCCGCCTGCGTGATGACGTTGGTGTAGTCGAAGATCTTCTCTTTCTTGGCGGCGACGAGCAGCACCTCCATGGTGCCCTGCCCTTCCATGCCGGGCGCCGAGGAGAGGATTTCGTAGTCGAGGTTGACGTCCTGGATGTCGAAGGGGATGTACTGCTCGGCTTCCCAGGAGATGGAGTCCGACAGCTCCTGCGCCGTCATCGCGGGCAGGGTGATCTTCTTGACGATGACGGAATTCCCCGAAAGGGAGGCCGCCACGTGCTTTGCGCTGAACTTGCGGGACTCGAACAGGCGGCGCACCGCATCCGCGACGGCCCCCCCATCGATGATGGTGCCGTCGACGATGCTGTCGGGCGGGATCGGCTCGATGCCGATACCGGTCACCCGGTAGCCTTTCCTGGATGACTTCAGCTCAATTGCCTTGACGGCGCTCGATCCGATGTCGAGCCCGACGAGCCCGCTATTTCGACTGAAGATCACTGGGGTCTCCGCTCTCCACTAAACCCATCCATGCGGCAAAGGTGATACCAACCGCCGCGGACCGCAGCCAAACCGACAAATTCGTCTGTAATGCACGCGACAGGCCCCCTCGCACGGTGCCATAGGCTAGCCGCCTTGATGACAAAACTGCAAGCGCCCGACGAAAATTGCAGGTGCGGTGCGGGGGCGTTTCTGGTCATCGGGTCCGGGCCTTCGTTCCGTTGGGCTTATCGGTCCCCCGCGTGTGGAGTGCAGAGGTGGCGGCGCGGAACCCGCCCTCCTCCAGGCCGACGGGGTTGGCGGGAGTGCCGAGGCGGCCGCCCCCGCGGCTCCCCGCCGGGTCGACCGCACCCCGCCGGCGCGTCGCCGGCACCCGGCCAGTACCACCCCTGTCGCGTGAAGCCCTGCCCGCGCAGGGACTTCCGGGCTGCGCGCCCTTGCAATCGGCCGTGAATCGTCGTATCATTTCGGTTTGCCGTCTCCGGAAAAGGGCGGCCAGATACGCATTTCAGGAACCGACTCATGCCTACTTACGTTGCGACCCCGGCGACCGTGACCAGCCGCTGGCACATCATCGACGCCGAGGGGAAAGCGCTCGGCCGCGTGGCCACCCAGACGGCCCGGCTGCTGCAGGGCAAGCACAAGGCGACCTACACCCCCTTCATCGACACCGGCGATCACGTCGTCGTCATCAACGTGGCCAAGGTCAAGCTGACCGGCAACAAGGAAGACGCGAAGATGTATCGCCGGCACAGCGGGTTCCCGGGCGGCCTCCGCGAGGAGCGCGCCAGGGTCGTGCGCGCGACGCATCCCGAGCGGCTGATGGAGTCCGCCGTGCGCGGCATGCTGCCCAAGTCGAAGATGGGCGACGCGATGTTCCGCAAGTTGAAGGTGTATGCGGGGGGGACGCACCCCCACCAGGCTCAGCAACCCACTCAGTTCGAGGTCGCGTAATCTTGGCAGACACTCAGTTCTACGCTACGGGACGCCGCAAGGAATCGACGGCGCGCGTCTTCCTCCGGCCCGGTTCCGGCGCCATCACCGTCAATACGCGCGCGTTCGAGGAGTACTTCCCCGTCGAAGCGCTCCGCGTCCAGGTCAAGGTGCCGCTCGCGCTCACCGAGACCGGTGAACAGTTCGACATCCTCGCCACGGTCAGCGGCGGCGGCGTGACGGGCCAGGCCGGCGCGCTGCGCCTCGGCATCGCGCGCGCGCTCTGCGCGTTCAACGCGGAGCTGCGGCCCCGGCTCAAGAAGGACGGCCTGTTGACGCGCGATGCGCGCGCCAAGGAACGGAAGAAGTACGGCCTGGCTGGAGCGCGCAAGCGGTTCCAGTTCAGCAAACGCTAGTCGTCGTGGAGCGCTGCATGGTGCCGTGCTCAGATCTGGAGGTAGCTTGACCCCGCTCGCGATGAAGGACCTGCTCGAAGCAGGCGCACATTTCGGTCACCAGACGAAGCGCTGGAACCCCAAGATGAAGCCCTACATCTTCGGGGAGCGCAGCGGTATCTACATCCTGGACCTCGGCAAGACCGTCAAGCTCTACGGCGAAGCCGAAGCATACGTGCGCCGGCTCGCAGCCGACGGCAAGACCATCCTCTTCGTGGGCACCAAGCGACAGGCGCAGGACGTCGTGGCCGAAGAGGCCACACGCTGCGGGATGTACTACGTCAACGAGCGCTGGCTCGGCGGGCTGCTCACCAACTTCGCCACCATCCAGCGCAGCATCGCGCGGCTCCGTGACCTCGAGGCCATGTCGACCGACGGCCGCTACGAGTTCATGCCGAAGAAGGAAATCGCGAAGGCCGAGAAGGAGAAGCGCAAGCTTCAGAAGAACCTCGACGGCATCCGCAACATGGGCCGCCTCCCCGATGCCCTCTTCGTCGTCGACACGCGCAAGGAACAGATTGCGGTGGACGAGGCGCGCAAGCTCAAGATCCCCGTCATCGGCGTCGTGGACACCAACTGCGATCCCGACCAGGTGGAGTTCGTCATCCCCGGCAACGACGATGCGCTGCGGTCGATCAAGCTGTTCGTGTCGCGCGTGGCCGATGCCGTGATGGACGGACGCGGCGAACGCGAGTCGCAGATGGCCGAGCAGGCACAGGCCGAGGCGGAAGCCGCGGCCGCCGACGAGGCCAGCCGCACCGTGCGCCCCGCCAACCTCCGCAAGCCCCAGCGCCCGGCCGAAGCGCCGGTCACACAGGGATAGGATCGTCAGTGCACTGCCCCGCGCCGGCTGGGAGCCGGCGCGTGGAGGGTACTCGTGGGCTGCGGGCTTCAGGCTCTAGGCTCTAGGCTCTAGGCTTTGGGCTTTGGCAAGCGCTCGTGGCCGGAGCCTGGAGTCCAGAGCCCAAAACCTGGAGCCCCCCAAAGCCCAGAGCCTGGAG
>CAZUGF010000029.1:41481-44966 GCA_964619705.1 uncultured Bifidobacteriaceae bacterium
AGCCCAGAGCCTGGAGTCCGAAGCTCCGAAGCCCCAAAGCCCAGAGCCCAAAGTTCAAAGCCCCACCCCAGGAGTCAGATCAGCAATGTCAGCGACGATTACAGCCGAAGCCGTGAAGCAGCTGCGCGACAGGACCGGCGCAGGAATGATGGACTGCAAGGCAGCCCTGACCGAGGCCGGCGGCGACATGGACAAGGCCGTCGAGATCCTCCGGAAGAAGGGTCTGGCATCGGCCGCCAAGCGCGCGGGGCGCGCGACCAACAACGGCCTCATCGGCCACTACATCCACATGGGCGGCAAGGTCGGCGTGCTCGTCGAGGTCAACTGCGAGACGGACTTCGTCGCGCGCACGGATGACTTCCAGACGCTGGCGAAGGAAGTGGCCATGCACGTGGCCGCCGCGGACCCGAAGTTCGTCCGCCGCGAGGAGATCCCCGCCGAGGTCCTGGACAAGGAGCGCGAGATCTACCGCGCGCAGTTTGCAACGTCCGGCAAGCCGGCCAACGTCGTGGACAAGATCGTCGAGGGCAAGCTCGAGAGCTACTACTCGCAGGTCTGCCTGCTGGACCAGCCCTCCGTCCGCGACCCGGACCAGACCATCGCGCAGCTCATCGCCGCCGCGACGGCCAAGACCGGCGAGAACGTCACGATTGCCCGCTTCGCGCGCTTCAAGCTCGGCGAGACCGCCGAGTAGGCGGCACCGTCATGGATCGAGCGCCGGGCGCACGCGCCCGGTGCTCCCTGTATAATCGGTTGCCGTGCCCGATCCTTCCGTTCCTTCCTACAAACGCATCCTCCTGAAACTGTCCGGCGAAGCGCTCATGGGCGATGCGCCCTACGGCGTCGATCCGGCCGTCACCGCACGCATTGCCGAGGACATCGCCGGGATCCAGTCCCTCGGCGTCGAGACCGGCATCGTCATCGGCGGTGGCAACATCTTTCGCGGCCTGGCGGCCAGCGCGCGCGGGATGGACCGATCCACGGGCGACTACATGGGCATGCTCGCGACCGTCATCAACGGCCTCGCCCTGCAGGACGCGCTCGAGCAGCACGGCGTCCCCACGCGCGTGCTGACGGCCATCGAGATGCGCGCGGTCGCCGAACCGTTCATCCGCCGGCGCGCCGTGCGCCACCTGGAGAAGGGGCGCGTGGTGGTGTTTGCCGCCGGCACGGGCAATCCCTACTTCACGACCGATACCGCCGCGGCGCTGCGCGCCATGGAGATGCGCGCCGAGGTGATCCTCAAGGCGACCAAGGTCGACGGGATCTACACGGCAGACCCCGTGACGCACAGCGACGCCACGAAGTACGATCGCGTGTCCTACATTCAGGTGCTGCAGGAGCGCCTGCAGGTGATGGATGCGACGGCCATCTCGCTCTGCATGGACAACAAGCTGCCCATCATCGTGTTCAGCCTCAAGGTACCGGGCAACATCCGGCGCGTGGTCATGGGCGAGACGGTCGGCACGACGGTCGGCGCGTAGGCGGGCCACCGGGCTCGCCGCAGGTGAAACACGGGGCGGGGCACCTGCCTTCCGCCCGCACAGGGAGACGGGACCAGCGCCCGTCGCAAGGGGACCACAACCATGGAATCCAGCGACCTCAAGGAGATCGCCGCCGACGTCAGGAAGCGGATGGCCGCGCACGTGGAGTTCGTCCGCAAGGAACTCTCCCAGGTGCGGACGGGCCGCGCGACGACGGGCATGCTCGACAGCGTGCACGTAGAGGCTTACGGATCGAAGATGCCCCTCAACCAGGTGGCCGGCCTCTCGATTCCCGAGCCGACGCTGATCGTGGCGCAGCCCTTCGACGCCTCGCTGATGGGTGCCATCGAGAAAGCCATCCGTGCCTCGGACCTCGGCCTCAACCCGGCCAACGACGGCAAGGTCGTCCGCATTCCCATCCCGTCCCTCAACGACGAGCGGCGCAAGGAACTGTCGCGCCACGTGCACAAGCAGGCGGAGGAAGGGCGCAACCAGGTGCGCGGCGTGCGCCGCGAGGCCAACGACCGGCTCAAGAAGCTGCTGAAGGACCACGCCATCTCGGAAGACGACGAGAAGCGGGCGCTGGCCGACGTGCAGAAGGCCACGGACGAGCACGTGCGCGCCATCGACGAGCTCCAGGAGCGGAAGGACGCGGAGTTGCTGGGGCGTTGATTGCGAGTGGACCCCCTGAGGATCTCGTGATCGCGCACCTGATGATCGCGTGATCGCGTGAGGTGGTGAACTGATCGTGAGATCTCACGATCCTGGAATCTCTCTGTTGACCCGGATGGTGCGTCGTTGAGCTACTTCACACATCTCGAGTGCGCGAGCCGGTGCGGTGCCGGTCCCTTCGATCCGCGCGAGCGCCACTTCCTCTGTCCCTCGTGCCACCTCCCGCTTCTCGCGCGATACGATCTCGACCGCGCGCGCGCGTGGGATCGGGCATCGCTGGTGGGGCGCGAGCCGAACATGTGGCGCTACCGCGAGCTCATGCCGCTGCTCCCGGGTGACGAGGTGGTCACGCTCGGCGAGGGCTTCACGCCGCTCTTCCATGCGCGGCGGCTCGGCGCGGCGCTGGGCCTCGACCGCCTGTTCATCAAGGACGAGTCCCTCAACCCGACGAACTCCTTCAAGGCGCGCGGCCAGTCGGCTGCGATCACGCGCGCGAAGGGGCTGGGGGCGACGACGATTGCGCTGCCGACCGCCGGCAACGCGGGCAACGCGGCGTCGGCCTACTCCGCCGCGGCGGGGCTCGCATGCCAGGTCTTCATCCCGAAAGACGCCAAGCAGCCGTTCGTGGATGAGTGCCGTCTCTACGGCGCCACGGTGACGCTGGTGGACGGGCTCATCACCGACGCCGGCCGGATGGCCGCCGAACAGGGCGCGCCGCTCGGCTGGTACGACGTGTCCACGCTCAAGGAACCGTACCGCGTCGAGGGCAAGAAGACGATGGGGTACGAGCTGGCGGAACAGCTCGACTGGCGGCTCCCCGACTGGATTGTCTACCCCACTGGCGGCGGCACGGGCCTGGTCGGCATGTGGAAGGCCTTCGAGGAGATGGCCGCGATCGGCTGGCTGCCCGCCGACCGCAAGCCGCGGATGGTGTCGGTCCAGGCGGCCGGCTGCGCGCCGATCGTGCGCGCGTTCGAGGCGGGCACGGAGAAGGCGGCACCGTGGGAGCACGCCCACACGCGTGCGGACGGCCTGCGCGTGCCGCGCGCCATCGGCGACTTCCTGATCCTGCAGGCGGTGCGGGACAGCGGCGGGACGGCCGTCGCCGTGAGCGACGAGGACATGGTGCGCGACATGCTCGCCATCGGGAGCCAGGAGGGCGTCAGCGCCGCGCCCGAGGGCGGCGCCGCGCTGGCCGCCATCCGGAAGCTGGCCACCGACGGCCGGATTGGACGCGACGAGACCGTGGTGCTGTTCAACACCGGCGGGGCGCTGAAATACCTGGATGTGATTGGATAGGCGATGCCTTCGGCATCGTCGGCCTACGGT
>CAZUGF010000030.1:0-26570 GCA_964619705.1 uncultured Bifidobacteriaceae bacterium
GTACCGACAGTAGAGTACCGACAGTTGTAGAGGCGACCCTTCAGGGTCGCCTGCCCTTCACGGTCGCCTGCCCTTCAACAACTCCTCCGCCTCGAAGACACGGCCATTGGCGATCACACGCCTCACGTTCTTCGTCGTCGAGATATCCGCGAGGGGATCGCCCTCGACCATGATCAGGTCCGCCAGCCTGCCCGCCTCGATGGTCCCCGCGTCCAGACCGAGCGCCTGCGCGGGGTTGACCGTGGCCGCCTTCAGCGCGTCGAAGGTGGACATCCCCGCCATCGTGTAGGACATCAGCTCGCCGTGCAGGTTGATCGCGTTCGGCGTGTCCGTGCCCGCCACCACGAGCCCGCCGGCGCGCATGATGTCGAGCACCATCCGCCCGCTGCCGCCCGCCGGGTCGCCGCCGCCGCCGGGGCTGGCGGACATGGGCTGCCGCGCCACCTGCGCGCGGATCCAGCCCGGGTAGAGCGCAAAGCGCGGATCGGCCTTGAGCGCGGGATCGAGCTCGAAGAGCCGGCGCGCGCCGGCGCCGGAGATCATCGGGCAGAAGACGCGGCGGCTCTGGCCGAAGAGCTGCACCACGTCCTCGTAGGCGCGCTGCAGCGTGGCGATCTTCGGCGAGTAGCCGCGGCGGCTCGTGGCACCCGTGTGCTCCGTGTTGTCCACGCCGACGAGCGCCGCCGGGTAGATCTCGTGCGTCGCCACGGGCACGCCGATGCCGTGCGCGAACTCCACCATCCGCTTCTGCTGGAGGTCGGGCAGCCTGACGTAGCTCTTGATCAGGTCGTGCTGCAGCACGCGGGCGCGCTCGAGCTCCATCTCGAACTGGCTGACGCTCGAGATGGCAATGCCCATCTTGTAGTACACGCGTCCCCACTCCATCAGGTACCCGGTGCTGTAGACGCGCGGGCCCGGGCGGACACCGGCCTCGTTCGCCTCGCGATCCTCGACCGCCTCGTACGGCGTATTGCCCGGACTCCTGACCGTCGTCACGCCGAAGGCGAGCCACGCGCGGCCGTGCGCCTCGCCGAAGTCCTTCTGGAGATGGGAGTGGAACTCCACGAGCCCGGGCATCACGGTGAGGCCGGACGCATCCACCACCCCGCCGCCGGCGTGCGCGGCATCCGCGTGCGGCGCCACGCTCACGATGCGGTTGCCCTCGATCGTGACGTCCATGTTCGTCCGCGCCGCGGGAGCGGTCATGTCCAGGAGCCGGCCCGCGTGGACCACGATGCGCGTGGTCGGGATGGCGGGCGTCCACGTGAGATCCAGGGGGACCGTGCGCGTGTCGCCGCTGTCGATGTCCACGATGCGCAGCGTGTCGAGCGACTGGTAGAGGATGTGGCGCGAGTCGCCCTGCCAGCTCGGCGCGTGCGCGCTCTCGGACGTCACGCGGCGCGGCGGGCCCAGCGGCTCGCCCGCCGGCGATACCGGCCACACGGCGAGCACGCCCTCCATGATGGCGGCCATCTTCGTTCCGTCGGGCGACCACACCGGGCCGCCGCCGCCGCGCGAGTCGATCGACAGGAGCGGCACCGGCGCAAACCACCGCTCACCGCCGGAGCCGTCGGCCGCGAACGTCAACACCTGGTTGGTACCCTCGCGGAAGCGCACGCTGAGCGGCGCGACGCCGGCCAGCGCGATGCGCGTGCCGTCCGGCGACCAGGTCGGCGTGCCGGGCTGCGGCAGCGTGTCGTGAATGCGCGTGACCGCGCCGGTGGAAACGTCCAGGACGGACATGCCCGCCACGCGCCACATGCCGTCCACGTCGAAGAACACGATGCGTGTGCCGTCCGGCGACCAGGCGGCCCCCTGCGGCTGCGTCTCCAGGTTCGTCACCCGGCGGCTCTCCCCGGTCTCCATGTCGCGAATCCAGAGCTGCAGGTGCGCGCTGTCCTTGTCCGACGAGTAGACGAGACGGGAGCCGTCCGGCGACCAGGCCGGGTCCGTGTCGAGCGCCGCATCGCGCGTGAGGTTGACCGCCGCGCCCCCCACCGGCATGACGTAGATGTCCCCGACTGCCGCGAACGCCACCTGGCGTCCGTCCGGCGAGATCACGGGACGGACGATCCCGAGCGCCCGGCGCGGCGTCGTGGACGTGAAGTCCCGGCGGCGCCGCGGGTAGTCCGGGCGCGTCACCTGCATCGTGGCGGTGAAGGCAACCGTCTCCGGCTCGTCCGCGTCGAGGGCGCGCCGGCGAATCAGGCCATCCGAGACGTAGTAGAACGTCGAAGGCGAGGCCCACGATGCGCGGAACGCGAAGACGTTCTCACTTCCGGTCAGCACGCGGCCGTCCATCTCGTAGCGGCTGCTCTGTCCCGGGTCCGTGACGTGGTAGACCACCTGGCCGCCCGGCCCCCAGGACGGCGCGTCGACGCGTCCTTCGGCCGTCACGAGCCGGCGCTCGGTTCCGCCGGCCACGTCGACGGCCCACGCGCTGCGGCCCTCGCCCCGCGTGGACGCGAACGCGATCTCGCTGTCGTCCGGCGACCAGCTCGGCATGGACTCCTGTGCCGCGTCCGTGGTCAGTTGCCGCAGCGACCCGTCGCGCGTGTCGAGCACCCAGATGTTGTAGTCGCTGCCGAGCGTGTTGCCGCGATCCGACGAGAACGCGACGCGCGTGCCGTCATGCGACCACGCCGGCTCGCGATCGTCCCACGCACCCCACGTCAGCTTCCGCTGGCCGCTCCCGTCCGGCGCGGACGCCCACAGGTCGTACCCGCCGTCACGATAGGCGAAGTAGGCGATGGTGCGGCCGTCGGGCGACCATGCGGGCTGGCGCACGTCGCCGAACACGTCGGAGATGCGCGTCATGGCGCCCCCCGCCGCGGGCACGGTCCACAGGCTGCCCTGCAGGTCCACGGCCAGTGTCCGGCCGTCAGGGGAGACGGCCACGGACATGGACGTTCCCTCGCGGACGGTCACGTCGATGAGGGCCGGCCCCGACGGTTGTGCGCCGTCCGGAATCGCGAGCGCGGCCATGGTTGCCGCGAACGTCATGGCGCCGGCACGGCGAAGCATCATGCACACTCCCGGCGCATTCTACTTCGGGCGCACGCGGCGCCCGGGTCACGCGGCGCATCGACGGCGGGTACTGCACGGCGGGAATCGAGACGCGCCGGCGGGATCCCGGCGTCCGTCAGAACGACGCCGCGAGCCGCTCCGCGCGCTCCCGGCATCCGACGACGGGCGCGAGCCCGCTCGACGGCGGCAACTCCGCCGCGCGCTCGATGGCCGGCACGATGAGGTCGAGCTCCGGACCTGCGGCGGCGCCCGTCAGCGCGACCCGAATGGGATGGAAGAGCGCCCGGCCCTTCCGGCCGGTCGCCGTCCTGACCTCGGCGGCCGCATCGCGGAACCTCTCCCGATCGTCCAGCCGCGGGGCAGCGCGGAGCACGGCGGCCAGCGCGGTCACCACCTCGCGGATGGCCGGCTCCGCCAGCTCCCGCCCCAGTTCCGAATCCGCCAGCGTCACCGCCGCGTCGAACGCGAAGACGACGTGCAGCCGGTCCGGAATCTGCGCCAGCCGATCGACGGACGCCGCGGCCGCCGGCACGACGGACTCGAGCCAGGCGCGCCCGGCATCATCCACCTCGCCCGTCACCTGCCCGCGGGCGCGCAGGAACGGCAGCGCCTCATCGACAAGACGCGACGCGGGCAGCGTCTTCAGGTAATGGCGATTCACCCACGCGAGCTTGTCTTCGTCGAACACGCCAGCGCTGTGGGCCACGTCCTCCAGCCGGAAGCGCCGCGCCATCTCCGCCGCGGACACGAGCTCCGCCGTGGCGGCGTCGGTATCTGCCGCTCCGGGAACCGCGCCCGACGCCTCCCCTGCGGCCTCCCCCACCGGCTCCCCGTCCCGCGTCCTGAACTTCGACACGCGCGGTGACCACCCGATGAGGGCCAGGTAATTCACCAGCGCCTCGGGCAGGTAGCCCCTGGCGCGGAACTCGGCCACGGACGTGGCACCGTGCCGCTTCGAGAGCGGCGCGTGGTCCGGACCGAGGACCAGCGAGAGGTGCGCAAACTGCGGCGGCGTCCACTCGAGCGCTTCGTACAGCAGTACCTGCCGCGGCGTGTTGGAGATGTGATCCTCCCCGCGGATCACGTGCGTCACCCCCATCAGGGCATCATCCACGACCACGGCAAAGTTGTAGGCCGGGATGCCGTCGGAGCGAACGAGCACGGGGTCGCCGATCACGCTCGTGTGGACGCTGACGGGGCCGCGGACCAGATCCTCGAACGTGACCGTCCGGCCGTCGGGGACGCGCAGCCGGATGACGGCCGGGTCGCCGGCGGCGCGGCGGCGCGCGACTTCGGCCACCGGCAGGGCACGGCAGGTGCCGCTGTAGCGCGGAGGCAGCCCGGCGGCCAGTTGGGTCTGGCGATCGGCCTCCAGCTTCTCCGCCGAGCAGAAGCAGTAGTACGCCGCGCCATCCGCCACGAGCCGCCCGGCGTGCTCGGTGTAGATCGGGATCCGCTCGGACTGGCGATAGGGCCCATAGGCACCGCCGGCCTCCACGCCCTCATCCCACAGGAGGCCCATCCATCGCAGGTCATCGAGAATCGCGCGCTCCGACTCGCGCGTGGACCGCTCGGCATCGGTGTCCTCCACCCGGACGATGAAGGTGCCGCCCTGCCCGCGCGCCAGGAGCCAGTTGAAGAGCGCGGTGCGCGCGTTGCCGACGTGGAGGTGACCGGTGGGAGAGGGAGCGAAGCGGACGCGCATGGATCGACGTTACGCCAGACAGGACGCCGCAGGGAACAGGGAATGGCGAACGGCGGGCGTCATCCGCGATGCACGAGGGCCACGGCATGGCAGGCCATCGACTCGCCGCGGCCCATGCTGTCCACGCGCTCGTTGGTCTTGCCCTTGACGCTGACCGCCTCGATGTCCACCCGCAGGGCGGCCGCCAGGTTGGCGCGGATGGCCTCGATGAACGGCAGCAGCTTCGGCTGCTGCGCGATGACGGTCACGTCCACGTTGCCGACACGGTAGCCGTGGCCGTGCACGTGGGCGACGGCGCCGGCGAGGAGGCGGAGGCTGTCCGCGTCCTTCCACTGCGGATCGGTGTCGGGAAACAGGCGGCCGATGTCCCCGGCCGCCGCGGCGCCGAGCACGGCATCGGTCACCGCGTGGCAGACGATGTCCGCGTCGGAGTGGCCGTCCAGGCCCGTGTCGAACGGAATGGTGACGCCGCCCAGCACCAGCGGACGGCCCGCGGCCAGGCGGTGCAGGTCGTAACCGGTGCCGATGCGGACGGCGGGAGCGGCGCCCTGGCGCGCGCGAGTGAGGTCGTCCATGGTCGTGATCTTGATGTTGGCGGGGTCGCCCGCCACGAGGTGGACCGGGAAGCCGGCGTGCTCGGCAAGCACGGCCTCGTCGGTGGCCTCGATGCCGCGGCCGGCCTCGAGCGCCTGTGCGAGGACGTCGCGGCGGAAGGCCTGCGGCGTCTGGGCGAGGTAGATGTCCTCGCGCGCGAGGGTCGCGGCAATCGGCCGGGACGCTGCGCCGCGGGGGCCGCCCGCCTGCTTGACGGTGTCGTGGACGGGCAGTGCGGCAATGGCGGCGCCGCCGGCACGGGCGGCATCGATGGTCCGGTCGATGAGCGCGGCGCTGACGAAGGGGCGGGCGGCGTCGTGGATGACGACGATCGCGGCGGCCGGGTCCACGGCGGCAAAGGCGGCGGCAACGGAGTCCTGGCGGCGCTCCCCGCCCGTGACGCAGCGCACGGGCGCGCCGCCGGTCGAGCCGAAGCGTGCGGCCGCCGCGTCCGCGTACCCGGCCGGCAGGGCCACGACGACCTGCCGGATGGCGGGATGGCGGCGGAAGGCCTCGATGGTGCGATCGAGGATGGGGGCGCCGTCGAGGTCCAGGAACTGCTTGGGCCGGTCGCCGCCGAGGCGCAGGCCGCGGCCGCCGGCCGCGATGATGGCCGCCACCGACACAGTCAAGACGCGACCCCGCCGCCGGACGCCCCGCTGCCGGACGCACCGCCGGGCGCCCCGCCGCAGAGGGAGGCGATGCGCGCGGCCGTCAGGTCCAGCGCCTCCGCCAGCCGCGGCGCCGATGTCTCCGCCGGCGCGTACACCACCACCAGCGCTTGCGTCGTGGCCGTCGTCACCATCGTCCTGGCCGAGTCCGACGTCGGGTTCCCGAAGGGCCCCTCGTCGTCTGCCACCGTGATGCGCCCGGCCACGTGGACGACGTCCTTGCGGATGCCCGCGTACTCCTCGCCGTCCCGGCCCAGCCGGATGGTCACGTCCCCGCGAATCCGCGACGCGTCGTACAGCCCGTAGGGCAGCTGCAGTTCGACGGAGCACCAGTTGATGATGTCCACGAGCGCGTTGATGCGCGGGATGGCGCCGCCCTTGCGGATGCGCCGCAGCAGCGCCTCGTTCGACGGGCGCGTCCGCGTCGGGTCGATCCCCACACGCTTGTACATCGTCCGCACGGCGGCGGACTCGGCCGGCGGGTAGGCCCGCACCTGTGCCTCGGCCGCGGCCAGCAGCGGGTCGAGGCGCGGCTCGCCCTCGACGACGACGGCCCCGTCCCACCACAGCACGCCGGGCCGGACGATGGCGGCGAGCGCGGGATCCAGGTGGACGGCGCCGGGAGTGGACACGACGTGATTGTATGCCGGGCGCGCGTCCGGCGCCGGGGTGGCAGGAGCCGCGTTTACTGGTACACTTCGGACCCGATGCTCGATTGGATTCTCCATGTCGACGAGCGGCTGACGCAGCTCGTCGCCTCGGTCGGCCCGCTCTCTTACATCGTCCTCTTCCTCATCGTCTTCGCGGAGACCGGACTCGTCGTCACGCCGTTCCTGCCGGGCGACTCCCTGCTCTTCGCGGCGGGTGCGCTGGCGGCGACCGGGGCGCTGCGCATCGAGATCCTGATCCCCGTCCTCATCATCGCCGCGGTCCTCGGCGACGCGGTCAACTACTCCATCGGATCGCGCATCGCGCACCGCTTCCTGCCCGGCGGGCAGCCGGACGACTCGCCGCCGAGCGGGATCGGCCGGTGGATCCGGCCGGAGCACGTCGCGCGGGCGCACGAGTTCTTCGTGCGGCACGGCGGCAAGGCCGTGGTCCTCGCCCGCTTCGTGCCCATCGTCCGGACGTTCGTGCCCTTCGTGGCCGGCGGGGCGAGCATGCCGTACCGCGAGTTCGCCCTGTACAACGTCACCGGCGCCGTCCTGTGGGTGGGGATCTGCGCAGGTGCGGGCTACGCGTTCGGGAACATCCCCGTCGTCAAGGACAACTTCGAACTCGTCGTGGTGGGCATCGTCCTGGTGTCCGTCCTCCCGCTGGCAATCGAGATTCTGCGCTCGATGTTCGGGCGCGATGGTGAGGCCAAGGCATGAGCGAATCGATCGGATCGTCCGGCACCGGGATGCCGCTCCACACCAAGATCATGATCGGCCTGGTGGCGGGGGCCATCGCCGGCGTCGCGACCAACGTCACCGTCGGCCCGGACAACGCCGTCATCGCCGCCATCAACGACTACATCGCCTACCCGATCGGCCAGGTCTTCCTGCGCATGCTGTTCATGGTGGTGATGCCGCTCGTCTTCGCGTCCATCGCGCTGGGCGTGGCCGGGCTCGGCGACATCCGCAAGGTCGGGCGCGTCGGCGGCAAGGCCGTGGGCTACTTCCTGGTGACGACGGCCCTGGCGGCGACGCTCGGGCTGATCGTCGTCAACACGATGCGGCCGTGGGAGCGGGTGACGGCCGAGACGCGCGAGGAGCTGATGACGCGCTTCGCCGGGGATGCGTCCGGCCGCGTGCAGACGGCCGCGGCCAGTACCTTCGGCGTGCAGACGCTCGTGAACATCGTCCCCCGCAACCCGATCCAGGCCGCCGCGGACACGGACATGCTGGGGATCATCTTCTTCGGCCTGGTGTTCGGCTCTGCGCTCACGCTGATTCCCGTCGACCGCGCCAAGCCGATGACGCAGTGGCTGGAGGCCCTGAACGACGTCGTCATCCAGATCATCCACTTCGCCATGCGCATCGCGCCGTTCGGGGTGGCGGCGCTCATCTTCGGCGTGGCGTCCCGCTTCGGCTTCGACCTGCTGGTCGCCATCGCCGCCTTCGTCCTCACCGTGCTGCTGGCCCTGCTGCTGCACGTGGGCATCACGCTCTCGGCCGTCATCCGGTTCCTGATCGGACTCTCGCCGCTCACGTTCTTCTCGCGCATCCGCGCCGCCCTCATCACCGCGTTCTCGACCAGTTCCAGCAGCGCCACGCTGCCAACGGCCCTCGACGTGGCGGAGACACGGCTCGGCGTCCCGCGCAGCGTCGCCGGCTTCGTGCTGCCGATCGGCAGCACGATGTGCATGAACGGCACCGCCATCTTCGAGGGCATCACGGTGATCTTCGTCGCGGAGATCTTCAACGTGGACCTGTCGCTGCCGCAGATGGTCATCGTGATGATCATGTCGGTGATCACGGCCGTCGGCGCCGCGGGCGTGCCCGGCGGATCGATCCCGCTGCTCGTCGGCATCCTCACGATGTTCGGCGTCCCCGGCGAGGGCATCGCCATCGTCCTGGGCGTGGACCGCATCCTCGACATGTCGCGGACGACGGTCAACGTCTGCGGCGACATCAGCGCCGCCACGTGGGTGGCCAGGAGCGAAGGGGTCTGGACGCCGGCGGATCTGCCGAGGGAGTAGAGGGGGGGCTTTGGGCTCTCCCGTCCCCTACCCCTCCCCCGCCTCCGCATCCGGCGCGGGGGCGACGACGCCGCGGACGCGCCGGGCCAGGGCCCTTACGGCGGCTGTCGGCGGGTCCGGGTCCGCGGGCACGTCGATTGGCGCGTGGACCACGAGGCGCACGCGGCCCGGCTTCGTGGTCAGCCGGCCCTTGCGCATCACGTGCCGGCTCCCGACGACGGACAGCGGCACGATGGGGATGCCGGCCTGCATGGCCAGGTAGAAGCTGCCGCCCTTGAAGACGCCCACGCGGCCGTCCGGGCTGCGCGTCCCTTCCGGGAAGACGATCAGCGACAGCCCGCGGGCCGTCAGCCGGCCCGCCCATCCGAAGATGCCGCTCCGGTCCGGGCGCCGGCGATCCACCAGCATGTGTCCCGTGCGGCGCAGGTGCGGGCCGAGCACGGGAAACCGCCCGAGCGACTCCTTGGCGATGATGCGCAGTTGATACGGGATCCACCAGAAGATGACCGGGATGTCGTAGATGCTCTGGTGGTTCGCGACGAAGACGTAGGTCCGTCCCGGCTCGAGGCGATCGAGGCCCTCCACCGACACCTCCACGCCCGTCGTGGCCAGGATGAGCCAGGCCCACGCCCGCGCGCACCGGTGCGCGAAGTGCCCGGACCGATCCAGCAGGCTGGAGCCGATCGAGAGCGCGCCCAGGACCACGGTGTAGACCGCGATGGCGGGGATCAGGAAGCCGACCGTCCGCAGCAGGTGGAACAGATCGCGCAAGGTCGGATGACGGCCGGGAACGGAGGGCTACTTGCCCGTGCCCGGTCCCGCTCCCTGTGGGAAGGGCGCGGCCTCGGGCGCGGCCGCCACGGACCCCGACGGCCGCACGCCGGACGGCGACACCGACGAGCGGGAGCGCGGCCGCTCCTCCGCGACGGGCTGCCCCGCCGACGACGGCGTCTGGCTCGGGTCGAGGTAGCGCCCGAAGATCATCTTGCCCGCCGTCGTCTGCAGCACGCTCGTGACGACGACGTCGATGGTCTTGGAGATCATGCGGCGGGCGTTGTCCACGACGACCATGGTGCCGTCGTCCAGGTAGGCGACGCCCTGGTTGTATTCCTTCCCTTCCTTCAGGATGAAGACCTTCATGATCTCGCCGGGCAACACCACGGGCTTGAGCGCGTTCGCGAGCTCGTTGATGTTGAGCACGGCGACGCCGCGGAGCTGGGCGACCTTGTTCAGGTTGAAGTCGTTCGTGACGATCTTGCCGGAGAGCGTGCGCGCCAGCTCGATCAGCTTGAGGTCCACCTCGCGCACGTCGGGGAAGTCCGCATCAGAGACGATGACCTCGGTGCCGGACATCTTCTGGATCTTCTGCAGGATGTCGAGCCCGCGGCGGCCGCGGTTCCGCTTCATCGAGTCGCCGGAATCGGCCACGAGCTGCAGCTCCTTGAGCACGAACTGCGGGATGACGAGCGCGCCGTCCATGAACCCGGTGTCGCAGAGGTCCGCAATGCGGCCGTCGATGATGACCGAGGTGTCGAGAATCTTGTAGTGCCGCTCCGGGCCCGCCGCGCGGAAGAGGCTCATGAGGCGCGTCGGCTCGAGCCACTCCCCTTTCCGCCCGCCGATGACGAGCCCGAGGTAGGGCAGGAGCAGCAGCACGAAGCTGTGAAGGAAGGCAACCCGCTGATCCGCGGGGTCCGCCCAGAAGAGCGCCGCGCCCACGCCCTTGGCGAGCAGGAGCCCGAAGGCCCCGCCGGCGAGGGCGCCCAGCATGTTCGTGACGGGCGTGTCGCGCAGGTACCACTCGAAGACGACCGCGAGCGTGGCCAGCCCCAACCCGAAGAGCAGGTTGCCGGCCAGCCCCGGCCCCAGCGGGCGGAGCAGGAACGCGGAGTACACGACCGCGCCTGCAAAGAGCAGGCGGGCAAGGATGAACCAGGCCATGCGTGTGACGCTCCAGTATGACGCGCGGATGAATTTGAGCAAAGGTAGAACCGCGCGGCCCGGCAGGTCAAGCGAGCAGCACGTCGAGCGCCTCCCCGACGGAGCGGACGCCCACGAGCTCCGCGGCCCCCGATCCCGCGCCGTCGCCCCGCGGCCCCGGCCCCGCATCGGGCGTGGCGGGCACGTTGGCGGCCGGCAGCACGATCCGGCTGAACCCCATCTGCTCCGCCTCGCGGATGCGCAGCGGCGCCTGCGGCACGCCCCGGATCTCGCCGGCCAGGCCCACTTCGCCGAAGACGGCGGTGCCCGGCGCCACGGGCCTGTTGCGCAGGCTGGACGCGACAGCGGCCACGATGGCCAGGTCCGCCGCCGGCTCGTCGATCGCCATGCCGCCGGCGATGTTGACGAACACATCGTCGCTGACGAGGTGCAGCCCGGCCCGCTTCTCCAGGACGGCCAGCAGGAGCGACAGGCGGTGCTGATCCAGGCCGATGGCCATCCGCCGGGCCATCCCGTAGCTGCTCGTGCTGACGAGCGCCTGGACCTCCACGAGGATCGGCCGCGAGCCCTCGAGGCAGCAGAGCACCGCGGACCCCGGCGTCGCCTGCGGGCGCTCGGCGAGGAACAGCGCCGAGGGATTGGGGACGGGCTGGAGCCCCGCGCCGGTCATCTCGAACACACCCAGCTCGCTGATGGCGCCGAACCGGTTCTTGACCGCCCGCACCACGCGATGCGAGTGGTGCCGCTCACCCTCGAAGTACAGGACCGTGTCCACGACGTGCTCGAGCGCCTTCGGCCCCGCGATGTTGCCGTCCTTCGTGACGTGGCCGACGAGGAACGTCGGGATGTTGTGGCCCTTGGCCGTGAAGAGGAACTGCGTGGCGGCCTCGCGGACCTGGCCGATGCTGCCGGGCGCGGACTGGAACTTGAGCGAGAAGACGGTCTGGATGGAGTCGACGACCAGCAGCCTGGGATGGAGGCGCTGCGCTTCCTCCAGGATGCGCTCGATGCACGTCTCCGCGAGCAGGTAGAGGGGCGCGTCGCCGATCCCGAGGCGATCGCCGCGCGACTTGATCTGGTGCTCGGACTCCTCGCCGGACGCGTAGAGGACGGGACCCACGGTCTCCGCAAAGTTCGCGGCCGCCTGGAGGAGCAGCGTGGACTTGCCGATGCCGGGCTCCCCGCCGAGCAGCACGAGCGATCCCGGCACGATGCCGCCGCCGAGCACGCGGTCGAACTCGCCAATCCCCGTCGTCAGCCGCTCGGCGCGCGAGGCCTCGACCTCGGCGTAGCGCGTCGCCCCCTGCGCCGCCCCGGGCAGCGCGTAGCGATGGCCGGCGGATCCGCCGGCCGCCGGGTCCGCCACGCGCTCCTCCACGAGCGAGTTCCACGCGCCGCAGTCGGGACAGCGCCCGAGCCACTTGGGCGACTGTGAGCCGCACTCCTGACACACGAAGACGGGTTTGGGCTGTTTCATCGGGGAATGGCGGCGGCCGATCAGGCCTGCCCGCTCCCCGATTGTCTCATCGTCTGCGTGATGGCGGCGCGTGGGGCCCCTGCGTGAGCCACTCCGCGCCGCGCGGACGCGTCAGTGGCCCCAGGGCGCCGGCGGCGCCGCCACGGGCACGGCCAGATCGAACTCCACGCGGAACCGCCGTCCCGGGCGCGTGAGCTCGTAGGCGAACAGCCGGCCCGGCTCGATCTCCATGGCCCACGTGTTCTCCATGGAGACGGGGATCTGCTGGCGCTCGAAGAGCGCCTTGGAGAAGGCGTCCGCCGGAAACTCCTGACGCGATGCCGTGCCATCCGACGCCGTGTCGCCGCCGTACATCGTCAGGACGTCCTCGGACCCGTCGGCGTGCCGGTGATCGTGCTTGAGTTGCAGGCCGGCGTCCGTCCGCGTGATCACCCACGTCCGCGAGCGATCCTCGCCGACGTGGAACGGGACGAGCACGCGGCCGGGCTCGCACGTGCGCACGTGCATGACCAGGGCCTGGCCCTCGAAGGGATCGTTGTCCGCGCGCGGCTCGTTGGCCGCCACGCGGCCGGCAAACGCCTGGCCGCAGTGGTCCGCCAGGGCGGCCAGGAACGCGTCCGGCGCGGACTCGGCAGGTACGGCCGCCGGAGGCGGCGCGGCGCAGGCGGCCAGCGAAAGGCCGAAGGCGAGGGCAAGCGAAGCGGCGGGGATGGCGGACATGGCCGGCATCATACCCGACACCGGCGTCTCAGCCGGTCCGGTACTGCCGCTCGACGCGGGAGCCGAGGCGGCACAGGACCTCGTACGGGATGGTGCCGATCCACGCCGCCATCTCGCGCGCGTCGATGGTCTGGTGCGGCGCCGGTCCCTGGCTGCCCAGGAGCACCACCTCGTCGCCGGGGCTGACCTCCGGCACGCCTGTCACGTCCGCCGTCAGCATGTCCATGCTCACGGCCCCGACGATGGGCACGCGGCGGCCGCGGATGAGGACGCTGCCGCGCCCTTCGAGGCGGCGATCCAGGCCGTCCGCGTAGCCGGCGGGCACCACGGCGAGCGTGGTCGGCTGCCGCGCGCCGAAGCGGGCGCCATAGCCCACCGTCTCCCCCTCGCGCACGCCCTTGACAGCCACGACGCGGCTGACCAGCGACATGACGGGGACGAGCGGGACCGTCGTATGCAGCGGCGGCGGCACCACGCCGTAGAGCAGGAGCCCGGGCCGGACGAAGTCGTACCACACGCGCGAGTCGCGGACGAGCGCCGCCGAGCCTGCGGCGTGGCGCACGCGCGGCCCGCCGCCCAGCTCGTCGATGACGCGGCTCGCCGCTTCGAACCGCCGGCGCTGCGCCTCGAAGAGCGGGGACTCCGGATCGTCGGCGGTCGCGAAGTGCGCATGCACGGCGTCGAGCTGCAGGTTGGGGCTCGCGAGCAGTTCGGGCAGCGTGCGCTCGAGGTTGTCGTGACGGAAGCCGAGGCGGTGGAGGCCGGTGTCGATCTCCAGGTGGTACGCCAGACGCACGCCGCGCGCGGCCGCGTCCGCCTGCAGCGCCCGGCCGGCGGCGGGGCTGGAGATCGACGGCGTGAGGCCGTGATCGAACACCCCGCCGGCGTCACTGACGCTGAGCGCGCCGAAGACGAGAATCGGCGCGGCGACGCCGCCCTGACGAAGCGCGACGCCTTCCTCGATGTCCGCGACGGCCAGCATCGTGGCGCCCGCGGCCTCGAGCGTACGGCCGACGGGAACGGCGCCGTGGCCGTACGCGTTGGCCTTGACGACGGCAATGATGCCCGGGGCGCTGTTGGTGCCCGCGCCGGCGCCGCGGTTGATGGCGGCCTCCGCCTGCAGATGGTCGCGGATCGCGCGGAAGTTGGCGGCCAGGGCCGCGAGGTCCACGCGCGCGGTGGTGCAGCGGGTCATCGGCCGCCCGGGTGCGTCATCGCGTCCAGGGGACTAGCCCTGCATGAGGTCGGCGAAGCGCGTCTGCTCGCGCAGGAAGGCCAGCTTGATCGTCCCGGTGGGGCCGTTGCGCTGCTTGGCGATGATCAGCTCGGCAATCCCGTCGGTTTCCGCCGGCTGGTCATCGACCTTGTACATCTCCTCGCGGAAGATGAGGCCCACGACGTCGGCGTCCTGTTCGAGCGCACCGGACTCGCGCAGGTCCGAGAGCTGCGGCCGCTTGTCCGACCGCGCCTCCGGCGCGCGCGAGAGCTGCGACAGCAGGATGATCGGGACGTTCAGCTCCTTGGCCAGTCCCTTGAGGGAGCGCGAGATCGAGGCGAGCTCCAGCGTGCGGTTCTCGAAGCGCCCGCGCCCGGTCATCAGCTGCACGTAGTCGATGGCCAGGACGTCGAGGCCGTGCTCGGCCTGGAGCCGCCGGGCCTTGGCGCGCATCTCGAGCACGCCGATGCCGGCGGTGTCGTCGATGAAGAGCTGGGCATCGGACAGCGACTCGAGCGCGTGCGTGATCTGCCCGTACTCCTTCTGCCCGATCTGTCCGCTCAGCAGGCGGTAGGTGTCGATGCGGGCCTCGGACGCGAGCATGCGCATGAAGAGCTGCTCCTTGGACATCTCGAGGCTGAAGAAGCCCGCCACGCCCGTCCGGCCCGTGCCCGGCATCTCGCGCGTCGCGACGTGCTGGCAGATGTTCAGCACCAGGCTCGTCTTGCCCATGGACGGGCGCGCCGCGATGATCACCAGGTCCCCGCCCTGCAGGCCGCGCGTCTTGCGATCCAGGTCCTGGAAACCGGTGGGAACGCCGGTGATGTAGGACTTGTGCTCGAAGAGCCGCTCGATCTTCGGGAAGCTCTCCTTGACCAGGTCCCGCATCGGCATGAAGCCGGCCTTGATCCGGTCTTCGGCGACGGCGAAGATCGCGCTCTCCGCGTCGTCCAGGATGAGGTCCGCCTCCTGGTCCGCCTCGTACGCGTTGGACAGGATCCGGTTGGCCGAGAAGATGAGCGCGCGCAGCGTCGCCTTCTCCTTGACGATCTGCGCGTAGTACTCCACGTTGGTGGACCGCGGGACGCCGTCCACGAGCGCCGCGATGTAGGCGGGACCGCCGACCTCGTCGAGCTCGCCCGACCGCTCCAGCGCTTCCGTGAGCGTCACGAGGTCGATGGGCTGGCTGCGCTCGGCCAGATCGATCATGCGCTCGAACACGCGCCGGTGCGCGTCCCGGTAGAACGCGCGCGCGTCGATCACGGCGGCCGCGACGTTGAACGTCTCGTTGTCGATCAGGATCGCGCCGAGCACGGACCGCTCGGCATCGAGGTTGTGCGGGAGGGTTCGGACGGGCGCAGCAGCGACGGACTCGGCCACGCGCGGATCTTAATACGGAGAGGGCGGCAATGTGTCAGGCGGACGCCGGGGACGAATTCCGCGCCCGGCGTCCGGCCTGATGGGGTGCGTACTTACGCGTCCTTGACGACGGCTACCTTGACCTGCGCGGTGACGTCGCGGTGGAGCTTGACGGGCACCAGGGTCTCCCCCAGTTCCTTGAGCGGATCGGGCAGCAGGATCTTGCGGCGATCCACCTCGAAGCCCTTCTCCTTGAGCAGGTCCGCGATGTCCGCGTTGGTCACGGACCCGTAGAGCTGATCGTTCTCACCCACCTTCCGCCCGATGGACAGCTCCAGGGCGGACAGGCGCGCCGCAATGCCCTCGGCGGCGACGCGCTCTTCGGCCTCGCGCGCTTCCGTCACCTTGCGCTCGCGCTCGACCCACTTGCGGTTGGCATCGGTCGCCGGCAGCGCCAGCTTCCGCGGCAGCAGGTAGTTCCGGGCGTAGCCGTCGGCGACCTTGACGATCTCGCCGCGCTGGCCCAGATGGTCCACGTGGTCTCGCAGAATCACTTCCATGGCTGCACCTCCCGCTAGTCCGACGCGTACGGCAGCAGCGCCAGCTGCCGCGCACGGAGGATGGCCACGCGCAGGCCGCGCTGGTGCTTGGCGCACGTGCCCGAGATGCGGCGCGGGAGCACCTTGCCGCGCTCGGGAACGAAGCCGCTCAGCAGCTTGACGTCCTTGTAGTTGATGTCGTCGATCCGGTCCGCACAGAACTTGCAGACCTTGCGGCGCCGGAACAGCCCGCGGCGCTGGCCGCCCTTGCCGTCCGCGCCGGCCTTGCCCTTGCCGGGCCCGCTCGTTTTCCTGCCACCAAACGCCATGACTAAGCCTCCGCGTCCCCGCCGTCATACGTCTGATCGGCGTCTTCGTCGTTCTCGTGCTGCGGTCCCTCGCCCGGCTGCCGATCGGGCGGGAGCCCGCGCGCCACGCGGCGGCGCCGCGACTCTTCCGTCCGCTTCGTCCGCGCGCGCTCGGCTACCAGCTGCCGCTCGTCCACGCGCACGACGAGGTGCCGGATCACGCCGTCGGTCACCTTCAGCCGGCGGTCGATCTCCTTCATCAGCTCCCCGCCGCCCTGAATCACCTCCAGGACGTAGAAGCCTTCCTTGTGCTTGCCGATCTCGTAGGCCAGTTTGCGCCGGCCCCACGGCTCGGTCTTCTCGATGGCGCCGCCGATCCGCTGGACGATGGCCTCGATCTGCGTGTGCAGATCGGCCACCTCCTGCTCGGTCGAATCCGGCTTGAGGATGTAGATCAGTTCGTACGTGCGTGCACTCATCAGGTCTCCTTGTGGACTCGCCTTCGCCCTTCGGGCGCCGGTGCCGCAACGCACCGGGACCGACAGGACAAGACGATGGCCACCGCGGTGGCAAGGAGGCCGGCCCGCCTTACGCGGCGGGATCCGGATCTCGCGTTCCGTTCCGTTTACCGTTCCTGCTGTCACCCTCCCGATCGCCCGCCACGGGCTCCGGGCCGTTGAACACGTTCATCACGCGTTCGATCCCCTCGGCGATGAACGCCTCGGAGGCATCCGCGGCCCGCCGAACGGCCGCCGATATCGTGTCGTGCTCGTCCGGCCGGAACCGGCCGAGCACGTGGTCCGCCATGTCGGGGCGTCCGAGGACGCGCCCGTCCGGCGCCTGAATCTCCCCGCGTCCGACGCCGATCCGCAACCGCGGAAACGCGGGCGTCCCGAGCGCCTGGGCCAGCGACTTGAGCCCGTTGTGCCCGCCGTCACTGCCCTCCCGGCGCGCCCGCAGCCGCCCCAGCGGCAGCGCCGCATCGTCGGTAATCACGAGGACGGCGTCCGGCTCGATCTTGTAGAACCCCGCCAGTCCCGCGACCGCGCGACCGCTCAGGTTCATGAACGTCACGGGCTTCGCCAGCAGCACCGGCTCGCCGCCGCGCGCCGTCTTCGCCGTCAGGGCCTCGAACCTCTCGCGCCACTGATCCAGGCCCCACCGCCGCGCCAGCTCGTCGATCACCAGGAACCCGACGTTGTGCCTGGTGTCGCGATACTCCGGGCCCGGGTTCCCCAGCCCGACGACGAGCTTCATCGCTACTTCTTCTTCTCGCCCTTGTCGTCGTCCTTGTCGGTCTTGCCCTTCTTCGCGACCTCGGGCTCCGCCCCGGCCGCCGGCGCCGCCGCCGCACCCTCCGCCGCAGGCTCGTCGGACACGCGCAGCGCGACCACGTGCACGAGCATCGTGTCACCGTCGGTGACCGGCGTCCATGACGCGTCCTTCGCGAGGTCGCGGAGGTGAATGGCGTCGTGCAGGCCGAGGTCCGCCACGTCCAGCTCGACGGAGTTCGGAATCTCGGCCGGGAGGCACTCGATCTCGATCTCGCGGTGCAGGAAGTCGAGCACGCCGCCTTCCAGCTTGACGCCGCGCGGCTCGCCGCGGAGCACGACCGGAATCGTGACCCGGATGCGGCGGTCCATGTTGACGCGGTAGAAGTCCGCGTGGATCGGGTGGGTCGTGAGCGGGTCCAACTGGACCGCCTTCACGAGCACGCGCGCATCCACCTCGCCGGGCACCTTGAGCGTGATCAGCGTGTTGAGCCCCGACTGGGACTGCATGATCTTCATGAACAGCTTGGGGTCCACCGCCACCGGCACCGGCGCCACGGCATCGCCTTCCTTCTGCGCGCCGTAGACAACGGCCGGGATCTTCCCCGCCGCGCGCGTGCGGTTGTTCTCGTTCTTGCCGGTGGTGGTGCGCTTGACGACTTCGAGTACGGCTTCCATGGGTCCTTCTCTTGGGGCTCTGGGCTCTGGGCTTTGGGCTTTGGGCTTTGGGCTTTGGGCTCTAGGCTCTCGTTACACGAACAACGACGACACCGACGTTTCCTCGTGGATGCTGCGAATCGCCTGGCCCAGCAGGCGGGCCACCGACAACTCCACCACCTTCGTGCACCGCTCGCGCACGGCCGAGAGTGCGATCGTGTCCGTCAGGATGAGCTTGTCGAGCGGCGATTGCTCGATGCGCTCGATGGCCGGCCCGGACAGCACGCCGTGTACCGCGCAGGCGCTCACGCGCTCCGCGCCGTTCTCGATGAGCGCCATGGCCGCCTTCTGCATCGTGCCCGCGGTGTCGATGATGTCGTCCGCGATGACGCACGTCCGTCCGCGCACCTCGCCGATGACGTTCATCACCTCCGCCGTTCCGTCGTCGCTGCGGCGCTTGTCCACGATGGCCAGTTCCGCATCGAGGCGCTTGGCGTAGGCGCGCGCGCGCTCGGCGCCGCCGGCGTCCGGCGCGACGATGGTGAGGCGGGGGAAGTTCTGGCGCGAGAGGTAGTCGATGATGACCGGCGCGGCAAAGAGATGATCCACCGGGATGTCGAAGAACCCCTGAATCTGCGCCTTGTGCAGGTCCATGGTCAGGACGCGGTTGACGCCCGACGCGCTGAGGACGTTGGCCACCAGCTTGGCCGAGATGGGGACGCGCGGCTTGTCCTTGCGATCCTGGCGCGCGTACCCGTAATACGGCAGGACCGCCGTGATGCGCGCGGCCGATGACCGGCGGAACGCGTCCACCATGATCATCAGCTCCATCAGGTGCTGATCCACGGGCGCGCTGGTGGGCTGGACCACGAACACGTCCGTCCCCCGGATGTTCTCGTCAATCTGGAACGAGACCTCGGTGTCAGGAAACCGGCGCAGCCGCGCCTGCCCCAGGCCGCAGCCCAGGAACTCCGCAATCTCGGCAGCAAGCCGCGGGTGCGCGCTTCCCGAAAAGACCTTCAGATCGCCGTAACCACTGGGTCGCATGATGAGACAGACTGGCGCACCGACACCCTACGCTCGGCCACGCCCCGCTCAAACGGGGCAAACCCTTATCGTATATGGAATTGGGACCGGATGGAAGGGGTGGGGGGGGCTGCTACGCCCTGAGGCCCATCCGGCGGGCGTAGCTGCGGCGGCCAATCGTCCGTGTCGACACCACCGTCCACCCCGGGCGGGCCAGGTCCCGGGCCGTCCGGCGGGCGGCATCCGTTCGTTCGAAGAGCCCGAACACCGAGGAACCGGAGCCGGACATCGCGGCGGTGACCGCCCCGGCGTCCAGGAGGGACTGCCGGATGCGGGTGATCGTCGGGTGGTGCCGCGTGACGGGCGGTTCCAGGTCGTTCCGGAGCGTGGCCGCCCAGGCCGGCCACCCCGGCGGAATCGGCCGGGGCGTCGGGGGCTTGCGCCGGCGGGTGTCGGCGTCGTACCAGCCGTAGGCCTCGGCCGTCGCCACGCCGAAGCCCGGGCGCATGACCACGACATCGAGCGGGGGCAGCTCGGCCAGGGGATAGATATCGTCCCCGCGGCCCAGGCCGAGCGCCGTGCCGCCGGCCAGGAAGAACGGCACGTCCGCCCCGAGGCGGGCGGCGAGCCGGCTCAGGCTGCTGCCGTCCAGGCCGACCTCCCAGATCCGGTTGAGGGCCAGCAACGTGGCCGCGGCATTGGAGCTCGCACCGCCGAGACCAGCCTCCGCGGGGATCCGCTTCTCCAGTCGGATCTCGACGTCCCGGGCCTCGCCGCGCCCGAGCCGCGCCGTTCGCCACAGCAGGGACGCGGCCTTCCAGGCCAGGTTCCGGCGATCGGAGGGCACGTCGGGCGCATCACAGACGATGGCCAGCGGGCCGCGCCGCCGGGTGACCGTCACGCGATCCGCCAGCGCGAGGGACTGGAAGATGGTCCGCAGGTCGTGATACCCGTCCGGCCGCAGGCCGAGGATGCGAAGGTCGAGATTGATCTTGGCGAAGGACGACAGCGTCAGCGACGACGTGGAGGACATGGTCACGGGGTGCGCAGCGGCGCCACGGTGCGCAGTTCGTCAAGGGTCAGGGGAGCCGTGTCCGGAGGCACCGCCACCTCGAACGCGGCCGGGTCGATGCGCGTGTTGACCTCGAGTTGCGAGACGCCCGCCGTCAGGTCCACCTGGCCATCCGCGGAGCGGAGCCGCACGGTGCGAGGGTAGTAACCCTCGACGTCGGCGTAGTCCGCGCGCCACGCCCCCGCGTCCGCGGCGACGATCCGCCAGGCGCCGGCCTGCCGGCGGAGGAAGACCTCGATGTCCGGACCGATGCCGACCGCGCGCCAGTCACCCGGCCACTGACGCGGATCCCGGACGTCCTGCGTCTGCCCGCCCGCACCCACGCATCCCGTGAGTGCGCGCAGGAGTTCGTCCGCATCCAGCGCGAGGCCCGTGAGGCGCTCCAGCACGGCGCTCACCGTGGTCTCCGTCAGGACGCGCCTGTCACGCGGCAGGAAGAGCGTGGCCTCCCCCGCGCGGGCGGCGAGGACGAAAATGGCGGGCCCGAACGGCGCCACGCCTTCGAGCCGCGCGTTGCCGCCGGCCTCGAGCCCGGCGATGACGCGCCCGCGCAGCGGCTCGCCGCCGGCGCGGCCCGACAGGCGGAGTTCGGCCGTCAGCGTCCGGAGGCCCGTGCAATGTGCGCCGGCTGCCGCAAATATCGACGCGGCATCCGCGGCCGGGCTGGACGTCCCGCCCGGACGGGCCGGCAGACGGGCCGCGCAGCCCGCCAGGGTGGCGGCCGCGGCCGCGAGCGCGGCCGCACGGAGGCGCGCCCTGTTACCGGCGCCGCGCATCCTGGATCTTCTTGTCGAGCACCGCCACGTCGACGGAGTCGCCGTCGCCGTCCTTTGCCCGCTCCCAGGCGGCCACGGCGTCCGGCCAGCGCCCCTGGGCCGCCAGCACGTCGCCGTAGTGATCCTGGATGACGGAGTTGGCGGGCAGGGCGGCCGCGGCCTTCGACAACGGCGTCAGCGCCGCGTCGGCCCGGCCCTGCCGGAACAGCACCCAGCCCAGGCTGTCCAGGAACGAGGGGTTGTCGGGCTCCACCGCGAGCGCCCGTTCGATGAGCGCCTGCGCCTCGGGGAGCCGCTCGCGGCGCTCGGCCAGCAGGTAGCCGAGGTAGTTGAGGGCCGTCGCATCCAGCGGATCCCGCTCGATCATGCGGCGCAGCCCGCGCTCCGCCTCTTCGGGACGGCCGGCCTCCTCGTAGAGGTCCGTCAGCCGCAGGGTGAACGCATCGTCTTCACCGAACGTCGTCTCGGCCTGCTGCACCACGCGGACGGCGGCGTCGAACTGCCGGGCCGCGGCGTAGGCGTCCGCGAGGCCGAGGGCGAGCTGGGGACTGCGGGACTCCGCCCCCATGGCGCCCTCCAGCAGCGCAATCGCCTCGGCGGCACGGCCGGAACGGGAGAGCGCCTGCGCACGGATGCGGAGCAGGCGTGCGTCGTTCGGTGCACGCGTCAGGGCGTCCCGCGTCACCTCGTCCGCGCGGTCGAACTGACGGGCGCTCAGCAGGCCCTGCGCCAGGTAGATCTCCAGGATCGTGTCGCGCGGCGACAGGGCACGCGCGGCGGTCAGGACCTCGACGGCCGGTCCGTACTCCCCGAGCTGCTGGTGGGCCAGGCCGAGCTCGACAAGGGCTGCCGCCACCTCGGCCTCGTTCCCCCGGGCGGCCCCCCGCCGGGAAACCGGCGTCAGCAGTTCCACGACCTCGCGGTAGGCGTAGCGGCTGGAGAGCGAACGGGCCAGCGCGTTGAGGCCGCGCATGTTCGCCGGATCCACGGCAAGCAGCTTGCGCGCCGCCGCCTCCGCGCCCTCGGTGTCCCCCATCTGCCTGGACGCCGTGGACAGCAGGTAGAGGAGGCGCGTGTCGTCCGGCTCGGACGCCAGCATCTCAGTGAGCGCGTCCCGCGCCTGCGCGGCCCCGCCGCCGGACGGGACATTGATGAGCGCGGTGATCCACCGGAGGCGCAGGTCGCGGCTCGGCGCACGCAGGCCCTCGATGGCTTCGCCGTAGGCGCCGGCCGCCGCCGCCCATCGGCCCTGGCGTTCGTACAGGTCCCCGAGCGTCACGTAGTGGCGCGGGTTGATGGCCGCGGCCCTGGCGAGCGCTTCCGCCGCTTCGGCCGTCCGTCCCTGCGCGGTGCGTGCTTCCGCCATCAGCAGGTGCGGCTCCGCCACATAGGGCGCCTGGGCGGCCACGTCCTCGAGAATGGCGACCGCCTCGTCCGTCCGGCCGGACCGGAGCAGGAGGCGGCCGTAGGCAAGCTGCAGGCTGAGGTCCGTAGCCATCGCCGGGCTCTTGACGATGGCGGCCAGGTGCTCGATGGCCCTGGCGCGAAGGCTGGCGGTGGTCTCTCCTGGGACGGCGGACTGCCCGGCATCCGACAGGGCGGCGAAGACCAGGCCGAGGATGCGATGCGCCTCGACGTTGTTCGGGTCCAGCGCGAGCGCGCGCTCGGCAGCCGCGCGTGCCTGCTCGCCGTCGTTGGCGCGCGCGTGCAGCGCGGCCCGCTCGGCGTGCAGATCCGCGGCCTCGGGATCGAGCTTCTGCGCGCGGTCGAGCGCGGCCAGCGCGCCCCGGGTATCGCCCTCGGCCTCGAGCCGCCGGGCGATCATGAACTCGTAGTACGCCTCCGCCGACGGGGATCCGGACTGCCCGGCCGCCACACCGGGAACCACGAGCACGGCCAGGGCCACCATCGCCGGAATGACGCGCATATGCCCCTGATCATGACCTCACGCGGAACGGCGGGCAAGACCGAATGCGCGGAGGGCCGGTGCGCCCCGGCGTGCGCGGTTCACGGTGTATAGTCGCGCTATGCCCGTCGACAAGGACCTGCTCGAGATACTCGCATGCCCGGCCTGCAAGACGCCGGTGACGCTCGTCAAGGACGGGACGGCCCTCAAGTGCGGGAGCTGTCACCGCGTCTACCCGATCAAGGACGACATCCCGGTCATGCTGATCGACGAGGCAACGGTCGAGCCCTGAACGTCCGGCGCATCCTCCTCATCCGGCTGCGGCTGATCGGCGACGTGGTCTTCACGACACCTGTCGTGCGCGCGCTCGAACGACACTACCCCGACGCCCGCCTCACCTACCTGGTCGAACCGGCCGCCGCACCCGTCGTCCGGCACAACCCGCACATCGACGAGCTCATCGTCGTGGATCGCCCGCGCGGCTTAGCACGCCTCCGCTACGACTGGCGGCTGGGGCGCCGGCTCCGGCGTGCGGGCTTCGACCTGGCCATCGACCTGCACGGCGGTCCCCGCGCCGCGTGGCTGACGCGCGCGTCCGGCGCGCCGGTGCGCATCGGGTATGCCCTGCCGGGCCGGCGCTGGGCCTACACGGCACGCGTGCCGTGGACGCGGTCGCTCGTGCCGCCGCGCCACTCCGTCCTCAACCAGTGGGACCTGCTCGGTCCGCTCGGTATCGGCGCCGCCGATCCCGGGCGGGACGCGGTGGAGATGCCGGTGGAGGCCGCCGCTGACGCGACGGTGGTCCGCCGCCTGCGCGAGGCCGGCGTACCCGTGGACGCGCGCCTCGCCGTCCTGCACGTGAGCGCGGGGAATCCCTTCCGTCGATGGCCGACGGAGCGCTTTGCGGAACTTGCCGCCGCGCTCGCCGGCGACGGGTTCCACCTGCACGTCGTCATCACGTCGGGGCCCTCCGAGTCGGATGCGGCGCACCGGGTGGCGGAGGCGGCACGCCGGCTCCGCCCCGAGTCGGCCGCGCGCGTGGTCCGCGCGGGCGAGTTCGACCTTGTGGAGCTCCGTGCACTCGTCGGCCGCGCGGCGCTCTACATCGGCGGCGACAGCGGTCCGCTGCACATCGCGGCGACGACGGACACGCCTGTCGTGGCGCTGTTCGGTCCGACGCTGCCGCCGCGCTCGCTCCCGTGGCGCGATCCCGCCATTCCCGCCATCGGCGTGGACGCGGGCCCGCTGCCGTGCCGTCCCTGCCACCAGCGGCACTGCGTGCCGGGAGACTTCCGCTGCCTGACCGGCATCACCGTGGACGCCGTGATCGCCGCCAGCAGCCGGGCGCTCCAATCGCGGTAGGCTGTAGTCTTGCTGTCCATGTCGTTCCTGCCCCTGACCGCGGGAGTACCCGTGCGCGATCGCGTGGAGCTCGTCGGCCTGGCCGCGCTCGCCGGTCTCATCGCGACGATGCAGTTCTCGATTGCCGCGACGCAGATCCTGCTGGCCCTGGCCCTGCTCTGCTGGCTGGCCGCGCACCTGGCGCGCCGGGAACCGCTCGGGGCGCCCTCGTTCTTCTGGCCGCTCGTGGCGTACGCCTGCGTCACGCTGCTCTCCGCAGGCTTCTCGCTGGACCCGGCGATCAGCGTCGTGGACTGCAAGCAGCTCGTGCTGCTGATGCTGGTGCCCGTCGTCTACGATCTGGGCCGGGGGGCGCGCGCGGATCGACTGCTGACGGTCGTGATCACGGTGGGCGCGATCAGTGCGTTCATCGGCGTCGTGCAGTACGGGGTCCTCAACTACGACAACCTCGGGCGGCGCATGCAGGGCACGCTGTCCCACTGGATGACGTATTCCGGGACGCTCATGCTCGTCGTCTGCGCCAGCCTGGCGCGGCTCCTCTACGGCAAGGGCGACCGGCTGTGGGCCGCCTTCGTGATGCCGGCGCTGCTCGTCTCCCTGGCGCTGACGCTCACGCGCGGCGCGTGGCTGGGCGCAGCGGCGGGCGTGACGGCCATCTTCCTGACACGCAACGTCCGCCTGGTCGTGCTGGTCCCCGTGGCGGCGGCCGTGATGCTGCTCCTGGCCCCGGACACGCTCAACTCCCGCGTGCAGTCGATCGTGGACATGAACGATCCCTCCAACCGGGACCGCGTCGCCATGCTCCAGGCCGGCGTGGCCATCGTCCGCGACCATCCGCTGACGGGCGTCGGACCGGACATGATCGAGGTGGTCTACCCGAGCTACCGCGTGCCCTCGGCCGTGAACGCCAACAACCCGCACCTGCACAACGTGCCGATGCAGATTGCCGCCGAGCGTGGACTGCCGGCGCTCGGCATCTGGATGACCTTCGTGGCGATGGTGCTGCTCGGCCTGTGGCGCCTGCTGCGGCGCCCGGACATCCGCCCGCTGGCCGCCGCGGGCCTCGGCGCGATGGTGGCGATGCTGGTGGCGGGCCTGTTCGAGTACAACTTCGGCGACTCGGAGTTCCTGATGCTCCTGCTCGTGCTGATCACGCTGCCGTTTGCGGCGGCGCGCGAGGGCCGGCTCCCGCGATGACGTCCGCCCTGCCGCCCATCGCCCCCGCACGGGCGGACGAGCTGATTGCGGGCCTCACCGGCGCGCGGCTGCTCGTCGTCGGGGACGTGATGCTCGACCGCTTCGTCATCGGCCGCGTCAACCGGATCTCGCCGGAGGCGCCGGTCCCCGTGGTGGTCTTCGATCGCGAGGAGGTCCGACTCGGCGGCGCCGCGAACGTCGCGCACAACGTCGTGGCGCTCGGGGGCACGGCCGCGCTCGTCGGCCTCACGGGGGAAGACGACGATGCCCGGCTGCTCGCCGCGGAGCTCGGCGCGCGGGGACTGTCGGCCGCCGCGCTGGTGGCGGTGAGCGGACGCCGGACCACGTCCAAGGTGCGCGTCGTCACGGACCGGAACCAGCAGGTGGCGCGGATCGACTACGAGACCGACGGGGACACGGCCGCCGACGTCGAGGACGCGCTGATGGACGTCATCGATCAGCACCTGGACCAGGTCCACGTCATCCTCGCCTCCGACTACCAGAAGGGCGTCGTCTCGCGGCGCGTGGTGGCGCACCTGGTGGCGCGCGCGCAGGAGCGCGGCCTGCCCCTGCTAGTGGATCCCAAGGTGCCGCACCTCGACTACTACCGGGGCGCGACGCTGCTGACGCCCAACCACCTCGAGGCGGAAACGGCCTCCGCACGGCGCATCCGGACCATGGACGACGCGCGCGAGGCCGCGCGGGCCATCGTGAGCCGGGCGGGCGTGGACGGCGTGCTCATCACGCTGGGCGAGCGCGGCCTGTGGCTCTCCCACGACGGGCTCGATGGGTCCCTCGCCGCCACCGCGCGCGAGGTGTCGGACGTCACGGGCGCCGGCGATACGGTGATCGCCACGCTCGCGCTGGCGATGGCCGCGGGGGCCACAGCCGCCGAGGCCGCGCACCTCGCGAACGAGGCGGCCGGGATTGTCGTGGGCCGGTTCGGCGCCGCGACCGTGACCCGCGACGAGCTGCGGCGCCGCTTCCAGCCGTAATGCGCCCTTCGGGCGTCGACGCGCGCGTGGCGGACCTGAAGGTCCGCCCTACGGTGGCGCTGCACGCG
>CAZUGF010000030.1:26670-29865 GCA_964619705.1 uncultured Bifidobacteriaceae bacterium
GTGTCAGTGGCGGAAGTGCCGCCGCCCGGTGAACACCATGGCCATGTCGTGCTCGTCCGCGGCGGCAATCACCTCCGCATCCTTGACGGACCCGCCCGGCTGCACCACGGCCGTCGCCCCCGCGGCGGCCGCGGCATCCAGGCCGTCGCGGAACGGGAAGAAGGCATCCGACGCCGCCACGCTGCCCTTGAGCGGCAGGGCCGTGCCCGTCCCCCAGCCGGAGGCTTTGGCCACGGCTACCCGGACGGCATCCACGCGGCTCATCTGGCCGGCGCCGATGGCGAGCGTGCGCACCGCGTTCGTGAAGATGACGGTGTTCGACTTGACGTGCGCCATGACGCGCCACGCGAAGCGCATCCCCTGCCACTCGGCCGCGGTCGGCTGCCGACGCGACACGACGCGCATCGACGGGGACGGCCAGGCCTCGTGTGCCTCGCGCACGGCGTCGCGCTCCTGCAGCAGGACGGCACCCAGCACGGATCGGATTTCCCGGCGGAACGCGGCCGGCGCATCCGCGGCCGCCAGCGCGCCGAAGTCGGCGGTGACGACGCGCATGTTGGCCTTCGCGGCGAGGATGACCCGCGCGGCCTCGTCCACGCCGGGCGCGATCACGGCCTCAATGAACGTCGAGACGATCGCCCGCGCCGTGTCCTCGTCGATCGGACGGTTGAGGCCGACGATCCCGCCAAAGGCGGCGAGCGCATCGGACTCCCGCGCGCGGACGTACGCCTCGGCAATCGTCGCGGCCGTCGCCGCCCCGCACGGATTGGTGTGCTTGATGACGGACGCGGCCGCCTCGTCGAACTCCAGGACAATCCGCGCGGCCGCATCGAGATCCAGCAGGTTGGTGAACGACAGCTCCTTGCCCTGCAGCACGGTGGCCGCACCGAGGCCGCCGGCGGGCTCGAGCGCATACCAGGCGGCAAGCTGGTGCGGGTTCTCGCCGTAGCGGAGATCGCGCACCTTGCGGGCCTCGATGTCCAGCACCGCGGGGGCCAGATCGTCAGGCGACCCGGACGCGCTGCCCGTGCGGTCGTGTGAGGGCGGGTGGGCCGGTCCCCGGGAGAACCGATCGCCCTCCACGGTGACGTCCGCCAGCGTGGACGCGATCGCGGTGTCGTAGGCGCCCGTGTGCGCGAAGGCGGTGCGCGCGAGGTCGAAGCGGAACGCCGGCGCCGGGCCGCCATCGCCGTCGAGCGCCGCCAGCACCGCGGGGTAGTCCGACGGCGACACGACGACGAGCACGTCGCGGAAGTTCTTGGCGGCGGCGCGCACGAGGCTCGGTCCGCCGATGTCGATCTGCTCGATCAGGTCGTTGAACGCGATGCCCGGCCGTGCGGCGGTCTCGACGAACGGGTACAGGTTGACGACGACGAGATCGACGAGGCCGATGCCGTGCTCGGCGGCCTTCTGCAGGTCCTCCGGATGCTGGCGGCGCGCGAGGATGCCGCCGTGGATCAGCGGGTGCAGGGTCTTGACCCGCCCGTCCATCATCTCGGGAAACCCGGTGACGTCGGCGACGTTGACGACGGGCAGGCCGCCCTCGGCGAGGGCGCGTGCGGTGCCGCCCGTGGAGACGAGCTCGAAGCCGCGAGCCGTGAGGCCGCGCGCAAATTCGAGCAGACCGGTCTTGTCGGAAACACTGAGGATGGCTCTTCTCATGAGTGCGCTGTCCGCGATTGACACCAAATGTAACGGCCGGTATTATGCCGGTGCGGTCCAGGTTACCGGACCCCGGAAGGCCGCACAGCGCGGCCTTTTTTTGTGCCCGAACCCCGTCGACGACGCGGGCTGGGTAGGACGACACGGTGGCTCTGCCACCGAGAGCAGGAAGAGAACGATGCGCATTACAGGCAAGGTCAAGTGGTTCAACAACGCCAAGGGCTACGGTTTCATCGAGCGCGAAGGCGGCAGCGACGTCTTCGTGCACTACTCGGCGATTCAGGGTTCGGGATTCCGGTCCCTTGAAGAAGGCCAGCCGGTGGAGTTCGAGATCGTCGACGGGCCCAAGGGTCCTCAGGCCGGCAACGTCACGCGCGTCTGAGCCGCTTCGACCAACCTGGCGTCGGGCGTGCTCCGTCCGACGCCAGCCGCTTACGGTTCCCCCACCGCCTTCGCTGTCAGCGTCACCTTCCCGTTCTTCATCGCCACCCGAAACGCCACGTCCTGCCCTCCTGATCCGAGCTTGTCGACCTGCGCCCGCACCAGGGCCGTGAACCGCTCGTACTCGACCGGCTTCTCCCCCGCTTCCTTGCGCGCCTCGGCGAGCTGCTGATACAGCTCCTGCACGCGATCTTCCTGCGCCGTCAGGTCGGAGACGGTCGTGACCGCCACGACGCGATCGCGGCGCCGGGCCGGCGCCGCTTCCACCGGAGCGGCCGGTACGGGCGGCGCCACAGGCGGCGCCCCGGGCGCCTGCTCCCGCCGCGGGTGCAGGCGTCCCTGCTCCTGGGCCCGGAGCTGACGCTCCCAGAGTTCGCTGAACGAGGCCCAGCGCGCCTGGATGGTCTGGAACCGGAAGCGCTCGCCCGTGTTCTGGATGTGCATGCGATCGTAGCGCTTCATGAGCGCATCGACCCGCGCGCGCTGATCCCAGGGCAGCCGCGGGAGACGCCCCGCGAAGAACATGTTGTACTCCGCCTCGAGCCGCTTGAGCTCGACCTCCAGCGCCTGCAGGTCCCGATCGAAGTCCGAACGCGGCGGGGCCATCGTCCTAGGGGAGGAGGAGGAACCAGACGAGCGGGAGCCACAGCTCGCGGGCCAGCGGCACCGGGCGATCGTCGACCAGGATCTCGCAGCTCGGCTGCGCACCGATGACCTCGAAGAGATCCCGCATGCGGAGCGCCTCGCCGGGGAAGAACCGCGCGCGGTGCCGAAGGGCGTGGTCCGACCCGGACGTGCGGTACTCCGTGGCCTGCGTGGCCATGCCGACCGCCCGCGCGTAATCGGGCCCCTCGAAGGGACCGAAGACGAGCGTGATCGAGAACGGCAGCGTCCGCGGTCCGAAGAGCGCGGCGTGCAGGTCCGGATCGAGCGCCGCGAGTTCCTCCGCGGTGGGCTCCTCGGGCTTGTCGACGTAGGGCCAGAAGCGCTCGAGTGGGCGCGTCGTGCGCTGGGACATGAACGAAGGAATCGTAGCACGAAGGGTTCAAAGCACGGGGGGTTCAAAGCACGAGGGGTTCAAAGCACGGAGGG
>CAZUGF010000030.1:29965-44844 GCA_964619705.1 uncultured Bifidobacteriaceae bacterium
CGAAGGGTTCAAAGCACGGGGGGTTCAAAGCACGAGGGGTTCAAAGCACGGAGGGTTCAAAGCACGAAGGTTCCAAGACGCGCACGTCGGGCAGGTCTTCAGACCCGCCTTGGGCGTGCAACGCACGAAGGTCCAAGACGCGCACGTCGGGCGGGTCTTCAGACCCGCCTTGGGCGTTTCAAACCGCGTGTTCGGGCTAGGATCTCCGGCGTGTCCTCTCTCCGCCTCATTCCGTCCGTCGACGCCCTGCTGCAGCGCCCGGGGGTGGCGGCCCTTGAACGGCAGTACGGCGTGCGGGCCGTGCGGGGGGCTGTTCGGGGGGCGGCGGAGGACGTGCGGGCGGGGGTGTTGGCCGGGGCGATCCTGTTGACCGACGCGGAGGAGGCCGCGGCCCGCGTGGAGGCCGGGGCGGCCGCGCGGCTGGCCATGGACTTCGGCGGCTCGCTCCGACCCGTCATCAACGCGACAGGCGTCGTGCTCCACACCAACCTGGGCCGGGCGCCGCTGGCCGCGGCCGCCCTCGATCGCGTGGCCGCCGCCGCGCGCGGCTACTCCAACCTCGAGTACGACGTGGCCGCCGGCGCGCGCGGATCGCGCGCGGTCCATGCCGAGTCCCTGCTGACGTCGCTCACCGGCGCCGAAGCCGCCGCGATCGTCAACAACAACGCCGCCGCCGTGCTGCTGGCCCTCGCCGCCCTCGCACGCGGACGCGAGGCCATCATCTCGCGCGGCGAGCTCATCGAGATTGGCGCCGGGTTCAGGGTCCCGGACGTCATGGCCGAATCCGGCGCGACCCTGCGGGAAGTGGGGACCACCAACCGCACGCGGGTCGCCGACTACACGGCCGCCGCCGGCGCGAAGACGGCGCTCGTGCTCCGCGTGCACCCGTCCAACTTCCGCATCGACGGGTTCACCGAACGCCCCGCGCTGCCCGCGCTCGCCGCCGCCACGCATGCGTTGGGCATCCCGATCGTCGAAGACCTCGGCAGCGGCCAGCTGGCCGACGATCTCCCGGGCGAGCCGTCCGTCACGGCGTCCATCCGCGCCGGCGTGGACCTCGTCTGCTTCAGCGGGGACAAGCTGCTCGGCGGCCCACAGGCCGGCATCCTGGTGGGCCGGCGCGCGCTCGTCGACCAGGTGCGCCGCCATCCGCTGATGCGCGCCCTGCGCGTGGACAAGCTGACCTACGCAGCGCTGGAAGGGACGCTCCTCGAGTACCTGGCCGGCCGCGCGCGCCAGACCGTGCCCGCGGTCCGCATGCTGCACCTGGACGCCGGGGCCATCGGGGCCAGGGCCCGGGCCCTGGCCGAGCCGCTCGCCGCCGCCGGCTGGCACGTGGCCCTCGTCAACGATCACTCGGCCGTCGGGGGCGGCAGCGCGCCCGGCCTGCGGCTGCCGACCGTGCTCCTCGCCCTCGAACGTGACGGCTGGTCGGCGGCACGCATCGAACAGAGGCTCCGCGAACTGGCCCCGCCCATCATCGCCCGCATCGCCGGCGAACGCGTGATGCTGGACCTGCGGACGGTGACCGACGAGGAGGCCGAGACGATCGTGCGGCTCCTCGAGTGGCCGCGCGACGCGGGCTGACCTCGCCCGCGATCACTCGGTCGGCGGCGGCGCGGGGACGGCAAAGCGCTTGAAGAAGCTCGTCGCGCGCCACTCGGGACGGCGGTCGCGATTGGCGATGCGCTCCGTGAGCTGGCCCACGAGATCCGTGAACGCCGCCGCAGCCGCCCGGTCGATGGGCTGATCGAGATCGTCGGCCGGACCGTGATAGCGCTCCCGGGTCCACGCCGCGGCCGTGGCTTCCTCGGGCGAGCCCGGCTCGTATCCCACTTTCAGCGCCAGCGCCGGCACGCCCTCCCGGATGAAGCTGTACTGGTCGCTGCGGATGAAGCGGTTGCGCCGCGGCTCGGGGTCGTCCTGGACCGCAATGCCCATGCCCTGCGCCGTGAGACGCGCCTCGTCTCCAAGGTCCGACTCCTCGAGCCCGAGCACCATCAGCCACTTCATCGGGAAGAGCGGCAGGAACATGTCCATGTTGATGTTGGCCACGATGCCCTCACGCGGCACGGTGGGATTGCGGGCGTAGTACCGCGAGCCGAGCAGGCCCTTCTCCTCGGCCGTCACCGCGACGAACACGACGGGGCGGCGCGGGCGGGCGGCGGCGACGGAGGATGCCACCTCGAGCAGGGTCGCAATGCCGGACGCGTTGTCCATCGCACCGTTGTAGATGTCGTCGCCATTGACCGGGGCGCCCAGCCCGACGTGATCGAGGTGTGCCGTGAGCACGACGTACTCCTCGGACAACGCCGGATCGCTGCCGCGCACCATCCCGGCCACGTTGTGCGACTCCACGTGCTGGCGCTCCACCGCCACCGTTGCCCGCACTGAATGCGGCAGCGCGAAGCGCGGAAGGGCCCGCCCCTCATCCGCCAGTTCCAGGAGCTCGGCAAACGTGTGGCCGGACCCTTCGAACAGCCGCTCCGCGGCGGCGGGATTGAAAGTGATGGACACCTGCTGTCCCGCGGTGTCGCTCAGTGATTCGTCGGCGAGCGCCATCGACGCGTTGAGCCGATTGGGCGAGGACCGCTCCCACGGCACGTCCATGCTCTTCGGGTTCGGAATGGCGATGGTGCCAATCGCACCGCGGCGCCGTAGCGCAGCCCAGCGCTCGGCCGCGGACTGGTAGTGGGCCGAGAGCGGGCCCGGCACCGACGAGGGGCTGCCGGCGAGATACACGACGACGGCGCCCGTCAGGTCGAGGCCGGCGAAGTCATCGTGATCGACCTCGGGTATCGCCAGCCCGTGGCCGGCGAAGACGAGCGGGGCGTCGACCTCCGCGGCGGGATCGATCCGCATGCCGAAGGTTGCCTCCTCGCCCAGGACAACGGGGTGCACGCGGCCGCGCCGGACGAGCGCGAGGCTCGAGTCCGCCTCGACAATGCGGCGGGACTCGAACGCGATGGGCTGCAGGTAGCCGCCGGAACTCGTCGGCTCGAGTCCGAGCGCGGCAAACCGGCTGCTGACGTAGTCGGCCGCCTTGCGATGCTCGGGGCTCCCCGTCTCACGCCCGCGCATGCTGTCGTTGGCGAGGTACTCCACGTGGGCCCACCAGCGGTCGCCAAGCGCGGCCGCGGCCGCGGCGGGGTCGGCCAGGTCCGTCCGGGCCGCACCGGGCGCACACGCCGCCACGACGGCCATGACGAGGGCCCCGACGGCCATCGCCGCAGGATGAACGGATCGCGGACGGTACTCCAGCATGTCCGCATTATCCTCCGCCGGCCGCAGGCCCCGGCAGGTACGCAGCCCCTGCGTCGATTTGGGCGATTCAGGGCCGGTCCCGGCTGCATTCCGCGGGAACGGCGTCGTCTTCGCGGGTTTGGGCCAGTCCCGGTTACACGCGCTCGTACTCGGCGCGGATGAGGTCGGGGGAGTAGGCACGTTCCAGGCGGCGGACGATGAAGTGGCCGCGGGCCATGTCCTGGAAGTGGTCGATGAACAGGACGTTCACGACGGCGCCCCCGGCCGCGCCCACGACGGGCACCGCCTGGGCCGCGATCTTCTGGGAGACATTCGCACCGAAGCGCGACGCGATCTGCGCCAGCAGCCTCAGCAGCACCGGCGCGCCCTCCTCCACCAGTCCCCGCTGCGTGATGAACTGCGCCGCCTCCGCAATCGAACGCGCCAGCGCGGCCCGGACGACGAAGTACGACGACTCGCTCGCATCATCCGCCGCGGATCGCCCGCCGAGGGCGAACACCTCCAGGCAGGCCATCTTCGCGTGAGGCGTCTGCAGCAGCTCCCCTTCGCTCCGCGCGATGTCCGCGATGGACCGCAGGATGATCGTCGTCGAGATGGGCAGCTCGATGGGCAGGCCGACCAGCCCGAACGCACCGCCCCCGGCGCCGGTGGCCGCAACGGCCAGCCGGTGCAGGCGCTCGCGTGCGCGGACGTTCGGCTTGTCGTCGAGCGTCGTGATGGCCAGGTGCAGCGCGGTGTCGAGCGACTTGCGCGTCGCCTGGTGCACGATGTCGGACCAGCGCTCCGGGAGCATGGCGATGGCCTTCTCGACCGGCATGCCGATCAGGCCGGTGATCTTCGCGGCAAGTCCCGGGTTCTCGAGGAGGACCTTCGCATACCGCAGAGCTTCACGATCCTGGGCCGACAGAGTCACGAGGCTCGATGGTAGCACCGGGCTCTGGGCTTTGGGCTCTGGATCCGTCCAAGCCCAAAGCCCAAAGCCCGAAGCCCGAAGCCCTTACTGTTTCCGGTACGAGCTGACCGGCGGCAGGTACGACCCCGTCCCCTCCGGCGGCGTCGGCCCGGCGATGACGGGCAGTGTCAGCGTTCCGATCCCGTCGATGGTGGCCACCATCTTCTCGCCCGGCTTGAGGAAGCGCTCCTCGCCGCGATACGCCTGGCCCATGCCGGTCCCGCCCGACGTGCCGTTGTTGATGACGTCGCCCGGGAACAACGTGATGATGGACGATCCGTACTCGATGAGCTCGTAGATCGAGTGGATCATGTCGGCCGCGCCGGCCTCCTGCATCACCTTGCCGTCCACGCTGAGCGTCTGGCGCAGCCGCTGCATCGGGTCGCCGTAGAACTCCTTCGGCACGATCCACGGCCCCATCGGCGCAAAGGTGTCGTGTCCCTTGCCGACGAGCCAGTCCGACCCGCTGCCGAACCCGCCCGGCGGGCGGCCGCCGCGGTCCGACACGTCGATCGTCACCATGTAGCCGAAGATGTAGTCCGGCGCCTTGCTGGCCGGCACGTACTTGGCCGCCCGGCCGATGACGATGCCCAGCTCCACCTCCCAGTCGATGCGGTCACGGCCGTTCGGGATGACGACGGAGTCGCCGTCCCCAATGATCGCGCCGCGCGTCGGCTTGAGGAACAGGTACGGCACGCCGCGCTTCGCCCGGCGCTCGGCCTCCGCCTTCTTCTGCTCTTCCGCGGTCCCGGTCTCCCCCACGTGGCTGTAGAAGTTGACCGCGGCATTGAGGATCTTGCCCGGCATCAGCGGCGCCAGCGTGTCCACCGTGTTCAGTGCATGCACGTAGCCCGGGCGCGAGGCGCCGGTCAGGCGCTGCCGCGCGACGAGGTCGTTGACGATCTCGTAGAGGCGCGTCTTCATCCCGTACTCGTAGCGGCCGATCAGCTCCAGCATGGACGCCGGCATCGGCACCGCCGGGTACGCGGGATCCCGCTCGAGGGCCCGGTTGGCCGCATCGAGGTCCACAATCAGCTCGTCCTGCAGGACGATGCCGATCTTCTGGTCGCCGTTGATGTCGAAGGTCCCGAGCTTGAACGGCTGCGCGCTCGTCACGGCCGGGTCGCCCTGGGCCATGCCTGGCACGGGGGTCAGCACGGCGACGAGTGCCGCCAGAATCGCGATGCGTGTCATGTGCACTTCCTCCACCCTCTCTGTTCGTTCGTGCGCCACCCGAAAGTGGAGCGCCGGACCCGGTGTGGGCGCGTATCACACCTTGATGCGCTGTCGAACCCGCGCTCGAGCGCGTGGGTCCGGGGCTCCGTCTCTGCGCACGCGTCCGGCGTCAGCTGCCCGGGACAGGATAGCGGAACTCCTGCCCGACAACCTTTGCCGGATCGGCATTCGGTTTCGGTCGGAACTTCTGGACCCGGCCGTTGAACACCTCGGCCAGGTAGAGGTTCCCCTCCTGGTCGGTCGTGATCCCGTGCGGCCCGCCGAACTGCCCCGGGAGGCCGCCGGGGGCGCCCCAGCCGTACAGGTAGTGCCCATCGAGGTCGTACTTCAGGATGCGGTTGGTGCCGCCATCCGAGATCCAGATGAACTGATCCTGCGTGATGATGTGCGCGTACGGGGAGGAGCGGACGCCGGTCGACCACATGTCGAGGAACTTCCCGTTCTCGTCGAACACCTGCATGCGCCGGTGCCCGCGATCGACGACGAAGAGGCGCCGGTCCTGGCTGATCGCGATGCTGTGGACCGTGTTCCACTCGTTGGGGCCGGGGTTGGCCGCGTCCGCCGGCGGACCGCCCCAGTCCATCAGAAAGTTGCCGTCCGGATCGAACTTGGCCACGCGCGTGCCGCCGTACCCGTCGCTGATGAAGAACGTGCCGTCGGGCAGCCAGGCGATGTCGGTGGGCCGGTCGAAGAGCCGGCCGCCGTCGCGGCCGCGCTGCCCCTTGGTCCCGAGCGTCATCACCAGCTCGCCGTCATAGGTGAACTTGTGGATGACGTGCAGCTGGTCGTCGAAGACCCAGACGTGCTTCTCCGGGTCGTACGGGCTCATCTTGATCTTGTGCGGACCCCGGCCGCACGTCATCTCGAACAGCTTGTCGTGCTGGGGCCAGGCCTGCACCTGGTTGCCGTTCCGATCGACGACGAAGAGCACGTGGTGATAGCGGCGCTCCCAGCCGCGGCGCGCCGTGGGCCCGCACGTGGCGTTGGTCCCGTCATCGTTGCCCGTCGCGTTGCCGCGCGACGGGGTCAGCATGCCGTACGGCGTCCACGGCTCGGCGCCCGGAGGCAGCGGCAGCTCGCCGCGCTGCGCGATCCAGATCCGATCCGGCGTCTCGGCGTAGACGCCGCCCATCGATCCCCACGTCCATCCCGTCGCGTGGGTCACGCCGTCGCCGCTGTCCTGCAGCGGCTTCGGCCAGTCCTCCACCACCTCGTACGGGCCGAACTCCTCCTGTCCGCCCTTCTCCATGGACGCGGCCTGCGGCGTCGTGGACGCCGCGGGCCCTGCCGCGGACTCCCCCGCCGGCGTGCCACAGCCCGTCAGTACCGCGACGGCAATCGGCGCCGCCAGTGTCATGACCCACGAGTGTCCACGCATACGAAGCTCCCTGATCCAGGAACGATTACCGCCGCACGCGATCCGGTCGCGCGATCGCGGCAGCGGACGAGGCGTGTCGCGCCCCGTCCGCGCGCCGCTCAGTTCGTGGCGCCTGACGTCGGGAAGTACCGGCCGATGATGTGCGCCCGATCCGCACCGGGCTTCGGCTGGAACTTCTGCGGCCGCCCGACGTGGACGTCCGCGGTGTAGAGGTTCCCCTGGCTGTCAGTGGAGAACTGATGCACGCCCCAGAAGCCGCCCGGGAACGCCCCGAAGGTGCCCCACGAGTAGAGCAGCTTCCCTTCCAGGTCGAACTTGGTGAACTTCTGCGTGATGCCGTCGGCAATCCACAGGTGCTGATCCTCGGTGAGCAGGAAGGAGTACGGCCGGCGGACGTTCGGCCAGACGTCGAGGAACTTCCCGTTCTCGTCGAAGACCTGGACGCGCGAGTTGGCACGGTCGCTGATGTAGATCCGCCGGTTCTTGTCGATCGAGATGGCGTGCACCGTGTTCATGTAGTTCGGCCGCGTCTCGTTCGGCTGGTTACCGCGCTCGCCCCACGTCATCAGGTACTTGCCGTCCTTGTCGAACTTGACGACGCGCGTGTTGACGTAGCCGTCGCTGACGAAGAAGGTGCCGTCGGGCAGCCAGGCGATGTCCGTCGGCCGCGCGAAGGTCTTGTCGTCGTTGCCGGACTGCATCGGCGTGCCGATGGTCTGCACGAGCGTGCCATCCCGCGAGAACTTGTAGATGGCGTGCGCGCCATCGTCCACGAACCAGAGGTGGCGTTCGGGATCGTACGGGCTCACCAGGACACGGTGCGGCCGGACGAACAGCTTGTTGTGCTGCTCCCACGACTCGATGAGCGCGCCCTTCGCGTCGATGAACGTGATGACGTGATCCCACCGCGGATGACGGGCGGGGTCCTTCTGCGACATGTCGTAGCCCGATGCGTTGCGCGCCGGTATGAACTGCCCACCGCCGCCGCCACCCTCCTCCTTCAGGACGGGCAGGCAGCCGCGGGTGAAGAGCACCACGCGATCCGGGCTCTCCGCCCACACACCGGCCGTCGAGCCCGGCTGGAAGCCCTCGCCGCAGAAGTTCTGCGGCCAGTTGGGTACCAGGTCGTACGGGCCCGTCTCGTCCCCGCCGCCTTTCTGCTGCGCCTGCGACAGGAGCAGCGCGGAACCGGCCGAGAACGCGATCAGCATCGCCCCCAGGATCATCTTGTTCGGTCTCTTCATCGCTCTCCCCCTCTTTTCTCTGCGGTTCGGACCGCACGGGCCGCCGCGCGGTCGCGGGGCGTCTGCCAGTCGTGCCGGATCAGCGGGCTCCGGCGCCTTTCTTGAGCTCCTTGATGAACGCATCCGCCTGGACCGCCTCGGGCGTGCCCGGATGCCCGGCGACGACCTGCTCGAAGAAGGACAGCGCCTTCGCCGCGTCGCCCCGGCTGAACTGCACCTTCCCCATGCCGAGCAGCGCGCCCGCGGCGTCCGGCTTCGCGGCCAGCACCTGCTCGAAGGCGGCCGCCGCCTTGTCCACCTGGCCTTCGGCGAAGTAGACGGCGCCGAGCGAGGACATGGCTTCCACGGCCAGCGCATCGGTCGCGAGATCCGGCTTGCTCGCAAGGCCCTTCTCCAGTGCCGCGACCGCCTTGTCGTACGCCTGCATCTCGATGTACGCGCTGCCGAGCTGGTAGTGGATGGCCGGCTGGTCTGGACCGAGCGAGGCCGCCTTCTCCAGGTTGCTGACGGCTTCGGCCTGGCGATCCAGCCGGAAGTAGGCCAGCGCGAGGTTGACGTAGAGGTCCGGAATCTCCGGGGCCTTGGCGATCGCCGCCTCGAAGGCGCCGGCCGCCGCCTGGAAGTCCCCCTTGTTGTAGGCCGCGACGCCCTGCTGGAACTCCTCCGCGCCCATGGGGTTGGCCTTGGCCAGCGTGAAGTCGAAGTCCCGATCGGCGCCGGCCACAAGGCGGACCTTGTCGCTGATCGGCTGGTACCCGTCCTTCGCGACCGACATCTCGTACTCCACCGCCTGGAGCCCGCGCCGGTAGAAGCGTCCGTTCTTGTCGCTCGTGAGCGTGACCTCACGGCCGCGATCGACGTTGACGAGCCGGATGGACACGCCCTCCAGGGGCGCCCCGGTGTCGTCCACGATGGTGCCCTTGATGACGGCCAGTTCCATCTGGGCCGAGACCCTGACACCGCTCAGCGGGAGCAGTGCCAGGGCGAACACGAATCCAATCACGACGCGAGCCACGACGCCCTCCTCAGAAGCGGAGCCGGATGCCGAACTGCATCTGACGCGGCAGGCCGGCGGCCGTTGGCGTCATGAAGTTGCCCGATTGGCGGTTCCCTGTCGGCGCCACGAAGTTCGCGCGGTTGAACAGGTTGAACACGTCGTAGAAGAAGTCGAGGCTGTCGAGGCCGCGGCCGAGCGGCAACTGGTACCGCGTCGAGAGGTCGACGCCGAACGAGCCGGGGCCCTTGAGCCCGTTGATCACCGCCCGCCCCTGGCTGTCGAGCTTCGACTCGATGGCCCGGTTCAGGTCGTCGATCCCCGCAATCGGGCGGTCGTTGTTGTCGAGGTCGCCGTTGACGTCCCGGCCCACGGTCTCGTTGATCGGCGCCCCGGTGATGGCACTGATGACGGTGGCGAACGTCAGCGTCCGCCACGGGTTGACGGTGGCGCTCGCCGCGAGCACGTGCCGGCGGTCGGACGCGAACCGGCCGTAGTCGGTCCGGATGTCGTTGTCCAACCAGACGCGCCGCGCGTCCGGGTTGCCCAGGCCCACGAAGTTGCTCTTCTGCAGCGTGTAGGCCAGGCGCCCGCTCCACTTGTTCGACATCCGCTTGATGAGCGAGAGCTGCATCGACCGGTAGTCGCCGTTGAACTCGGACCGCGTCTGCGTCTGGAGGACGCGCTGGAAGTCCGTGCCGCGCGCCTCGGCGGGAATGATGGACCCGCTCGGGTCGAATGCATCGACGCCGGGCCGCACGCCGTTGACCGGCTCGTTGATGTCGACCACGCCGAGCTGGTTGTGCGAGACGTTCGCCACGTAGTCCGCGGTCACCGCCATCGTGCTCGACAACTGGTGGTTGACGCCGATGCTCCACGACCAGGTGTGCGGCATCCGGCGATTGGGGCTGTCGATGCGCGGGTTGCGGTTGAACGCCGTGCCGGCAATTACCTGGTCACGCAGCGCGTTCAGGGCGACCTGAGCCTCCGGCGTCAGCGACGCCACGCCGATGTTGCCCTGCGAATCCGCGATGACGTCCGGCCTCAGGACGAGGTCGGCCAGGGGGTGCGAGGCGTTGATCGAGATGTCCGGGAAGAGCGTCAGGACGCCCGTCTGCTGGTGCACGAGGTCCAGGACGACGGGGACGTAGGCGTAGAACTTGCCCACGCCGCCGCGGAGGACGGTGCGGCCCTGGCCGCCGAGATCCCAGGCAAAGCCGGCACGCGGCGCGATGGCCGCGTTGTCATTCGGGGTCTGCCGGTGGTTGTCCCAGCGGAGGCCGAGGTTCAGCGTCAGGTTGTTCGTGGCGCTCCACTTGTCCTCGACGAAGAGGTAGGTGCGGCGGTCCTTCGAGTAGATGCGGTAGCCGTAGTCGTCCGGCGGCCCCACCGTCACGTTGAACTGGAACGGGCGAGTGGCCGGGTCCGCGGGGTTGTAGGGCGCGTCGGTCGCGAACTGGAACGTCCCGGAGCTGAACGTCGTGCGCGGGGGCATCTGGTTGAAGCTGAACCCGCCGCCCATCTTGAACGTGTGCTCGCCGCCGAGGAGGCTCGGGACGAAGTAGCTGAACGAGTTGTCCACCATGTAGCTGAAGATGACCGTGTTCAGGCCCTCACCGCCCCGGCCGGTGATGTAGCTCGGGTGCACGTTGCGCTGGCCGACCGAGAACGGGTCCCGGCCGTCGAAGCCGATCTGGTTGACGTCGTTGTCGAAGAAGGCCTGCGCGCCGGTCCCGAGCTCCTCGCTGATCCGGCCCACGCGCAGTACGTTCGAGGCGCGGTCGCTCAGGACCGAGGTGAAGGTGCCCATGAACATCTGGTCCCAGTCGCTCTCCCACCCCTGCGCGTCGATGGTCTCGTTGTTCGTGTTGAAGCCCTCGCCCTTGGTCGGCGCCGTCTCGAGCAGCCAGCGGAAGTTGATGAAGTTGCCGTCGTTCAACTGCACGTCGCCGCGCGCGAAGTAGTTCATCGCGTTGACCTCGAAGGTGCCCACGAAGTCCCTGGCCAGCGGCGCCGCGGCCGCGGGGAACTGCTTCTGGCCGGCAATCCGTTCGATGTCCCGCTCGATCGTGAAGTAGAAGTGGGCCCGGTTGCGGATGATGGGCCCGCCCAGGCCGAAGCCCGACTGGAGCGTGCGCTCGTCCGGCTTGGGGGCGTCATTCGACAGGAAGTACCCGCGCGAGTTGAACGCATCGTCGCGGAAATACGTGTAGGCGCGGCCGTTGAAGTTGTTGGTCCCGCCGCGCGTGACCATGTTGATGATGGCGCCGGCACCGCCGCCGTACTCCGAGCTGTACTGGTTGGACAGCACCTGGTAGTCCTCGATGTTGTCGAGCACCACGCGGACCTGCGTGCCCTGGCTGCCGCCGAGGCGGTCGTCGTTGTTATACATGCCGTCGAGCAGGTAGACGTTCTGCTGCGACGGCGTGCCGTTGGCCACGACCTGGCCGCCCTCGAAGCTCGACGCGGCGGGGTTGGGCGTCATCCCGGGAATGAGCTGCGTGAGCGCCGTGAAGTTCCGGAAGTTCGACGGCACCTCCTCGATCTCCCGCCTCGACAGGCTGCCGCCGATCTGGTTGCTCGTCCGTTCCACGAGCGGCGACTCCCCCGTAACGATGATTTCCTCCTGCAGGCCCGCGACCTGCATCCGCATCTCCAGGGTGACGGTCCCGCCGGGCAGCAGCACCACGTCCGACTGCGTCAGCGAGCCGAACCCGGCCATCTCCACGGCGACGTGGTAGGTGCCCGGTTCGAGGTTCGGAACCTGGTAGGCGCCCGTGGCGGCCGTCACGACCTCGCGCGTGAAGCCCGTGTCCCTCTGGGTCACGACCACCGTCGCCCCGGGCAGCGCGAGCCCGTCCGGATCCACGACCCTGCCGCTGATCGAACCGCGCTGCTGCGCCAGGGCCGGCATGGAGGTGGCCATCAAACAGAAAGCCACAACCAGAAGCCGTGTGATCGCGGGCATGGAGCACCTCCGGGAAAGGATGGAACCGATGTCGTCGGCGGATGGTACCCCCGGACGCACGCCGACACGCGTCAAAGGATGTTTGCGGTTTGTCTACGGATTGTCTGCACGGCCGCAGGCACGCGGCCGCCGCGACGATCAAAGGACGAGCTGGTAGCCCTCGCCGTGCACCGTCAGCAGGTAGCGCGGATCGTGCGGCTGGCGCTCCACGTGGGCGCGCAGGCGCAGGACGTAGTTGTCGACCGTGCGGGTCACGACGGACTGGGAATAGCCCCACACGTCGCGCAGGAGCTGCTCCCGGCTGACCACCTCGCCCTGGTGCGCCAGCAGGTAGCGCAGCAGCTCGAACTCGCGCGTGGACAGGTCGATGCGCTTCCCCTTGCGGGTCATCAGCCGCTTGCGGACGTTCACGACCGCATCGCCGACCACGAACTCGCCCGGCTCGCCGTCGCGCCAGTCACCGCGCCGCACCTGGGCGCGAACGCGCGCGAACAGCTCGCGGAGGCTGAACGGCTTGGTCACGTAGTCGTCCGCCCCGAGATCGAGGCCGATGACGCGGTCGCCCTCGGCCGCGCGCGCCGTCAGGAGGATGACCGGGGCGTGGATGCCGCGCGACCGGAGCCGCTGGAGCAGCTCGAACCCGGTCATGCGCGGGAGGAGGACGTCCAGGAGCACCACCGCCGGCGGATGGTGCTCGATCCGCGGGAGGGCCGTCTCCGCGTCCTCGGTCGCCCACACGTCGTAGCCCTCGTCGCTGAGGTTGTCGGTGAGCAGCAGGCGCAGTTCGGGCTCGTCTTCGACGACGACGACCTGGTGCCTGGCCGGAGCGGATGCCGGTGTTCTCATGATGCAACCCGGCTCGCGCCATCGGCCGGCGCGAGCGACGAACCCGTGGATGAGGTGGACGCCGCCGCGGCGGCCTGCGCCTGTCCGCGCAGGAGCGGCAGGCTGATCCGGAACGCGGTCCCGCGGCCGGCCGTGCTCGTGACGCCGATGTGCCCCCGATGGGCGCGCACGATCTCGTCGGCGATGGCGAGGCCGAGGCCGAAGCCGCGGCGATCGGCGGTGGCGTTGGTCCCCCGGTAGAAGCGCTGGAAGATCCGGGAGAGATCCTCCGCGGGAATGCCGATGCCGGCATCCGACACCTCGAAGATGGCGTCGCCGTCACCCGTGCCGACGCGCACGGCAATCGACCGGCGCTCGCCGGAGTACTTGACGGCGTTGTCGAGGAGGTTGACGAGCACCTGCTCGAACGCCGCCGGATCGGCGCGCACCCACACCGGCGTGGACGGCGCGACGAGCGTGAACGCGAACCCCTTGTCGGTCAGCGAGTGCTGGAACGCCTGCGTCGTCTCGCGCACGAGGCTCGCGAGGTCCGTCACCTCCAGCTCGTAGCTGCGGTGGCCGCGCTCGAGCTTGGAGAACTCGAGCACGCGCTCGATGAGCAGCGACAGCCGCGCGGTCTCGGACCGCACGATCGTCACATACTGCGCGAGCTTGTCCGGCGAGCGGGCGCGATCGAGGGACAGGGACTCCGACGCGGCGCTCAGCAGCGACAGCGGCGTCTTGAGCTGGTGCGACACGTGCGAGACGAACGTGGACTGCATGCGCGCGAGCTCCGCCGCGCGCCACCGGCTCTGCACCATGAAGCCGAGCGCCACCACGATGAGCAGGACCGGCCCGAGCGATCGCCAGTAGCCGGCGGGCTGGGCCATCGAGGCGAGCAGGCCGCCCGGCTCCGACGAGACCGGAGCCACCTGGACGTGCCACGCGCGCGCGGGCGTCTCCGATGCCAGGCGGCCGTCGATGTCGTCGCGCGGGTAGTAGCGCAGCGGGAACCGCGCGCGGCCGGACAGCGGCGGCGAGAGGTCCGGGGGACCGAACACGACACGGTCCTCCTCGTCGAACACCTGGAGCGTGAACGCCGGGGAGCTGTCTCCCCCGTCGAGCAGGCGCGCGAGGCTCTGGGCGTAGAGCTCCGCGAACAGCCGGGTCCGCGGCGTCTCGTGATCGACCAGGAAGCCGAGCAGGGCGAAGTACTCGTCGCGTCCGGCATCCACCCAGAACAGCCGCACGACGATGTCGTACTGGCGCCCGGCGACGGTGCGCTCGGCGGCGATGTAGATCCGCTGGGAGTCCACGTACTCTTCCGCGAGCCGGAAGACTGCCTGTCCGAGGGTGGCGTCCCGGTAGAAGCCGGCCGGCACCCGGCCGCGAGCCGGCCGCGGCGACGAGGCGCGGTCGAAGAACATCACCTCACCGGGCGCGGTGGCGCTCGTGTGGTGGGTCCAGAGGAAAAAGCGATCGATCTGCGGGTACTGCTGGAGGCCGTCCGCATAGCGCGCAGCGACGAGGTCGAACCGGCCCTGCTGCAGGAGCGGATGGTTGACGGACGACAGGATGTCGAAGAGCGGCGCCTCGAGCGTGCGCTTGATCTCCCGCGCCGCCGCGTCGGCGTGGTGCTCGGCCATCGTCCGGAGGATGACGCTACGCTGGCGCTGGCCGTCGGTCAGGGCCCGGTGCTGCAGATGTACGACGAGGACCGCGGCCGCCAGGAGGGCAGCCACGACGAAGAGCAGGGGATCCGATCTGCGGAACCAGCGAAGGAGCGCCATGACTGACCCTCCGAGGGAACAATGGCGTCACCTTAGGACCATGTCCGCGCGAAGTCAAGCAAGCTCGGCTGTGGGAGGCGGCGCCTTGCGGCGCCGTGGGCCTGCGGTGGGCGCGGCTATCGCCGCGTGGGCAACGCCGGCGGCGTTGAGGGACGGGCGGTGGAATCGGGAGGCGACGCCTGCGGCGTCGTAGGCCTGCGGTGGGCGCGGCTATCGCCGCGTGGGCAA
>CAZUGF010000031.1:0-43307 GCA_964619705.1 uncultured Bifidobacteriaceae bacterium
ACCTGTCAGAGTTTCAATCGGCAGATCTGTCAGATTTTCGCCCGGCGTTGACAGCGCACGTGGGCGCTACGCGTAGGCATGCGCGGGCGCGCACGTGGGCGGCGCCTGACGGCGCCGTAGGAAAGACTCGCCGCGCTGCGCGCTCGGTGGTGCGACCCTCCCACAGCGCCGCAGGCGCTGCCGACCGTAAGGCCCACGGCCCGAAGGGCCGCCCACCGCAGGCCCTTCGTGGCGCTGCGCGTGGGCGCTGCGCGCACGGTGGGCGGCGCCTGACGGCGCCGTGGGAGCGGGTAGGTGCGTCGAGGCCGACTCAGCTCCGGTGCCGGCTCAAAGCGTGCGCTCGAACCTCCGTTCCTACAGCGCCGCAGGCGCTGCCTACCGTAAGGCCTACGGCCCCGAAGGGCCGCCCACCGGCAGGCCCTTTGTGGCGCTTCGCGTGGGCTTGCAGTGGGCCGTGCGCTGCGCGCACGGTGGGCGGCGCCTGACGGCGTCTGACGGCGCCGTAGGAAAGACTCGCCGCGCTGCGCGCTCGGTGGTACGACCCTCCCACAGCGCCGCAGGCGCTGCCTGCCGCCAGGCCCACGCGACCGCAGGTCGCGCCCACCGGAGGCCTGCGACGGGCCGAAGGCCTGCGACTGGCCGAAGGCCGTCGCCCAATTGACACTCGCCGCCAGCCTCTGCTGTAATCGCAGGTTCATGCTGATCGCAGCGGGCACCAACAGGGCAGGCGCGGGCGTCTCGACGTTCCCGGCCGTCGTGTCGGCGGCCGCCACGCGCACCACCACGCCTCACATGACCACCATCGGAGCGGATGGCGGATGAGGTGAGCATCAGCTCGCAGGCTTCGACAAGGGCCATCATCCGCCGGACGGATGGTGGCCCTTCGCATTTTCGGGCGTGCCTGCCGGCGCGCCCGCACCAGGACGACGAAGGAGAACGATTCGTGCCACGCCACCCGCTGCCGTCACCGCCGCTCACCGTCTGGAAGTTCGGAGGCGCCTCACTCGCCGACGCGCGAGCCGTCCGCCAGGCGGCCGCTCGCATCGCTGCCCACCCGGGCCCCCTCGTCGTCGTGGCCTCCGCCCTGGCCGGCGTCACGGACCTCCTGCTCGAAGGCGCCGCGCACGCGGCCGCCGGCCGCACGGAGGCCGTGGCCCTGTCCGTCGCCGCCGTGCGCGGACGCCATCGCCAGGTCGCCGCCGCCGTGGTGCCCGCGGGCCCCGCCCGGCGGCAACTGCTGGCCGCCATCGACACGGCTGCCGTCGAGCTCCGCGACCTGTGCACGGCCATCGGGTTGATCGGACAGCAGACGCCGCGCATCCAGGACCTGCTCGTCGCGCGCGGGGAGCGCCTGTCCGCGGCCATCCTGGCCGCCGCCATCCGCGCCGCCCGGCGCAAGAGCGCCTATGTCGACGCCGTCGACGTCGTGTCCACCGACGACCGCCACGGCGCCTCCACGCCCGCCCTGGCCGAAACCACGCGCCGGGCACGCCGCGTCCTTCGCCCACTCCTGGCGCAGCGCATCGTCAGCGTGATACCCGGGTTCATCGGACGCGCGCCGGACGGGAGCGTGACGACGCTCGGACGCGGCGGCTCGGACCTGACGGCCACGCTGCTGGCGCGCAGCCTGGGCGCACGCCTGGTCGTGCTGTGGAAGGACGTGCCCGGCATCCTCACGGCCGATCCCAGGGTCGTGCCGGACGCGCGCCTGATTCCCGAACTGCACCACCAGGAGGCCGCGGAGGTCGCCCACTACGGCGCGAAGGTCCTGCACCAGCGGGCCCTCATCCCGATCGCGGGGACGCGCATCCGGCTCGTCGTCCGCTCGTTCGTCGAGCCGGACCGGCCCGGAACCGAGGTCTCCGGCCGCCACGTGCTTCCGGGTTACCCGGTCAAGGCTCTGGCGGTCCTGTCCTCGCAGGCCGTCGTCACGGTGGCCGGCAACGGGATGGTCGGCGTCCACGGCATTGCCGCCCGCACGTTCGGCGCGGTGGACGCGGAGCGGCTGTCGGTCTCGACGATCTTCCAGGGATCATCGGAGAGCTCCATCGGCTTCACCCTCCCGGAGAGCGAGGCCGAGCGCGCAGTGCGGAGCCTCCGGCTCACCCTGCGGCACGAGCTCGAGAGCGGGCTCATCGACAGCGTGACCGCACGCACGGGACAGTCCGTCGTGGCCGTTGTCGGCGAGGGCATGGCCGGCACGCGCGGTATCGCCGCCCGCGTCTTCTCGGCACTCGAAGGCGGCGGCATCAACGTCGTCGCGATCGCGCAGGGATCCTCCGAGCGGAACATCTCGTTCGTCGTCTCGCAGCCGGACGCGCCGGAGGCGGTCCGGCGTGTCCATGCGGCCTTCCAGTTGTCGAAGATCGGCGGCGGCCGGGCGCGGCCGATCGCGCACACCGACGTGGTGCTGCTCGGCTTCGGACGCGTCGGACGGGCGCTGGCGGATCAGGTTGCGGCCAACGGCACGAGTCCCGCGGTCCGCATCGTCGGCCTGCTCGATCGGTCGGGCTACGTGTTCGACGCGCGAGGCCTGTCGCGATCGCGCCTGTTGAAGCTCGCGCACGCCAAGGATCGCGGTGCGCTGCTCTCGTCGCTCGGCGGCCACGAGGCGGGCGCCATGGAGGCGCTCGGCGTCATGGCGGCTCACGCCGTCTCGCACCCGATCATCGTGGACGTCACGAGCGACGAGACCGGCGACCTGCTGGAGGCCGCACTCGGCCGCGGCTTCGACGTGGTGCTGGCCAACAAGAAGCCGCTGGCGGGATCGTGGGACAGTCACCAACGGCTGCTCGGGAGGGCCGCCGCGGCGGGGCGGCGCATCCGCTATGAGGCCACCGTGGGCGCGGGCCTGCCCATCATCGACACGTACCGCAAGCTCGCGGACAGCGGCGACCGCGTGCTCCGCATCGACGGATCGGTCAGCGGGACGCTGATGTTCGTCCTGTCGGAGATCTCCGCGGGGAGGCCGTTCTCCGCGGCGGTGCTCGAGGCCGTCTCGCGCGGGTACGCCGAGCCGGACCCGCGGGAGGATCTCTCGGGACGCGACGCCGCGCGCAAGGGCCTGATCCTCGGGAGGCTCATGGGCTTTCGCGGCACAGCGCCCGTACCCGACAACCTCGTCCCGCCCGGGATGGAGAAGCTCCCGCTCGGTGCGTTTCTCGAGCAGCTCCCCGCCCAGGACGAGGCGTGGCGCCAGCGCGTGGCCGCGGAGGCCGCACGCGGACGTGTGCTTCGCTACGTGGTGTCCGCCACGGCACGGCGCGTCACGGCATCCCTGGCGGCGGTCCCGGCCGCGAGCGCGATGGGCTCCGCCGTCGGGACGCGGAACGTCATCACGTTCGTCTCGAGGCGCTACAGCGACGTACCGCTGGTCGTGAGCGGCCCGGGGGCCGGCGCGGAGGTCACGGCCGCCGGCATCCTCAACGACCTGTGCGCCCTGGCCGCGCGGTAGCCGCCGCCCGCACGGGACGCCGCGGCAGCCCTCACCGCACGCGGATCCGATCGAGGTTGCGGCGGGCGTTCACGTGGCCCGGAAACAGGCGCAGCGCCTCCTCGAACTCCGTGCGCGCCTCGGCGAAGCGCCCGGACTGCGCCAGCGCGATCCCGCGGTTGTTGTGCGCGTTGGGGTTCGCGGAATCGAGCGCGATGGCCGTGTCCAGCGCGCGGATCGCCTCCGGAAACCGGCGCTGGCCGATCAGGGCGCTCCCCAGGTTCGAGTAGGTCTCGGCGTCCGCCGGGGCCGCCTCGAGCGCGCGCGCGAAGAGCGCCAGCGCCGCCGCGCCCTGGCCCCGCCTGTCGAGGCCGACGGCCAGGTTGTTCATCGCGCGCGCGTAGAAGGGATCGATCGCGATGGCGCGCTCGTAGTGCTCGCGTGCCTCCTCCCATCGTCCCTGCCGATCGAGCACGCTGCCGAGGTTGTACTCGGCAGCCGCGTCGCGCACGCGGACCGCGCGCCGCAGCACGGCCTCGGCTTCGTCCAGACGGCCGAGACCGGCGAGCGCGCGTCCCTGCTCGACGAGCACCTGGTGATCGCCCGGCGCCAGCCGCTCGGCATCGGCCAGGCTGGCCAGCGCCTCCGCCTCCCGGCCCGATGCCTGCAGCATGGACGCCATCTCGAGCCGCACGTCGAGGGCTTCCGGGTTGGCCGCCACCGCCCGGCGCAGCAGGTACTCACGCCAGGCATCGTCTCCGCCGCGGTTTGCCATCGCCGCGTGCTTGAGCAGCAGGTCGCTGTTGAACGACCGCTCGACGATGGTCTCCAGCCAGGGGTCGACGGGCGGCACGTAGGCACGCAGCGGCTCCACGGGCGGCGCGGGGCCGCGGGCGGCCGCGGGCTGTTCCATGTCCCCGGCCTGGACGAGAAGCGCCCGCGCCGTACCGAAGTCCGGGTACGCGTCGAGGACCGCACGCAGCCGTTCGAGCGCGCGCGGACGATCCCCGCGATCCAGCGCGACGCGGGCCACGCCCAGGTCCGCGTACGCCTCGAGCGGCGGCGCCCGCCTGGACGGCGCGCCCGGCGCACGCGCGTCGCCGAATGCCAGGCTGCCCTCCGCCCTCGCACGAACGTAGGCACGCTCGGCATCATCGAGCCGGCGGTCCTTGAACGCCATCTCTCCCATCCGGAACCAGGCGAGACCGTGCCGGGGCTCGAGACGCGTCACCTCCGTCAGGAGGGCCAGCGCACCGGCCTGATCGCCCCGCTCCTCGAGCAGCAGCGCGTGGTGGTACGCCCATCGCCAGTCGTCCGGCGCCAGGCGGCGGGCCCGCGCGTACGCGTCCATCGCCGGCGCGATCAGCAGGTTGGCCTGATACGCGCGGCCCAGTTCCCCGTAGCGGTTGCCGTCGGTCCGGTCCGCGCGCACGGCGGCCACCTGCTCCAGCACCTGCGCCCGGCCTGCGTCCGTCAGCGCGGACAGATCGGGAACGGGCGGCATCAACCCCGCCTGTGCCCGGCGCACCAGCGCACCGGCGCCGAACCACGCGCCCGCCGCAATCGCCAGGGCCAGGGCCAGGCCCATCCACGCACGCGATCGGGGCCGGGACGGGGCCACCGGCCGGGCAGCAGCGGCGGCGTCCGCACGTGCGCGAGGGGAACGGCGTCGAGCCACGACCAGGATTCTACGGCGTCAGGGCCGTGCCGCCGGCCACTGGTTCCGCCAGATGGTCACGCGCGACATCCTGTCGAACGGCCAGCTCATGTGCATCCCGCCGGTGACGAGATCCGGCCGGCCGTCGCCGTCCAGGTCGCCGATGGCCAGCGTGATGAGGTGCGTGGGCGCGCTGGCGATGTCGCGGAGCGTGAAGCCCATGGCGCCGTCGTTCTCGAGCCATGACAGGCTCTGCGCCTCCGGCCGCGCCCAGTCGCTGTAGGCGCTCACGACGACGATGTCCAGGTCCCCGTCGCCGTCCATGTCCGCCGCCTGCGGGCTCGACGCGCCGGGCAGGTCCGCCAGGCGATGGAAACGGAACGTCACGCCGCCGACGTTCTCCAGCCACTGCACGCCGTTGTAGGACCGGCCCTTGGGCGGCGCGTAGTCGAACGCATCGCCGTTGCTGTAGACGATGTCCGCGTCGCCGTCGCCGTCGAGATCGACGACCGTGATCCAGCTCGACCCGAAGTCCTCGTTGCTCGCGCCGAACACGCGCCGCGGCTCGAAGCGCCCGCGGCCGTCGTTGACGAAGACGTAGATCTCTTCCCACTCCTGGCTGACCAGCGACACGATGTCCAGGTCCCCGTCGCCGTCGATGTCCACGATCTCCGCGTTGATGGGCCCGGAGAGCCGCTGCAGCACGTGGCTCTCGAAGCGCCAGCCTCCCAGGTTCTCCAGCCAGCGCGTCTCGCCATCGTCGTAGCCGAAGTGCGCGACGGAGAGATCCAGGTCGCCATCGCCGTCGAGGTCGCCGGCGCGGACGTCGGCAACGCGCGCCACCTTGTCCAGAATCACGCGGCTCGTGAACGCCTGCCGCCCGTCGTTCTCGAGGATGATGACCGCGCCGATCGGCGCATTGTTCGGGAAGAGCACGCCGAGGCTCGCCACGACGATGTCGAGGTCGCCGTCCTGATCCATGTCGACGGCCAGCAGGTGCGCGGGGCCGGCCACCTCGGCGAGCGTCTCCTCGACAAAGCCTCCTGCCTCCTGCCGCAGCCAGGTGACGCGGTTGGCAGCGGCGTCCGCCACGAGAATGTCCGGCTGCCCGTCGCGGTCGAGATCCACGATGCTGACGTGCGCGATGAGCGGGCGGTCGTCCGGCCCCACGGGCGCGCCCACGGCCGCGGGCGTCAGGAAGTCGATGCGCGGGCCGCGCGTCGTCCTGGCGGCCTCGATGGCGTCAATCGGCGACGCGGGCTCGGAGAAGGCCGCGCCGGAAACGATGTCGCGCACGCCCAGCCCGGCACGGCGGGCCTGGATCACGAACGCGGCAGCCACCGCCACGACGACGGCGAGAACGAGGAGGGCGATACGCCTCAGGTCGGATCGGTGGTCGGTCAAGGCGACGATTCTAGCCCGAACCTTTCATGGGGCCCGGACGGTCCGTCCGTCCATCAGGAGATGACGCCGCGGCGGACGGCGTAGAGGACGAGCTCCGCGGTGTTGTGGACATCGAGCTTCTGGAGGATGCGCGCGCGATGGGTCTCGACGGTTGCCGGGCTGATCGCCAGCAGCTCGGCCACTTCCTTGTTGCTGCGCCCTTCCGCGACGAGCTGGAAGATCTCGCGTTCCCTGTCCGAGAGCAATTCGTACCGGTCGGAGACGCCGCTGTCCGCGGCCCGCCGCACGTAGTCGTCCAGCATCAGCCGGGACACGGCCGGGCTGAAGAAGGACTGTCCCGCGGCCACCGAGGCGATCGCGCGAATCAGCTCCTTGCCGGCGGAGTCCTTGAGCAGGTAGCCCGTGGCGCCGGCGCCGAGTGCGCGGGTCACGTAGGCCTCGTCGGAGTGCATGCTCAGGATCAGCACGCGGACCTGCGGCGCGCGGCGGACGATCTGGCGCGTGGCGTCGATGCCGTTCAGCAGCGGCATCCCGATGTCGAGCACGGCGACGTCGGGCAGGAGCGCGATGACCTTGCGGACCGCGGCCCGTCCTTCGTCCGCCTCGCCCACCACTTCCCAGTCCGCGCGCTCCTCGATGATCTTCCGCAGGCCGTGCCGGACGAGCGTGTGATCGTCGCCGAGGAAGACGCGAAGCTTAACCATGGACTCCCGAGGACCCGAGGAGATCGTGCAGCACGGCCTCGGCGGGCTCGTCGACCTCGACCGGCGCGCGGCGCGCGGCCACGGGCAGGTCGATGCGGAGCGTCGTGCCCCTGTCCGGCGTGCTGTCGATGGCAATCGATCCGCTGCACGCGGCCACGCGTTCGCGGATCCCGACGAGGCCCAGGCCGCGCCTGGTGTCCGTCGGCTGTCCGGCGGCCGGGTCGAACCCGCGGCCGTTGTCGGTGATGGACATGGCGAGCGCATCGGGCCGGTAGTCGAGCGTGACCACGCAGCGGGTCGCTCCCGAGTGGCGCTCCACGTTGCACAGCGCCTCCTGCGCGATCCGGAAGGCGGCGATCTCGATCTCGGGCGCCAGCCGCTCGACGGTGCCGCGCTGGGTGAGCGCCACGGACAGGCGGTTCCGCCGCTCCACGCCGCGCAGGAGCCAGTCGATGGCGGCGCCGAGGCCGAGGTCGTCGAGCAGGGCCGGGCGCAGGAGCTGGGCGATGTCGCGAACGGTCGCGAGCGCGCCGTCGGTCATCGTCTGCAGATCGTCGAGCACGCGGCTGGTGCCGCCCTGCGCCTCGATCGAGCGGGCGGCCATCAGCAGCTCCACCTTGATCGCGCTCAGCACCTGGCCCACCTCGTCGTGCAGCTCGCGCGAGATGCTCCGGCGCTCGTCCTCCTGCGCCGCGACGAGCCGCGTCGACAGGTGCTGGAGATCCCGGCGGTGTCCGGCATCGCGGTCGCGCTGCTTGCGCAGGCGATCCTCGAGCCGCCCGGCATAGAAGATGGCCAGGAGGGCGATGGCAATGGAGGCCGCCAGCCCCAGGCCGAGGCGCCACCACCACTGGCGCTCCATGGTCCGGTGAATAAGGGCGGTGGCGATCTGGTGCTGGACGAGGGCGCGGCGGTTGAGCTCGCGGATCTCCTCCGACAGCGCGATCACCGTCGCGCGGCGAGGCGTGATCGACTGGTTGAGGAGGTCCCAGGGCTCGTCGGATCCGCTGCGCTGGTGGGCGGCCAGCACCTGCAGCGTCAGGCGCCGGAACTCGTTGATCTCGGCGCGCAGGCGCTCGATCGGCGCGGGCTCCGCGGGCGTCTCCAGGACCGGCCTGAAGGCGTCCAGGGAGGCATCGATTCCGTCGAAGCTCTCCGTCAGCCGCTGCGCGTAGCCGGCCTGGGCCGCCGGCGCCGGATCCAGGAGCGCGTTCCTGAGGATGATGGAGTTGGAGCTCACCTGCTGCCGGACGGCGGACAGCAGATCCTGCGCCTCCATGTACCGCCGCGTGACGTCGGAGGTGCGGGCTTCGGACTCCGACAGGCGCTGCGAGAAGGTGTAGCCCGTGAAGATCCAGAGCGCGAGCACAAGGCCGAACCCGAGGAAGAGGGCCGCGCGGATCGTCAGGCGCTCGAGAGGATCTCGCCGCATGCGGTGGATATTACTCCCCGGTTCCCGGCGCCAGATAAAAAAGCGCGAGGGGACGTCGTGGCGTACCCCCCGCGCAAGTGACTCCCCCACAGGAGTCAGCCGGATCCGGCCGCCGCGAATGGCGGCCGGGATGCTCGCGTTGTCAATCGGCCGTGTCCTCCTACCAGAGCAGGCGGAAGCCGAGGCGTGCGGTGCGCGGACCCAGGATGTTCGCCGGGCGCTGGTAGTTCGCGCCCGTCGTCACCGTGATCGTCTCCGCGGCACTGCTGTTCGTGATGTTGAAGAAGTCCAGGAACAGGCGGGTGCGGAAGCGCGGCCCCATGTTCACGGTCTTCTCCGCCCGGACGTCGAACACCCAGATGTTGTCCTGGCGGTTGGCGCTGGCCGCGTCCGCGTAGATGGTCGAGGCCGGCATGATGAGGCCGAAGGCCGTCGCCGCGCTCCCGGGCACGCTGATCGTGCGGGCGTAGTTGCCGCCCGACTGGTGCCGCAGCACCGGCGAGATCCGGATGCCCCAGGCCGCGTCGTAGCTGCCCGACGCCTTCAGGTTCCACACGGTGCGGTCCTCGGCGCCCGGCAGGTTCGGGTTGCGCGGGAAGCTGTTGGCCGCCGTCGCCGGGAAGTCGTTCATCCAGGTGTAGGCGCCGCCGATCGACGCCGACCACCGGTTGCTGTACCGGCGGTTCATGCTCACCTCGAACGTCTTGTAGGTCGAGTCGCGCGGCAGGTTCATCACGATCTGGTCCAGCGGAAATGCTGCCTGCGTCGCCGCGTCGTTCGGCATGCCGTAGAGCGTGAGCACGCGCTCGTCGCCCGTGTTGGCCCGGCCGTCGGGACCGACGTCCGTGAAGCTGAACGGGACGCTGTAGGCGTTGTTGAGCGCGCTGCGGCCCGGCTCGATCGTGCCGATCAGCTTGTCCTCCGTCTTGTAGACGAAGCCCGCCCGCACGCCCATCGTGTCCGTCACCTGCCGCTCGAGCCACAGGGCGGTCTCGTGCGTGATCGGCGCCTCGATGTTCGGATCCAGGCCCACCGAACCCTCGAGCGACCGCGCCGTGCGGTTGCCTTCCTCACCGGGCTGCCAGTGGCGGTCGCCGTTCAGGTCGTTCCACACATAGGACTCGGACTTGGTGGTCGTGTTCGGGTTTGCGGAGCTCCCCACGCCCACGCCGGGGTTGTGCCAGAACAGTCCGTAGTTCGCCTTCAGGACCGTGCGCCCGTTGCCCGTCAGGTCGAACGTGGCGCCGATACGCGGTGCGATCTGGTTCCACGTGAACATGTCGGTCTTGGCGAACGTCTTCGACTCGACGGACGTCGGCCCGACGGTCGCGCCGATCTGCTGCTGTTCCGGCAGGAAGGCGTGGTACCGATCGAAGCGCATGCCGGCGTTCACGGTCAGGCGGCCGACCGCCCACGTGTCGTTGACGAACATCGCGAACACGTTGAGCGCCGAGCTGGAGGTCAGGTCACCGCTCCGGCCCGCGCGCAGCTGACCCACGCTGGTGGCGGTGGGCAGCGTGAACACCACCGTGCTCGATCGGCCGTTGGCGTACTGATGGTCGATGTGGCCGCCGAACTGCTGCTCGTAGCCTTCCCAGCCCTGCTCGAGGAGCAGCTCGCCGCCGAACTTGACGGTGTGGCTGCCCTTGGCCGTATCCAGGAAGTAGGTCGCCGCGCTCGTGATCTGCTTCCGCGTGCGATCGAGCTGCCACCGCTGCTGGGCGCCATCGAGTTCGGCCAGCCCCGTGTCGCGCCAGAAGTAGTCCTGGTCGCTGTTCGTGATCAGCGGGAAGTAATACCCGAACTCGCCGTAGCGCGCTTCCAGGTACAGCTTGTCCGTCAGCGTGCCGTTCCACTCGGCCTTGTAGACCCAGCTGCCCGAGTCCTGCTTGAACGTCGTGTCCGGCGTGTCATAGAAGTACGCCGCATACGGCAGCCGGTTCGGCTGGACCTTCTGGCCCCACTGGTAGTAGCCGATCAGCTTGTTCTTCTGGTTGATCTGGTAGGTCCCCTTGACCACCGGGTTCCACAGCTTCGTGTCGAACGTCTGATCGAAGCGGAACTGCGGCTGGGCCACCGAGTTCTTCTGCGTCCGGTAGGTGCCGAACCACCAGATCTTGTCGCGCTTGATCGGGCCACCGGCCTGGATGGCCGTGTCGTAGTAGCTGTCGATCTCGTTGCTGTGCTCACGGATGCCGCGGTCGATCACCGACTGCGGGATGTTGGAGCCCTGCAGGCTGTTGTTGTACCAGTCCAGGTAGTACTCGCCGTTGAACTGGTTGCCGCCCGACTTGGCGATGAACTGGCTCTGCACGCCCGGGTTCGGCATCTCCGCGCCCTGGCCGGACGTCCCGAGGAACGCCTCCTCCAGCGACGCGTAGTCGAAGTAGAAGCCCGCGCCGCCCGTGCCCTCCGTCGTGTTGATGCCCTCGATGAGCACCCGCACCTGGCCCGTGAACCCATAGGCGTTGTAGCCCGTCTGCGTGCCCGCGCGGTTGCCGCCCACGTCGATGCGCGCCATCTGCACGGCCGGCGTCACCGCCAGCAGCGCCCACATGTCGCGGCCGTTCGGGATCGACTGGAGCTGCTCCAGCTTGAAGTTCTGCTGGACGCGCGTGCTCGTCGTGTCGATGACCGGCGACTCGCCCGTCACCGTGACCGTCTCCTGCAGCGTGGCCAGGCTCAGGTCCACGTTGACGTTGGCCGTGAAGCCCAGCGTGATCTGGATGCCTTCCCGGCGGAGCGTGTTGAAGCCGGCCAGCTCGAACGTGAGCGCGTAGGTCCCGGAGGGAACGGCCGGGAACCGGTAGTTGCCGGTTTCCGACGAGACGGTCGTCTGCTGTCCGATCAGCGACGGGCTCGTCGCCGTCACCGTCACGCCGGGCAGCACCGCGCCCTGCGCATCCGCGACCCGGCCCTGAATGGTCCCCGTGCTGCTCGCGCCGCCGCCCTGCGCGAACACCGGTGTTCCAGCCGCCAGAAGTACCCACGCCACGACACCAACCCCGAAGAAGGGGAGTCTCATCCTGCCTCCTGTCAAGCGGGCCCGGTGGACCCGCCGCCAATGCATCACGACAATCAAGAACCCGGCCCCGCCGCGCGGACACCCGACCGATGGGCTGCCCGGGCCCGGTCGTCCCGAGCCCCCGCGCAGCACACCTCGGAGGTGGGCACCAACACCGGTGCCTCCGAGCCCCGCGTTTGTATCGCGATGTAGGCAAGCGGGACAATACGGCCTCCTCCGGGCCGAACCTACAGGGTTACCGGGATGAGCAGTGGGACGAGCCGGGACGGCCGACGCCGGCTTCCCTGCCGGGATCGGCACGATCGGCGTACTATCGGGCGCATGCGAACCGCCCTGATCCTCACCCTTTCCCTCGGGTTGGCCGCCTGCGGCACGCCGCCGGAGGCCCCGGCTCCGGCGCCCGCGACGGACGCGGCGACCCTCCAGCCGGACCCGCCCATCACCTGCGGGTCCTGCGATGAATGGAACGAGCCGCGCGAGCCCTTCCCGGTCTTCGGCAACACCTGGTTCGTCGGCACGCAGGGCCTGTCGAGCCTCGTCGTCGACACCGGCGAGGGCCTCGTGCTCTTCGACGTCGCGCTGCCGCAGAGTGCGGCCCCGATCGCCGCGAACATCACGGCGCTCGGCCTCGATCCGGCCGGCGTCAGGTACATCCTCACCTCGCACGCGCACTTCGATCACCTCGGCGGCGTGCGATCGATGCAGCGCTTCACGGGCGCGACGGTCCTGGCGAGCGCCTCGACCGCGCAGGCCCTGGCGCTCGGCCATCCAGTGCCCGAGGACCCGCAGTTCGGCACCGGGCCCTTCGACAGGTTTCCCGCCGTGACCGACGACGTGCGCACGATGGCGGACGGCGAAACGTTCACGCTCGGGTCCACGACCTTCACCGCCCACTACACGCCCGGGCATACTCCCGGTGCCACGACGTGGACGTGGCAATCGTGCGAGGGACCGCGCTGCCTGAACATGGTCTACGTCGACAGCCTGACGGCCGTCTCCATGGACGGCTATCGCTATGCCGATGCGCCGGGCCTCGTCGACACGTTCCGCGCAACGCTCCGCAAGGTGAGCGCCCTGCCGTGCGACATCCTGGTCTCCACGCACCCCGCCGCCACCGGCATGGACGACAAGGTTGCGCGGCGCCGCTCGGAGAACCTGGCGCCGGGCGCCCCCGGCGACCCCTTCGTGGATGCGGGTGCCTGCCGGGCGCTGGCGGAGCGATCGATGACGGCACTGGACGCGCGCGTGCAGCGGGAGCGCGAGTCCGGACAATGAGCGGCGCCCGCGTGACGCCGGCGCAGGAGATCCTCACATGACCGACAGACGCACGTTCCTCACGGCAGGCATGGCAGGGGTGGCCGCGTCCCTCCTGGCGACACACACCGCGTCCGGCGCGCCGTCGGCCAGGCAGATCGCGCAGAAGGACATGGCGGCCGTCAACCTCGAGGGCTGGCAGGTGACCATCACCGAGGTGTCCTACGCGCCGGGCGAGGCCTCGTCCCGCCATCGCCATCCCGGCTTCGTCTGCGGCTACGTGCTCGACGGACAGTACGAGTTCGGCGTGGACGGCAAGCCGCCCGTGGTACTCACGGCGGGCCAGGCGTTCTTCGAGGAGCCCGGCGACGTCCACGCGGTCTCGCGCAACGCCAGCACGACGGCGCCCGCGCGCATCCTGGCGATGGTGTTCACGCCGAAGAGCGGCCCCGTCACGATCCCCGGGTGATCGCCATGAGGCATGGACGGCTGACGCTCGCCGCGCTGCTGCTGTGCACGGCGCCCGCCGCGCTCGCACAACCGGCGGCCGTGGACTACGTCCGGGCCCAGGGCCTGCGGGAACGGCAGGAGGCCCTCGTCCGCAATGTGCCGGAACCCGCGTCCTGGGTCGGCACGACGCGGCGCTTCGTCTACCGCCGCGCGCAGCCCGATGGGCACACCTTCGTCATGGTGGACGCGGACACGCGGGAGAAGTCGCCGGCGTTCGACCACGCGCGCATCGCGGCCGCGCTCTCCACCGCCACCGGCGGGACCTACACCGCCACGCGTCTCCCATTCTCCTCCTTCACCTTCGTCCCGGACGAGGACGCCATCGCCGCCACGGTGGAGGGGCGCCGATGGACGTGCCGGCTCGACGGCGACGCGACGTGCACGTCTCCGGACGTGCCGCCACCCGGCGAGATCCGGCGGGGCATCACCGGGCCCGTACGGCCGGACTTCCCCGGCACGCCGCGGGCACACGCGTCGCCCGACGGCCGATGGGAGGCCGTGGTCGACAACTTCAACGTCGCAATCCGCCAGGCCGGGACGACGACGCTGACGCGGCTGAGCACTGACGGCTCGGAAGGGGACTACTACGACCCCGCGTCCATCGTCTGGTCGCCGGACTCGGCCAGGATCGCGGCCTACCGCGTGCGCCCGGGCTACCGCCGGCTCGTCCACTACGTGCAGTCCTCGCCGGAGGATCAGCTGCAGCCGAAGCACTGGGCCAACGTGTACGCCAAGCCGGGCGATCGGCTCGATGTCGAGCAGCCGGTCCTCTTCCACGTCGCGGACCGGACGTCGATGGCGATCGAGACCGCGCTCTTCCCGAACGCGTACGACCTGTCGGACCTGGTGTGGCGGAAGGACGGCCGCGGGTTCACGTTCGAGTACAACCAGCGTGGGCACCAGGTGTTCCGGGTCGTCGAGGTCGATGCGGCCACCGGCGCCGCGCGCGCGGTGGTGTCCGAGGAACCGAAGACCTTCTTCTACTACAACCGCAGCAACGACTCGCTGAGCTCCGGCAAGCGCTACCGGTACGACATCGCCGACGGTCGCGAGATGATCTGGATGTCCGAACGGGATGGCTGGAATCACCTCTACCTGATCACCCTTCGAGACGCCGAGGGCGGCGCCGAGCCCTGCGGGAAGGCCGGTGGTGCGCCCTGCAGCGCCGTGCGGCAGATCACCTCGGGCGCCTGGCCCGTCCGGAACGTGCTGCACGTGGACGAGGACGCGCGGCAGATCTGGTTCAGCGCCGGCGGGATGACCCCGGGCCGCGACCCGTACTTTCTCCACTACTACCGCATCGGCTTCGACGGGACCGGCCTCACCGCCCTGACGACGGCCGATGCCAACCACCAGGTGTCGTTCTCCGACGACCGGCAGTTCTACGTGGATCACTACTCGCGCGTGGATCAGGCGGGCATCCTGGAGCTCCGACGGACGTCGGATCGATCGCTGGTGATGGAGGTGGAACGCGGGGACATCTCGGCGCTCGTCGAGAGCGGCTGGCGCGCGCCGGAGCCGTTCGTCGCCCCGGGCCGGGACGGCGTGACGGACATCTGGGGGCTCATCTACCGGCCCCGCGCATTCGACCCGGCGGCGCGCTATCCCGTCATCGAGTACATCTACGCCGGCCCGCACGGGTCGCACGTCGCCAAGTCGTTCAGCGCGTACAACCCCGTCGAGGCCCAGGCCGACCTCGGCTTCATCGTCGTGCAGATCGACGGCATGGGTACGTCCAACCGGTCCAAGGCGTTCCACGACGTGGCGTGGCGGGATCTCGGTGATGCCGGCTTCCCGGATCGCATCGCGTGGCACCGGGCCGCGGCCGCGAAGTACCCGTGGTACGACCTCACGCGCGTCGGCATCTACGGCGGCTCGGCGGGCGGACAGAACGCCATGGGCGCACTGCTGTTCCATCCGGACTTCTACACGGCCGCCGTGTCCTACGCCGGGTGTCACGACAACCGGATGGACAAGATCTGGTGGAACGAGCAGTGGATGGGATGGCCGCTGGGCCCGCAGTACTCGAAGGCGTCCAACGTGGACAACGCCGCGAAGCTGAAGGGCGAACTCCTGCTCGTCGTCGGCGAGCTGGACTCCAACGTCGACCCGTCCTCGACCATGCAGGTGGTGAACGCGCTCATCAAGGCCGACAAGCGCTTCGACCTGCTGGTCATTCCCGGCGCCGAGCACAACGCCGGCCGCTCGGACGTTCACGCCGCCTACGGCGAACGCAAGCGCTTTGATTTCTTCCTGCGGCACCTGAAGGGCGCCGCGCCGCCGCCCTGGTAGGGGGTGTGTCTACGCCGGACTGCGCTGCCGGAGCGCCAGCAGCGTGGTCGGGGTGCAGACGTAGATGACGCCGTCGGCCGACACGGCCACGTCCTTGATCGGACCCACGCTGCCGCGCAGCAGCCACTCCGTGCCGGCCACGCTGCCGTCCGGTTCGAGCCTGACGCGGAGAATCCCGTGCGCGAACTCGCCGGCGAGCAGCAGGTTGCCGTGGAAGCCGGGAATCGCGTCGTGCCCGTAGAGCGCCATCCCGAAGACCCCGAGGTTCATCGGCAGGGACAGGCGCGTGGTCGTCACCGGCCGCTGGCCGCCGCCACCCCCGGTGATCACGTGGAGCGCCTCGGCGCCGTCGCCCGTGTCACCGGCGAGCCAGAGGACGGACGGATCGCCGGCCCATGCCATGCCGGCCGGCATCGCCATGCCCTCGACGTAGACGGGCGAGCGGCCCGGCTGGTCGTCGGGCGTCGTGCCATCGAGGTTCAGGCGCAGGACCTTCCCGCTGTAGGAGCCGCGATCGCTGACGCGCTCGCGATCGCCCGCGGCGTCGATGGCCAGGTACAGCAAGTGGTCGGGCCCGATACTCATGCGGGCGCGCGGCCACTCGGATCCGATGGGCAGGCCCTCGAGCAGCGTGGCGTGATCGACGAGCGTGTCGCCGAACACCACGACGCGCGCCAGGCGCAGTCCGGCGTCCGTCGTGTAGGCCAGGAAGACGACGCCGTTGGTCTCGAACTCGGGATGTGTCTCGAGCGCGAGCAATCCGCGGCCGTCCCCCACCGACAGATCGGGGACGATGAACGCCGGCTCGCGGCGCAGCGCGCCGTCCCGGTAGACGCGCACGCGGCCGCCGCGCTCGGCGATCAGCGCGCGCCCGCCCGGCAGCGCGATCACGTCCATCGCATCGTCGAGATCGGTGGCGAGCGGCGTGGACTGGAGCCACTGCGCATCGGCGGTCCGGAACGACCGCGCGCCGTCAGACGAGGGCGATCCCAGCTGGACGCGCACGGGCCCGGATCGCTCGCCCTCGGTGCGTGCGCCCTCATCGACGTAGGAGGCGAGCTCGATCGTGTGCAGGCCGGGCTGCAGCCGCGGCAGCGGCGCCGAGCAGCCGAAACCGGACGGGCCGGCCGACGACGCGCAGGACACGTCCCGCAACCAGTCGCGCGCACCGTCGATGTAGATTGCGTAGCCGAGGCCGCGCAGCGCGTCGTGCGACGACGCCTGCTGATCCCACGCGAGACGCTCGCGGCCCGAGACCACGACGACCTCGTGGCCGGAGACGGGATCAGGAACGGGGATGAGATCGAACGGACGATCCTGCGCAGCCAGGACCACGGCCGCCAGGATGATGGCGGCCGGACCGCTCATCGTGGCGAGCGCCCGCGAACCGGTGCCTCGTCGGGTGAGCATTTGGGGGACCCGAATCCACTATACACGCGTCGCGCCGCGGGACTGTTGAGCTTTGGCCAGATCTTCGAGGAGCGGCTCCGTCTGCTCCATCGACAGGCACGCGTCGGTGATGCTCTGCCCGTATCGCGCCTCCTGCCCCGTCACCAGGTCCTGCCGGCCCTCCGAGAGGTGGCTCTCGATCATGGCGCCGAAGATGCTCCACGAGCCCGACGCCACCTGATCGCAGATCGACCGCGCCACGGTCATCTGCCGGCGCGGGTCCTTGAGGCTGTTGCCGTGCGAGCAGTCGATCATCAGCCGCGGCGCCCGGTGCCGTTCGGCCAGCCGCGCGCACACCTCGTCGACGTGCTCCGCCTCGTAGTTGGGGCCGGTCCGGGAGCCGCCCCGGAGAATCACGTGGCACGTCGGGTTTCCCGTCGTGTGGAAGATGGCCGACACGCCCTGCCGCGTCACCCCGGGAAACCAGTGCTCGGACGCCGCCACGCCCACGGCATCGATGGCCGGCTGCACGTTGCCGTCGGTGCTGTTCTTGAAACCGACCGGCATGGACAGGCCGGAGGCGAGTTCCCGGTGGACCTGACTCTCCGTCGTGCGCGCGCCGATCGCGGCCCACGACGTCAGGTCCGCGATGTACTGCGGGATCTGCGTGTCGAGGAACTCGGACGCCGTGGGCAGGCCCAGGTCGTTGACGTCGAGCAGGAGCCGGCGCGCCAGCCGCAGTCCCTGGTTGACCCGGAAGCTGCCGTCGAGGCCCGGGTCGTTGATGAGGCCCTTCCAGCCGACGCCGGTCCGCGGCTTCTCGAAGTAGCAGCGCAGGAGCACGATGAGCTGGCCGCGCCACCGTTCCGACAGGTCCCGGAGGCGGCCGGCGTACTCCATGGCCGCCCCGGGGTCGTGAATCGAGCAGGGACCGACGATGACGACGAGCCGCGGGTCCAGACCGGCCAGGGCGGCGGCGACCGCCTGCCTGGTCTCGGCCACGAGATTCGAGGCCCGCTCGCTGATCGGGACGTCTTCAAGCAGGATGGCTGGCGCCACGAGGGGGCGCACATCCGTGATCCTGAGATCCTGGGTCTGGCGAAGCATGGCGGAAGGCAGACTATCCCGGACAGGGTGGACGGCGGACCGTCAATTTTCGATCAAAGTCGCGGCACAGGGCGACTTTAGTTCCAAGGAGGCCCCGAACACCCTTCTCTCCGGGGTCCGGTTTGCACGGAAAATTTCCCCCGGAACACGCCCTATTGCTCTACTGTCAACAAGTTATGGAACTTTCACACTCGCGCAGATCCACTGGGTGCCCGGTTTGCAGTGACCCTGTCCGGACAACTGTCCACGATTTGCATGGCTACCCGCGAACAGACGATCTCACGACAGGGACACACGTCCACCCTGCCTGCCTCCGGCGTTCCGGACGAAGCGGGTGTGGCCGTGGCCAGCCCGGCTGTGGAGGCCGCGCCCGCCGAGGGTCCGATGGCCACTAACCGGCCTCTGTACGCGGAGTTCTACGGGCTCCAGGAGTCGCCGTTCGAGCTGACGCCGGATCCGCGGTTTCTCTTCCTCACGCCGCGGCAGCGTGAAGCGCTGAGCAATCTTCGGTACGCGCTCTCCACATCGAAGGGGTTCACGCTCCTCGTCGGCGATGCCGGCACGGGCAAGACGACGCTCGTGCGGGCCGCGCTCGAGGAGATGGGCGACTCGCCGAGCCGCTACGTCTTCGTCAGCAACCCGACGCTGGGCCGGGCCGAGTTCTACGAGTTCCTCGCCAGCGAGTTCAACCTGAGCGATGCCGCGCGGACGTCCAAGACCCGGTTCCTGGCGGAGCTGCGTGCCGATGTCGAGGCCCGCTTCGAGGCGGGGGGGCTGACGGGCCTCATCTTCGACGAGGCGCAGAGCATGCCGTACGAGCTGCTGGAGGAAGTGCGGCTGCTCGGCAACATCGAGACGACGCGGACGAAGCTGCTCAACATCGTGCTCTCGGGCCAGCCGGAGCTTGCGGATCGCCTGAACGAGGCGTCGCTCCGCCAGCTCAAGCAGCGCATCGCGCTCCGGTGCGAGCTGAAGGCGCTGACGCTGGACGAGACCGCGTCGTATATCTCCGGCCGCATCCGCATTGCGGGCGGCTCGCCGCAGGGCGTGTTCACGCGCCAGACGGTGATCGCCATTCACGAAGCGTCGACGGGCATCCCGCGCACGATCAACGTGCTGTGCGACAACGCGCTCATCGGCGGCTTTGCCGCCCAGGCCAAGCCGATTACGGTGGAGATTGTCGAGGACGTGTGCCGCGACTTCGACATGCGCGGTGCGGCGGCCCCGGCGGACGAGGCGCCCCCGGTGGCGGCGCCGACCCTGTCCGAGCGTGGCACGCCGGCCGCGACGCCGGCGCTGCCCGAGCGCCAGGCGGGTCGTTCGATGTTCGGTTCGGTAACCCCTGAGCGGAAGCGCCGTTTCACCTTCTTCTCCTGATGACCATGACATATCCCTATCGGCCGCTCGCGTGTCTTCTGCTGTCGGCGTCCTTCGCCCTGGCGGCGGCGCCGGCTCCTTCTGCGCAGGTGCAGGCTCCGGCTCCGGCGCCTCCCTCGACCCAGGCGGCGGCGCCGGCGCTGCCGGAGGTTCCCGTCGCGGCGGACTACGTGATCGGTCCGCAGGACGTGCTCGGCGTGGTGTTCTGGCGGGAGCCGGAACTGAGCGGGGACGTGACGGTGAGGCCCGACGGCCGCATTACGCTCCCCGTGATTGGCGAGCTGCAGGCGGCCGGCCTGCACCCCAACGCGCTCCAGGGCCAGATCCTCGCGGCCGCGGGCAAGTACCTGGCCGACGCCAACGTGGCCGTCGTGGTGCGTGCCATCAACAGCCGGAAGATCTTCATCACCGGGCGTGTCACGACGCCGGGATCGCACCCGCTGACCGGACCGCTCACGGTGATGCAGGCGATCGCGCTGGCGGGCGGGCTGACGGAGTACGCCGACTCGAAGAACATCACCGTCCTGCGGAGCCAGAACGGCGAGTCCCGGACGCTCCGGTTCAACTACAAGGACGTCGTCAAGGGCAAGAACCTGCAGCAGAACGTCCAGTTGCTGCCGGGCGACACGGTCGTGGTTCCCTGAGGCACGGATCCGTGGTCATCCTCTTGCGATCGGGGTTGTCGGGCCTGCTCCTGCTGGCGGCGGCCGTCGTCTGCCCGGCGTACGCGCAGGCGATCGCCGCGCCGACGGGACCGACCGGCGGCCTGTTCGGCCAGGACCGTCCGCTGGACGGGACGGGGCCGACCAACGGGCTGTCCACGACGTGGACCGTGGGCTGGGGATACGACGAGAACGTGGAGCCGCTCGATACGGAGCTCGAGCCCATGCCGGGCATCGACTCGCTCAGCGGCACGCTCGGGACGGTGGAAGGGTCCATGCGGTACCGGAGGGGCAGCGCGCTGCGCTTCTTCGAGATGAACGGGCTCGCCTACCTCCAGACGGCGAGCATCAGCCCGGACCGGCTGATTGGCGGCAATGTGAACATGCGCGGGACGACCGACTTCGGTGGCCGGAACGGCATCACGACGAGCGTCGACTGGGCGCACCAGCCGACGCTGCTGTTCAACGCGTTCGGGCCGCTGGAAGGACAGGTCGAAGGCGGCACCGCGGCCGGCGTCAACAACCCGCAGGGCATCAACGAATCACGCTGGCGCGCGGCGCAGGCCTCGGGCGGCTTCTTCCGGAACTGGACGCCGCGTCAGCGGATGGACGTCATCTACGACTACAGCCAGCGCTATCGGGCCACGGACGGGCCGCGCCTGGAGAACCGCGCCCACGCGGCGACGGTGAACCACGTGTGGAACTTCCGCCAGTATGCCGGCCTCACGTTCTCCTACGGCTACGGACGCAACCGGCAGGACGACCAGGACGATGTCTCGCAGGCGCTGGACACGCACACCGGCACCATGACCGTCCGCCTGGTCCGGCCCCTGGCGCAGACGCGGCAGGTGGTGCTGAGCTTCGGCGGCGGCGCGACGCGGGCCAGCACGCGTTATGCGGTGGCGGAGGCGGACTTCGTCCTGCCCGTCGTCTCGGGGTCCCTCAGCTGGGATCCCGCGCGGGACTGGACCATCTCGGCGGACGCGCGGCGCGACGTCACGGTGCTCGAAGGCCTCTCGCCCGAGCCCTTCGCGACGAACGTGTTCTCGCTGCGGACGCAGTCGACGCCGACGCGGCGCCTGCAGCTGGCGCTGTCGGGCTCGTACTCGCGGGGCAACGCCCGCACGACGGATACCGGATCCTTCAGCAACATGGCGGGCAGCGCGCAGGCCCAGTACGCGCTGTCGCGGTGCTGTGCGGTCTACACGTCGTACACCTATTACAAGTATCGCCTGTACGACCTCACGGTCGTGCAGCCGGGCTTCCCCAGCCGATATTCGCTGAACTCGGTGCGGGCGGGCCTCACATTCTGGGTTCCGCTGACCCGCGGCTTCTAGGACAGACACAGAGCTCACCATCATGCTGCCAGGAAAGAAACTCGGACCCGCCGACTACGTCCAGATGGTCCGCCGCCGCATCTGGCTGATTGCGATCCCGCCGATCGTGGCGCTGTTCATGGCGCTCGTCGTGTCGTCGTTCATCAAGGACGTGTACCAGTCGGACATCCTGATTGCGATCGACCCGCAGCGCGTGCCCGAATCGTTCGTCCGGTCGACCGTGACGCTCGCCACGGACGTGCGCATGGACGCGATCGCCGTGAAGGTGCTCAGCCGCACGAACCTCCAGCGCATCATCGAGGAGATGGATCTCTACACCGAGCGCCGGCTGACGACCCCCATCGAGGACGTCGTCGGCCTCATGCACCGGAACATCGAGGTGCAGCTCGAGCGGGGACGTCCCAACCCGCGGGGCATCGATGCGCCGAGCGCGTTTCACGTGCGGTTCACGTACCCGGATCCGGTGGTGGCCGCCCAGGTGACGCAGCACCTCGGCTCCCTCTTCGTCAGCCAGAACACGGACGATCGCGGGGCGATGGCCCAGGCGACCAACACGTTCCTCGAATCGCAGCTCGAGGAGGCCCGCACGCGGCTCGTGGCCCAGGAGCGCCGGCTCGAAGCGTTCCGTGAGCGCCACGGCAAGGCCCTGCCGTCGCAGGTGCCCACCAACATGCAGGCGATCACGAACGCGCAGATGCAGGTGCAGAGCCTCGTCGAGTCGATTGCGCGGGATCGGGATCGCAAGCTGATGCTCGAGCGCCTGTATCGCGACGCCGTGAACGAGCCGCCGCCGCCGCCGCCCGTGGTTGCCAGCGGCGGCGATACGGGGCCCGCGGCCGGCTCCGCCCAGCAGCAGCTCGCCGCCGCGCGGGCCACGCTGGCCAGCCTCGAGCAGCGCTACAAGCCGGATCATCCGGACATCGTGCGCGCGAAGAACAACATCGCGGTGCTCGAGCCCAAGGCGGCCGCCGAGGCCTCGGCCTCATCGTCGGCGTCCTCGCCGGCGGCCATCGTCGATCCGGTCCGGCGGGAGCGCCTGCGGCAGATGGCCGCGGAGATCGAGAGCCTCGAACGGCAGACCGCCTTCAAGGAGTCGGAGGAGCGGCGCCTGCGCGGGGAGATCGCCGACTACCAGTCCCGTATCGAAGCGGTGCCGGGCCTGGAGTCCGAGTTCGCGGCGTTGACGCGCGACTACGACACGCAGCAGAACGCCTACAAGGAGCTGCTCGCCAAGAGCGATGCCGCCAAGCTGGCCGTGAACCTCGAGGAGCAGCAGATCGCGGAGCTCTTCCGCATCGTGGACCCCGCGGAGGTGCCGCTGCGCCCGCTGACCTCGCTGCGCATGCAGGTGAACGCGGGCGGCCTCGTCCTCGGGCTCCTGCTCGGCCTGGGCGTGGCCGGCCTGCTGGAGATCCGCGACGCGTCGTACCGATCGGATGCGGACGTGCTCGAAGTGCTGGAGCTTCCCGTGCTGGCCAGCGTGCCGTACATCCAGGTCGAAGGGGAGCGCGAGAAGGAACGGCGGCGCCTGCGATGGATGTCCGCCGCCGGTGCGGTGTGCCTCGTCGGCATGTGCTACGTCACGTGGGCCCTGAAGCTCTGGAAAAGCCTGACCTAGAAATGGAGAACGTGTGAGTCGCATCAACGAAGCCCTGCGCCGGACCGGGGAACCGAACGGCACGCCCGCGGCCGAGGAGAGCCAGGCGCTCTTCCAGCCGGCGTGGACCGTGTCGGCCGATGACCCGTCCGCGGGCGGTCACGGCACCGGCGGCCGCGAGAGCCTCGGCATCGAGACGGCGCAGGTCGAGCCGGCGACGTCCGGCGCGGTGCTGAGCTTTGCCTCGACCTGGCGGGCGCGCCTGGCCAAGCCGCCCGACGGGGATCCGGGCCTCATCGAGCAGTTCCGCCGGCTGGCCGCCACCCTGCACCAGTTGCAGCAGACCAACGGCATCCGCAGCGTGATGGTCACGAGCGCCCTGCCCGGCGACGGCAAGACGCTGACGGCGCTCAACCTCGCGCTCGTCCTGGCGGAGTCATACCGCTACCGCGTCCTGCTCGTCGATGCGGACCTGCGGCGGCCGTCGATCTCGAGCATCGCCGACGTGGGCGGCGGCTCGGGCCTGAGCGAGGTGCTGCGCGCGGCCACGGAGCGCAAGCTCGTCCTGGTCCCGCTCACGCCGAAGCTGACGCTGCTCCCGGCCGGCCAGCCCATTGCCAACTCGATCGAGGCGCTGACCTCGCCGCGCATGCAGCAGATCCTGGACGAAGCGACGGCACGCTTCGACTGGGTCATCCTCGATGCCCCGCCCGTGGGCCCCGCGGCGGACGCCCGCCTGCTGACGCAGATGGTCGGCGGGACGCTGTTCGTCATCCACGCGGGCCAGACCCAGCACGCCGACGTGCAGAAGGCCATCGACAGCCTCGGGCGGGAACAACTGCTCGGCGTCGTGCTGAACGGCGTGGAGCCGTCGCCGCACGACGGCTACTACGGCATGCCCAGGACCGACTAGACCGGCACGCGATCATGTATAGCGTCATCACAGGGGGCTTCAGTATCCGGCGCGTCGCGCTCGTGCTGGTCGAGCACGTACTGATCGTCCTCTCCGTGATCCTGGCGGCGGTCGTCCGGCTCGGCGTGCCCGATTCGGGACTGGGCGGCCTGGCTGAATGGGCCGGACGGGCCGTGGTCGTGGCCCTCGTCCTCCAGACGTGCCTCCACTACTGCGACCTCTACGACCTGCGGACGCTGCGCGACCGGCGCGACCTGCTCATCGGCCTCCTGCGCGCGCTCGGCGCCGCGTCGGTGATGCTGGCGCTCATCTACTTCTGGCTGCCGACGCTGGTGATCGGACGCGGCGTCTTCGCGCTCTCGTCGATCCTCATCGTGGCACTCGTGGCCGGCTGGCGCATGGCCTTCGAGTGGCTGTCCCTCAAGGGCGAGCCGACCGAACGGCTCCTCATCGTGGGCACGAGCGCCGCGGCCGTGACGCTGGCGCGCGAGCTGTTCGAGCGGCGGAGCGAACTCGGCGTGGAGCTGGTCGGGTTCGTCGACAGCGACCCGTCCAGGGTGGGCACCCCGCTGGTGAACCCCGGCGTCATCGGCACGGTGAAGGACATTCCCGGCATCGTGCGCAGCCGGCGCGTGGACCGCGTGGTGGTGAGCCTGGCGGACGCGCGGGGCAAGCTCAACATGGACGAGCTGCTCGCGATGAAGCTCAACCAGGGTGTCCGGTTCGATCACCTCGTCTCCGTCTACGAGCAGTACACGGGCAAGATCGCCGTCGAGAACCTGCGTCCGAGCTGGATGATCTTCTCCGACGGCTTCCGCAAGAGCGTCAGCCTCTCCGCCGCCAAGCGCACGCTGGACGTCCTGATGGCCGCGCTGGGCCTGCTCCTCGCGCTGCCGCTGATGGGCATGGTCGCCCTCGCGATCCGGCTCACGTCGCCGGGCCCGGCCCTGTACAGCCAGACGCGCGTCGGGAAGGACGGGGTCGGCTTCACGATCTACAAGTTCCGATCGATGCGCGTCGACGCCGAGGCCGCGAGCGGCGCCGTCTGGGCCAGGGTCGGCGACCCGCGCGTGTTCCCGGTGGGCCGCTTCATCCGGCGCACGCGCCTCGACGAGCTGCCGCAGTTGTGGAACGTGCTGATGGGCGACATGAGCTTCGTCGGCCCGCGCCCGGAGCGCCCGGAGTTCATCGCCGAGCTGAGCCGCCAGATCCCCTTCTACGGCCAGCGCCACGCCGTCCGCCCCGGTCTCACGGGCTGGGCGCAGGTGCGCCACCGCTACGGCGCCTCGGTGGACGACTCGCAGGAGAAGCTGCAGTACGACCTCTTCTACATCAAGAACATGACGATGGCGTTCGACCTGTTCATCATCCTGGAGACCGTCAAGACGGTCCTGGTCAGGCGGGGGTCGTAGCCGTGGCCGCCGTGCTGAACGCCATCACCGTCGACGTCGAGGACTATTTCCAGGTCTCGGCCTTCGATCACCTCGTCCCGCGCTCGCAGTGGGACGCCTTCGAGAGCCGTGTCTGCGCGAACACCGATCGCCTCCTGGCGATCTTCGAGGCGGCCGGCGTCCACGGGACGTTCTTCGTCCTCGGATGGGTGGCGGCACGCTACCCGGCGCTGGTGAAGCGGATTCACGACGCGGGCCACGAGCTCGCCTCGCACAGCTTCGAGCATCGCCTCGTCTACGACATGACGCCCGACGAGTTCCGCGAGGACCTGCGCCGGGCCAGGCAGGCCATCGAGGACGCCGCGGGGGTGTCCGTCGTCGGGTACCGGGCGCCGAGCTACTCGATCACCGAACGGTCGCTCTGGGCGCTCGACGTCCTGATCGACGAGGGCTACCGTTTCGACTCCAGCATCTATCCCATCCGGCACGACCGGTATGGCATCCCGGCGTGGTCCAGGCACATCGGCCGCGTCGAGCGTGCCGAGGGGAGCCTCTGGGAACTGCCGGGGTCGACGGTGCGGCGGGCAGGCGTCAACCTGCCGATGGGCGGCGGCGGCTACTTCCGCCTCCTCCCGTACGCATGGACCCGGCTGGGGATTTCGCGGCTGAACGAGGTCGAGGGACGGCCGGCCATCTTCTACCTGCACCCGTGGGAGATCGACCCCGACCAGCCGCGTGTGAACGCCGGCACGCTCTCCAGGGTCCGGCACTACTACCACCTGGACAAGACCGAAGCGAGGCTCGAGCGGCTCCTCCGCCAGTTCTCGTTCGGGACCGTCAGTCAGGTGCTGGAGACACAGACGCTGGCCGTGTCACGGCCGGAACCGGCGGCGACGCGGGAATTGAGCTTCTCTCCGCCAGGCCAGTGAACACCCCATCGGATGGCCGATGGGTGCGTCCCTTCGCGCGGCCGGGCCACGGTGCCGGGCGCGGACGGGATCGGGGCGGTTGTGCGCGGGTGCGCGGGTGCGCGAAGTGGGCTTCGCCTGTAGCTCAGAGGGCGAAGCTGTGTTCTTTCTCAGGTGAGGTTGAGGTTCATGGTCGAATCGCTTGCGTCGGAAATCAAGGCATTCATCGTCAGCAACTTCCTGTTCGGGCAGGAGGGGGACGGCTTCGCGGACGATCAATCGTTCCTCGAGAGCGGCATCATCGACTCCACGGGCCTGCTGGAACTGGTCGCGTTCGTCGAAGAGCAGTACGGCATCTCGGTGGCCGATCGCGAGCTGGTGCCCGAGAATCTCGACTCCCTCCGCAACATCAGCCAGTACGTGGCCCGCAAGCGCGAGACCGTCGCGAGCCAGGGCTGATACGCGCTGCCGGGGCCCGCGGCTGTCCGCGGCGCTCATCGGCGCCGGCCTGAACCTGCTCACCATCCATGCACATCATCCCCTGCGACGGGGCGGACGCCGAACGCTGGAACGCGTTCGTCGACGCCTGTCCGCGCGCGACCTTCTACCACCGCTTCGAATGGCGGGCGATCAACGAGCGCAGCTTCGGCCATGAGAGCGCGTACCTGGCGGCCATCGACGGCGACCGGATCGTGGGCGTCTTTCCGCTGGTCCACCTCAAGAGCCTCATCTTCGGCAACCTGGCCTGCTCCATGCCGTTCGTCAACTACGGCGGCCCGTGCGGCGACTCGGACGAGATCGAGGAGCGGCTGATTGACGCGGCCGCCGAGACCATCGACCGATGGGGCGCGGAGTACCTCGAGGTCCGCAGCCGGCGGCGGCTCACGGACCGCCTGCCGTTCTCCGACCACAAGGTCAGCATGTCGATCGCGCTCGATCCGGACCCGGACAGGATCTGGAACGCGCTCAAGGCCAGCCAGCGGGGTGAGATCCGCCGCGCGTACAACAAGGGGTTCACGGTGAAGTTCGGGGCGGAGCTCATCGAGGACTTCTACGCCGTGCTCTCCGAAGGGTGGCGCGACCTGGGCACGCCCATCTATCGGATCGACTACCTGAAGGCGATCCTCGCCGCGTTCCCCGGCGCGACGCGCCTGTGCGTGGCCTACGACGCCAACGGCCGGCCGGCCGCCGGCGCGCTCGACGGCGTTCATCGCGGCACGGTCGAGGGCATGTGGCTCGGCATGCGCAGCGACTACCGGCGGCAACTGGTCGGCTATGTCCTGTACTGGGAGCTGATCAAGAACGCCTGCGAGATGGGCGGCCTCAACTACCACCTGGGCCGATCGTCGAAGGACTCGGGCGGCGAGCAGTTCAAGAAGAAGTGGAACGCCGAGTCGGTCCAGTTGTACTGGCACTACCTCCTGCGCACGCGGACGGAGATTCCCTCGCTCAACCCGACGAACGCGAAGTACCAGATGGCCATCAAGACCTGGCGGCGTCTGCCGATTCCGGTCACGCAGATGATCGGACCGCTGCTGGCGAGAAGCATCCCGTGAGCACCTTCCGCCACATCGCGCCGGCCGGCGCACCCTTGCGCCTCACGGACCTGGGCCGGTGGGCGGCCGCGGCGGCCACCTCGCCGGACCCGTCCGAGGCGCTTCGCGCAGCCGTGTCGGCACGGTTCGGGCAGCGTGCCTTCCTCACGTGTACGGGACGCGCCGGAATGACGGTGCTGCTGCGCGCCCTCCGGCGCCTGGCGCCGGCCCATCGCACCGAAGTCGTGCTGCCGGGCTACACCTGCTACTCGGTCGCGGCATCGGTGGTGAAGGCCGGCCTGACCCCGCGCATTGCCGACATCTCGACGGACACGCTCGACTACGCACCGGACGCCCTCGCCGCCATCGACGCCTCCCGCGTCCTCGCCATCGTGGCCACGAACCTCTACGGCCTGCCGAACGACCTCCCGGCGCTGAGCCGCACGGCACGCGAGCGCGGGGTCTTCCTGATCGACGATGCCGCGCAGGCCATGGGTGCGACGGTCGGGGGACGGCTCTCCGGGACGTGGGGGGACGCCGGCCTCTTCAGCATGGACAAGGGAAAGAACGTCTCCGCGATCGACGGCGGCATCATCATCACGGGATCGGACGAGGTGGCGAGTGCCCTGGCGGCAGAGACGGCGGGCCTGCCCTCGCCCGGGCTCGGCGACGCGGCAGGCCTGGCGGTGAAGGCCCTTGTCTACTGGGCGATGCTGCGCCCGTGGCTGTACTGGATTCCGAATCGCATCCCGCAGCTCGAGCTCGGGAAGACGGTCTTCACGACGGACTTCGACATCGCGCGGCAGAGCCGGCCGCAGGCATCGCTCGGCGTCACGATGCTCGGGCGGCTGGACGAGTTCACGCGCGCACGCCGCGCCAACGCCGGCGCGCTCATCGACGGCCTCCGCCAGGTACGCGGCGTCCGGGCGATTCAACCGGTGGCCGGCGCCGGACCGGCCTACGTGCGGCTCCCCATCCTCGCGGCCAGCGAGGCGGCGCGCGACGGCCTCATTGCCGCGCTGAGAGTCGCCGGCATTGGCGCCACCGCCTCGTATCCACGGTCCATCGCGGAGATCCCCGGCCTGGAGCATGCCGCGACAGGTGCGGGGACGCCCGGCGCGGAAGCGGTGGCCCGGCGCATCATCACGCTGCCGACGCATCCGCTGGTGCGGCCCTCGGACATAGCGCGGATGCTGGACGTCCTGTCGGCCGTCAATGCCGAGGTGGCGACGGTCGCCCGACTGGCATGACCTTGTTCCAACGCGTCGTCGCACATGTAACGGCTGAGCCGCGGATGACCAGCGGACACCGAATGCTCTATCCTGCAGTGGGCCGCGTGCACGGCCGCGTCGAACGCCGCCAGGCTCGGTGGCCACGCGCGGCCGCGGGCCAGGATGACATGACCGGGTGGAGCATCAGAGATCGGATCGCGTACGCGGTCAAGGGAACGTTCGCCAACGCGCTGACGATTTCGGGACTGATGCCCGTCTGGCGGCGGGTGATCATGCGGGAACGCGCGGTCGTGCTCGCCTACCACCGCCTCCTCCCTGACGGCGCGGACACCTGGTCCCATCCGGGCATCGTCGTCACGCCGTCCACCTTCGAGCAACAGATGCGGGTCCTGCAGGAGAAGTTCCGCATCCTGTCGCTCCACGAGTTCGAGCAGCACCTGGCCACGGGGACGCCGTTCGAGAGCGGCTCCTGCCTCGTCACCTTCGATGACGGCTGGTCCGACACCTACACGGAGGCGTGGCCCATCCTGCGGCGGCTCGGCATTCCCGCGGTGGTGTTCCTGCCGACGCGCTTCATCGGATCGACCGACGTCTTCTGGCAGGAGCGCCTCGGGCTGCTCCTGTCCCATGCCGGCCGCCTCGTCCGGGACGAGCCGTGCCTCGGCTCGCGCCTGGACGCCCTGCTCACGTCGTGCGGCCTGCAGGCGCTGTTCGATCCCGCGCTGGACGCCAACCGTCCGGCGCTGGTGGCCGGCGTGCGCGAGCTCAAGATGGACGAATCGGCCGAGCCTCGCGAGGCCATCGAGCAGCTCGTCGAGTTTCTCGGGCCGCACGCGCCGGTACACGACGGGGATCGGTTCATGTCCTGGGACCAGGTGCGTGAGATGGCGCAGGGCGGCATCGCGTTCGGCGTCCATGGACACGAGCACCACATCCTCACCTCGTTGACGCTGGCCGAGGTCGGCCAGGAGATCCGGGAAGCGAAGCGGATCATCGAGGAGGCGCTCGGCGTCCCGATCACCTCGATGAGCTACCCGAACGGCAACTGGAACGCGGAGATCGCCGAACAGGTGCGGGCCGGCGGTTTCTCCGTCGCCTTCTCCATGGATCGCGGCCACGCCGCGGCCGGCGACGATCGGTTCTCGGTCCGGCGGATGAACATTCACGAGGGATCGACGGGCACCACGCCGTTTTTCCTGACGCGCATCCTGGGCCTGTTCTGACATGGCTGCCCTGTCCACGAAGCCGGCGCCCGCACCCGAGATTCCACCGTTCGTCTTCTGGGCGGTGATGGTGCTGCTCGCCCTCGAGTACCTCGGCCTCCCGGCCGATCTGCCGATCCTCCGGATCACGAAGTTCGCGACGCTCACGGCCTACGGCGCGTTTGCGGCCGTCGCGCTGGCGGGCGGCCTCAATTGGCCGTTCGCCACCAGGCAGGGCCGCCTCCTGCTCGGCCTGTTCGGGATGGCGGCCGCGTCGATCCTGTACGCGGTCGTCAAGTCCTACGTCCCGACCGTCCTGCGCCAGGAACTGGACTACCTCGTCCTCTTCGTCCTCGCAGCCAACACGATGGACCGGCGCACGCGGATCACGCGGCTGTCCCTGATGGGGACGCTGATCATCCTGATCCTCGTCGGGCGCAACCTCGACATCCTCACCTCCGGCGTGCGGGCCGGCACGTTCAAGGCCGGCACCTTCATGGGGGACGGCAACGACTTCGCGTGGGGGCTGATCGCGTTGATGCCGCTGCCCCTCTTCCTGCTGCTGGGCAGGCACGGCATCCTGACGCGCGCCATGGGACTGATGGGATTCCTGTGCGCGGTCTTCGGCGTGGTGGGCACACAGTCGCGCGGAGCGACGCTGGCCGTGGTCACCGCCGGCCTGTACTACTGGCTGGCGCTCAGCAAGCGGCGCGTCCTCGGGCTCGTCGTCATGGCGATGATCGCGGGGGGCGTCGCGTTGATCGCGCCGAGCAACTACTTCAATCGGCTGGAGACCAACGTCGAGACGGACTCGTCCGCACAGGGCCGGCTGCGAGCGTGGGGGGCCGCGTTCCAGATGGCGAAGGACTTCCCCCTCGGCGTGGGCGTGGGCAGCTTCAACTCCGCCTATGGCCGCTACTACATGGCGGAAGCCGACGAGGTGTTCGACTCGCGGCGCTGGATCTCGGCGCACAGCATCTACTTCAAGGTGCTGGGCGAGTCGGGCTTCCTCGGCCTGCTGCTCGTCCTCGCCGTCCTGTGGGTGAACCTGCGCGATAACAGCCGCGCCCTCGTTCACGCGCGCGATCATCCCGACAGGACGGGCATCGAGGATCGATGGCCCGCGCTCCTGAACTTCGGGTTGATCGGCTACGCGGTCGCCGGCGCCTTCCTGGGCGGGCTGGCCTACCCCCACCTGTACCTGCTGTCCGGGCTCATCGTCGGCTGCCAGCGCATGACGCTGGCGCACCAGGTGCAGACGTCGGCCGCGACGGTCGCCGCGTCCGTGCCGGCGCGCCGCATCCCGGCGGTGCAGATTCCCCCGCCCCGGCCCCGCATCGGTTCCGTGCCGAGACCCGGTGTCCGTGTCTGACGGTCAGCCGGCCATGCTGGCCCAGTGGGTCTTCTGGATCGCGGCGTTCGGTGTCGTGTACGCCTATGCCGGCTATCCGCTGGCGGCCTGGCTGCTGGCCCGGCGGCGAGCCGCGGACGCCGCGCCGGGTACGGACGATGACAGCCTGCTGCCGGAGGTGACGGTGCTGGTGCCCGTCCACAACGAGCGGGCGACGATCGAGGCCAAGCTCGCCAACACGCGTGCCCTCGGCTACAGGCCGGGCGCGCTGGAGGTCGTGTTCGTCTCCGACGGCTCGACGGACGGGACCGCCGAGGTGATCGCGGCGGCCGAGGACGGCCGCGTGCGGCTCTTCGAAGTGCCCGAGCGGGCCGGGAAGGCCGCGGCCCTCAACACCGGCCTCGCGTCCGTCACGACCCCGATTGTGGTCTTCTCGGATGCGTCGATCATGCTCGAGCCTGACGCCATCCGGGCGATCGTCCGGCCGTTCCGGGATCCCCGCATCGGCTGTGTATCCGGCGAGGATCGCATCGAGGGCGGCGGGGGCGAGGGGCTGTACGGGCGGTACGAGATGTTCCTCAGGCGGCAGGAGTCGCACATCCACTCGATCGTGGGCGCGAGCGGGTCGTTCTATGCGCAGCGCCGCGAGCTGTGCGGCGCGTTCGTGCCGAACGTGGCGCCGGACTTCCTGTCCGTCCTGCGCACGGTCGAGCGCGGCTATCGTGCCGTCAGCGAACCCGGCGCGGTGGGCACGATGGGGGCTGTCGACAACCCGAAGGACGAGTTCCAGCGGAAGGTCCGCACCATCCTCCGGGGCATCACGACGCTCGGCAGCCACATGCGCCTGATGAACCCCTTCAGGCACGGGCTCTTCGCGTTCGAGTTGTTCTCGCACAAGCTGATGCGCTGGCTCGTTCCGTTCTTCCTGCTGGCCATGCTGATCAGCAGCGGGCTCCTGGCGCCCGGCTCCGTGGTGTACCTCGTGCTCTTCGCGCTGCAGGCCGCGTTCTACGGCCTCGCGCTCGCCGGGCTGGCGAACGCGCTGCCGCGCGCCCTGTCCATGCCCGGCCGGATTGCGGTGTACTTCTCCTCGGTGAACCTGGCGACGCTCGCGGCCTGGGGCAAGTACGCGATGGGCACGCGGCAGGAACTGTGGTCGCCGTCGAAGCGGTGATGGCGCACGCGACCGAGACGCCGCTGTTCTTCCCGAGCGGGCCCGTGGACCTCTTCGGCGTGCTGCACGAGCCGGCTGCCGCGCGCCGTGAGCCCGCGTTCGTCTTCTGCCACCCCTTCGGGGAGGAGAAGCTCTGGACGCATCGCGTGTTCGTCATGTTCGCGCGCGAGCTGGCGCGGCGGGGCCACGCGGTGCTGCGGTTCGACTGCCGCGGGAACGGGGACAGCCACGGCGACTTCAGCGAGTCGTCGCTCGAGACGAACCTGGCCGACATCGGGGCCGCCGTCGCCCTGATCAAGGCGCGGCAGCAGGCCGCGCACGTCGCGCTCGTCGGCCTGCGGCTCGGCGCCACGCAGGCCGCGCTGTTCGCCGAGGGCCGGGACGACGTGTCGGCGCTGGTGCTCTGGAGCCCGGTGATCGACGGCAGCCGCTACATGCAGGAGCTGCTGCGCATCAACCTCACGACGCAGATGACGGTCCACGGCGCGATCAGCGCCGACCGCGACGATCTGGTGGCGCAGATGCGCGGCGGCCGGACCGTCAACGTGGACGGCTACGAGGTCGCGTTCCCGCTGTTCGACCAGGTGTCGCAGGTCAAGCTGGCGGCGCAGCCGAAGGTGTTTCCGGGACGCGTGCTCGTGGTGCAGATCGACCGCAACCCGGCGGCCGCGCCATCCAGGGAAATGCTCGCGCTGCAGGGACAGTACGGCCGCGCGTCGCTGCTGCTCGCGCAGGAGGAGCCGTTCTGGAAGGAGATCCAGCGGTTCTACGACGTGGCCGAGCGGCTGTTTGCCGTGACGCTGACGTGGCTGGACGCCGAATGAGCGCCGAACGGGCTGTCACGTTCCCGAATGCGGACGGCCAGGCGCTGTTCGGCATCCTGCACGATCCGCCGGTGCCGCGCGGCGATATCGGCGTGCTGCTGCTGTCACCCGGCGTCAAGAGCCGCGTCGGGCCGCACCGGCTCTACCGGAAGATGGCGCCGGTGTTCACGGAGCTGGGCTGCCCGGTGCTGCGCTTCGATTTTGCCGGGCTCGGCGATTCCGGGGGCGACATCGCGGAGCGGCTGCTGCCCGACCTCTATCGATCGATCCAGCTCGGACGCTACACCGCGGACACGGTGGCGGCCATCGACTGGATGCGCGCGCACACCGGGGTCCGGCGCGTGCTGCTGGCCGGGCTGTGCGGCGGGGCCATCACCGGGATGGTCGCGGCACGCGAGAGCGCACACGTGGCCGGACTGCTGGGCATCGGCATCCCGGTCGGCCTCGACGGCACGGCGGTGGACAAGGTCGCGGCCATGTCCGAGGGGCAGTTGCGGCGGATCCGGCGCGGCTACCTGGCCAAGCTGGCCGACCCGAAGTCGTGGATGCGCGTCCTGTCCTTCAAGACCGACTTCCGCCTGCTCGCCCGCGCGCTGTGGAGCAGCGGGCCGCGTCCCGCCCAGGCGGCGCGAGCGGACGTGCCGGCCGTGACCGGAGAGAACGGCAACCCCGAGTTCTCGCCGGCGCTGCTCGGCATGCTGGCGCGGCGTGAGCCCGTCCTCTTCGTCTTCAGCGGATCGGACCGCTTGTACTGGGAGTACCGCGAGCGGTTCGCCGACCCGCATGCCGAACGGCTGGCGCCCCTGGCCACCCTGCTCGACGTGAAGGTCATCGAGCACGCGAATCACGTGCTCACCTTCTCGGAGTGGCAGCGCGAACTGTTCGACCTGTGCCGGGCGTGGATGACGCGGCACTTCCCCGCGCCGTCCGCCCCGGCCTCCTCCACTGCTGGCGCCGGCGGGCGCCAGGACTCGAGACCCGCGTGAACAAGTTCCTCAGGAACGTGCTGTCCAACTGGACGGGCATGGCGGTCAGCATGGCCGTCGCGTTCTTCATGTCGCCGTTCCTGGTGCACACGCTGGGCGACCACCAGTACGGCCTGTGGGTCCTCATCATCTCGGTCACCGGGTACATGGGCCTGCTCGACGTGGGGCTGCGCGTCTCGGTCGTCAAGTACGTCTCGCACCTCTCGACCATCAAGGACTACGACGGGCTCAACCGCGTGGTGAGCACGGCGCTCGCGTTCTATGGCAGCGCCGGCGTGCTGATCATGGTCGTGACGGTGATCCTGGAGATCTTCTTCGCGCGGATCTTCAAGATCCCCGAACAGGACGTGACCACGGCGCGCCTCGTCCTGCTCCTCGCGGGCGCCAACGTCGCCGCCACGCTCGTGACGAGCATCCCGAGCGGCGTCCTGGCCGGCCTCCAGCGCTACGACCGATCGGCCGCCGTGGGCATCATCACCGTGCTCGTGCGGTCGGCGCTCATCGTGGCGTTCGTCGCCGGCGGCTACGGCATCGTGGCCCTCGGCACCATTCACCTGCTCTCGCAGTTCCTCTTCGGGACGCTCGCCTGGCGCGCGGCGCGGCGTGAGCAGCCCACGATTGGCGTGGCGTGGCAGATGGCGACGCTCCGCACGCTGAAGGATCTCTGGAGCTACAGCGCGTTCGTCCTCGTCAACAACGTGGGCCGGTTTCTCCTTTTCGGTTCCGGCGAGATCGTGGTCGGCATCTTCCTCGGTACCGCGGCGGTCACCTACTACGCGATCGCCGGGACGGTCGCCCAGTACATGCAGCAGATCGTGGTCACCATGACCCAGGTCCTGCACCCGCATGCCGCGGCCCAGCAGGCCAGGGGCAGCACGGACGGGTTGAAGGTCACGGCCCTGATGGGCACGCGGATGTCGCTGCTCGTGGGCGTTCCCATCACGGTGACGGTCGTGATCGCGGGCGGACACTTCATCAGCCTGTGGATGGGGCCGGAGTACGGACGCGTGGCCGGTCCCCTGCTGGTCCTCCTGACCGTCGCCCGGCTCGTGCACCTGAGCCAGGCGGGATCCTACGAAGTGCTCCTGGGAATGAGCCGCCACCGCGTCCCGACCACGACGAACCTGGTGGCCGGCATCGCCGCCGTCGCCGGAGGGTTCCTGCTGGCCGGGCCGTTCGGGCTGATGGGCATCGTGGTCGGCGGCGCCATCCCCATTCTCGTGCTCCACGGGATCCTCATGCCGTGGTACACGAACCACGTGCTCGAGACGTCGTGGCGGACCTACCTGCGCGAGGCCATCCTTCCGCCGCTGGCCGCGGTCGTCCCCTACGCGCTCGTCCTCGCCGCGCTCGTCCGCACCTACCCGCCGCAGTCCCTCATCGCACTGGCGCTGATGATCGGCGCGTGCGGGCCGGTCTTCGCCGTCGCGGCCTTCTTCCTCTGCTTCGACGCGGGGCAGCGCCGCCAGCTCACCGGTGCCTTCATCCGGCGCGGACCCCGGCCGGATGCCGTGACGCCGCCGGCGCCCGCCAGCGCCAGGGACGGGAGTTAGCCCCCTGGCCGCGGATCTCCCCACGGTGTCGGTCATCATCCCGGCGTACAACGAAGAGCGGTTCATCGCGGCCACGCTCGGCGCGCTGGCGGACGTCGACTACCCGCGCGACAAGGTCGACGTGCTGGTCGTCGACAACGGATCAACCGATCGCACGCTCGAGATCGCACGCGCACACGGCGTCGGCGTCCGGGTCGAACCGGAAGCCACGGTCGGCGGCCTGCGGAACGCGGGCCGCGCGCACACGTCCGGGTCCGTGCTCGCGTTCCTCGATGCGGACTGCGTCCCGGCGCGGGACTGGCTCCGGCACGCGGTGGATTCCCTGCGGGTCGAGCCGTGCGTGACCGGATCCCGTGTGGCGGTCCCGGACCGGGGGGCATGGGTCGAGACGGCCTGGTTCGCCTCACCACCGCAGGGACGGCGGACGGTGCCGTACATCAACTCCGGCAACCTGATCGTCGAACGCCGCATCTTCGACGCGGTGGGCGGCTTCGATCCGAGGCTGCCGAGCGGCGAGGACTCGGAGTTCTGCCGGCGCGCAAGCGCCATCGCGCGCATCGTGTCCGACGATCGGATTCGCGCGGTACACCTCGGGAACCCGAAGACGGCGCGTCAGTTCATCCGGCGCGAGATCTGGCACGGGATGGGCGGCGCGGGCGCCGCGGCACTCACGTGGAGAAACAAGCCGCTGATGGGCGCCGTGATGCTCCTCACCCTCACCGCGGCACAGGTGGCCGGCCTCGCGGCGTTGGCAGCGGGCCGCGGGCCCGCCCTGCTGTTGTGGACAACGGCTGCCATCGTGGGCCTCGTCGTGGCCAGCGCGGTGCATCGGAGCGGCACCGCAGGGCGGCCGGGGCTCATTGCCAGGCTGAGCGTCCTCTACTACCTCTACTACCTCGGCCGTGGCCTGGCCCTGGTACGCCTGGCCCTGCGGCGCGGGCCGTTCCGGCGGGAACGATAGGGTGAACCCGGTATTTTTGCCGACAGAACTGTAGGACTTACACTCCCGGATCGAGGGCGTTCACGCGGAAGCACCGGAAAACGGTCCCTCCCCGCTGGCACAACGAGTGCATGCGTCCAAAGTTCGCGGTCTGTCCTTTCGGATTCCGGACAGGCGTTGTACACGGGCACACGGGTTTCGCGCGCCGGCCCCCAGGGCGCCGCGAGTGAGTAAGGGGCGTTTCTGTGAGATTCCAGTTGAGCGGTGGGCGGTTGGCCGTGTGCGCAGCCATCGTGGCGTGTGCGATGACAGTGCCTCGTGCGCAGTCGCCCGTCAGCGGGGTGTTTTTCACCGAGGGCTGGGAATCTGGGTCGGCCGCGGCGACCTTCAACAGCCAGTCGTACGGCAGGGCGACCGCGTCGCAGTTCCGCATCCAGGGGTCGGTCCGATCGACCGGGGCCTTTGCCTTCGAGCACGTGCTGCCGAACGGCCTCGGCGCCGCCGCCATCCAGTACGCCACGCAGCACTTCGGTGATGCCGTCACCGGCCCCGTGCTCGCCGCCGGCCGCGGCCAGCACTTCATGGATTTCTACATCCAGTACAAGGTCTACTACTCGCCCGGCTTCGACCTGATGCAGGGCAAGCCCAAGCAGTTCATCATCGGCACCGAGGACGACAGGCGCCACGACGCCACGTGCTGCAACCCGTGGGTGTCGTCCTACCTCACGATCGTCCCGCCGCATCCGGGCCGGGGCATCCAGGCATCGGAAGCCAACGCGAAGCAGGCGGCAACCGGCCAGTTCAACGGCCTGGTGCAGAACCGGAACGGCTACGGGTCCGGCAATCCTTTCGTGACGCAGACGGGCCGCTGGTACACGGTGGAAGTGCGGCGCCGCCTGAACGACAGCGGCCAGTCGAACGGCATCTTCCAGATGTGGATGGACGGCGTCCTGATCGCCGAGCACACGAACGTGCTGTTCCGCGTGCCCTTCGATGGGACCTACGGCTCGAACATGGCCTACGGCACGAACTTCGCCATGATCAGCGACTACATGGCCATCGGTTCGTCGCGCGATCAGAGCATCTACTACGACGACGTCAAGTTCAGCACGACGTACATCGGGGCGGGCGGCGCCCCGGGGCTCCCGACGGCGCCGGCAAACCTCCGCATTCGCAGCGGCGGATAGCCGTCAGGGCGCTGGCGGAGCCGGCCGGCCGCCGAAGTGCCGCGCCAGGATGGGCTCCGCGTAGCGGGTCATGGCCGCGTAGGCCGCCTCCGTCAGGTGGCTGCCGTCGGGCTGGGCGAACTCGCGGCGCCGGCGGCCGTCCGGACCCGACACGACGCGCTCGAAATCGAGGAGCAGCAGGCCTTCGCGCGCGGCCGTCTCGCGAATCCACTGGTTGGTCGCGACCACGTGCGTGTTGACGTAGTCCTGGTAGCTGGATCGACCCAGCAGGCTCCCTGCCAGCGTCGTCAGCCTGGCCATCCACTCGCCCCGGCCGGTCACTGTCACTTCCGTCGCCAGGATCACCTCGATGCCCGCGGCCCGTCCCTGCGCGATCATGGCGGTGTAGCTGTCGCGCGCGCGGGCGAGGGCCGTCTCCATGTCGGGACGCGGCGACCGGAAGACGTCGTTGATGAAGCCCCAGGCCACCACCGCACGCGGCGCGGATGCGACGACGTCCCGATCGAACCGCTCGAGCATCTCGAACGACTGCTGGCCGGCAACGCCCCGGTTGATCACCGGGACGCCGGCAAGCTCGGCGGGCTTCCAGCCCTCGGCGTACGACGCGCCCAGGATGACGATGGGGCCCGTCACCGCCTGAGTGGGCGGTGTGATCTCTATCTCGTTCGGCATGCCCGTTGTTCCTTCCGTCGCGGATCCGCCCGGCGGCGTCACGGGGGTCAACCAGCCCCGGACCTTGTAGTAGGCCAGCGCGGCGTACTCGCGCAGCCCCATCGCGAGCATGTCCAGGTTCCCGTGGTGGGTGGCGTAGACAGGCACCGACACGCGCTCGACGTCGTAGCCCTGGGCCCCCATCGCGAGGCCCGCGCGGCGCATGTGCAGGCGGTCGGTGACGAGAACCACGCGGCGGGCGTCCAGTGACTGCAGGACCGGCACCGCGTAGTAGGCGTTCTCCCGCGTGTTACGCGACGTGGCCTCGGTGAGCACGCGATCCGCCGGGACGCCCATCCGAACCGCGAGGGCGGACATCACGTCGGACACGGCACACGGGAGGTCTCCCGGAGCGCCGCCGGTCATGACGAGATAGGGCGCGCGGCCCTCGCGCCAGAGATCGGCGGCGGTCAGCACGCGGCGGACGGCCGACAGGTTGGGCAGGCACGGTCCGACAAGCCCGGCGCCGGGAACGACGATGGCATCCGCGCGGCCCTGCGTATCCGTCGACAGGAGGGGCGAGACGATCCAGTCCGCGAGCGGGCTCCTGTCGAGGATGAGCCGCGCGGCGAAGATCAGCACGATGCCGCAGAGCACGCCGCGCCTGAACGACCAGGGTCTCATGAACTGCCGATCTGACAGCAAGCGAGCCGGTCGCGTCAACTGGCTTCGCGGATCGCGGCCGCACCGGCAGACCCCGCCCGCACGGCCCCACGCGCACGGGTTCGCCAGACATCGTGTTGTACCATAGCGCCGGAGTCATATGAGCGGAGCTGCCGAGCCGAAGCGTGTCCTGTATTGCGAGAGCAACGTCGACGGGACGATTGGCGGCTCGCACTACTGCCTGCTGAACCTGATCGAGCGGCTCGATCGATCGCGGTTCGTCCCCATCACGCTCTTCTACCAGGACCACGCCATCATCCCCCGCTTCCAGGCGGCGTCGGAGACGATCGTGCTGCCCCCGCACGCGCCCTGGCGGGCCGCGGAGCACGGCGGCGTCCTCACGTGGCCGTTGAAGCTGGTGCGGCGCGGGGTCAACTTCGTGAAGCACCTGGCGCAGGTTCGCCGTGAGGTGCGCCTGCTCCGCAGGGAGCGTGTGTCGCTCGTGCACCTCAATAACTCCATCAGGCGTCATCACGACTGGATGCTGGCGGCGATGATCGCCGGGGTCCCGTGCATCACGCACGAACGCGGTCTCAACCAGCGCTATACGTGGTCCGATCGGTACTTCGGCCGCCGGATGAAGCTGATCATCCCGATGTCCGCGTGGATCCGGGATCACATGGTCGCGCGGGGCGTGGAGCCGGACAACATCCGCGTGCTCTACGACGGCCTCGATCCCGCCCGCCTCAAGGTGACGCGGGACCCCGCGGAGCTGCGCCGCGAGTGGAACGTCGGGCCGGATCAACCCGTCGTCGGCATTGTCGGGAACGTGCGCGTGTGGAAGGGACAGGAAGTGGTCGTCCGGGCGATGGTCCAGGTGGCCCGCGCGCGGCCGGACGCCGTGTGCTTCATCATCGGGGCCGCCACCGATGAGGACGCGCCGTACGTGGAGCGCCTGAACGCCATCATCCGGGAGGCCGGCATCGAGTCGAACGTCCGGTTCACGGGCTATCAGAGCAACGTCCCGGACTTCGTCAACCTCCTGTCGGTCGTGGTTCACGCCTCGATCGACCCGGAACCGTTCGGCATGGTCGTCCTCGAGGGCATGGCAATGCGCAAGCCCATCGTCGGCTCCGCGGCGGGCGGGGTGGTCGAGATGGTCGTGGAGCACGAGACGGGCCACACGTTCCCGCCCGGCGACCCGGATGTCCTGGCCGCGCGGCTCCTCGAACTGATTGGGGATCCCGACAAGGCCCGTGCGATGGGCGAGGCCGGCTACCGGCGCGTCATCAACGACTTCCCGCTCGATCGCTACGTCGATGACGTGCAGCGCTGCTACGACGAGATCCTGAGCGCGCGGGCCTGACGGCCCGGCCCACGCGCGCCCCTCTCCACCCCACGACATCGATGATCGACGTCCTGCACCTGATCGACACGGCGCGCATCGGCGGGCCGGGGAAGACGATCATCAACTCGGCGCGCTACATCGACCACGACCGCTTCCGCGTACACGTGGCGTCGTTCACGCGCCTGGACGACTCGCGGAACGAGTTTGCCGACGCCGTCACCCACGCCGGGATCCCGTTCCTGCCGCTGCCGGAGACACGGCGCCTCAACCCGTCGCACCTGCGGGCGATACGCGCCTACGTCAGGGATCACGACATCCGGGTCGTCCACGCCCACGGTTATCGCTCCGATGTCGTCAGCTGGCTCGCGACACGGGGAACCGGCGCGGCACTCGTCACGACGCACCACGGCTGGATCCGCAACCACTGGCGGCAGGCCCTGTTCACCCGGATTGCCACGAGGCTCAGCGCGCAGTTCGACGGGGTCCAGGTCGTGTCCGGCCACCTGCTGGAGGAACTGCCGGACCGCCTCCGGCGCTCCGGCCGCGTCGAGGTGGTCCACAACGCGGTCGTCCTCGATGACTACGCGCCGATCGGCGCGCGCGCGGCTCACCGGCACACCCTCGGCGTGGAAGACGGCCACGTGCTCATCGGCGTCGTGGGCCGCCTGAGCCTCGAGAAGGGATGTCTCGAGATGATCGACGCGTTCGCACGCGTGCGTGCCCGTCATCCGCATGCCCGGCTCGTCCTCGTCGGGGAGGGACCGCTCGAGGCGGAGGTCCGGCGGCGGATCGACGAGCAGACGCTCGGCGGCAGCGTGCGGATCGTCCCGCACCAGCGCGACGTCCGGCCCGTCTACGAGGCGCTCGACATCCTGGTCTGCCCGTCGCGGACGGAGGGCCTGTCGAACGTCATCATGGAAGCCATGGTCTACGGCTTGCCGGTCGTGGCCACGCGCGTGGGCGGCAACGGCGAACTGGTCCGCGACGGGTCGACCGGGGTGCTGGTGCCGGCATCGCAGCCCGAGGTCATGGCCGACGGCATCGGCGGCCTCGTGGACGACGCCGCACGGCGGCAGGCGCTCGGCGCGGGCGGCCGCGCACGAGTGCAGGAGGCCTTCTCGTTCGACGGGCGGATGCGGCGGGAAGAGCGCTTCTACGAGCGGGTGCTGGGCACGCGAGCTCAGCCGTTGTAAGCCGCCCGACTGTGTAAGAATGGCCCTCACCCTGACAATTGTGCCGGCCGCCCTGGTGCCGCCGGGTGGCGCCAGTCCCTCCATGGTCCCCAGTGGCCGTTGAAGGTTGGTCGTGGTCGTTGGTACGTGACTTGCTTCAGCGGTGCGCGGAGTTCAGAAGACCCATGATTCGATCACGAACCTTCGCCTTGGCACTGCTGCTGCCGCTCTTCGCCGGAAGCCCTGTCTTCGCGCAGGTGTTCTTCCGGATGGACTATTCCGTCGGGGCGGCGCCCAATGGCGGGTGGCCGACCGCGCGGACGGCCGGCGCGACGCATACCCGCACCCGCATCGCGGGCGGCGGCCCGCAGGGCGAGGACGCCTACGACCTCACGCAGATCTACACGGGCACGACGGTCCGCGACTACGGCGGCGAGTACTACTGGGGCTGGAACGGGATGATCGAGCCCAGCGACCCGGCTCAGGGCGCGCGCCGCTACTACCGGTGGCGGATGCGCTTTTCCCCGACCACGAACTTCCGGGGCGTCTACTCGACCAACGGCCAGGCCACCACGCTCACGAACAAGATCCTGATGGTGGGCGACGGCTGCGGCGAGTCCCGCTGCCGGGTGATCGTCACCTACCGCGGCGCGGACAACGGCCGGCAGGCACAGTATCTGCGCGTGCAGATCGACGGCGGCGAGGACAACGCCGACACCGCGCCGATCAACGTCGGGGAGTGGCTGGACATCCAGGTCGAGCTCGACTCGTCCACCTCGCGTAACGGGTCGGACGGCGGTTACAAGATCTGGATCAACAACAACGACTACAACAACCCGAACGCGCGCCGCACGGGCATCGCGCTGAACCCCGTCCGCTGGCGCCAGGTCGACCTCGGGGCCTACAACAACAACGGCCTCACCTCGAACGGCGTCCACGCGTTCAGGCTCACGGGCTTCGAGGCCTCCACCGCGTTCGACGGCGGATGGGCCCGGAACAACCCGAGCACGGGCACGCCGGCCGCGCCGTCCAATCTGCGGATCGTGCCGCCCAGCTGATCGCGCCGCCGACGCGCCCTGGGAACTCCGGAGGCACCC
>CAZUGF010000032.1:0-41963 GCA_964619705.1 uncultured Bifidobacteriaceae bacterium
GGCGCGGGAAGGGCGACGGCGACGGTAAACCTGAACCTCCGTGCTTTGAACCCCCGTGCTTTGAACCCTCCGTGCTTTGAACCTCCGTGCTTTGAACCTCCGTGCTTTGAACCCCTCGTACAAAAAAGCGAGAGGGGCCGGCGCAGCACCCTCTCGCAAAGCGACTCCCCCACAGGAGTCGGAAGTTCCATGTTGCCGCCCGCGGTCTCCGGCCGTCAGCGCAGGGGCTGACGGCCGGGAGCCGGGGGCACGATGCGGGCTCCTACCAGAGGAGGCGGAAGCCGACGCGCGCGGTGCGGGGGCCCAGGATGTTCGCCGGGCGCTGGTAGTTCGCACCCGTCGTCACCGTGATCGTCTCCGACGCGCTGCTGTTGGTGATGTTGAAGAAGTCCAGGAACAGGCGGGTGCGGAAGCGCGGGCCCATGCTCACGGTCTTCTCCGCGCGGACGTCGAACACCCAGATGTTGTCCTGACGGTTGTCGCCGGGGTCATCCGCGTAGATGGTCGAGGCCGGCAGCGTGAGGCCGAAGGCCGTGGCCGCGTTGCCGGGCACGCTGATTTCGCGCGCGTAGTTGCCGCCCGACTGGTGGCGCACCACGGGCGAGATCCGGATGCCCCATGCGGCGTCGTAGCTGCCCGTCGCCTTGAGGTTCCAGGTCGAGCGCTCCATCTGGGCCGGGAGGTTCGGGTTGCGCGGCCAGCTGTTGGCCACGGTCGCCGGGAAGTCGTTCAGCCAGGTGTAGGCGCCGCCGATCGACGCCGACCACCGGTTGCTGTACCGGCGGTTCATGCTCACCTCGAACGTCTTGAAGTTGGACTGGCGCGGCAGGTTCTCGACGACCTGCGCGAGCGGGAACTGGCTCGCCTGGCTCGTCGGCATGCCGTAGAGCGTGATCTCGCGGTCGTCCGACGTGCCGCGGATGCCGTCCACGCCGATGTCCACGAAGGGGAAGGCCACGCTGTAGGCGCCGTTCCGGGCGTCGCGGCCCGGGATGCCGACGCCGATCAGGTTGCCCTCGGTCTTGTAGACGAAGCCGGCGCGCACGCCCATCGTGTCCGTCACCTGGCGCTCGAGCCACAGGGCGGTCTCGTGCGTGATGGGTGCTTCGATGTCCGGGCTGAGGCCCACCGAGCCGGAGACGTTGCGGCCGGTCTCGTTGCCTTCTTCACCGGGCTGCCAGTGGCGGTCGCCGTTCGCGTCGTTCCACGCGTAGGTGACCGACTTGCCGGGCGTGTTCGGGTTGGAGTCGCTCCCGACGCCGACGCCCGGGTTGTGCCAGAACAGCCCATAGTTCGCCTTCAGCACCGTGCGGCCGTCGCCCGTCAGGTCGAACGTGCCGCCGATGCGCGGCGCGAGCTGGTTCCAGGTGTACAGGTCCGCCGCGGCGAACGTCTGCGCCTCCAGGGTCACCGGGCCCAGGGAGAACGGCAGCTGCTGCTGCTCCGGCCGCGAACCGGAATAGCGGTCGTATCGGAGTCCCGCGTTCAGCGTGAGGCGGCCCATGGCCCACGTGTCGTTGACGAACAGCGCGAACACGTCGAGGGCCGACGCGGATGTCAGCGCACCGTTCCGGCCCGCCCGCAACTGGCCCACGCTCGTGGCCGTCGGGGGCGTGAACACCACCGTGCTCGACACACCGTTCGCATACTGGTGGTCGATGTGGCCGCCGAACTGCTGCTCGTAGCCTTCCCAGCCGATCTCCTTCAGCATCTCGGCGCCGAACTTGACCGTGTGGCTGCCCCTGGCCGTATCCAGGAAGTAGGTCGCGGCGCCCGTCACCTGCTTCCGCGTACGATCGAGCTGCCACTTCTGCTGGGCGCCATCGAGTTCGGCCAGCCCCGTGTCGCGCCAGAAGTAGTCCTGGTCGCTGTTCGTGATCAGCGGGAAGTAATACCCGAACTCGCCGTAGCGCGCTTCCAGGTACAGCTTGTCCGTCAGCGTGCCGTTCCACTCGGCCTTGTAGACCCAGCTGCCCGAGTCCTGCTTGAACGTCGTGTCCGGCGTGTCATAGAAGTACGCCGCATACGGCAGCCGGTTCGGCTGGACCTTCTGGCCCCACTGGTAGTAGCCGATCAGCTTGTTCTTCTGGTTGATCTGGTAGGTCCCCTTGACCACCGGGTTCCACAGCTTCGTGTCGAACGTCTGATCGAAGCGGAACTGCGGCTGGGCCACCGAGTTCTTCTGCGTCCGGTAGGTGCCGAACCACCAGATCTTGTCGCGCTTGATCGGGCCACCGGCCTGGATGGCCGTGTCGTAGTAGCTGTCGATCTCGTTGCTGTGCTCACGGATGCCGCGGTCGATCACCGACTGCGGGATGTTGGAGCCCTGCAGGCTGTTGTTGTACCAGTCCAGGTAGTACTCGCCGTTGAACTGGTTGCCGCCCGACTTGGCGATGAACTGGCTCTGCACGCCCGGGTTCGGCATCTCCGCGCCCTGGCCGGACGTCCCGAGGAACGCCTCCTCCAGCGACGCGTAGTCGAAGTAGAAGCCCGCGCCGCCCGTGCCCTCCGTCGTGTTGATGCCCTCGATGAGCACCCGCACCTGGCCCGTGAACCCATAGGCGTTGTAGCCCGTCTGCGTGCCCGCGCGGTTGCCGCCCACGTCGATGCGCGCCATCTGCACGGCCGGCGTCACCGCCAGCAGCGCCCACATGTCGCGGCCGTTCGGGATCGACTGGAGCTGCTCCAGCTTGAAGTTCTGCTGGACGCGCGTGCTCGTCGTGTCGATGACCGGCGACTCGCCCGTCACCGTGACCGTCTCCTGCAGCGTGGCCAGGCTCAGGTCCACGTTGACGTTGGCCGTGAAGCCCAGCGTGATCTGGATGCCTTCCCGGCGGAGCGTGTTGAAGCCGGCCAGCTCGTAGGTGAGGGTGTAGGTGCCCGGCGGCACGGCAGGGAACCGGTAGTTACCGGTTTCCGACGACACCGTCGTCTGCTGCCCGATCATCGATGGGCTGCTGGCCGTGACGGCCACGCCCGGCAGGACGGCGCCCTGGGCATCCGCGATCCGGCCCTGAATCGTACCGGTGCTGCTTGCACCGCCGCCCTGCGCGAACGCAGGGCTCGCTGTTGCCAGCGCCAACGCGCAACTGAGCGCGAAGATCGACCAACGCGTCATGCTGATCCTCCTGATGGGGGCGGGCCCCTCGGCCCCTGGTCCCACGAAACGCCTTGCGTGCAAACGCCTGCGCCCACTCCCGGCGATCCCCGTTCACAAGAAGCGTGAACGGCGGCTCGCCGGCCACGGGGCCGACGCCAAATGACGAACGAACAAAAGACGAGAGACGACCGGACGACGGAAACGAACGACTCGCTCGACGGGCGGACCCGCTGAGCGATCACGTGCGACGAACTTCCCGAACGACGGTGTTACCAGGTGAGACGGCCCGCCGGTCCCCGAAAGGGGCCAACAGCGGTGACGAATGTAGACAAGTCCGCGTCGAAATGCAATGAATCAGTTTCGAACGAGTGTTCAGGAACTGCGGGGGCCTGGTCTGGGGCGGGTGGAAGGGACGGGTAGAAGGGCCGGACGGGTTGGCGGGCCCGGCGGGCGTGCGGAACGGGCGGAACGGGGCGGGCGGGACGCGCGGGCGACAAACAAAAAACGGGCGGCCGCCTGGCGAAGGGCGGCCGCCCGAACGTGTTGCTACTCCCCCACAGGAGTCGGAACGATCCTCACGCTACCACAGGAAACGGATCCCGAGGCGCGTGGTGAACGGCGCGAGGATGGCCGCCGGCCGCAGGTAGTTGGCACCCGTGGACGCGGTGATGGTCTCCGACGCCGAGCTGTTGGTGATGTTGAAGAAGTCGACGAAGCCGCGCAGCCGCGTGCGGCTGGAAAGCTCGAAGGTCTTCTCGAGGCGCGTGTCGAACACCCAGATGTTGTCCTGGCGGTTGTCGCCGGCCGCATCTGCGTAGATCGTCTGCGCCGGGATGACGAGGCCGAACGCGTTGCCGGCCGATGCCGGCACGGAGATCGTGCGCGCGAAGTTGCCGCCCGACTGGTGGCGCAGGATCGGCGAGATCCGGATGCCCCAGGCCGCGTCGTAGCTGCCCGAGAGCTTGAAGCTCCAGAGCGTGCGGTCCTCGAGGCCCGGCATGTTCGGCGTCTGCGGGTAGCTCGCCGTCACGCCCGTGATGAAGTCGCTCATCCAGGTGAAGCTGTAGCCCGCCTGCGCGGACCAGCGGTTGGAGTAGCGCTTGTTCATCGACGCCTCGATCGTCTTGTAGCGTGACTGCCGGCCGTCGATGTTCTGGACGCGCTGCGTCACCGGGTAGTTGCCCGCCTCGGCGCTCGGCATCCCGTAGAGGGTGAGGAAGCGATCGTCGCCCGTGTTGGCCACGCCGTCGACGCCCACGTCACGGAACTCGAACGGGGTGCTGTAGGCGCCGTTGAGCGCGCTGCGGCCGGGGACGAACGTGCCGAACAGGTCGTCTTCCGTCTTGTACACGTAGCCGAGGCGCGTGCCCAGGACGTCGGTCAGCTGCTGTTCGAAGAAGGCCCCGACTTCGTGCGTGTAGGGCTGCTTCATGTTCGGGTCGACACCGATACCGCCGGCGAGCGCGGAGGCGGTCTGCGCGCCTTCCTCACCGAGCTGGAACCGGCGGTCGCCGTTCAGGTCGTTCCACTGGTAGGTCGCCGTCTTGACGGCCTGGTTCTCGTTGGCCGAGCCGGCCAGGCCGACGCCCGGGTTGTGCCAGAAGAGGCCGTAGTTCGCCTTGATGACCGACCGGCCGTTCCCGCTCAGGTCGTACACGAAGCCGACCCGGGGCGCGAAGGAGTTCCAGCTGATGATGTCGCGCTCGGGGAACGTGATGTCCTCGATCGTGACGGGGCCGTTCGTGCCGCCCAGCTGACGCTGTTCCGGCAGCCAGCTGTTGTAGCGGTCGTAGCGGACGCCCGCGTTGACGGTGAGGCGGCCGAGCGCCCACGTGTCGTTGACGAAGAAGCCGTACACGTCGAGGTTGGCCATCGAGAGCAGGCCGCCGCGGTCGTTCGAGCGGAGCGCGCCGACCTCGGTCGCCGTCGGGAACCCGAAGAGCACGTTGCTGCTCCGGCCGTTGGCGTAGTTGTGCTCGATGTTGCCGCCGCGGTACTCCGTGTAGCCTTCCCAGCCCTGCTCGAGCAGCATCTCGCCGCCGAACTTGATCGTGTGCGTGCCCGTCCCCGTGTCGAGGAAGTAGGTCGCCGCGCCCGTCAGCTGCTTGCGGTCGCGATCGAACTGCTGCCGCTGGTGCGAGCCCTCGAGGACCTCCAGACCGGTGTCACGGAAGAAGTAGCCCTCGTCGCCGTTGGAGATGAGCGGGAAGTAGTAGCCGAAGTCGCCGAAGCGCGCCTCGACGTACAGCTTGTCGCTGATGGTGGAGTTCCACTCGCCCTTCCACACCCAGCTGCCCGAGTCCTGGCGGTTGGTCTGCGCCTCGTTCGTGTAGGTGTAGGTGGCGTACGGGAGGCGGTTGGGCTGAATCTTCTGCCCCCACTGGTAGTAGGCAATCAGCTTGTTCTTCTGGTTCACCTGGTAGGTCACCTTCGCCACCGGGTTCCAGAGCGTCGTGTCGTAGGTCTTCCCCGCCAGATCACCCTGGAAGTTGGGCTGCTCGATGGAGTTGCCCTGCGTCCGGTAGGTCCCGAACCACCAGAGCTTGTCCTGCTTGAGCGGACCGCCGACGTTGATCGCCGCATCGTAGTACTTCGCGATCTCGTTGCTGCCCTCGCGGATGCCACGCGCAATCGCCGAGTCCGGGATGTTGGAGCCCTGCAGGCTGTTGTTGTACCAGTCCAGGTACCCCTCGCCGGAGAACTGGTTGCCGCCCGACTTGGCGATGAACTGGCTCTGCACGCCCGGGTTCGGCATCTCCGCGCCCTGGCCGGACGTCCCGAGGAACGCCTCCTCCAGCGACGCGTAGTCGAAGTAGAAGCCCGCGCCGCCCGTGCCCTCCGTCGTGTTGATGCCCTCGATGAGCACCCGCACCTGGCCGGTGAAGCCGTAGGCCTGGTAGCCGGTCTGCGTGCCCGCGCGGTTGCCGCCGACGTCGATGCGCGCCATCTGCACGGACGGCGTCACCGCCAGCAGCGCCCACATGTCGCGCCCGTTGGGCAGCGACCGCAGCTCCTCCATCTTGAAGTTCTGCTGCACGCGCGTGCTCGTCGTGTCGATGACCGGCGAGGCGCCCGTGACGGTGACCGTCTCCTGCAGCGTCGCCAGCGTGAGCTCGACGTTCAGGTTCGCCGTGAAGCCCAGCGAGATCTGGATACCTTCCCGGTTCAGCGTGTTGAAGCCCGGGAGCTCGAAGCTCACGGTGTAGGTCCCGGGAGGCACCGCCGGGAAGCGGTAGTTGCCCGTCTCCGACGTCACCGTCGTCTGCTGGCCGATCAGCGCGGGGCTCGTCGCCGTCACCGTCACGCCGGGCAGCACCGCGCCCTGCGCGTCGGCCACGCGGCCCTGAATCGTTCCAGTACTGCTGGCGCCGCCGCCCTGCGCGAACGCAGGCGACGCCATCGACACCACGGCAAACAGAACCGCCGCGGCCTTGATCCAACACTTCATGCTTCTCTCCTCCTGTGGGGCCGGAATTTCCGGCTGACCCTTCCACGTCTTGCAACGACCCATTACCGGGACACTCCGGACGGCACACGGCCTCCCGGCGCACCCAGGGCACGCAACGACACAGTCCGAGCGGGAAAGGCAGATCGAGACCGGTGACGCCGAGGCGTCCCGTCCCTGGCTGTGGGGCCGGGAGGGACAAAAGGCGGGATAGAACCGGAACGACGCGCCGAAACGTACACAAAGGGCCAGAGGCCCGAAACAACTTGCAAAACGCCGAAGCAACGAACGGTCGAATAGGCCGGACCCGAAAGTCCGATCAACGGGCAACGTTACAGAAAAGACGCGTCAGATGCAAATGTCTTGTCTGAACGATTGTTCAAACTCATGGCCGTTTCCGAGGACGAAGCCGATGGTTGACGGCCGCGACGGGGCGTGCCCGCCCGCCGGGTCTCAGGACCGCCGCGTGATGAACAGCCCGGCGAAGATCGTCAGCGAGCCCACGACCTGGGTGGACGAGACCGGCTCGCCAATCCACACCGCGGCAATCGCCATTGCCGCAATCGGCGTCAGGTTGCTCCACGCCGCCGTCCTCGTCGTCCCGGCACGCTGCACGCTCGTGTACCAGATCAGGTACGCGAACGCGAGGGCGAACACCGCCGACGCCGTCATGAGCCACCAGCTCTGCGTCGAAATCGCGGACCAGTCCACGCGGCGCAGGAAGGGCAGCGAGACGAGCGTGTAGAGGACCGCGCCGATCGTGATCGAGTACCCGGTCACGACGAGCGGCGAGTGCACGCGGAGCAGCGGCACCGACGCCACGGAGTAGGTCGCCCAGCACAGCGTGCTCCCGAGCATCAGGAGATCGCCCACGCTCCCGCCCGTCGTCCAGTCCACGCGGTGGCCGACGATGATGTAGATGCCCAGGAAGGAGACGGCCACGCCGATCCACCGCTGCAGCGAGACGCGCTCGTGGCCGGCCCACGCGCTCAGCAGGGCGACGACCACCGGCGTGGTGCCGAGGATGAGCGACCCGTTGCCGACGCTCGTGCGCTTGACGCCGCTCAGGAAGCAGAACTGGTATAGCACGTGGCCGATGACGCCGAGCACCACCAGGCGCCGCCAGTCTCGCGCCGACAGCGCGGCCGGCGGCGGCGGGGCGACGACGCCCGGCCCGGACGCGGCCGCAGGACGACGCGACCACCAGATGGCCGCGAGGAAGATGGCGGCCGCAATGGCCAGGCGGAAGGCGTTGAACGCGAGCTCGGGAAAGTCGCGCAGCGCGACCTTGACGAGCGAGAAGTTCGCCCCCCAGATCGCGATCATGGTGATGAGGAGGAGGTCGAGTCGCGTCACGCGTCGACTCGCGGCAGGGAACGCTCGCTCGGCGCAGGCGGGAGATGGGGCCTGCCGTCCACGACAAACGGGGCCGCGCTCGACCGAGCGGGCCCCGTTGTCATGTCACGTTCCGGAACGATCGGAGAGTGGTTCTACCCGACGAAGGGGTTGAGGAAGAACAGGATCAGCGACACGAGCAGCACGTAGATCACGAGCGACTCGATGAGCACGAGGCCGAGGATGAGCGCGCCGCGAATCTCGCCGGCGGCGCCGGGGTTCCTGGCAATCGACTCGGCGGCGGACGCCACGGCCTTGCCCTGGCCGAGCGCGGCGCCGGCGGCGGCAATGGCCAGCGCGAAGCCGGCGGTGATGATGGACCACTGCACGGCGGCACCGGCGGCAGCGCCCGCGGCGGCCTCCTGCGCGTAGGCCGGTGACACGAGGCCGAGAACCACGAACGCGAACATCAGGGACACCAGCACGGACCGTCGAGTGCTCACAGCAAACGCCTCCTCAACACGAAGACACGGGATAGATACGTACGAAAACACGGGAACGAGATAGAAGTTCGGTGCGAGGCAGGCCTAAATCCCCGGGCCACCCTCGCCGCGCGCCTGAAGGACCCGGGCGGCTTCCAGCCCGGCGGCGATCACCAGCGTGGACACCCCCACAAGCATCCCGACAGGGTCGAGCTTCAAACGCGACATCATACCGTAGGCAGCGAGGGCGAGTATAGCATGTCTTGTGAAAAACTTCACTAGCAGGCGGGGACCGGGACGTGCCCCGCTCCCGCCACCCAGGAGCCCGTCCACCAGCCCCTGAATCGCCCAGGCAGAGACCCCCACCAGCAGGCCGCCGCCGGCCACGCCGGCCGCCATCCGCCAGTCCCGCGGCCAGACCAGCATGGCCACGGCGCCGAGCACCACGCACGCCAGCGCGGCGTCGCGCCGGATACGCGTGCCCGACCCCGCCAGACTCACGCCCGGCGGCCCCCCGAGGCAGGCGGCCCGGGCGCCGCCCCGGACGCGCCCGCCGCGCGCATCACACGGTAGACGTTGAGCACGCCCGCGGCCAGGCCCACGAAGAAGCCGATAAAGGCCAGCCACGGCGTCGTGCCCAGCTGCCCGTCCAGCCAGTAGCCGCCGCCGAAGCCGAGCACCAGCGCCAGCACGAAGGAGAGGCCCACCGTGCTGAGCTGGCCGAGCATCCGGATCGTACTGGGCGAATCGGCCATGGCGACAGTCTACCGCCAGCCCCCTGCTCTATACTGCACTCAGCTGCCCCGGTGCGCCTCCGGCCAGCCTCCTGGTGCCGCCATGATCCGATCCTCGATCGTCCGACTGCTGGCCACCGGCGTCAGCCTCCTCGTCCTCCCGGTGCTGCTCCCCGCGCAGACCGCACAGGAGCGCGTCCTCTACGTCAGCGCGCTCGACGCGAAGACCCGCGCCCCCGTCGCCGACCTCGCCGTCGACGACTTCCGCGTGCGGGAGGACGGCGTGGCGCGCGAGGTCCTCCGCGTCGAACGGGCGACCACGCCGATGCCGGTGGCGGTCCTCGTCGACAACCAGGCGGCCGCGCAGGCGACGATCGCGGACCTGCGCAAGGCCCTGGCCAGCTTCCTCACGGCCATCGACGGCATCGGGCCCATCGCGCTCGTCACGACGGCGGACCGTCCGACGATCGTGCAGGACTACACGACCGACGCCGCGCGCCTCCAGGCGGCGGCGCAGCGGGTCTTTGCCCAGCCCGACTCCGGCGCCACGCTCCTCGACGCCATCGTCGAGGTCGCGCGGGGCCTCGGCAAGCGCGAGTCCGACCGGGCGGCCATCGTGCTCGTGACGCTCGAGCAGACCGAGTTCAGCAACCTGCACTTCCAGCAGGTGCTCGACCGCCTCGGCGAGAGCGGGGCGATGCTGAGCGCCGTGGTCCTGCTGAACTCCCGGACCTCGATGCTCGACGATGCGGCGCGGAATCGCGCCGTGGTCCTGGACCGGGGCATCGAGCGCAGCGGCGGCTGGCGCGAGGACGTGCTCGCGAGCATGAACTACGAGATGGCGCTCATGCGGATTGCCGGGGCGCTGACGAGCCAGTATCGCCTCGTGTACGCGCGGCCCGAAACGCTGATTCCCCCCGACCGGATTGACGTCACGTCACCGCGCGACACGCTCGTGGTCGCGGGCGCGCCGGCGCGCGGCCAGAAGGTCCGCTAGGCGTGCGGCGGCTCACGCTGATGCTCGCGCTGGCCGCCCTGGCGATCGGGGCCGCCGCGCAGGAGCGGCCACAGGTCTTCCGCACGGGCGTCGAGGTCGTGTCGCTCAACGTGACCGTCGCGGATTCGAAGAACCGCTTCATCACGGACCTGCAGCAGGAGGACTTCGGGGTCTTCGAGGACGGCACGCGGCAGGACCTGCTGTTCTTCACGCGGTCCAACCTCCCCATTGCCCTCTCGCTGCTCATCGACAGCAGCGCCAGCATGGAGGAGCGGATGGAGATCGCGCAGGAAGCCGCCATCGGCTTCGCCGCGCGCATCCGGCCGAACGACCTGGCGCAGATCGTCGACTTCGACAGCCGCGTCGAGATCCGGCAGGGGTTCACCAGCGATCACGCGGCGCTGGAACGGGCCATCCGGACGACGAGCTCCGGCGGATCGACATCGCTCTACAACGCGGTATACATCGCGCTCCGGGAGCTCGCGAAGATCAAGGCGACCAGCGAGGAGGACGTGCGCCGGCAGGCCATCGTGCTGCTGTCGGACGGCGAGGACACGACGAGCCTCGTGAGCTTCGACGAGGTGATGGACCTCGCCAAGCGGTCCGAGACGGTGATCTACTCCATCGGCCTGCAGCCGCGGGAGATTGCCGGGCTCAAGGGATTCCGTCAGGCGGAGTTCGTCCTCCGCCAGCTGGCGACGGAGACGGGCGGACGGGCGTTCTTCGTGCGGCGCGCGGAGGAGCTCACGGACGTCTACGCGCAGATCGCGGACGAGCTGTCCAGCCAGTACACGATGGCCTACGCCCCGACGAACACGCGCCGCGACGGGACGTGGCGGCGCCTCCTCGTCCAGGTGGATCGTCCGAACGCCACGGCGCGCACCCGGCGCGGCTACTACGCGCCGTCATAGCGGCGCCGCGGGCGCCGTGCTTTGGCCTTAGAATCAGCCACGTGCGACCCTCCGTCTTCATCATCGGCACGGGGCCCGGCGCGCCGGACCTGATCAGCCTGCGCGGGCTGCGGGCGCTGCAGCAGGCCGACGTCGTCATCTTCGACAGGCTCGTGCACCCGCGCCTGCTCGACCAGGCCCCGGCCATGGCCGAGCGGATCAACGTGGGCAGCGCGGCGCCCCAGCCGCTGGAACAGGACGCCATCAACTTCCTGGTCGCGGAGAAGGCCCGTGAAGGCTGCGTGGTGGCCCGGCTCAAGTGGGGCGACCCGTTCGTGTTCGATCGCGGCGGCTCGGAAGCGCTGTTCCTCCACGAGCAGGGCATCGCGTTCGAGGTCATCCCCGGCATCCCCGCGCTCGTCGGCATCCCGGCCTTCGCGGGCATCCCGATCACCTACCCCGGCGGCGGGGACACGGTCACCTTCTTGCGCGGCTTCGAAGACGACGGCCGGGAGGCGCCGGCGGTGGACTGGGCGAGCCTTGCGCGGCTGAATGGGACGATCGCGTGCTTCAGCGGCCCGCGGCAGTTGCCGTCCATGCTGGATGCGCTGCTCACGCACGGCCGGCCGGCGCAGGAGCCCGCGGCCATCATCGTCCACGGCACGCTGCCCTCGCAGCAGACGATGACCGGCACGCTCGGGGATCTCGCGCAGCGCCTCCGGGAGCAGCCGCCCACCGGTCCCTCGATGCTCGTGCTCGGCGCGGTCGTCGGCCTGCGGGAGCACCTCCGCTGGTTCGACAACCGCCCGCTGTTCGGGCGTCGGGTGCTCGTCACGCGGTCGCGGGACCAGGCCCCGGAACTCGTGGATCTGCTCGAGCAGAACGGCGCGGAAGCGATCGAGGCGCCGGTCCTGCGCATCGCGGCGCCGACGGACATCGGGCCGCTCGATCGGGCCGCCGCCAGCGCCGGCTCGTTCGACTGGATCGTGTTCACGAGCACGAACAGCGTCGCCGCCTTCGTCAACCGCGTCCTGCTCGGCACGCGCGACGTGCGTGCGCTCGCCGGACCGCGGCTGTGCACGGTGGGCCCCGGCACTGCGGCGCGGCTGCTTCGCTACGGCATCAGCCCGGACCTGCAGCCCTCGGATCACCGGACGTCCGGCATCGTGGCCGCGCTGACCGACGCGGGTCCCATCAGGGGCGCCCGCATCCTCTGCCCCATGGCCGACGCCGCCGGCGAGACGCTCGTCGACGAACTCCGCTCGGCCGGCGCCGTCGTCACCGACGTCACCGCGTACCGCGCGACGACGGTCGAGAGCGACGCGCACCTCGGGCTCTACCGGCAGCTGCTCGATCGGCGGATCGATGCCGTCACCTTCACGAGCGGCAATACGGTCCGCGCCTTCGTGGAGATCTACGGCGCCGAACAGACGCCGGACCTGCTGTCCGGCACCGTCGTCGCGGCGATCGGACCCGCGGCACTCGATGCCGCGCAGCGCGCGGGCATCCGCGTGGACGTGGCGGCCGAAGGCGCGACGATCGCGGCCCTCGTCGACGGCCTCATTCAGCACTTCAAGCCGGGCCGCCGGAGCGCGGCCGATGCGGCGCCCGGCGTGCGGGCGGTGGAGGAACCATGAAACGTGCGGTCCCGATCGTGGCGTGCCTGATGTGGTCCTGTGCCGGCCCGCCCGCGGCGCCCGCCTACGATCTCGTCATCACGAACGCCCGCATCGTCGATGGTACGGGGGCCGCGTCGCGGACGGGGTCCGTGGCCATTGCCGGCGGACGGATTGCCGCGGTCGGCGACGTGTCGGGTGCCGGGGCGCGCACGATCGATGCGAAGGGCCGCGTCGCGGCGCCCGGGTTCATCGACATGCACAGCCACTCCGACGTGCCGCTCCTCACGGACGGGGATGCGCAGAGCAAGATCCGCCAGGGCGTCACGACGGAGGTGATCGGCGAGTCCGGATCGATTGCCCCGCGACAGGAGGCGTCCGAGACGTCCCCGTGGACGGACTTCACCGGTTACTTTGCCGCGGTGGAGCGCGGCGGCATTGCCGTCAACCTGCTGTCCTACATCGGCCTCGGCCAGGTCCGCTCCCTCGTGGTCGGTCACGCCGATGTCGTGCCGACGGCGGAGCAGGTGAGCGCGATGAAGGCCCTGATCGACACGGCCATGGATCAGGGCGTCTTCGGCGTCTCGACCGGGCTCATCTACCCGCCGAACGCCTACCAGCCGCTCGACGAGCTCGTGGAACTGTCGGAGGTGGCGGCCGGCCGCGGCGGGATCTACGCGTCGCACCTCCGGCACGACGGGCGCCGGCTGCGGGAGGGCATCGAGGAGGCCATCGCGATCGGCGAACGCGCGCGTCTGCCCGTCCACGTGTTTCACATCAAGGTGACGGGCCAGGCGAACTTCGGCCGGATGCAGGAGGTCGTGGACCTGGTCGAGAAGGCACGCGCCCGCGGCGTGCGGGTCACCGCGGATCAGTATCCGTACGTGGCGAGCAGCACGAGCCTGACCGCCACGCTGCCGCAGTATGCGCTCGACGGCGGCGCCGACGCGCTCGTCAAGCGGCTGGCCGACCCGCCCACGCGCGCGCGGATCCGCCGCGACATGGCCGATCCGAACGCGCCGTGGGACAACCGCTACCAGTCCGCCGGGACGTGGCAGAACGTGCAGCTGGCGGCCATCGGCCGGTCGCGCGGGGCGCGCGATCAGGGCGAGTCGCCGAACCGCCGCTACGAGGGCATGCGCGTCGAGGACGCCGCGACGCTGGCGGGCAAGGACCCGTTCGACTTCGTGTTCGACCTGCTGATCGAGGAGCGGGGCTCCGTCGGCTGCGTGTACTTCATCATGTCGGAGGACGACCTGGCGCTGGCGCTGCGCCAGCCGTGGGTGGCGATTGGATCCGACGGCTCGGCCTTCGCCACGGAGGGCCCGCTCCGGGCCGGCGTGCCGCACCCGCGGAGCTTCGGGACGTTCCCGCGCGTGCTCGGCCGCTACGTGCGCGAGCGGCAGGTGATTCCGCTCGAGGAGGCCGTGCGCAAGATGACGTCGCTCCCGGCGGAGGTGCTCGGCCTGGCGGATCGCGGGATGCTCGTGGCGGGACGATGGGCCGACGTGGTGATCTTCGATCCCGACACGGTCGCGGATCGCGCGACGTTCGAGGATCCGTTTCAGTACCCGGACGGGATCGACACGGTGATCGTCAACGGGCAGGTGGTGCTCGACGAGGGCCGGCACACCGGGGAACGCCCCGGCCACGTGCTGCGGAGGCCCTGAGCGCGTCCCGCGGCGTCCGGCGCGGGCGCCGCGCCCGGCCTATCGCCAGGGCATCAGGCGCTCGATCCAGGCGATACGCGTGAGGTCGTTGTAGATCACCGTCACCATCAGCGCCATCAGCGCGACGAAGCCGGCAAAGAGCATCTTCTCCTTCACTGCCAGGCTGAAGTCGCGGCGCGCGATCGTCTCGATGCCCATGATGAAGATGTGGCCGCCGTCGAGGACGGGAATCGGCAGGAGGTTGAGCAGCCCGAGGTTGAGGCTGAGCGAGGCCATCAGGCCGACCAGGGCGATCCAGCCCACCTGCACGGACTCGCCGGAGAGCTGGGCGATGCCGACGGGCCCCATCAACTGCCGCGGCGATGCCTCACCGGTCACGAGGTCCCACAAGGTCCGCAGGATCATCCCGGACATCTCGATGTTGCGCTCGACGCTCATGCCGACGGCCGCAAGCGGTCCCGGCTGGTAGGTGCGGACCGCGTCGCTGATGTTGATGCCGATCCGTCCGGTCTCTCCCTGGCGCGCCGGCGTGACGAGGATGGTCTGCTCGGCCCCGTTCCGCCGGACGATCATCGTGATCTCGTCCTCCGGGTGCTGCGAGATCGTCTCCGACACCTGGGACGCGAAGACCATGCGCTGTCCGTTGATGGCCAGGATCACGTCCTCCGCCTGAAGGCCCGCGGCCTCGGCCGGCTCACCGGGCACGAGCGCCCGGATGCTCGGGTAGACGTCGGGCAGCACGCCAATGGTGCCGATCTCGAAGCGCGCGTCCGTGCGCGTGCGCAGTTCCGTGAGATCCGGCCGGATGCTCAGCCGCTCCTCTCGCTGATCGCGGTTGACGACCACGTCCACTTCCCGCTCGGGGCGGGACGCGACGGCCATCTCGAGCTGTTCCCAGTTGGTGATGGTGGCGGAGCCGAAGCGGAGGATGACGTCGCCGGGCCGCAGGCCCGCGCGCTCGGCCGCCGAGTCCGCGAGCACCGTCCCGACGGTGGCCGGCTTGTCGAGGTACTCGGGCACGGTCGCGCCGCGCATCAGCACGGCGGCCAGCAGCACCACGGCCAGCAGGATGTTCATCGCGGGTCCCATGATGAGGATCTGGAACCGCTGCCACTTGGACTTGGACAGGAACTCGTCGGACTGCCCCGAGCGGGGATCGTCCGGGTTTTCGCCCGCCATCTTCACGTAGCCGCCGAGCGGGATGATGCTGAGGCAGTACTCCGTGTCGCCGCGTCGGAAGGACAGCACCTTGGGCCCGAACCCGAGCGAGAAGGTCAGGACACGAACGCCGTTCCAGCGAGCCGCCATGAAATGGCCGAGCTCGTGCACGAACACGAGCACGCCGAGCACGAGGGCGAACGCGAGCAAGGTGGTCATCGATCCGATTGTAACGCCCGGACCCCGGCTTCGGCGCGATCCCGGGCCCAGGCATCAATACGGCGCACCTCGCCGAGGGTGCCGGCCGGCCCCGCCTGGTGGGCATCCATCGTGGATGCAATGAGATCCGCGATGCCATTGAAGCCCAGCCGCCCATCCAGGAACGCCGCCACCGCCACCTCGTTGGCCGCGTTGAGGACGATCGGGAGGCTCCGTTCGGCCTCGAGCGCGCGATAGGCAAGCCCGAGGCACGGAAAGTCATCCCAGGCCGGTTCGTGGAACTCCAGGGCATCGACGCGCGCGAGGTCGACCGGCGGCACGGGACTCGCCCACCGCTCGGGAAACGAGAAGGCGTACTGGATGGGCAGCCGCATGTCGGTGATGCCCATCTGCGCGATAACCGACCCGTCCGCGAGCTCGATCATCGAGTGCACGATGGACTGCGGATGGACGAGGACGCCGATGCGATCGGCGCTCGTGCCGAACAGCCAGTGCGCCTCGATCACCTCGAGACCCTTGTTCATCAGCGTCGCGGAATCGATGGTGATCTTGCGGCCCATCTGCCAGGTCGGGTGCCGCAGCGCCGCGTCCGCTGTCACCTCCGCCAGGCTCGCCCGCGCGCGGCCGCGAAACGGGCCGCCGGACGCCGTCAGCACGAGGCGCCGCACGTCTCCGGGCGCGCGTCCCTGCAGGCACTGGTGGATGGCGTTGTGCTCGCTGTCCACGGGAAGTACAGCCACGCCGCGCCGGCGTGCCGCGTCCATCACGAGCCCGCCGGCCATCACCAGCACTTCCTTGTTCGCGAGGGCGATGGTCTTGCCGGCGTCGATGGCGGCCAGGACGGCCTCGAGGCCCGCGGTGCCGGACGAGGCGCACAGCACGACGTCCACGTCCGGCGCCGTCGCCACCGCGATCAGGCCGTCGACGCCGGCGGCCGCGCCCGCCGGCAGGCCGCCGGTGGCCGCACGGAGCGCATCCAGGCCCGCCGCCGTCGCCATTGCCACGACCGACGGCCGATACCGCCGCACCTGCTCGGCGAAGAGATCGACGTTGTTGCCGGCCGCGAGCGCGGCCACCTGCAGTCTGTCGGGGTGGGCGTCGATCACCGACAGCGCGCTCGTGCCGATGGAACCGGTCGAGCCGAGGATCGCGATACGCCTCATGCCGCTGTCACTCGTGCCTCACCGGAGGAAGTAGTAGAAGATCGGCGCCGCGAACAGCAGCGCGTCGATCCGATCGAGGACGCCGCCGTGTCCGGGCACGAGGCTGCCGCTGTCCTTCATGCCGGCCGCGCGCTTGAGCATCGACTCGAAGAGATCTCCGAGGATGCCGACGATCACCAGCAGGAGGCCGAGCAGGGCCAGCCTCGCCGGGGACAGGCCCGGCAGCCACAGGCCGCCGGCGAACACCAGGAACGCCGGCGCGAACACGAACCCGCCGACGGCGCCCTCCACCGTCTTCTTGGGGCTCCGGACCGGCGCGAGCGGCCTGCGGCCGAACAACCGGCCCGTGTAGTACTGCGCCGTGTCGCTCACCGCAATCGTGCCGATGAGGATCAGGACCGCTTCGCGGCCGCCCACCGCGGCAATCGCGGCAAGCGATCCGAGCGGCAGGCCCAGGTACACCGGCGCCAGCACGGCCGCGGCGGTATCCGACAGGGTCGCGGCGCCCGTGCGATCGGACCGCAGGACGTTGAACGCGGTCGCGATGAGGGCCACCACCACGATGACCTCGACCGACACCCAGGGGAACGGCACCATGGCGGCCGTGGCCAGCGTCGCGGCGCCCGCGGTCCACCACGGGATCTTCGCCCCGATCGCATCGACAATGCGCGCGTACTCGACGAAGGCGAGCGCGGCCACGCCGAGCACGAGGCCGAGCAGGGCCACGGGCGTGAGGAACCACACGGCGAGGACGACAATCGCCGCGAGCGCGGCGCCGGTGAGGACTCTGGCCATCGGCGCCGATCTACTCGACGCCGGCGGCCACCGGCGCGCCGATGCCGCCGTACCGCCGATCGCGCTTCTGGTAGGCGACGATGGCCTCGAGCAGGTCCTGCCGCCGGAAGTCGGGCCAGTACGTCTCGGTGACGTAGATCTCCGCGTAGGCAATCTGCCAGAGCAGGAAGTTGCTGATGCGCATCTCCCCACTCGTCCGGATCAGCAGGTCCGGGTCCGGCTGGCCGGCCGTGTACAGGAAGCCGGCGAAACGATCCTCGTCGAGGGCCTCCGGCGCCAGGCCCGAGGCCATCGCGGCGCGCGCGGCGTCCACGATCTCGCTCCGGCCGCCGTAGTTGAGGGCGATGTTGAACACGAGACCGCCGTTCGACGCGGTGCGCGCGGCCGCGTCATCGAGCTCGGCCCGGACGTCCGGCGACAGCCCGTCAGGGCGCCCGATCACGTTGAAGCGGATGTCGTTCTCGAGCAGCGTCGAGAGTTCGGACCGCAGGTAGCGCTTGAGGAGCGCCATCAGCGTCCCGACCTCGGCGGCCGGCCGCTTCCAGTTCTCGACGGAAAACGCGTAGAGCGTCAGCACCTCCAGCCCCAGCCGGGCGGACGTCTCCAGGACCTCCCGCACCGACGCGATGCCGGCCCGATGCCCTTCGACGCGCGGCAGGTGCCGGCGGCCCGCCCACCGGCCATTGCCGTCCATGATGATCGCCACGTGCCGGGGCAGGCGGTCCGGCTGGATCTGCCGGGCCAGCGCCACGTCGGCAGAGCCCGGGGGAATCCACGCCAGTAGCTGGTCGATCGACATGGGTTAAGTGCTGATTTTACACCGGCCTATCGGTAGCGGACGCGCATCAGCACCAGGCCCTGCGGCGGCGCCGTGGCGCCGGCACGGGCGCGGCGCCCGGATGCCAGGATGGCGCCCATCTCCTCCGCGGGCCAGCGCCCCCGGCCGATGTCCACCAGCGTCCCGACGATGTTGCGGACCATGTGGCGGAGAAAGCCGGTTCCCGTCACGCGATAGGTGACGAGCACGGGCTCGGCGAACGGCGCGCGGCCGCCCGGCATCCCCGGCCGGACCGCGACCTCCGAGCGCAGCAGACGCCGCACGGTCGTCGTCACGTCGCCCCCGCTTGCCTGGAACGCCGCGAAGTCGTGGGTCCCGACCAGCAGGCCGGCCGCCTCCTGCATGGCGGCAAGGTCGAGCGCCTGCGGCACGTGCCAGACCACGCGGCGGAGGAACGGCGCCGGCCGGGCGCCCATCGCGATGGTGTAGTGGTACGTCTTGTCGCGCGCGTCGCGCCGGGCATGAAACCCCGGCGGCGCCTCTTCCGCTGCCATGACGCGCACGTCCTCCGGGAGCCGGACGTTCATGGCCCTGAGGTAGACGGCTGCCGCGTGCGGCTTCCGCACGACGGCGGTCACGACCTGGCCCCTGGCGTGCACGCCGGCGTCCGTGCGCCCGGCCGCCGTCACGGGCGTCGGGCGCTCCTCGATGGCCGCCAGGGCGTCCTCGATCGCGCCCTGCACGGTCCGCTCGCCGGGCTGCTGCTGCCAGCCCGCGAAGCCCGTGCCCTCGTACGCCACGGTCAGCTTGAGGGTGCGCGCGCGTTCCACGGTCCGACGCCTCGCGTTCCGGGCCCGGTGGCTACGCCCGCGTCGCTCGCGAGCCGGGCTTGACGACGGCCACGCCCTGCGCGCAGAGCGGGCAGGCGTCGGGCGGGTAGGCAGACACCGACATCGGGAGCAGCGCATGGAACGGGACGTCCAAGCCGGGCTGGCCGCCGCTGCGGTCCACGATCGCGCAGGCGCCCACGACCTCGGCCCCGAAGCGGCGGGCCACGTCGATGGTCTCGCGCGTGGAGCCGCCGGTCGTCACCACGTCCTCGACGACGAGCACGCGTGCCTCCGGGCCCAGTGTGAACCCGCGGCGCAGCGTGAGCGCGCCGTCCTGGCGCTCGGCGAAGATGGCGGGGCGATCGAGGGCGCGTGCCACCTCCTGGCCGATCACGATGCCGCCGAGGGCCGGGGAGAGCACCACGGTCGGGTTCAGGTCGCGGACGCGCGCGCCGAGGGCGGCGCCGAGGGCGGTGGCATCCGCCGGGTGCTGCAGCACGAGCGCACACTGCAGGTAGCCGGGACTGTGCAGGCCGGAGGAGAGCAGGAAGTGGCCGTCGAGGAGGGCGCCCGAACGGCGGAAGAGGGACAACAGGTCGGCTTCGGTCATCGAGCGGTAGTATATCGGGCGGCGTCGGCTGAACCGGGACCCTGCCGTGCACGTCTATATCGGTCAGGGCCGACGCCCGGGCGGCACCCTTTTTGCTGCCGTCCCACGAGGGTCGATCGACGACCCGATCATCTTCTTCAACGGAGTGCCAACGGTGATGCGTGTCCAGAAGGGTTTTCGTGCGCAAACGGTTCTCGTGGCGGGCCTCGCGCTGGCCGGCCTGTCCGTTTTCGGAGTGTCCCCTGTCCGCGCGCAGACATCGCCGGCCGCGCCGGCGGCCGCGGCGCAGGGGCCCGTCCACCGCATCAGCATCGACGAGGCCGTGGCCCTCGCGCTCGAGAACAACCTGGACCTCCAGGTGGACCGCATCACGCCGCAGGTGCAGGACCTGACCGTGGCACAGGTGCGCAGCAGCTACACGCCCAACTTCCAGTCGAGCATCAACCTCACGGACCAGACGCAGCCGCCGTTCGACATCCTGGCCGGCAACGTCAACCAGCTCGTGAGCAACAACAACCGCTACAACTTCGGGTTCGGCGGGCTCACGCGCTTCGGCAGCAACTACAGCATCGGCTGGAACAACAGCCGGCTCACGACGAACAACATCAACGTCACCGCGAACCCCCAGCTGAACACGTCGATCAACCTGTCCTACTCGCAGCCCCTCCTCCGCAACTTCCGCATCGACGGCACGCGCCAGCAACTGCTCGTCAGCCAGAAGAACCGCGAGATCTCCGACGTGCAGCTCGAGCAGTCCATCGCCATCACGGGGCGCAACGTCAAGAACGCCTACTACGACCTGATGTTCGCCATCGGCAACCTGAACGTGCAGCACCAGTCGCTGGAGCTCGCGGAGCAGTCGCTCAAGGACAACCGCGCCCGCGTGGAGATCGGCACGATGGCGCCCATCGACATCGTCCAGGCGGAGGCCGAGGTCGCGCAGCGCGAGGAGAGCGTCATTCTGGCCGAGGCGGCCATCAGCCGCGCGGAGGATCGCCTGCGCGCGCTCATCTTCACGCCGGACATGCCGGACTTCTGGAACATGCGTCTCGAGCCGACCGAGTCGGTGGTCTTCCGGGCGGTGCCCGTGGACACGGACGCCGCGGTCCGCACCGCCATCAGCAACCGGACGGACCTGGTCTCGTCGCGCAAGCAGATCGAATCGAACGACGTCAACATCCGCTACTTCCGCAACCAGACGCTGCCGGAGGTGAACGCCTCGCTCACCTACGGCGCGCAGGCCATCGGCGGCACGGGGTTCATCCGCTCGCCCGAACCCCCGTACGACGTGGTCGGCGAGGCCTCGCGGAGCTACATGGACACGCTGCGCTCGACGCTCGCCGGGGACTTCCCCGCCTGGACCTTCGGCGTGCAGGTGAGCTATCCGATCGGCACGGCCAACGCCGAAGCCGGGCTGGCACGTGCACGGCTCCAGGACCAGCAGTCCCGCCGGCAGCTTCAGAGCCAGGAACTGCAGGTGGCCACGCAGATTCGCGAGTACGCGCGGCAGGTGCAGACCAACGCCAAGCGTGTGGACGCCACCCGCGCCTCGCGCGCCCTCGCGGAACGGCGCCTGGAGGCGGAGGAGAAGAAGTTCCAGGCCGGCATGACCACGAGCTTCCTCGTCTTCCAGGCCCAGCGCGACCTCAACCAGGCCCGCAACAACGAACTGCAGGCGCTGCTCGACTACAACAAGTCCGCCGTGGACTACGAGACGAGCCAGGTGGCGCCCCTCGCCGGCACCGGCGGTGTCACGGGCACGAACGCCGGCACCGGTACGGCCGGCCAGAACGGGACGCAGCAGCAACAGCAGCAACAACAGCAGCAGCAGCAGTAGCAGGCGCAGCCCGGCACGAGTCGGACCGCGCGCCCGGTATAGACTCTAGGCCGTGACGAGGGTCACGGCCATCATCATCACCTTCAACGAGGCTGCCAACCTTCCGGCCGCCCTCGCATCGGTGTCGTTCGCCGACGAGATCGTCGTCGTCGACAGCGAGAGCACCGACGAGACGGTGGCGATTGCACGGCAGCACACCGACAAGGTGTTCGTCCGCCCGTGGCCGGGCTACGTGGCCCAGAAGAACTTCGCGGCCGCCCAGGCCAGCCACGACTGGATCCTCTCCATCGATGCCGACGAGCGGCTGTCGCCGCGGCTGGCGTCGGAGATCCAGGCGCTGCGAACAGGCGCCTCCGGCGACGACACGACAGGGACGGAGGGGATCGCCGGCTACCGCATGCCGCGCGTGACCTACCATCTCGGACGCTGGCTGCGATCGACGGACTGGTATCCCGACTACCAGCTCCGGCTCTACGATCGCCGGCGCGCGCGCTGGGCGGGACGCCACGTCCACGAGTCCGTGCAGGCCGACGGTCCGGTCGGCCGGCTGCGCGGCGAGCTGCTCCACTACGCCTACCGCGACCTCTCGCACCACATCCAGACGATGGATCGGTACACGACGCTGGCGGCGCGCCAGATGCACGAGGACGGCCGCCGGGCCGGATATCTCGACCTCGCGCTCCATCCCCCCGCGGCCTTCCTCCGGAACTACATCCTGCGCGGCGGCTTTCGCGACGGCGTGCCCGGCCTCATCGTCTCGGCGATGAACGCCCGGTATGTCGGCCTCAAGTTTGCCAAGCTCTGGGCCCTGTGTTCAGCCTCCACATCGACACCGCCAGGACCTGGCGCGGCGGCCAGCAGCAAGCGCTCCTGACCGTGCTCGGTCTGCGCGAGCGCGGGCACCGTGCCCTGCTCGTGGCACACCCGCAGGGCGAGCTGTACCGCCGGGCGACCGAGGGCCCGGACCTGATCGGCCTGGCGCCGCGCAGCGAGATCGATCTCGCGGCCGCCTGGAAGCTGTCGCGCATCGTCCGGCAGTACGCGCCGGCCATCGTCCACGCGCACGATCCGCACGCCGTGTCGATGGCGGCCACCGCGCTGTCGTTCAGCGGATCCGCGGGGGCGCCGGCCCTCATTGCCTCCAGGCGGGTGGACTTCCACCTGGGCGGCAACTCGTTCTCGCGATGGAAGTACGCGCAGGTGCGCCGCTTCATCGCCGCCTCCGGCGCCATCCGCGACATCCTGGTCGCGGACGGCATCGCGGGCGCGCGCGTGGACGTCGTCCACGACGGCATCGACGTGGAGAAGGTCCAGCGCCTGCCCGCGCAGGACCTCCACGCCGAGTTCTGGCTCCCGCACGGCGTGCCGGCCATCGTGAACGTCGGCGCCCTCGTGGCGCACAAGGGACAGAAGCACCTGATCGACGCGATGCCGATCGTGATGCAGGACGTCCCGGACGCGCACCTCGTGATCCTCGGCGAGGGCGAGCTGCGGCAGGCCCTGGAGCGGCAGGTCAAGGAGCGGCACCTGGAGAAGCGCGTCCGCCTGCCGGGGTTTCGCGAGGACGTCCTGGAGCTGGTGCGGTCGGCGGATCTCTTCGTCATGAGCTCCGTGACCGAAGGCCTCGGCTCCGCGGTCCTGGATGCGATGGCCATGGGCCTGGCCGTCGTCGGAACGCGGGCAGGCGGGATACCCGAAGCCGTCGTCCACGAGGAGACAGGCCTCCTGGTGCCCCCGGGGGACGCCGCGGCGCTGGCGGCGGCGATCGCCAGCCTGCTGCAGGACGCCGAACGGCGCCGGCTGTACGGGGAAGCCGGCCGGGCACGCGTCGCGCGGCACTTCGGCGTGGACAAACTGGTGGAGGGAACGCTGCGGGTGTATCGCGACGTGCGGGGGTGAATGGCGCTCCGGGCTCCCGGGTCAGCGCGCCGGTCCGGCGGGCGTGCGCTCACCGGAGACGAGTGCCTTGCGCGTGGTCTCCAGCGTGAAGGTCAGCGACTCGCGTGGGATGCTGGTCACGAACGGGCCGACCAGCCAGCCCAGGCCCGTGGGGATGTCGCGCGTGAGCGAGATGGACTCGCACTGGACGTAGGTCCCGCCGTCACGATCGAGGAATCGCCAGTAGCTGTTGAGCCGCCACAGGAAGCCGCTGTCTTTCCCCACCGGCTTCTCCCGTTCGCCGCTCGTGCCCGGGTCCTCCACCTCCGCGATCCGCGTGCTGATGATGCGGCTGTACGCGCGGGACGGGCCGGCCCTCGTGAACTGTGCCTCGTGCTCGGTGTTCATCGTCACCGCGATGACCTTCTTCATGAAGAAGCGGAGGAAGACGCGGAAGCGATCGCCGCTCCGGGACAGCACGCGCGCGCCGGCGACGGCGGGGCGATAGATCTCGTCGTGGCGCTCGTAGTCCTGCAACAGCGCGATCGCCCGGTCCACGGTGACGCCGGGGACGAAGACGACGCCGACCCAGTGATGGACGAGGCCGTCCGGGACGCCAATCTCCGCGCGGCCGTCGAGGGTCTCGGCGCGATCGATGACCAGGCCGCCCTTCCGCAGCGCATCGAGGCCGATGCGCCGGTCCGCGTCGTCCCGGGCATCGATGGCCAGGAACCGGCGCGGGTCGGCGGCCTCCGCGTCCATGCGCGCCTCGGTGAGGCGCACGTAGCGATCGAACGCCGCGACCGTGCCGGGCCTGAGCTCGACGTCCGCCGCGAGCGACGAGGTCAGCAGCAGGCCGGCCAGCAGACCACCGCGAAGCACGCAGACACTCTAGCGCGAATGGCCGGCCGATCGGCTACAGCCATCCCGCCTTTCTGAACCGATAGCCGAGGTAGAGATCCACCACGGCCATGACCGCCAGGGTCGCCGGATAGCCCCATCGCCAGCTGAGCTCCGGCATGTCGTCGAAGTTCATGCCGTAGATGCCCGCGACCATCGTGGGCACGGCCACGAGCGCGGCGTATGCGGCCAGGCGCTTGGTGACCTCGTTCTCCTGAATCGTGATGAGCGACAGGTTGACCGAGACGGCCGTGGTGGCCATGTCGCGCAGGTTGTCGATGGACTGCTTGATCCGGACGAGGTGGTCGTAGACGTCGCGGAAGTAGTCGTGCAGGCCGCTGCAGAGCGGTGGTACGCGCCCGCCGTGCAGCTTGGCCGCCACTTCCAGGAGCGGGCTCGTGGCGCGCTCGAGAATCACGAGCTTGCGCTTGAGGCCGTAGAGCGTCTCGATCTGCGCGCGCGTCGTCTGGCCGCTGAAGATGCGCTCCTCGATCTCCTCCGCCTCATCGGTCAGGGCGTCCAGGACCGGGACGTAGCGGTCCACCACCGCGTCCATCAGCGCGTAGAGGACGTAGGCAGGGCCGTGGCTCAGCAGCTCCGGCTCGAATTCGCAGCGCTGGCGGACGTCGGCAAACCCGTGCGCGGCATCGCGGCGCGTGGAGATCACGTAGCCGGCGCCGACGAAGATGGCCACCTCGCCGGTGTGCATCTCGTTGTCGACGCAGTCCATCGGGTGGAGCACGACGAAGAGCGAGGAGCCGTACTCTTCCAGCTTCGGCCGCTGGTGGCCGTGCTGCGCGTCCTCCACGGCCAGCTCGTGGAGGTTGAACTTCTCCTCGACGATCTGCAGCTCGGACGGCTCAGGGTCCTTGAGCGCCACCCACACGAAGACGCCGGGGCGCATGTCGAACGCGTGCAGTTCCTCGATCGGGATATCCGCGAGCTTCTCGCCGCGCTCGTAGGCCACACAATTGACAACCATGAAGCAGGACGATCCTACCGCGAGGGCGAGACGCGAAGCGAGTTCCGCTGGACGACGCGCGTCACCTGGTAGCCGTCCTCCCCGAGGACGGTGAGGGTGGTCGCGGTGTGCTCGTCGAGGGGATCGGCCTGCTCGACGATCACGGTCAGGGCCTGTTCCGCCGTGCCGATGCGTCCGCGGCCCGTGACGCCGGCCCATCCCGGCGCCACGTGCAGCAGCCCGGGCTCCGTCATCTCGATCGAGGTCTTCGTCGTGCGATCGACGAAGCGGAACCGTCCGCGCGCGGTGCGCTGGCCGGCGCGCTGTTCCAGGTTGATGTTGACCTCGACGTCGGACACGGACGTCCGCCCGGAAACCCGGCGCGCGACGGACGTGCTCATCGGACGGCTCGGCTCGTGCGGGCCGCGCATGAGGATCTCGCCGCCGGTCTCACCCGTCGGCACGCCGTCGGCCAGCGCATGGCGGCCGTTGACGAACACGTGGCGGATGCCCACCGACGGCGCCATCGGGGACTCGAACGTCGCATGGTCCATCACGGTCCCGGGATCGAACACGGTGATGTCGGCCGCCATGCCCGGCGCGAGGTAGCCGCGGTTGACGAGGCCGATGGTCGCCGCCGGCAGGCCGGACATCTTGCGCACCGCGTCCTCCCAGGTGAGCACCTGCTGCTCGCGCGTGTAGCGCCCGAGCACGCGCGGATAGGTGCCGAAGTAGCGCGGGTGCGTGGCGCGCCCGGCCACCGCGCCGCAGTCGCATGCCACCGATGCCGCCGGGTGCCGGAGAATCGCGACAAGGTCGCTCTCCACGCCGAACCGGAGGATGGCGCCGCCATCGGACTGCTCGAGCAGCCGCACCAGCGCTTCGCCCGGCGACGTCACGCCGAACTCCTCCATCGCCTGGACGAGCTCCTTGCCGTGCCCGGTGGCGTAGACGCCGCTCGGCCCGCCGAATCGCGCGTCCATGGCTTCCTCGGCGTCCGCGATGATGCGCGCACGCGCGGCGGGGTCCGCGAACCGCGCGAGCATCGCTTCCCGGCCGCCGTCGAGCGCCCAGCCGGGCACGAGCAGCGCCGCCAGCCCGCTCTGGCCTGCCAGGTAGGGGTAGACGTCCGCGGCCGTGTAGGTGCCCCGTGCCGCGGCCTCGTCCATGAGCCGCAGCAGCGCGGGCGCCTCGCCCTGCTCGCGTCCCTGCGACTTCATGTGCGTCACGACGGGCACGAGCCCCGCGCGCGCGGCAATCGCGAGCGTCTCTTCCACGCCGACGCGTGAGCTGTAGCCGGTCTCCGGCGTCAGGCGATCGTGATTCGGGAAGGTGGTGCGCCAGGGTCGGGCCACCTCCACGATGCGCGTCACCTCTTCCGCTGTCGCGTAGTAGGCCGGCTTGTAGTCCAGCCCCGCCGACACGCCCCACGCGCCCTGCTCGAGCCCGCGGACGACGAGCCCGCGCATGGTGTCGACCTCTGCGGGCGTGGGCCGCCTGTCCGCGGGGCCCATCACCTGCGCCCAGATGGCGTTGAAGCCTGCATTCGCGCCGACGTTCACGGCGAGGCCGGCCGTGCGGAGGCGGTGGAGCTGGCCGTCGAGATCCGGCGAGCCGCCGCCGTCCGCGTTGACGATCTCCGTCGTGACGCCCTGCGTCAGCATGTTCTCCGCGCGAGGCAGGCCCTCCGGGGTGGCATGCGAGTGGATGTTGATGAACCCCGGGGCCACGAAGAGGCCGCCGACGTCCACCTCGACAGGCGCCGTGGTCTTCGACAGGTCGCCCATGCGGACGATGTAGCCGCGGCCGATGGCGATGTCCGCGGCGTAGCGCGGTCCGCCGGTGCCGTCGACGACGGTGCCGCCGCGCAGGATGAGATCGATGACCGGACCCGGTGTAGGCTGGGCATGACCGGAGGCCACGGCGGCCGCACAGGCGGCCAGCGTCCCCCATCGGTGCAGGGTTCGACGAGGCATCATGGCGAAGCTCCCGAGCGAGGATACACCGCGGCCCTCCCGCGTGCGCATCGTCCGTCACGCGTCCGAGGACGGGCGCTGGGAGATGGCGCGCGCGGCGGCCCATCCGGCCCTTCGCGGGCGCGTACGCGGCTACTGCGGGTGGATCGAGCAGATGGCCGCGCCGCTCTGCCGGCTGGAGCCCGCCACCGGCGACGTGCCGATGATCCTGCTCTTCGAGTCGCCGATTCGCGCGATCGACACGGAGGACCCGGCGTGCTGGACGGACTACGGCAGCTTCGTCGCGGGACTGTCCGATTCCCATGCGCTGATCGGATCGACGGGCCCGATGGCGGGCGTCCAGGTGAATTTCTCGCCGCTTGGCGCGCGCCTGTTCCTCGACCGGCCGCTCGCTTCGCTGGCCAACCGGATCGTGAGCCTCGAGGATCTCTGGGGCGCGGCGGGGCAGCGCCTGGCCGCGATGCTGGCCGACGCGCCGGACTGGGAGGCACGGTTCGATCTCCTGGATCGGGAGATCGGCCTCCGCATGGCGCGGGCCGCCGCGGTCCACCCCGGCCTCGCCTGGGCCGTCGACGAGCTCGTGCGCGCATCCGGGTCCACGCGCATCGGCCGCCTGGTGGAGGAAGTCGGCTGGAGCCAGAAGCACTTCATCGCGCGCTTCGAGCACGAGTTCGGGCTGACACCGAAGACCGTGGCGCGCGTCCTCCGCTTCGATCGGGCTCTCCGCGTGCTCCGGTCCGGCCCGGTGCGGCTGGCGGACCTGGCCGTCGATTGCGGCTACGCCGATCAGGCACACTTCTCGCGCGACTTCCGCGCGTTCTCCGGGCTCACGCCCACCGAGCTCATCGGCAGCCTCCTGCCGGACACCGGGGGCATCGCCGCGGCCAGGTAAGATTCGTGCAAGCCGGACGGCGGGCCGCCGGCCTATCGTAGGCGCATGACACCCAACATCTACCCCGTCGCTCGCTACACGCGCGCCCGCGAGGCCATCACCTGGCTCTGCCGGACCTTCGGGTTCGAGGAACACGGCGTCTACCCCGGCCCGGACGACACCGTCGCTCACGCCGAACTACGCTTCGGTACCGGGACCCTGGGCATCAGCTCCGCCGGCCCGGTCAATCCCGCCAACGTCTGGACGACCGTGCGCGAGGGCATCTACGTGTCGGTCGGCGATCCGGATGCGCACCACGCGCGTGCCGCGGCGGCGGGCGCCGTCATCGAGCGCGCGCTGGCGAACACGGACTACGGATCCCGCGAGTACTCGGCACGCGATCCGGAGGGCCACCTGTGGAGCTTCGGTACCTACGCGATGACGGACAGGACGGGCCCGCCGGTGTTCTATCCCTCGCTGCGCTACGAACACGGGGCTGCCGCGGTGAGCTTCCTCACGCGCGCCTTCGGCTTCGACGCCGGTCTCCAGGTGCCCGGGGAAGCCGGTGACGTTCACCACGCGGAACTCTGGATGGGAAGCGGCGTCCTGATGGTCGGGGCCGGGCCGGATCCGGACGCGTGCTGGGCCGGCCGCCGGCAGGGCACGTGCGTCCTGGTGGAGGACCCCGATGCGCATCATGCGCGCGCCGCCGAATCGGGTGCGCGCATCGTCCAGGCGCCGGCGACGAGCGAGTACGGAGCGCGGAGCTACGTGGCGCAGGACCTCGAGGGGTTCCTGTGGTCGTTCAGCACGTATCAGCCGGCGAGGCCGTCCCCTCCCGCGTGAGGCCGCCGTGGAACACGCGGCCGGCTAGCGGAAGTCCACTGTCGCGGTCATCACGACCGCGACAGGCTGGCCGTTGATGCGCGTCGGCGCAAACTGCCACTGTCGAACGGCGCGGACGGCACTGTCGTCCAGCATGGGGATGCTGCGCAGCACGCGAACTGCCGAGACCGAGCCGTCGGGCTCGATGCGGATCTCCAGGATGACGACCCCGCGCACGCCTGCCTGACGCGCCTCGTCCGGCAGGCGCGGCGCGACGTCGCGAATCCGTACCGGCGCCGGCACGCCGGCCCCCGCGCGCACCGCGCCGTCCGCGATGGACCCTGCGCCATCAGGCGGAGCGGCCGTGATCGTGACACTCGCGCTGCCGACCTGCGCACCCGTCCGTCCGGCCGACATCGCCAGTGCGGTGGCGGGATCGCGTGCCGTCAGCACCTCGCGCTGCTCGGCCTCGTCGAACGAGCCGCGGCTCACCCCGGAACCCCCGCTCATGTAGCGGATGACCGCGACCACGTCAGGGGAAGCCGCGCGCGCCTGGGGCCCCGCGCCGGTGAACCAGATGGTGCCCTGCAGCGTCTCGAGCGCGAACGTCCGCGGCGGCCCGCCGAAGGCGCCGTCCTGCTCCTCGATCGTCGCGGTCCCCTCCCACCGGGCCTCGAAGGGCCAGCGCCCCTCGATGGCGCTGAACCGCCACGCCTGATCCACCTGTCCGTCCGACGGCGAGGGCCCCGTGGACCAGTCCGCCAGGATCACGACGAAGCGGTGTGCCTCGTCGGCGATGACGCGGACGGCGGCCTCGCGGCGCCTCACCACGCGCACGCGATCCTCCCCGGTCACCACGATGACGTCCCCGTCGCCCGCGAGAAGCCTCCGGCCTTCCGGCGGCGGCTCGCGCGTGGGGACGACCTGCGCGGCAGCCGGGGCCGCGTGGGCCAGGGCGGCGCAGAACGCGATGGCGACGGGCGTCAAGGACAGGTGAGCCGGCATCCAGTCTCCTCCCCGATGAGGTGGTCTCGACCGACGCGAAGGGGGATGGACGGGATCGATTCTACCGCCGCGCGCAGGCCTCCTCAACCTGTGGGAGCACCTCTTCAGCAGGCGCTGCGAGCACGTAATCCACAGAGGAGGAGGCGGGCGTGGCCGCCGGGTTGATCTCGATGGTCGTCGCGCCGCGAGCGCGGGCGCCGGCGGCCAGCCCGGCCGCCGGGTAGACGACCGCTGACGTGCCGATCGCGACGAACACGTCGCAGTCCACCGCCTCGTCCACGCGCGCCAGCACGTCAGGGTCCAGCATCTCGCCGAACCAGACGACGCCCGGACGGAGCGGGGCGCCGCAGTGCGGGCAGGGCGGCGGCAGCACGGGCAGGGGCTGGCGATCGTCGCGCCACCGGTGAGCGGAGCCCGGGCACTGCTTCCAGCAGCCCACCTCCCAGATGGACCCGTGCATGCGGATCACGTTCGCGGTCCCGGCGCGCTCGTGGAGGCCGTCCACGTTCTGCGTGATGAGTGTGAAGCGCGGGAACCTGCGGCTCCAGGCGGCGAGCACGTGGTGCGCGGCGTTGGGCTCACAGGCCGCGATGAGCGTGCGGCGCCAGTCGTACCACTCCCACACCAGCCGGGGATCGCGGGCGAACGCCTCGGGCGTGGCCAGTTCCTCGGGCCGAAAACTCTTCCACAGTCCGTGATCGCCCCGGAAGGTCGGCACGCCGCTGGCGGCCGACACGCCGGCGCCGGTCAGCACCGTGATGCGTGCCTCCTGCGTCAGGCACGACGCCACGCGATCGATCTGCAGGCGCTGGGAATCTTCCAAAGAGAACTCCGTAGGGCAGGGGCGATCCTTCAGACCTTCCAAAGAATCTCCGTAGGGGCGACCCTTCAGACCTTCCAAAGAGACCCGTGGGGCAGGAGCGACCCTTCAGGCCTCCAAAGGATCTCCGTAGGGGCGACCCTTCAGGGTCGCCCACTCCAGTCGCCCACCGCCAGCCTACCGGCCCGGGTTGTACTGCCGCTCGATATGCCCGTCGAGCTCCGCGCGATGGAAGTACACGTCGCGCAGGTCCCCGGTGCTGTAACGCGCGGCCTGGTCGTTGAAGTGCGGCGACGCCGGATCCGCGTTCAACCCGCCGGCGGTGACGGCCTTTGCCTTCACCTGCTCCCCGAACTCGACCACGGCCACGAAGCTGTTGCCGCTCGTGCCGTACATCTTCTTCGTCCCGGGATAGGTGCGCGCGCCGAAGGACGCCAGCGATCCCCACCGTGCGGAGGTGAACCCGACCGGCAGGCTCGGGCCGCTGTCGTCGAACGGCTGCACGATGTCGCCCGTCAGGCGCTGGAAGCGATTGATCTCGCCCCACGGCGTGCGCCAGGCGCCGAAGTCGGCGGTCAGCCGATCGGAGGCCGCCGAGAGGGATTCGAGCTGCTGTTGCGGCGACGCCTTCGTCTCCATGAACTGGTAGACGGACACGCCCGCGCGGCGCGCATCGGGCCCGACGCGCGTCCACAGGTCCTCGCCCCAGTAGACGGCCAGGGCCGTCGCCACCGAGTCCGCCGCCCAGCGGTAGTCCCAGCCGCGGAGCAGCTGCACCTGGTCGGCCAGCTTCGCGCGCAGCGGGCTCGACGCCGGCAGCCGATCGTAGGCGCGCACCAGCGAAGGGATGAGGATCTCGAACTCGGTCAGGTAGCTGTCGTACGCGGCCGCGATCAGCGAGTCGATGGTGAAGTCCTTCCGCCCCTCGAGCACGCGGACGGCGTGGATGCCGCGCGGGTTCTCGGATCCGGCGTCCATGTAGGCCGGGAAATCCGCGCGCCTGCGGCTGTTCGTCCCGGCGGCCGAGTAGGGCCAGTTGTTCGTGTTCTGGATCCAGCCGTTCGGCGGGTTGAGGAGGTCCGGGCTCTCGTCCACCGTATGGACACCCTGCCACTCCGTCGCGGGGTCGGTGCCGTCCACCGGCTTCGACCAGTCGAAGCGCGTGTCGCGCCGGGGAACGAAGTTGGCGTGGAAATAGGCGATGTTGCCTTCCGCGTCCGCGAAGATCGTGTTGTTCGACGAGTTCGTGTGAAGGTCCATCGTCTCGCGGAACTCGCGGTAGTTGCGCGCCTTCGTCCGCGAGTAGGACTGCGTGAGCGCGTCGAGCGGTTCCTGCATCAGCCGGACGCTCACCCACCGGCCATCCGATTCCCGGACGATGGGGCCGCGATGCGTCCTGTAGACGGTGAACTCACGCGCGGCCATGCCGTCCGCCGTCTTGTACGGCACGGTGATGGTCGACTGGACCAGCGGGCGTTCCTCGGCGCCGACGCGATAGGTCATGCCTCCGTCGTCCGTCTTCGTGACGGTCTCGAGGTACTCGTCGATGTTGTCCACGCTGCTCGAGGTGTGCATCCAGCCGGCGGTCTCGTTGAAGCCCTGGTAGATGAAGAACTGCCCCCACGTGATGGCGCCGTAGGCGTTCAGGCCTTCCTCGCTCACCATCTGGGCTTCCGCGCGGAAGAAGAAGGAGGTGTGCGGGTTGATGAGGAGCAGGGCCTTGCCCCCGCTGGTGTTGGACGGAGCGATGGCGAACCCGTTGGACCCGGTCGGCTCCCGGTCGAGATCCTCCACCGGCAGGGGATCGCCGGCGGCCGCGCGCGCGGTGGCACTCGGCGCCGCCCCGCCGTAGAACGCCTCGAGCGCCGTCAGGGACACGCGCTCGATGTCGCCGCCGATGCTGCCCTCGCTGAAGGTCAGGGCCATCCACGGCTCGAACCGCGTGATGACGCGCGGCCGGACGTCGGGGTGCGTGTGCAGGTAGAAGTTCAGCCCGTCGGCCCAGGCGTCCATCAGCGCCTTCAGCCAGCCGGGGCTCCGCTCGTACTGCGCCTGCATGTCCGCGGGATCGATGAAGAGCTTCATCCGCAGGTCGCGGTAGATCTCCGCCTCGCCCTCCGCCTCCGCGAGGCGGCCCATCGCGTTCAGGTAGTTGGTCTCGACGCGATTGAAGTCGTCCTCGGCCTGCGCGTAGATGACGCCGAACACGGCGTCCGCATCCGTCTTGCCGTAGACATGGGGAATCCCCCAGTCGTCGCGGATGATGGTGATGCCCTGCGCGCGCTGTTGCCAGGCGGCCGCCTCGGCGCCGGGATCGGCCGTCGTGGACCCGGGCGTGCCGCAGGACACGCTCGCGATCGCGAGGATGAGGACCAGCTTCTTCATCGATGCCCCTTGGGTGGGTGTCTCGGAACAGTGTCCCGGAAACGCGTCTCGGACTACGGTTGCCGCGCGGCACGTGCCGGCCGGGTGCGTGGATTGTGCCACAGGATTGGCAGGGGGCGGCCCGCCGCCGCTGCCTACCGCGGACGCGCGGCCCGCCGGGCCGGACGCGGATGGCAGGCGCCCTTCAGCGGACACTGGGCGTCACCCTGCGCCGAGTCGAAGCCGCACGCGCTCATCATGCCGAGGTGGCACAGCGCGAAGTCGTACTTGATCGGATCGCGCGGGTCCAGGGCGCTCAGCGAGGCCGTGATGTCGGCCGCCATCCGCCAGCCGGGGCTCGTCAGCCGTGTCAGCCGCAGGCACCGGCCGACACGGATCACGTGCGTATCGAGCGGCACGACGAGCTGCGAGGCCCGGACGCGCGACCAGATGCCCAGATCCACGCGGTCGATGCGGACCATCCACCGCAGGAACAGGTTGAGCCGCTTGCAGGCGCCGCCCGACGAGGGCCGGGAGAAGAAGTAGGCGACGCCGGGCCGCGGGGGCACGGTGCCATAGGCCTCGGTGAGGTCCAGTGCGAGCGCGCGCCGGGAGAACGACTCGAGCGCGCCCTCCACGGTCTGGTCGTCATGCCCGAGGCCCTCCGCGAAGAACCCCTCGATGGACCCGCCGCGCTCGACGATCTGCCGCAGCAGCCAGAGGAGCGCGACCAGGTCCACGCCGCGCGTCCAGCGGTGGACCAGCGGAAAGATCGCGGCGCCGTGGACCTCCGGCTCGAAGCGCCGGACGAACTCCGCGGGGTGGTCGCCCATCACATCCAGCAGGGCCTCGATGGAGTTGAGCACGCTCTGCACGCGCCCGAACGCCAGCGCCGCCGCGCAGAAGGCCACGATCTCGCGATCGGCCGGGTGGCGATAGCGCCGCACGATCCAGACGGGGTCGGAGACGACGTGCTCCAGGTTGAAGGCGGCGTAGAGATCGTCGAGGCGATCCTTCAACGCCGTCAGCGCGGGTGGCCGCGCCGCCGCAGGTGACACGTCCAGCACTCTATCAGAGCCGCGCGGCCGCGGCTCACGGCAGGTCCGCGTCGAGCGTCCGCAGCACGTCGAGGATGGTGCCGGCCGCCGCGGCAAAGAACGCGGCATCGATCCGGTCGGCCGTGTCGGAGGGCTGGTGGTAGTCGGGATGATCCTCGACGCCGAAGTAGAGGAACGGGATGCCGGCCGCGTGGAAGGCGCCGTGATCCGACTGGAGCGTCCAGTCATCGACGCCCGTGCCCGGCGTATCGTGACCGAAGCGCAGCCGCACAGGCGCGCGCCCGGCGTGGCCCTCCACCAGCGGCCGGAGCGCCGGGTACGGCGTCAGGCCGGCAAGGTACAGCTCGTTCCTGTCGCCGCGCGCCACCATGTCGAGGTTGACGTTGAGGGCCAGCCGCTCGCGCGGGACCGGGGGCGAGGCCACAAACGTGCGCGCACCGCGCAGCCCCCCTTCCTCCGCGTCGAACGCGGCCACGATGAGGTCGTGGCGAAAGCGCTGCCCGGTACACGCACGGGCCAGTTCCAGCAGGGCGGCCACGCCCGAGGCATTGTCGTCCGCGCCGGGGTAGAGCACGCCGTTGCGGATGCCGAGGTGATCGTAGTGCGCGGACAGCACGATCGCAGGCAGGCCGGCATCAGTGCCGCGGCACAGGCCGACAAGGTTCACGCCGCGTGTCCCCGCCTCGGCACCCGTCGTCGCCTTCGGTTGTGCCGGTGTGCTGGGCGGCAGGTCGAACGGCTGCTCGAAGCCCTCACCGAACGACTCCAGGCCGAGCGCCGCGAACCGCGCCAGGATCCACGCACGGGCCTTCGCGCCGCCCGCGGAACCCGCCGCCCGCCCCTCCATCTCCGGCGACGCGAGCGCGGTCACCGCCGCCATCAGCCGCTCCGCGGACACAGCTTCGCGCGTGGCAGTGGCCTGGGTTCCGGCCGCTTCCGGCACGAGCAGCAGGACCGCCAGGCCGGCGGCAGCGAGAGAGCGGCGGGGCGTCATGTCTCTGGGCACGATGTTACTGCCTGCCGCCGCCGTGTGCCTGGTCCGGCCTCCCTCTCGACGCGTACATCGCGCGATCGGCGGCGCTCAGCGCTTCCTCCGGCGAGCCGCCCGGAGTCAGGTCCGCGATGCCGCACGAGAAGCGGATATCGGGAGAGGCGGTCTCCAGCGCGAGGCGGCGGCGGAGCTCGTCCACGCGGCCCATCGTGGACGCACGGTCGAGGCCGCTGGCCACGACCAGGAACTCGTCCCCACCGTAGCGGACCACCGCGTCCGACGGGCGGAACGACTCGCGCACGGCCACCGCAAAGCGCTTGAGGCACTCGTCGCCCACGGTGTGCCCGTGCCGGTCGTTGATCTGCTTGAACCCGTCGAGGTCGAAGAACACCACAGTGGCGCCCTCCAGGTGAACCTGGCGGAAGACCTCGGCCAGCGCGCGCCGGTTGTCGAGGGCTGTCAGCGGATCACGATCCGCGAGGCGGCGCAGGTGCTCCTGCGCGAGCGTCAGGTGCTGGTTCGTCTGTGTCAGGTCACGCTGTGCGCGCTCGGCCAGCGCAATCACGCAGCCGAGGGCGATGAACCACTCCGCGCCCGCATCGAACGACGAGCTGGCGGCCAGGAAGGAACCGACGCCGCTCTCCACCGCCGGGCCGAACACGCCGGACTGGTTGAACTGGACGTAGTAGGCCGCGGCCTCGAGCAGCGCCAGGAGCCCGCGGAGCCCGAGTCCCGCCGCCAGCCAGGGGATGCGCAGCCAGTCGGGAATGAGCGCGACCGAGGCGGCGATCAGGATGGTGCCCATCAGCAGGTGCTGGGTGACGCCGATGGCCGGGATGCTCGTGAGGAAGAGCGCGCCGATGAACCCGTAGGCGAGCGGCGCGGTGACGAGCACGCGGTTGGACCACAGGGCGGCCCCCGGTCGCGCGATGGCCCAGGCGCCCTGCACGAGCAGCAGCACGAACGCGAGCTTCAGGCCCACGTACGTCCCGCGGGCCGGCGGGAACAGGATGTCCGGCTGCGCGTACCAGAAGAACGCCGTGACGCCGAGCGCGCCCAGGTTGGCCAGCCAGGCGAGGACCCACCACCCCACCTCCGCCCGGCGCGACGAGCGCGCCAGCGTGAGGAAGAAGGCGGCCAGCATGACGAGCGAGACCAGCTGGACCGCTGTGCTCCACCGCCATAACAGAAGGTCCATGTGTCCGCGACCGGTTCAGAAGCGCGTCACCGGCGTGCCCGCGGCACAGAGCGGACACGCGTCCGACGGGTAATTGGGCGGCGCCGTGTACTCCACGAGCGCGATGTTCGGCACGTCGAGCGTGACCGTGGCCACGCCGCGATCCACGATCTCCACCGTGCCGAGGACCGTGCCGCCCGCCTCACGTACGAGGCCGGCACACCACGCGAACGTCTGTCCGGTGTTCCGGACATCGTCGGCCAGCAGGACGCGGCGGCCGCGGATCAGGTGCGCGTAGAACGCGCTCAGGACGGGACGTCCGTCGGCATCGCCGAACGGCGCGAAGGAGTACGGCGGGTGCGTCATCGGACGCCGTCCGTCCAGCAGCCCGGCCACCGTGTGCGCCAGGAGCGCCCCGCCCGTTGCGGGACCGGCGACGATCTCCGCCTGGGTCAGCAGGCTGGATGGGGTGATGTCGATGAGGTCCTGCGCCACGCGCCAGATCGTCGATGGCCACCGGAACAACTGGTGCGGGTTCAGGTAGAGCCGGCCGTGGAACCCGTTGCCGTAGTCGAAGTGGCCCTCCATGACCACCTCGTACCGCCGCAGGTCGTCCTGGGCCCGGCGCCGAATCTCCTCGCGGCGACTGCCCATTACGCCTGCCCTGCCGGCCACCCGGCGCCGGCGTTCGCGAACACCACGCGGCCGCCGACGATGGTCGCGGCCACGCCGCCCCGGAACGACCAGCCATCGTACGGCGTGTTCGTGGACTTGCTCCGCAGCCGCGTGCGATCGATCGTCACCGCCAGATCCGGCGCCACCACCGTGATGTCGGCGATCGACCCCGGCGCGAGCGTGCCGCCGGGGACGCTGAGGATGCGCGCGGGGTTCACCGAGAGCAACTCGACCAGCCGCGCCATCCCGATGAGGCCCGTGTGCACGAGGCGGTCGAGCGCGATCGACACGGCCGTCTCGAGCCCGACGATGCCGAAGGGCGCGCGGTCGAACTCGACGTCCTTCTCGTCGTAGTGATGCGGGGCGTGATCCGTGGCAATCACGTCCACGGTCCCGTCCACGATCCCGGCGATCATGGCGTCCCGGTCCCGGGCCTCGCGGAGGGGCGGGTTCATCTTGGTGTTCGTATCGTAGGCGATGGGCGCCGCCAGCATGTCGTCGGTGAGCGTGAAGTGGTGCGGGCACACCTCGCAGGTCACCTTCACTCCACGGCTCTTGCCCTGCCGCACGGCCTCCATGGTCGTCCAGGCGCTCATGTGGGCGATGTGCACGTGGCCGCCCGTCATCTCGGCCAGCAGGATATCGCGGCCGGCGGTGATGGCTTCCGCGACGCCGGGAATCCCGCGCAGGCCGAGGCTCGCGGCCACCGGGCCCTCGTGCGCAACGCCGTCGCCCTTGAGCGTCTGATCCTCGCAGTGCTCGATCATCGGCATGCCGAACATGCTCGTGTACTCGAGCGCGCGCCTGGCCAGCAGCGCCGTGGACACCGGCAGGCCATCGTCGGTGACCGCCACGCATCCCGCCTCGCGCAGCTCGGCGATGTCCGCCAGCTCCTTTCCCTGCTGCCCCCGCGATACCGCGCCGATGGGATACACGCGCGCCAGGCCGGCCTCGCGGGCCTTCTGCAGGATGAGGTGCGTGACGCCCGCGTTGTCGTTGACCGGCTTCGTGTTCGGCATGCAGGCGACAGCGGTGAACCCGCCGGCGACGGCCGACGCGACGCCGGTTGCCACCGTCTCCTTGTGCTCCTGGCCCGGCTCCCGGAGGTGGACGTGCATGTCGATGAAGCCGGGACACACGATCGCGCCCGGCGGCACGTCGATCGTCTCCCCCTCGTCCGGCGCGGGAAGGCCGCGGCCCACCGCGGCAATGCGGTCGCCGTCGATGAGGACGTCGAAGTCCCCGTCGATTCCATTGGCGGGATCGACGACGCGTCCCCCCCTAAGCAGGCGTTTCATGTTCCACTCCACCGGCCAGCAGGTACAGCACCGCCATGCGGACCGCCACACCGTTGGCCACCTGTTCGAGAATGACGGAGAACCGGCCGTCCGCGACCTCGGAGGCGATCTCGACGCCCCGGTTGATCGGTCCGGGGTGCATGATGATGACGTCCGGCTTCGCGCGCGCGACGCGCGCCTCCGTCATGCCGAACGTCGTGAAGTACTCGCGGAGCGACGGGAAGAAGCCCCCTTCCATCCGCTCCAGCTGGATGCGCAGCATCATGACGACGTCCGCATCCTCGACCGCCTCGTCCACGCGGGTCGTTACGTGGACGCCGAGCCGATCGAGGCCCGGCGGCACGAGGGTCCGGGGTGCGCACACCCAGACATCGGCGCCCAGCCTCGTCAGGAGGATCAGGTTCGATCGGAGCACGCGGCTGTGCAGCAGGTCGCCGACGATGGCGATCTTGAGGCCGCGGATGCGGCCCTTGTGCTCGCGGATGGTGAACGCGTCGAGCAGGGCCTGCGTCGGGTGCTCGTGCATCCCGTCGCCCGCGTTGATGATGGACGCCCGGCAGATGCGCGAGAGCAGGTGGCCGGCGCCGGAGGCCTGGTGGCGCAGGACGATCATGCTGGGCGCCATGGCCTCGATGTTGAGCGCCGTGTCGACCAGCGTCTCGCCCTTCAGCACGCTGGACGTCGCGATCGCCACGTTCAGCGTGTCGGCGCTCAGGCGCTTCTCCGCGATCTCGAACGATGTCCGTGTCCGCGTGCTCGGCTCGAAGAACAGGTTGACGACCGTCCGGCCGCGCAGCGTGGGGACCTTCTTGATGGCCCGCTGACCGACTTCCTTCATCGCCTCGGCCGTGTCGAGGATCAGCACGATCTCCTCGGCGCTCAGGTCCGCGATGCCGAGCAGGTGCCGCTGCCTGAGGGCGGTCAGCGGGCGGTCGGCGAGCGGTGCGCCCGGGAGAGAACCGGCCGTGTCCGGAGTCGCCATGGCCTACTCCCCCGCCTCGACGCGGACTTCGTCCATCCCGTCGATCTCCTGCAGCCGGACCTGCACGCTCTCCTTCCGCGACGTGGGCACGTTCTTGCCCACGTAGTCGGCCTTGATCGGCAGCTCGCGGTGTCCCCGGTCCACGAGCACGACGAGCTGGATGGACCGCGGGCGGCCGAAGTCGATCAGCGCATCGAGCGCCGCGCGCGTCGTCCGGCCCGTGTAGAGCACGTCGTCCACGAGGATGATGGTGCGGTCGTCGATCGAGAACGGGATCTCGGTCTTGCGGACGACGGGCTGCGGGCCGATGGCGGCGCGCATCAGGTCGTCGCGGTACAGCGTGATGTCGAGCGCACCGGTCACCTGTTCCTCGCCCGAGGCGTCGGTGAGGACGGCCGCGATGCGGCGCGCGAGGGGCACGCCGCGCGAGCGCACGCCGACGAGGCTGATGCCGCCGGCGCCGTGATTGCGTTCGAGGATTTCGTGAGCGATGCGGGTGAGCGCACGCGAAATGCGCTCGGCATCCATGACGACTGGCATGTGTCCACCTCTTTGCGGACTCGCAGGTCCGCGATTAAAGAGTTCCGGTGGATCCTATCATGCGCCCCGGCCGGAAGGCGGTGGTGCGAGGAGATGGCGCTATCGCCCGTAGCTCGGGATGTAGGCCACCGGCCGATCGGCGATGAACACGGGCTTGAAGAGATCCGTCCTGGCAAAGCCCTCCATGTCCCGCCCCACGGGCAGCCCGAAGAAATACAGGATGGTCGGCGTGATGTCGGCGACCGAGGCACGCGGCGGGCGGCCGGGCTGCACCGGCCCGCCGAAGGCGAGGACGAACCCGTCCGGGGCCCCTTCGTGGGACCCGGTGATCGCGGGGTTGCCGACAAACCGTTCCAGCAGCCGCTTGCCCGGGCTGATCGGCTCCATCCCGAAGGCGGAGACCACCAGCAGCACGTCCTCGGGGCCGAGCGTGTCCAGGGCGCGGCCGATCTGCGCGTCGACGAAACCGTAGTAGCGCTCGAGCACGTTGCCGTACAGGCTGCGTTCCTCCTCGGACACGTCGCCGAAGGCGAACGGCGCCGCAAAGCGGAGAAAGTAGTGGCCGACCGCGTCGATGCCGGGGAAGCGCACGGCCAGGAACCGCAGGGGCGCGGTCTCCAGCGTCTCCAGCAACTGGGCGTGCACCCGGTCCGCCACGACAGGCGCCGAATCGCCCGCGAGCCCGTCGTCGCCGGCAGGCGGTCCGCCCAGTACGGACACGAGCGCCACGGGATCCGGATCGATCGGCACGGCCAGGCTCCGGCGAACCGCCGCCAGGAGTCCCGGCGGCGAGACGGTCGCCGGGCCGTCCAGCGCCAGTTCCGTGTCCGTCATCCGGTGGAGCAGGTCGCTCACGAGGAATCCGCGAACGTGCGGGGCCGGATGTGTCAACGGCCAGCCGATGACGCCGACGGAGACACCCTGATCGCTGAGGATCGCCCACAGCGGCCGCGCGGCCAGGTCATCGGCGCCGTGCGGCTCGCGCGCCAGGAATCCGAGGCGGACGAGCGCCTGCGAGAAGCAGTAGTCCGGCAGGATGGCGATCGCCGGCTCCGTGCCGGGCACGCGATACGAGGCGGCGGAGCGGACGCCGCTGTGCAGGGGCAGCCGCCCCGTGGCGACGGTGCTCCACACGGGCTCCGCCTGCGTGGGCCGCAGCGTGGCCAGGTGCTGGACCGATCCGCCGTCGAAGATCCGGCCGAAGTTCGGCAGGCGGCCTTCCGCCACCGCGGGTGAGATGACGTCGAGCGACGCGCCGTCGAGCATGATCATCGTCACGCGGCCGTCCGCGCCCCCGGCCGCGGGCGCCGGTTCCGCGTCCGGCGCCGCAAGTCCGGCCGGGCCTGCGGGACGATCAGCCGACGCCTCCGGTGCCGCCGTCTGGGGCGCCGGTGCCGACGGGCCGGCCGCGATGACGGGGAGGACATCCAGCGGGCGTCCGGGACCGCGCAGGACGGCCGGCACGATCACGGAGAGGAGTGCCGTCAGCACCAGTGTCGTGGCGCTCGCCCGGCTGCCGCGGCGGCCGATGTGCGCCAGCGCCACCATCAGGAACACCGCGGCCGCGGCCGACACGACAATGGCGCCCGCCGCCATGCGCCGCGTCGTCTCGGGGTCCAGCACCGGGCTCAGCCCGCGCAGGTTGAGCCACATCACGAGCGCGCCCGCGCTGGCCGCCATGGTGAACAGCCAGGACAGCAGCCGCACACTCAGCCACCCCGGCGAGAGGACCTCGACCGCCAGGATCTGGCGACAGACGATGAGGGCGTAGAAGAGCACGGTGAGGTTGGCGCCGTAGGCGACGCCCAGCATGAGAGCCATCGGCGCGAGCGCCCCGGGGGCCATCGGGTACGCCGGGTTGATCTGCAGCATCAGCACGGTGAGGTAGCCCGACGCCAGGCCGCCGGCAATCGCCGAGTTGGACAGCATCCGCAGATAGCGCACGGGGGAATGGTATCTCCGGCCTCGCGCTGCGCGCTCGGT
>CAZUGF010000033.1:0-41522 GCA_964619705.1 uncultured Bifidobacteriaceae bacterium
GTTCCGGCGGCACGTGGTGCGCCAGGGGACCCATTCGAGCTGATCACAAGCCGCACCGACGCGGTGTCCACCAGATCCTGGGAACTCCAGACGGGTGAACGCCAGTAAGCAGCAGGTCGAGACGGCGTTCGTCGAGATCGTCTCGCGGCTACAGCCTGACGTCGCCTACATGCGTCTGTTTCGAGAGATCGTCCTCGATGTGTGGAAGGAGCGCCAGGGAGAGGCCAGACGGCTCAGAACCCATCTGGAGACCGTTGTGAGCCAGAAGCGGGAGCGCCTCGATCGGATCGATGAAGCATACCTTCATGAACGCTCAATCGACCGCCAGACCTACGAACGGCAGCGCGACCAGGTGCGGGAGCAGCTTGCCCTCGCCGAGATGGAACTGAGTGCCACGGTCGAGAACCAGATCGACGTCGAGGGCGTTCTCGCATTCGCCGAGCACCTGCTGACGAACGCCGCGCGGCTCTGGATGGAGCTTCGCCTTGACCAGAAGCAACAGCTTCAGCAGGTGCTGTTCCCTAAAGGTCTGCGGTTCGACGGGGAGAGATTTGGAACCGCCGTAACGTGCTTGGCGTTCAAGCAGTTGGCGGAATCCGAGAGCCACGAATCAAATTTGGCGTCCCCGACGGGATTCGAACCCGTGTTTTAGCCTTGAAAGGGCCACGTCCTGGGCCTCTGGACGACGGGGACAGGAAGGCTGAACCATCAATCCTACCATGAGCGCCGGCGTGGGCCGGGCTCCGGACGGGAGCCGGCGGCCGACGGCGCGTGTCACTCGTCGGCGTAGAACGTATAGCGGTACAGGCTGATCTCGCGCCCCTGCCACGGTCGCCTCGAGACCAGGCGGAACCGCGACGGCCGCGCGTCCAGCTCCGCGATGCGCGCTCGATAGGCGTCCTCCGCCATCAGCTCGCCATGTACCGTCACGTAGCGCGTCTGGAGACGCGCCAGCGCCTGCAGCGCGTCCTCGTGCGGGAAGGCCTGCAGCTGCTCGCTCAGCCTGATGTAACGCGGCGAGTAGAACCCGCTGTACCCGTTGATCAGCTGCTGCCAGTGCGACGTGGAGTAGTACATCAACAGCGGATCCTGGGCGTTGATCGGCAGCTCGAGCAGCACCATCGGAGCCGGATCCCGCTGGCCGCGGATGATGGAGGTGCGGGGGCTCTCCCCCTTGTCCGCGAGCAGGTCCGCGTAGGTCGGCGGGATGCCCTCGATCCGTGCAAGCCCGAGCGGACCGACCCAGCTCTCCGCGACGACCACCGCAAGCAGCGCCGTCACCAGCACGCCGCGGTGTCCGCGCGACCGTAGCCTGGCAAGGAGGCGCGCGGCGCCGAATCCGCCGAGCACGGCCAGCCCCAGGCCGACCATGATTGCCATCCGCGCGGGAACCCGCAAACCTCGGAACGCGAACACGTACTCGTAGAGCCAGGGATAGACGATGCCGTTCATGCCGCGCGCGAGATCGACCGCCAGCAGCAGGCCGGCGGCGTACGCCATGCGGCTCCGCGACCACGGCGGCCAGAGCGCCACCACGGCCAGGAGCGTGACCAGGACGCCGGAGAACAACTTGTGCTCGGCCCGGCCGTAGGGCGCGGACCAGCGGCCATGGAGCCAGCTCACCTGCGGCGCCGCCAGGAAGTCCGTCCAGACGGCGCTGCCATCCAGCGCGGCCTCCCGCGATCGATCGCCCACCACCTCCTGCGCCCGCACGTGCGCGAGCGCCGCGGGCAGCGCCAGCAGGCCGGCGATGCCGACGGCCAGCACGAGCGCCCGCACCCGCGTGCCGGGACGCCGCCACCATGGCGCCAGCAGCACCGCGCCCACCACGGCGAGAAAGGCGCCGAGGAACAACGTGTTGTACATCGACGACAACGCCTGGAGTCCCACGGCGCCGCCGAGCGCCACGGCCGATCGGGCCGTGGGCCGATCGGCCACGCGATGGAGCGCCCAGAGCGCCAGCGGCATCCACTGGGTCTGCTGCAACTGGAAGTGCGCGTAGTGATCGAAGCGGAACGGGAGGAAAGCAAACACGGCGCCGGCCACCAGGCCCGCCCCCCCACTGCCCGTGATCTCCCGGACCAGGAGCGCGGTGCCCGTGCCGGAGAGCACGAGGGCCGCGAGCAGCAGGAGGTTGTAGACGAGGATCGGCTCGGCGCCCAGCCACAGGAGCGGCGCGCCGGCCAGCGCCGGTGCGATCAACGTTTCGGAGTAGGCGAGCGTCCGTCGTTCCGGGTGGAAGATGTTGCCGTCGAAGAGATGGGCCGGCGCAAAGGGCAGTTGGTGCGCGATCCACGCCAGCGCCCACGTGTTCAGCAGCGGGTCTCCGATGTCGTTGACCCCGTCGTGCATGTGGCGGACCTGCGGAAAGGTGATGGCCGCCCACAGTACGAGATAGAGGAGCGTGGCGCCGGTGGCGTAGCGCATCACCGGGTGGGGAGGGTCGGGAGCATGAGGAGGCCGGCCACGTGGAGGTCCCTGCAGCGGTCGAGTCTATACTCTTCGCCTTGCGTTCCGGTACTCGCATCCTCCTCGCCCTCGTGCTGACCGCCGTGGGGCTCCCGGCCTCCGCACAGCCGCCGCTCCGCTGGGGCGCCGACGCGGAAGGCGGCGCGCCCTTCGTCGAGGCACACCCGGACGATCCCTCGACGCTCGCCGGGTTCGACGTCGAGATCGCGACGCTCATCGCCCGGAGGCTCGGCCGCCGTCCGGAATTCGTTCAGGTGACCTTCACCTCGATGGACCAGTCCGCCCGCCGCGGGGACTTCGACATCGGACTCGGCGGGATCGAGGACACGCCCGCCCGGCGCGCATCGCTGGCCGCCAGCGTCCCGTACTACGAGTTCCGGGAGGTCGTCACCGTGCGCGCGGCGGACAGGGAGCGGTACCGCACGCTGGCGGACCTGCGCGGCCGCCGCGTGGCCACGCTCGGCGGCACCATCGCCTACGATCTCCTGCTCGAGGCGGAACAGGAACACGGCCTCACGCCCGTGTCCTACGACGATGACGTGCACCCGTACTCGGATCTGGCGATCGGGCGCGTGGACGCGGTGGTGCTGGACCATGTGCTCGCGGACCGCGCCATGCGCCGCTACCCGGGCCTGCACACCCAGCCGGCCCCCGTCGCCACCGGCCACTACATCGTCATCGCGGCGCCGGAGGCGACGACGCTCCGGGACGAGGTGGACGCCGCGCTCCGTGAGGGCATGCGCGACGGCACGCTCGAGGGCATCTTCCGGACGTGGGGCGTCTGGAACGATGACCAGCCGCGCCTGTTCGCGCGCGTCCTCGCCGGCGAGGGCCAGGGCGAGGCGGGTGCGGTCGCCGGGCCGTCCGCGGGCACGTGGCGGCGCTACCTGCCGTCGCTCCTGCAGGCGGCACTCGTCACGCTCGTCCTGTCGTGCGTGGCCATGGCGCTCGCGGTCGCGCTCGGCGTCGCCATTGCGACAGGCCGCGTCTACGGCGGCCCGGTCCTGCGCGCGGTGCTCACGGTGTACGTGGAGGTGATGCGCGGGACGCCCGTCCTGCTGCAGCTCTTCGTCATCTACTACGGGATGGCGGAGATTGTTCGCCTGCCGGCATTCGCCGCGGCGCTCCTCGGGCTCGGTCTGAACTACGCGGCCTACGAGAGCGAGATCTACAGGAGCGCGCTCGGCGCCGTGCCGCGCGGGCAACTGGACGCCGCACGCACGCTCGGCCTGAGCCCGTTCCAGATCCTGCGCCTCGTCCGGATGCCGCAGGCCTTCCGGCTCGCGCTCGCCCCCATGACCAACGACTTCGTCGCGCTCCTCAAGGACTCCTCGCTCGTGTCGGTGCTGACCGTCGTCGAGCTGACCAAGCAGACGCAGATCTTCGCGACCAATACCGGGAGCTGGGTGGTGCCGGGCCTGCTGTGCGCCGCCCTCTACCTGGCCATGTCCCTGCCGCTCTCGCGGCTCGCGCGGCGGCTGGAGGCGCGATGGGCGGTCCAGGCGGCATGAGCGCGCTCGTGCGGGTTCGCGGCCTGACGGTGACCCGCGGCGCGCGGCCGATCCTGGCCGGCGTGGATCTCGACGTGGCCGCGGGCGAGATCGTGGCGCTCACCGGTGTCTCCGGCTCGGGGAAGACGACCATCCTCCGCGTGCTCGCGGGGCTGGATACGCCGGATGCCGGGGAGGTCGCGTGTCCCAGGGCCGGCATGGTCTTCCAGTTCCACTACCTCTTCGAGCACCTCACGGCCATCGAGAACGTCTGCCTCGCGCCGGTTCACGCGCTCGGTACCGGCCGCGACGAAGCGAGGCGGCGGGCCATGGCGCTCCTGGAGCAACTGGGCGTCGGCCACCGTGTGGATGCGCTCCCGCGGGAGTTGTCGGGCGGGGAAGCACAGCGCGTGGCGATTGCGCGGGCGCTGGCGGTGAACCCGCCGCTCCTTCTGCTGGACGAGCCCACGGCGTCCCTCGATCCGGCGCGGCGACGGGACCTGGGCGACGTGCTGCGCGCGCTCGCGCGCTCCGGCCGGACCCTGCTCCTGACGTCGCACGACGAGGACTTCGTGGGTGACGTGGCCACGCGCGTGCTGGTGCTCGCCGGGGGCCGGGTGGTGGAGCCGGCGAACCGCGACAGGCTACAATGAACCACTTCGGGCCGCTAGCTCAGTGGTAGAGCACCTGCCTTTTAAGCAGAGGGTCGATGGTTCGATCCCATCGCGGCCCATTCCGTTCCGGCCCCCCTCCGGACCTTGACCGCGCCCGTTCGATCGGTGCGACGAAGGTGCGACATGCGGGCCCGATGTTCCATAGCGTGATGCATCCCTATCTCGAACGGTGCCTCTCCAGTATCGAGGGCGGAACAGGCGGCCTGTCCGAGGTGCAGGGGCGCGCCCGGCCGGGGGAGGGCTGGTCGATCGCCCAGGTCGTCGATCACCTGGACCGGAGCTACTCGGGCACGGCCAAGGGCCTGGAGCGCTGTCTCGCGGCCAACGCCCCGCGCGCCACGCGGGCCACCCTCTCCCAGCGGTTCTGGACGACGGTCGTCGTCGGCGTCGGGTATTTCCCGGCCGGGCAGCCGTCGCCGCCGGCCGTGATACCGTCCGCCGATATCGGGCTGGCCGAGGCGCTGGACAATGTCCGGCGGAGCCTGCGGGCGCTGGACCTCGCCGCCATGGGCGCCAGTGGGCGCTTCGGGCGGGCCAAGGTGATGGACCATCCCATTCTGGGGCCCTTCTCGGTGGACCAGTGGCGTCGCTTCCACTGGATCCATACACGGCATCATCGCCGGCAGATCGAGCGGCAACGGAGGCAGGTGTGATCGCGGTGGCATGGCAGTTCGAGGTGGCAGACGGCCAGCAGCAGGCCTTCGAGCAGTTCTATGGCGCGGACGGGTTCTGGACCGCCCTCAGCCGGCAGAGCCGCTCGTTCCTGGGCAGCTCGTTTCTGCGCGATCAGGTGAACCCGCAGCGGTACCTGCTGGTCGAGTACTGGAGCGAGATGGTCGTCTACGAGAAGCACCATGCGGACTTCTCCGACGAGGTCGCGACGCTCGAGAACCGGCGCGATGCGCTCTGCGTCGCCGTGACGGCGCTCGGGATCTTTACCGGGCTCGACGTCCCGGATCGGTTCGGGCCGACCTGGAGCCGCCGCGACGGCGTCTGATTCGCTGGCGCGCGATCCCGGACTGGACCATAATCAGGCCACTGTGCAGCCCGAGCCGTCGCCCGTCATCCTGGTCGTCGAAGACGACAGCGCGGTTCGCGAGCCGCTCGTCAAGTTCCTCAAGATGCGGCAGTACACCGTCGTCACGGCGGAGACCGCGGACGAGGGGCTGGACGCCATCCGGCGGCAGCGCCCGGCGGCGGCGATTGTGGACCTCCGCCTGCGGCGGGGGACCGGCCGGGAAGTCGTCGTGTCGATCCCGCCGGAGATCCCCGTGATCATCTTCACCGGCCTCCGCACCGAGTCCGCCGACATCGAGACCATCCGGCCGCTGACCCGGCTGGTGGAGAAGCCGTTCTCGCTGGTGATGCTGATGGACACCATCGAGGACATGCTCGAAGAGGCGCGCCTGGCACAGAAGGGCGAGAGCGTCGAGCGTACGTAGTACGCAGGGCGGCTCTTCAGCGCCCGCCCCGGGAAGGCGGAACTGAAGTTCCGCCCTACGGACGCCCCGGGAAGGCGGAACTGAAGGTCCGCCCTGCGGTCCTCTACAGGATCTTCTTGCCCAGCGCCGAGAGCGCCAGCTCGATGCCCAGCTCCGCCGTCGTGTTGCGGATGTCGAGCGTGGGGTTCACCTCGACCAGGTCCAGCGCCAGGAGCTTCCCGGACTCCGCCGCCATCTCCATTACGACGTGCGCCTCGCGGTAGTCGAGGCCGCCCTTGACGGGCGTGCCGACGCCGGGGGCAATCGTCGGGTCGCACACGTCGAGATCGAAGGAGACATGGATGCCGCCCGTCCCGCGTCCCGCGACGGCCAGCGCGCGCTCCATGACCTCCGCGATGCCGAGACGGTCCACGTCCTTCATCGTGAAGACGTGGACCTTGGCCGCCAGCAGGATCTGCTTCTCCACCTCGTCCAGGTTGCGGATGCCGACGAGGACCGTGTGCTTCGGCAGGATGGCGGGGCCGCGGCCGCCGAAGCCGGCCAGTTCCTCCGGACCGCGCCCGAGCAGGGCCGCGAGCGGCATGCCATGGACGTTGCCCGACGCGCTGGTCGACGGGCTGTTGACGTCGCCGTGCGCGTCCACCCAGAGCAGGCCGAGCGGCTTGCCCTGCCGCGCTACGAACGCGGCGGATGCCGCCACCGAACCCGCCCCGACGCTGTGATCGCCGCCGAGCACCATCGGCAGCGCGCCCTCGTCCAGGGAGGCGAGGGCCGTCTGGTAAAGCTTCTGGCACACCTTCGCGATCTCGCGCACGTAGCGCTTGCTCGGGTCGCCGGGCCCCTTAATCTCCGGAATGGGCGTGGGGATGTTGCCCTTGTCGACCACCGTCAGGCGGAGGGTCGCGAGGGCTTCGGCCAGGCCGCCAATCCGGAACGCGGACGGCCCCATGTCCGTGCCGCGCCGGTTGCCGCCGAGGTCGAGTGGAACGCCAATGATATGAACGGGTCGCATGGTGGTGGTTGGTCCTGCCTACCGCCGCCTGTAGGTCATCGAGATCCCCTCGTGCCCCGGCGAGACGATGCTCGTCAGGGCCTCCGGGTGCGTCTCGATGGCCGACAGGAAGTCGGTCATTTCGCTCTTCTTGTTGATCACGTTGTGGGCGAGGAAGAGGCCACCCGGCGTCACACGCGGAAAGACGAGGTCGAAGAACTTCTTGTAGTCGGGCTTCCAGGCGTCGAGGAACACGAGGTCGAACCGGCCGTCCAGCGTCGCGATCACCTCGAACGCGTCACCGGGCACCACCTGGACGATGCCGGCGAGCCCGGCGGCCTCGATGTTGGCGGCCGCTTCCCGGGCGCGGTCCGGGTCGAACTCGATTGTCACGAGCCGTCCTCCGGTTTCGCGGAGGCCGAGGCCCATCCAGATGCCGCTGTAGCCGCTGGCCGCGCCGATCTCCAGGACCCGCTGCGCGTGGGTCGAGGCGACCAGGGTCCGCAGGAACCGCCCGTCCTCTTCCGACACGGCCAGTTCCCCGGTGTCGGCGGCCCGAATGGCCGTGAGGATCTGCGCGATTTCGGGGGTGAGGTCCGCGGAGGGAGCCGCTGCGCCGGCCGGTGTCAGGGCAGGACCCGAGCAGCCGAGGAGCCCTGTACAGACAAGAAGGACGGCAAAAGTGCGCATCCACCCATTCTAGCCGTGCGCGCGTAACCAGCGTGTTATAGTGACTCGCCTTATCTTGAGTGTCTCGGAGGCCTAGTGAGCCCGATTCTCACCCGCCCGATTCGCGAGCAGCTAGAACACGATCGCATCATTCGCCAGTTGCAGGCCCGTTACAAACGCAAGCACGACGTTGCCATCAACCCCGGACACGAGCAGAACGAGTCCGTGAAGGTGGGGGAACTCGCTGTGTTTCCGGACCTGCTGCTGTTCAGCCAGACCCGTGGGCGCAAGCTCGAGGGGACGGTTGAAGTCGAAACGGGCGAGTCGGTGAACGCGCTCGAAGCCCTTGCAGAGTGGGGCGTGTACAGCCGACTGAAGGTGCCGTTCCACCTGTACATTCCGCCGCAGTCGATCGACACGGCCCGCCGGCTGTGTGACGATCACAAGTTCGCGGTGGCCGAGATCTGGACCTACCACACCGGGATGGACCAGGTACGCTTCACGCAGGTCTATCGCGCGCCGAACGCGCCGCGCCCCGCCGCGGAGCCCAAGGCCTCGCCCTCGGCCGGGACGAAGACGCCGAAGACCGCTGCCAGGCCCCGGGCTGTCGCAAAGCTGCCCGCCAGGCCGGCCGCGAAAGCGACAGGGAAGGCGGCTGCGAAGCCGGCTGCGAAGACCGCCGGGACGGCCAGGGTGACGAAGAAGCCCGCCGCCACCCGCAAGACCACGCCGGCCCGTGCCCAGAAGGCCGCGGCCAGGCCGGCGAAGCCCGCCGCCCGGAAGGCTGCCGCAAAGCCGGCCTCCAGGCGTGCCGCCCCGGCGCGGAAGCGCCGGTGACACCAGGACCGTGCCCTTCCTCCGCCTGACCCGCGACCGCCGGGGATACGAACACACTTTTCTCGTCCACGCCGACCAACCGGGGGAGACGCCCCGGGTCCTCTACTGGTACCGCACGGCCCCCGGCGTGCTCATCGGCCGCCCCGCGCTCGACGAGGAGGCCATTCGAACCATCGAGGAGCAGCACCCCACGATCGAGTTCGACTGGCCGGCCATCCTCGCGTTGCGCGAAGCCATGCCCCCGGAGGAAGAGGAGCGCCCCGCGCGGCCGCCACAGCGCCGCGGCCGCTCACCCCGGCGGGAGTCTCCGCGCCCGTCGCCCGAGGCACGGCGCCGGGCCGACGTGCAGCCGGAGACAGAAGCCGCGCCGGCCGGTTCCGGGGAGCCGACGGTCGACGACACGGAATCCCCGGAGGCGCCGCCCAGCACGCACGGCCTGCTCGAGGGCCTGGTGGGACGGGAGATCGCCACGCGCCTGAGGGCGCGGCACGCGGAGATCATGGCGCGGATTCACGAGCAGGGCTTCGACGAGCCCACACGCGAGTCCTGGGCGACGCGCGCCGAGGCGCTGGATCCTGATACGTGGCTGACGCCCGCTGCCGTGCTCGATGGCGTCCGGGACGCCGACGCGCGCTTCGAGGCGTTTCGGACCGAACTGCTCGGGTCCGCCGGCTGACGCGGCCCGGTATACTCGACGCTCCCCCGGGGAGTGACCTCAATGCGTCCGATACGGACACCCGTCCTTGCACGCCTGGCGATCCTGGCCGCGTGCTTCGCCACCGCGCACGCGGCCTCCGCGCAGATCCGGGCGGAGGTCATTGTCCAGGGGCTGTCCGCGCCCGTCGCGTTCGTCCCGGATCCCACCTCGAGCACGCGTTTCTTCATCGTGCAGCAGGGCGGCCTCATCCGGGTGCTCGACAACGGCCAGCTGCTGGCGGCGCCGCTGCTCGACCTGAGCGGGGCGATTGCCGGCGGCGGGGAACGCGGACTGCTCGGGATGGCGTTCGCGCCAGACGCCGCGGTGTCGGGGCGCTTCTTCGTCAACTTCACGAACCCGAACGGCCATACCGTCGTGGCCAGGTTCCGCCGGGAACCGGCCGATGCGCTCGTCGTGAGTCCCGGCACGCGCGTCGACCTGCGATGGCCGGACGGCAGCGCCTTCATCCGGCAGCCGGCCAGCAATCACAACGGCGGCCACCTGGCCTTCGGTCCCGACGGCCTGCTGTACATCGGCCTCGGCGATGGCGGCGGCGGGAACGATCCGCAGAACCACGCGCAGAATCCGATGTCGCTGCTCGGGAAGATGCTGCGGATTGACGTCGGCGTGACGGACGATCACCCGACGGGATACGTGGTCCCGGCAGGCAACCCGTTCGTGGGCTTCAGCGCGAACCAGGTCCGGCACGAGATCTGGTCCTTCGGCCTGAGGAACCCGTGGCGCTACAGTTTCGATGACGTCGGCCCCGGCGCGACCGGCGCGCTGACGATCGGGGATGTCGGCCAGGGCGCGCGGGAAGAGGTGAACTGGGAGCCGGCCGGCGCCGGCGGACGCAACTACGGATGGCGCATCCGCGAGGGGACCATCCCGACGCCGGGCATCGACCCCGGACAGCCGCCCGCGTTCGGCCCGCTGACCGGACCGTTGTTCGACTATCCCCGTCCGGTCGGCCGCGCGGTCACCGGGGGCTACGTGTATCGCGGATCGCTCCTGCCGCCGGCCTACCGCGGGCGCTACTTCGTGGCGGATTCGTCCGCGTCGTTCGTGGCGTCCGTCGGGGTCAGCGTCAACCCGGGCACGGGAGAGGCGTCGGCGTTCGACCCGATCATCCACACGGAGCTGGGCACCGCGTCATTCATCGGCGGGCCCGTCTCCTTCGGGCGGGACCTCGCGGGCGAGCTCTATCTCGTGACGTTCGCGGGACGCATCCTGAAGATCGTCCCCTCCGTCGCTGTCACGCCGGGTCCGCCTTCCGCACTCGGCGCGGCCGTGCTCGGCCGCGACGTCACCCTGAACTGGACGCCGCCGGCCGGCGGCGCGCCGGTGACCGGCTATCGGCTCGAAGCCGGCTCGTCGAGCGGCGCGGCGGACGTGGCCACCTTCGGCACCGGCACGGCGACGAGCACAGGGGTCGGCGGCGTACCCGACGGGCGGTACTTCGTGCGCGTCCGTGCGGAGAGCCACGGGATCCTCGGGCCACCGTCGAACGAGGTCGAGGTCCTGGTGGAGGCGAACTGCAGCGCGCCGCCGCAGGCGCCGGGCGGGTTGTCACACGCGGTCGCTGCCGGCGGCCTCGTCACGCTTGCGTGGACACCGCCGCCCGGGGCGGTGGCGTACCGGGTCGAGGCGGGAAGTGCGAGCGGGGCATCCAATCTCGCGCTGCTGCAGACGACGAGTCCGGGCCTCAGCGTGCCGGCGCCGACGGGCGACTACTACGTTCGCGTGCGGGCGCTCAATCTCTGCGGCGCGGGCGCGCCCTCGAACGAGGTCCTCGTCACGGTGCCGTAGGCGCGGGCGGCTGCAGTTCCTGCTCGATGGCCTGGCGCGCGATGCGCGTCGCGACGATGGTGACGGCGACCGTGGAGACGAAGCCGAGGCCGATGAGCAGGTAGTAGGCCGTCCCGCGGGGCTGCGCGGCGCCGGAGGCCAGCGTGGCCAGGTCCCCCGCGATCTTCCCGGTGTAGACATACGCGGCCACGACCGGGAGCATGCCGATGCTGCCCACGACGTAGTCCAGCAGCCGCACGCGGCTCAGGCCGAGCGCGTAGTTGAGCAGGGTGTACGGCACGGCCGGCGACATCCGCAGCAGGAGGACGAGCCGGAGGCCCTGGCGTTCCACCGCGCGATCGATGGCCGCCAGGCGCGGCTCGCGGTGGAGCAGGCCCTCGACGAAGTGCCGGGCGAGGTAGCGTCCGACGAGGAACGCCAGCGTCGATCCAATCGTGGCGCCGATCATCACGTAGACGACGCCTTCGATGAAGCCGAAGATGGCGCCGGCGGCAATCGTGAGCAGGAAGGCCGGCGCGAAGATGACGGGCGCCACGCTGTAGCCGGCGATGAAGGCCACCGGGCCCCAGGCGCCGAGCGTCTCCACCCACTCGACGAAGCGGGGAAGCAGGATGGGGATCTCGCGTCCGGCGGCCGCGAGCGCGACGAGGGCGATCAGCGCCGCCGCGATCTTCAGGGCAGCGGCACGCATGGCACGGCGGGGCACGGGGGATGAGGGGCAGGCACGGGGCGCTGCCGCTACTCGTCCCGGAGGAAGCGGCTCTCGAGGGCGTCGATCTTGGCCAGCCGGCGGAGGTGCCGCTCCTCGCCGGTGAAGCTGGCGGAAACGAACGCGTCCACGAGGGCGCGTGCCAGGGCCGGGCCGATGACGCGCGCGCCGAGGCAGAGCACGTTCAGGTCGTCGTGTTCCACGGCCTGACGGGCGGTGTAGGTGTCGTGGCACACGGCCGCGCGGATGCCCGGAAACTTCGAGGCCGCGACCGAGACGCCCGCGCCGCTGCCGCAGACCAGGAGGCCGCGATCGGCCTGGCCGTTGCGGAGGAACACGGCCACGGCCTCCGCCGTGTCGGGGTAATCCACGGGCGCCGTGGAGTGAGTGCCGAGGTCCGTCACCTCGTGTCCCTGCTGAGCCAGGTGGGCGGCGAGGTCCCGTTTGAGCTCGAACCCCGCGTGATCGGCGCCGACGGCTATGCGCATGCCTTCCTATCCTACCAAGCGCCAGCCCGGCCGGAACGGCCTTCCGCGGGCGCCAATCGTCTTATAATCCAGTCATGACCATCCACGGCCCCAGGCTCGGACTCGGTGCGGCGCTGGTGATGTCGACCGCCCTGCTGGGCGCCCAGGCGCCGGCCGCGCCGCAGGGCGGGCAGGACCAGGGTCAGGCGACGTTCCGCGTGAACATCGACCTCGTCCAGATGGACGCGATCGTGCGGAACCCCCAGGATCAGTTCGTGGCCGATCTCAAGAAGGATGACTTCGTCATCCTCGAGGACGGCGTGCCGCAGGAGATCACGTCCTTCACGCTCGTCCACGGCGGGCGCGTGCACAACCTGCTCACGCCGCCGCCGCCCCCCGCGCAGGAGGGCGTCATCCTGCCGCCGTCGCGGCCGCGGACGGACACGACCGGGCGCATCTTCCTCATCATCGTGGACGACCTGCACCTGGACTTCCGCAACACCGGCCGCATCCGCGATCTCTTCAAGCGGATGGCGCGCAACCTGATTCACGACGGGGACATGTTCTCCATCGTCTCCACCGGGCCCTCGTCGCTGGCCATCGATCCCACCTACGACCACAAGGTGCTGGAGGAGGCCATCAAGAAGATCACGGGCAACGGGCTCAAGCCGTCGGACGTGATCCAGGGTGCGGAGAGTTCGGATGGGCCGAGCGAGGTCCGCTACCGCGCGCACGTGGCGTTCTCGACCGCCTACGACATGCTGCGGCAGATGGAGCGCATCACGAACCGGCGCAAGGCGGTGGTCTGGGTGAGCAACGGGTACGACTTCAACCCGTTCGCGGAGTCCCGCCTGGGCGAGGACCCGGTGTTCGGCGGCCGCTTCGGCCAGACACGCGAGGAAGGCCGGGACATCCAGCAGCAGTTCAACCAGGGCAGTCAGTTTGCCGACGCCGACCTCTCGCGGGAACTGGCCGAGGTGACGCGCACCGCCAACCGCGCGAACGCTACGCTCTACACGGTGGACCCGAGGGGCCTCGTGGCGGGCGCCGATCTCGACGAGCAGTTGAGCCCGGTCGAGTACAGCGAACACGTCCGGAAGACCCAGGACAGCCTGCGGGTGCTCGCCGAGGAGACCGGCGGGATTGCCGTGGTCAACCAGAACGACTTCGACAAGGCGCTGAAGCGGATCGACGCCGAGACGAGCGACTACTACATGCTGGGCTACTACTCGACGAACCCGGACCCGCTCAAGCGCACGCGCAAGATCGAGGTCAAGGTCACCAAGCCCGACCTGAACGTCATCTCGCGGACGTCGTACACGCTCCGTCAGCCGGCGCCAGCGTCCCAGAGGTAGCCGCGATCACCTCGGTGATGCGCTCGCGCAGCCAGGCCACGGGCTGGGGCTGCAGGCGCATGAACGCCTTCCATTCCTCTTCCGTGAGTACGAGGGAGATGACGTGGTCGCGCGGGGTCTGCATGGAGGGTCCTTTCGATACGGGTACTCCGCGATCGTAAGACCCTCGCGTTCACGACAAAAATAGAATGATCGTATCCGTTCGATGCGTCCAGCAGATAGACGATCAGGGCGCGAGGCGCAGCTTCGGCTTGACGCGATCGAACGCCTTGATGGCTTCCTGGACGGCACGAGGCGTGCGGCTCATGCGCGGGTAGACCCAGCCCGTCTCCCGGACGAGCGAGCGCCCCTCGATTCTCGAGAAGAAGAGGTGCCCGCTCGAGACGTCGCGTGCGGCGGCCTGGTAGGGGATGATGCTGATCCCGACGCCCGTCCGCACCATCGCCTTGATGATCTCGACGTTCTCCGTCTCCATCATGATCTGCGGCTCGATCCGCGCCGAGACGAAGAACTCGTCGATCGCGCGGCGCGAGTTGGAGCCGGACTCGAACAGCACGAAGGGCTGGCGGACCAGGTCCTGGGGCACGACGCGGCGCTTGCGCGCGATCGGGTGCCGCGGGCCCGTCACCAGCAGGAGTTCCTCCTGCAGGATCGGGACGGTCACGAGGTCCGGCTGGTCGACGGGCAAGGTCAGCAGCGCCAGGTCGCCCGCGCCGGACCGGAGCTGCTGCAGGCACCGCTCCGAGCTGCCGGAGGTCACCTTCAGCTCCACGTCCGGATGCTGCCGCTTGAGTTCCGTCAGGAGCGTGGGGAAGACGTAGAGGCACACGGTCATCCCGCCCAGCAGCCGCACAGTGCCCCGCAGGGACTCCTGGCTGTCGGTGATCCCGGCAATCGTGTCCTTGAGATCCTGGAAGAGGCGGTGGCTGAGCTGGAGCAGCGCCTCGCCCGCCGGCGTGATGCGAATCCGCCGCCCCACGCGCAGGAACACCGGTTCCTTCAGCTCGTCCTCGAGGAGCAGGATCTGCCGGCTGATGGCGGACTGCGAGACGTGCAGCTTGTGTCCGGCCGCGGTGAACGAACCGGTCTCGGCAATGGCGCGAATGATCTCGAGCTGTCGAAGGTCTACTGGCATCGGGCTCCCCAGAGAAGCCACGATACATCTTTCACGTAGATGGATTCAACATGAATGCAAACAATAACGAATGCGACTACCACAGACGACCAGGCCCCGGACCCCCGCCCCCGGCGCGCGACCGGGCGCGCGGCCGTGTCCGTGGACCGCGCCCCGGCTCCGCGTCGATGGCCGCCTGCGTGCGCTCGACGGCTTCGCGGAGGTAGTGCTCGTCGAGGTCCACGCCGACAAAGGCGACGCCGAGGCGCGCGCAGGCCACGGCCGTGCTGCCGAGGCCCAGGAACGGGTCGGCGACGAGCGCGAGGCGGTCCCGCCCGTGGAGGGCCAGGCACTGTGCCGGCACGCGGACGGGGAACGTCGCGGGGTGCGGGCGCTCCTTGTCGCGGCTCTGGATGGTCTCGTAGGGGATGAACCAGGTGTTGCCGCGGCACCGCACGCCGCCGCTTCCGTGCTGCCAGCGTGCGATGTTGGAGGCGTCCTGGTAGGGAACGCCGACGGCGCGGCGGTCGAGCGGTGTACGCCCCCGCGTCGAGAAGTGGAAGATGAACTCGTGGCAGTCGTTGAGGAAGCGCTCGCTGTTGATCGGCTTGTAGTGGCCGACGGACAGGTCCGCCGCCAGGCCGCCGCGTGAACCGGCCTGGTCCTTCTCGATGGCGATCGATTTCACCCAGTGGATGATGTTCTGCAGGTGGAGGTGGGGCCGGGCCGCCTGCGCGACGTCGAGTGCCGTCCAGGGTTCGGTGGGCTTGCCACCGACGTTGAGGAAGAGGGACCCGTCCGGCGCCAGGGCGCGGGCCGCCGCCGCCACCCAGTCGCCCGTCCACCGCAAGTACTCCTCCCTCGGCAGCCCATCGTCGTAGGTCCGGTAGCGGATACCGAGGTTGTAGGGAGGGGAGGTGACCACGGCGGAGACCGAGCCGGCCTCCAGGCCGTTCAGCGTCTCGACGGCGTCGCCCAGGTAGAAGCGGAGCTCACGCGGGCCGGGGCGCACGATCGCAAATGGTGAGGGGGCGCGGGACATGAGGACGTCCCGCGATTGTAGGACGAATGAGGACGCCGCCGGCCCGAACGGGCTGGCAGTCGGCCGGCGCCGGCTACGACGCGCGGAGCGACACGGCCGCGAGCCCGGCAAACCGCTCGCGCTCGGCGGTCACGGTCTGGTTGCGCCGATGCGCGTGGCTCCCGCAACCGAGCCCCTTCTCCTCGACGTAGACCACCTCACGGGTGCTCCCGACGTCGCGATACTTGCCGACGACGCAACCGCAGGACAGTGTGGCGAACCCAATCAGTCGGACGACGCTCATGGCCCAGCTCCCGACAGAAACGGGAGCAAGTTCCATGCCGAATCGGCATGCGACGAATCATTGGCACAACCGCGTGTTCGTGACAGTTGTCGCATCGCAGGGCCGGCAAAAAGTAGTCGATCGTCCAGACCCTGCTGACATCCCGTGACAGCCCACGCGACCAGGAGTCGCATGGATGTCATTCGGCGCTTCCACGGATTGGATCGCGCTTCGTGGATTTGGATGAGGCGATGGGCGGTTACGGCCGCTGGACGATGGAGGCGAGCCCCTGGCGCGCGATGCCGTTGTCGGGATCCAGCGTGAGTGCTTCCGCGAAGTAGCGCCGGGCGGCGGCCGCGTTGCCGGCTTCGAGCTCGAGCGTGGCGAGGTTGGAGTACGTGGCCGCGTCCCGCGGGTCCGTCCGGAGCGAGGCGGTGAAGGCCGTGCGGGCTCTCTCGCGTTGTCCCAACCCGGCCAGGGCGGCGCCGAGCAGGTTGTGGGCCCGCGCCTGGCCGGGGTCGATGGCGAGCGCCGACTCCGCCTCCCGGATCGCGACGTCCGGGCGGTCCTGGAGGAAGGCGAGCGTCGCGGCGTAATAGTGCGTCGTCGCCGCGATCGGCGCCTCGACCCGGAGCCGTGCTACGACCGGGGCCAGCCGTTCCGCGTCGCCGGCATCCGCCAGAATCGAGGCCAGCTGTTCCAGGGCGGCACGATGGCCGGGCTCGCGCTGGAGGATCTCGAAGACCACGCGCGCGCTGTCCTCGAAGGCGCCGTCCGCGGCCAGCAGGCGGGACAGCGCCAGCCGCGCCTCGTCGCCGCCGGGGGCCCCGGCCAGGCGCGTCAGGAGCGTCCGCGCTTCCCCCGCGCGGTGGACCGGCACCGAGGACCGGACGAGCCCGTCGAGCGCCACCGCGTTCCGCGGGTCCAGCGCAAGGGCCCTCGCGAACGTGTCGTAGGCGGCGCCGTACCGGTCCGCGCGGCGGAGCATCTCGCCCAGCCGCGCCCACTGTTCCGACGAGGCCCCGTCCAGGGCCGCGGTCACGGCCGGCGGGGGCGTGGCGGCCGCCGCGAGATCCTTGAGGATCGCCGCGTTGTCGGTTTCCGCCGTGCCGAAGATGTTCCGCGGGCCGGAGAACTCCAGCCGCGAGCGATCGTCGTTCTGCACCGGCGCGCCCGAGGTCCAGCCCCGCAGCGCGGGACCGTCGGCCACGAAGAGCGACAGGACGGCCAGCGGGTCGGCCGCCCCGACGGCGTTGAGGTCCTCGGCGACGCCCGGCCGGCGCCAGGCCTCGGCGATCCCCGCGACGCGGTCGGTGAGGGGGTCCGTGGATCCGACCAGTAGCACGTCTCCCTCGCCGACCATCCAGAGCGTGCCGTTGGGGAACACCGTGAGGAACGTCGCCACGATGGACCGCAGGTCGGCCTCGCTGATGTCGTAGGTGTGCGCCCACTGGCAGATGACGCCTCCGGGGTTCAGGCGCGACTGCGCCAGCTCGAAGAACTCCTTCGTGAAGAGCGAAGCGATGCCGGCCATCCAGGGATTGGAGGGCTCCGACACGATCATGTCGTAGCGCTCCTCCGAGAGCTGCAGGTGCGTCCGGCCGTCACCGACGACGAGGCGCGTCCGTGGGTCGTCGAGGGCGCCGTGGTTCTGGGCGTCGAAGAAGCGGGAGGCCTCCACCACCTCCGGGGAGATCTCGAGCACCACGGCCTCGTCGAGCCCGTGCGTGAGCGCCGATCCGAGCGTGACGCCGCTGCCGAGGCCCAGGATGGCCGCGCGCCTGGGATTCGGGTGGAGCAGGAGCGGCACGTGGGCCAGCAGCCGCTGGGTCAGCATGTCGGCGGCATCGGACGCGTCCACCTTGCCGTCGATGGAGAGCGACGTCATCCCGGCCAGCTTCCTGACCGCCACGGTGGCTGTGGCGCCCTCGCGGTAGTAGAGCAGGTCCCCGGCGGTGAGCGCCGTCTCGAGGTCGGGCCCGCGGAGCGACGCCGCGTACTTGTACGCGCCGCTCGAGAGGAGCCGCGGATCCCAGGACGGCACCATCCAGGCGCCGGCCAGGGCGGCGATCGCCAGGCCGAGGCTCACGGCGCGTGCGGCGCCGGCAGCACCCGAGCGGAGGACAAGCGCCGCCCCCACGAGCGCGGTGAGTGCGGCGACGGCGCGAATGGTGTCGTGGAGGCCCAGGGCCGGGATGAGGACGAACCCGGCGAGCAGCGCGCCGCTGATGGCGCCGAGGGTATTGGCGGCGTAGATGAGGCCGAGGTCGGAGACCGCCGTGTCGTCCCCCCGCGTGCCGACGGCGATCGCGAGCGGGAACGCCGCGCCGAACAGCAGCGCCATGGGCATGAGCAGTCCCGCCGTGAGGAGCAGTTCCCGCGTCAGCACGTCCTGGAAGGTCACGCCCGGCATCGAGACCAGGCGGCCGACAGCCAGCAGCGTCCCGTCCACGCCTGTCGCCGCCACCAGTGCCAGCACGCCGGAGCCGATGACGGCAACGGCCAGGGCGAGGGTGGGGTAGGTCAGTCGGGACGAGAGGCGGGCGGCGATCGCGGCGCCGCCGGCAATCCCGAGGATGAAGACGGCGACCACGGCGCTGAACGCGTAGGTGGTCGGCCCCAGGATGGACGCGAGCAGGCGCGTCCAGACGACCTGGAGCGCGAGCGATGCGAGGCCCGTGGCGGCCAGTGCCGCAGCCGCCAGGGCCGGCCGGCCGGCCGCGGGCAGCGTGGCCCGGATGGTCTTCGCGGCCCTGGCCGCCCTGGAGGTCCGCGACGGGCGCGCCGGGGCGGAGGCCGGAACCGGGGCGTCCTCGCCCAGCGAGGCCAGGCGCCAGGCGCCGACGGCGGCGATGCCGTTGAGCGCCACGCCGGCCGCGGTTGCGCCGGAGAGGCCGATGTTCGGGAGCAGGAGGAAGCCGGCAGCCACCGCGCCCGCGGCGGCCCCGACGGTGTTGGCGGCATACAGGCGGCCCGCGTCCCTGGACATGGCGGCCGCGCTCCGTGCGATCCAGCGCGATGCAATCGGAAACGTGGCCCCCATGGCGGCGGCCGGCAGGGCCAGCAGCACGAAGCTCGATACCAGCCGCACCACGCCGAACGTCGTTCCGCCGTGTCCGTTGTCGTAGAGCGCCGCGAGCAGGGGACGGAGGGCGGCCAGCGCAAACGGGAGAAGGATCGCCATGACCGCAATCGCGACCTCGAGGCCCGCGTAGACGCGGAGGGCACGGCGCGGGGACAGGCGTTGTCCGATGCGCCCGCCGCCGGCGGCCCCGGCGGCCAGGCCGCCCATGAAGGCCGCGAGCACCGTGCTGGCGGCCGCCACGCCATGCCCGATCTCGAGCGTCAGGAGACGCGTCCAGACAACCTCGTAGACCAGCGCCGCCGCGCCCGAGATCGCAAAGAGGACAAGGAACTGGGCCCGGAGCATCGACCCAGATTAACCGAAAGCCGGCGCCAGGCAGGCAGCGCTTCGCGCTGAAGGTGGACGGAACCTCCAAAGAGAAAGGCCGGCCCCCCGTGAGGGGAGCCGGCCCGGTCGAGACCTCCGGAAGCCGGTGGGCCTTTGGTTAGAAGTCGTACCGCAGGCCGAAGCGGACGATGCGCGGGTCGAGGATGCCGAGGACCCGCCGGTAGTTGGCGCCGGTCGTCGTCGCGAAGTTGACGACGGTGCCGTTGTTGAGCGCGTTGAAGACATCCACCTGGCCCGTGAGACGGCCGAACTTGCCGAAGGTGAAGCTCTTGTCGAAGCGGAAGTCCATGATGGAGACCGTCGGCGCCCGGTTGGACGTGACCGCTTCCATGCGGATGGTCTGCGTGATGTCGTTCGGGACCGTGTTGACGGAGGTGTTGCGTCCGTACTGGCGGCCGCTCTGGACCTTCCAGGAGCCGGAGAAGCCGATCTGCCAGGGCATCGTGTAGCGGCCGATGACCTTGTAGTTCCAGAGGGTGGACGTCTCGCGCCCGTTGTCGCCGTAGAGGCGCTGATTCGGGCGCCAGTTGTACGCCTTGCCCTGGGCCAGTGCATCGAGCGCGCCGGTGTTGGTGGTGGTGGCGTGGAACTGGTCCAGCCAGGTGTAGCCGAAGGACGTCAGCAGCATCCAGCCACCGGCGAAGCGGCGGTTGACGGCGAACTCCAGCGTGTGGAAGTCGCTGTTGTAGGCCGGGTCCGTCGGGTTGGTGAAGTAGCGGCCCTGCGCGGTGCCGGCGGGCACCGTCTGCAGGTTGAGGGTCTGGTCGTCGCCCGTGCCGCGGATGCCGTCGGCGCCCACGTCCACGAACTGGTACGGAACGCCCATGGCGGCGATCCGGATCGGATCGATCTCGGCCCACTCGTCGCGGACGTTCTTGTAGACGTAGGAGAAGCGGCCGGACAGGCCCTCGACGATTTCGCGCTCGAGGTGGCCGGACAGTTCCTGGGAGTAGGGACGCTTGATGTTGTCGTCCACCTCGATGCCGCCGGCCGCACCGACCGCCGAGCGGAAGAGGCCGAGTTCCTGCGGACCATCGAGCAGCCGGTTGCCGTTCTGGTCGAGGAACTGATAGCGGAGCCGCGCGTCACCGACCGTGTTCTCCTTGTCGGAGAGCGTGTCGGCGGAGTTGAAGTAGAAGCGGCCGAAGTAGCCCTTGACCACCGTCTTGTTGTCGCCGGTCAGGTCGTAGGCGAAGCCGGCGCGCGGCGAGATGTTGAACGTGGATGCCACCTGGCGCGCGGCCACCGTCTGCGGTGTGATGAGCCCCATGTAGCGGGCGCGCTCGGTCGGGTTCAGGTCCGCCGGCCAGTTGGCGAGCATCGGATGGCCCTCGGGCGTCACGGACTGTTCCGGGAACCCGTCCTCGTAGGCCTCGAAGCGGATGCCGAGGTTGAGCGTCAGCCGGTTCGTGATCTTCCACGTATCGCTGATGTGGCCCGCGTTGTAGACCACGTCGTTCTGCGAGGTGGTCGGCGAGTTGTAGAGGTCCACGTCGTTGACGTTGCCGTTGAGGTCCCGGTAGAAGATGTTCCCGGGCTGCGGCTTGGTGAAGAACCGCCGGTCGCGCTTCCAGTCGTAGCCGACCTTGAAGTCGTGCGAACCCGCCCAGCCGTCCTTGAAATAGGAGAGGGCGACGTAGACCTGCGGCTTGAAGCGCTTCTGGTCCTGGTACGCGTCGTTGTATCCCGTGCGCTGGTTGGTGCCCGTGTCGAGGCGGCCGGGCACGACGTCGCTCACGAACCCGTAGTCATCGGTGGGCTCGAGCGGGAAGAAGTTGTACCAGTTGCCCGCGATGACGTCGAGGAACGCGCGGCTGCCGAGCACGCTCGTCCACTCCCACTTCCACGGGTAGTTGCGCGACGCCTGGTAGCGGGCCGCGGAGACCGGTGTGAGCGGGCCGAGGTCGCGCAGTTCCTGCAGCTTGTTGCGCTTGTTGAGGAAGCCGATGACCTGGTTGTTCCGATTGAGCTGGAACGTGCCTTTGAATGTGTAGTTGTTCGTCAGCTTGGAGCGCGCCAGCTCGTCGATGCCCAGCGTGTACTTGTACTGGTCGTTCAGCCGGTAGCTGTAGAAGAACCACGCCTTCTGCTTCCAGAGCGGACCGCCGATGTTGAAGTTGATGTCGTACTGGCGGTCGATGGGGTTGCCGCGGGTGAGGGCATTGTTGACCCAGTACCCATCGTCATCCCGCTGGTTGGCGGTGCGGAAGGCCTCCGGCACGTTGTCGCTGATGGTGCTGTCGCCCTGCCAGTCGCTGTACCAGTTGCCGGTAAAGCGATCGCCGCCGGACTTGACGGTGATGGCCATGTTGGTGCCGCCGCCGAAGCTGTCGGCACCGGTGCCGGCGCCGCCGACCTGGAACTCCTCGAAGGAGCCGAAGTCGAAGTAGCCGGCATTGGCGCCGGTGCCCTCGGTGGTGTCGATCCCCTCCAGCTTGGTCTGGTTCTGGTCGCCGAAGCCGTAGGTGAGGAAGCCGGTCTGCGTGCCCGTGCGGGACCCGCCGACGTCATACGAGGACATCTGGATGCCGGGCGCCTGGGCCATCGCCGCCCAGATGTCGCGGGCATTCGGGATCTCCGTCAGCAACTCCCTGGTGAAGTTGGTGCCGACCTGCGTCGTGGAGGTGTCGACGATGGGGGAGGCGCCGGTGACGGTGACGGTCTCCTGCAGGGTGGCGACGTTCAGCTGCTGGTCGACGGAGAGCGTCGTGTTGATGACGACACGGACGCCTTCGCGCTTGACGTTCTGGAAGCCGGCCAGGTCGAAGTCGATGACGTAGACGCCCGGCGGGAGGGCGATGAAGCGGTAGACGCCGTCCGCGCCGGTGACCTGCACCTGGGGCTGGATGAGCGCCGGGCTCGTTGCCGTAACTGTGACCCCTGGGAGAACCGCTCCGGTGTTATCGGTGACCGTGCCGTTGATCCGGCCGCGGAAGTCCTGCGCCACGAGTGGGGTGGCCCAGAGCAGTGCGGCGCACAGCAGGGCCGTACACGTCCATTTCAACCTCATCTTCGTTCCTCCAGGGAGAAGCAGCAGCATGGCTGACCCACTCGCTTACGCGCGGTGATGACGAACGTGGACTGAGACCGCTGGCGCAGGCATGTCGAGAATCGACGGGTGGGGGCAGCCGTTCAAGTGAAGGGGTTGTACCGCGCGGCACGACCGCGCGCAATACAGCCTCGCCGGCAGAAAAGATACAGGCTTGTGTGGACGGATGGCCCAAAAGAAAAAGGCCGGCCCCCCGTAAGGGGAGCCGGCCCGATCGATCGAGACCGCCGGACGCCGGTGGGCCTTTAGTTAGAAGTCGTACCGCAGACCGAAGCGGACGATGCGCGGGTCGAGAATGCCGAGGACCCGCCGGTAGTTGGCGCCGGTCGTCGTCGCGAAGTTGACGACGGTGCCGTTGTTGAGCGCGTTGAAGACATCCACCTGGCCCGTGAGACGGCCGAACTTGCCGAAGGTGAAGCTCTTGTCGAAGCGGAAGTCCATGATGGAGACCGTCGGCGCCCGGTTGGACGTGACCGCTTCCATGCGGATGGTCTGCGTGATGTCGTTCGGGACCGTGTTGACGGAGGTGTTGCGTCCGTACTGGCGGCCGCTCTGGACCTTCCAGGAGCCGGAGAAGCCGATCTGCCAGGGCATCGTGTAGCGGCCGATGACCTTGTAGTTCCAGAGGGTGGACGTCTCGCGCCCGTTGTCGCCGTAGAGGCGCTGATTCGGGCGCCAGTTGTACGCCTTGCCCTGGGCCAGTGCATCGAGCGCGCCGGTGTTGGTGGTGGTGGCGTGGAACTGGTCCAGCCAGGTGTAGCCGAAGGACGTCAGCAGCATCCAGCCACCGGCGAAGCGGCGGTTGACGGCGAACTCCAGCGTGTGGAAGTCGCTGTTGTAGGCCGGGTCCGTCGGGTTGGTGAAGTAGCGGCCCTGCGCGGTGCCGGCGGGCACCGTCTGCAGGTTGAGGGTCTGGTCGTCGCCCGTGCCGCGGATGCCGTCGGCGCCCACGTCCACGAACTGGTACGGAACGCCCATGGCGGCGATCCGGATCGGATCGATCTCGGCCCACTCGTCGCGGACGTTCTTGTAGACGTAGGAGAAGCGGCCGGACAGGCCCTCGACGATTTCGCGCTCGAGGTGGCCGGACAGTTCCTGGGAGTAGGGACGCTTGATGTTGTCGTCCACCTCGATGCCGCCGGCCGCACCGACCGCCGAGCGGAAGAGGCCGAGTTCCTGCGGACCATCGAGCAGCCGGTTGCCGTTCTGGTCGAGGAACTGATAGCGGAGCCGCGCGTCACCGACCGTGTTCTCCTTGTCGGAGAGCGTGTCGGCGGAGTTGAAGTAGAAGCGGCCGAAGTAGCCCTTGACCACCGTCTTGTTGTCGCCGGTCAGGTCGTAGGCGAAGCCGGCGCGCGGCGAGATGTTGAACGTGGATGCCACCTGGCGCGCGGCCACCGTCTGCGGTGTGATGAGCCCCATGTAGCGGGCGCGCTCGGTCGGGTTCAGGTCCGCCGGCCAGTTGGCGAGCATCGGATGGCCCTCGGGCGTCACGGACTGTTCCGGGAACCCGTCCTCGTAGGCCTCGAAGCGGATGCCGAGGTTGAGCGTCAGCCGGTTCGTGATCTTCCACGTATCGCTGATGTGGCCCGCGTTGTAGACCACGTCGTTCTGCGAGGTGGTCGGCGAGTTGTAGAGGTCCACGTCGTTGACGTTGCCGTTGAGGTCCCGGTAGAAGATGTTCCCGGGCTGCGGCTTGGTGAAGAACCGCCGGTCGCGCTTCCAGTCGTAGCCGACCTTGAAGTCGTGCGAACCCGCCCAGCCGTCCTTGAAATAGGAGAGGGCGACGTAGACCTGCGGCTTGAAGCGCTTCTGGTCCTGGTACGCGTCGTTGTATCCCGTGCGCTGGTTGGTGCCCGTGTCGAGGCGGCCGGGCACGACGTCGCTCACGAACCCGTAGTCATCGGTGGGCTCGAGCGGGAAGAAGTTGTACCAGTTGCCCGCGATGACGTCGAGGAACGCGCGGCTGCCGAGCACGCTCGTCCACTCCCACTTCCACGGGTAGTTGCGCGACGCCTGGTAGCGGGCCGCGGAGACCGGTGTGAGCGGGCCGAGGTCGCGCAGTTCCTGCAGCTTGTTGCGCTTGTTGAGGAAGCCGATGACCTGGTTGTTCCGATTGAGCTGGAACGTGCCTTTGAATGTGTAGTTGTTCGTCAGCTTGGAGCGCGCCAGCTCGTCGATGCCCAGCGTGTACTTGTACTGGTCGTTCAGCCGGTAGCTGTAGAAGAACCACGCCTTCTGCTTCCAGAGCGGACCGCCGATGTTGAAGTTGATGTCGTACTGGCGGTCGATGGGGTTGCCGCGGGTGAGGGCATTGTTGACCCAGTACCCATCGTCATCCCGCTGGTTGGCGGTGCGGAAGGCCTCCGGCACGTTGTCGCTGATGGTGCTGTCGCCCTGCCAGTCGCTGTACCAGTTGCCGGTAAAGCGATCGCCGCCGGACTTGACGGTGATGGCCATGTTGGTGCCGCCGCCGAAGCTGTCGGCACCGGTGCCGGCGCCGCCGACCTGGAACTCCTCGAAGGAGCCGAAGTCGAAGTAGCCGGCATTGGCGCCGGTGCCCTCGGTGGTGTCGATCCCCTCCAGCTTGGTCTGGTTCTGGTCGCCGAAGCCGTAGGTGAGGAAGCCGGTCTGCGTGCCCGTGCGGGACCCGCCGACGTCATACGAGGACATCTGGATGCCGGGCGCCTGGGCCATCGCCGCCCAGATGTCGCGGGCATTCGGGATCTCCGTCAGCAACTCCCTGGTGAAGTTGGTGCCGACCTGCGTCGTGGAGGTGTCGACGATGGGGGAGGCGCCGGTGACGGTGACGGTCTCCTGCAGGGTGGCGACGTTCAGCTGCTGGTCGACGGAGAGCGTCGTGTTGATGACGACACGGACGCCTTCGCGCTTGACGTTCTGGAAGCCGGCCAGGTCGAAGTCGATGACGTAGACGCCCGGCGGGAGGGCGATGAAGCGGTAGACGCCGTCCGCGCCGGTGACCTGCACCTGGGGCTGGATGAGCGCCGGGCTCGTTGCCGTAACTGTGACCCCTGGGAGAACCGCTCCGGTGTTATCGGTGACCGTGCCGTTGATCCGGCCACGGAAGTCCTGTGCGCTCGCTGGTACGACCCAGGCCACGGCCAGGGTCAGGCACAGGCAGAACAGCCACGACTGTTTCAGCCTCATCAGATTCCTCCAGACGAAAAGCCAAGTGCTGCCGGCGTGTGGGGGGCGCCGGTAGCGAGAGTGCCGCGAATCTTAGACCCCGGTCGCACACCTTTGCAAGAGATTCGTCACAGGTTGTCACGCGGCAGCAGATCCCGCTCCCGGACGGGGCAGACAGGGAGCAAACCGGATACCACGGTCCGCCACGGCGTCCGGCGTCGGGAAAGTGCGGTTTCACCACGGCCAGGACGTGATTCGTCACGGATGAGCCGTCACGGCTGGGACGGCGGCGATTCAGTCGATTGGATCGATGACCGGAGTCTTGAACGGGAGCCGGTCTTATACTAGGCGCCATGATCCGAACGGCCCTCGTTGCAGCAGCCCTTCTCACGGCCGCCGTACCGGCCCTGGCCCAGAGCGATCCGCAGAACCTCGGCGCCCGCCTCATGCAGGACGCCGCCGTCAAGGCGGCGCTGGCGGCCATCCGCGCCGCCGAGCCCCAGACGATCGAGGACCAGATCCGCCTGTGCGAGGTCGAGGCGCCGCCCTTCAAGGAGACGAAGCGCGGCGAGCTCTACGCCCAGTTGCTCCGGGAGGCCGGGCTGACCAACGTGCGTACCGACGCGGTCGGGAACGTGCTCGGCGAGCACACGGGCGCCCAGCCGCGGCCGCACCTGGTCTTTGCGGCGCACCTGGACACGGTGTTCCCGGAGGGGACCGACGTGAAGGTCACGCGCGAAGGCTCCATTCTCCGCGGACCCGGCATCGGCGACGACTGCCGCGGCCTGGCCGTCGTCCTCGCGGTGGCCCGGGCCATCGTCAAGGGGGGCATCGAGACGGCCGGGACCATCACGTTCGTCGGCAACGTCGGGGAGGAGGGCCTCGGCGACCTGCGCGGCGTGAAGCACATGTTCAACGAGAGCATGAAGGGGCAGATCGATCGCTTCGTGTCGGTGGACGGCACGGGTCTCGGGATCACGCACATTGCCGTCGGCAGCCTTCGCTACCGGGTGACGTTCAAGGGGCCCGGCGGCCACAGCTACGGAGCGTTCGGCCGGGCCAACCCGCTGCACGCGCTGGGCCGCGCCATCGCGGCCATCTCGAACTTCGAGGTGCCCACCGAGCCCAAGACCACGTTCAACGTGGGCCGCACCGGCGGCGGGACGTCCGTCAACTCCATCCCCTTCGAGGCCTGGATGGAAGTGGACATGCGGTCCGCGGATCCGGCGTCGCTCCAGGCGCTCGACGCCAAGTTTCACAAGGCCGTGGACGATGCGGCGCGGAACGAGGACGCGCGATGGGGACGCCGCGAGATCACGGTGGACAAGGACCTGGTCGGCGACCGCCCGGCCGGGCAGACATCCGCCGAGTCGCCCATCGTGCGGGCGGCCGTGTCCGCCACCCGCGCGCTCGGGCTGCCCGTGACGCTCGACGAGGGGTCCACGGACTCCAACCTTCCGATGAGCCTGGGCATTCCGGCCATCACGATCGACGGCGGCGGGCGGGGTTCCAACGCGCACGCGCTCTCCGAGGCCTTCGATACGACGGACTCCTGGCAGGGCACGGAGCGCGCGCTGCTCATCGCGCTCGCGCTCGCGCAGCCGTAAGCGCGCCCGGCGGAACGGTGGTCCCGCGCGGGATCGCGCGCTCAGCGCGGCGTCCGGAGCTCCCGATACCGCGCGAGATCGCGGGCGCGCTGGCCGCGCATGGCCCTGTCGGTGATCACGAGCCACACGAGGAACGCGAGGTGCGGGATGGCCAGCAGTCCCGCCTCGATGGCCAGCGGGCCCGGGAGCAGGACGGCCAGGGCGTTCACGAGCGTCGCCACGCCGAAGATACCCGCGAACAGCGGGTGGCCGGCCGCGCCGGGGACGCCGCGGCCGAAGGCCATGGCGCTTCGTTCCCATGCCGGCGTGCGTCCCATCGGCCGGTCCGGGACCCCCTCCTCCTCGTAGAAGACCTGCAGGTAGCGCCCGATGCGCTCGGCGCCGGCGTGCAGCGGCCGGATGGCCTCCAGCGTCGCCGCAAGTAACGCGAGAGGCAGGATCGACACCAGCGGGTAGGGAAGTGCGATGAGGGTGGCGACCAGTACACCGGCCCAGGCGGCGAGTCCGGCAAGGAACAGGACGGACTTGAGGTGGACCTTGTCGGAGATGGCCTGGCGGAGGGTCCGGTACTCGTCCCGGGCGTGTGCGGCCGGTGGCTCGAAGTTGTCCATCATTCACCCTAAATGCTCTGAACCGTGGCAGATAGCCCTTGCGCCCTACAGATTGTCTGCTACAATGCCGAAAATTCAGACAGCTGATGGCCCCTCGACGGCGGGGGACCAGCGTACCCCCAGAGAGGCGTGATGGTGCTTGGAGTCTTCAACCAGCTGATCCGCGCGACAGTGGTCGCCGTGGCCGTCGTGGGCCTGACGCTTCCCGTCCACGCAGAGCAGACAGCGAAGAAGAGCACCACCACCGCGAAGAAGACGCCGGCGCGGAGCACCGCCAGGCAGACGCCTCCGCAGACCCCGACAGCCAAGAAGGCCTACGACGCCAAGGCGGCCGCCGCGCGCCGTGCGCGGCTCGCGCGCGCCCGTGCCGCGGCCCGCGCCAGGGAACTCAAGGAACTGCAGACGCCGCGGTTCACGCTCGACGCGCTCGGTGAGCAGGTACCGGATGTCCGCGCCGAAGCCGCCATCATCTACGACCCGATGACGCGCGAGGTGCTCTGGTCCTCGAACGCCGAAGCGGAGCGCTCCATCGCGAGCATCACGAAGGTCATGACGGCGCTCGTCGTGCTGGAGAGCGGGATCGACCTCGCGACGCCGGTCAAGGTCGTGCAGGCCGATGTCGCCCGCGCATCCACCACCTACCTGCGCGCCGGCTATACGGTGACGACCGAGGACCTGCTCAACCTGACCCTTGTCGGTTCCGACAATGCCGCGGCCCGCGCCCTGGCCCGCTCGTCCACCTACGGTGCGGACGGCTTCATCGCCCGGATGAACGAGAAGGCCCAGGACCTCGGGCTCGCGAGCACCCACTACGCGGACCCGTCCGGCCTGCTGGCCACGAACGTCTCCTCCGCCTACGACATGGCGCAACTCATCGCGTATGCGGCGGCGGACGAGCGCATCGGCGGCATCATGCGCAAGACGTCCTACACGACGCACGCGGGTGCGCGTGTCATCAAGGCAAACAGCACGAACCAGCTCGTCAAGACCGGCGACATCGACGTCCTCGGCGGAAAGACCGGCTTCATCAACCGCTCGGGGTACTGCCTGGCCTCGCTGCTCCGCCTGCCGCAGACCGGCCGCGAGGTCGCGGTCGTGGTGCTGGGCGCCAAGTCCAACGCCGGCCGGTTCTGGGAGACGCGCCACCTGTTCAACTGGCTGACCGCGAAGACGCGGTCGCTGCTCGGTGCCGAGGCGCAGCAGCAGCTCGAGCAGCAACAGGTGCAACTGGAGCAACAGCTCCAGCTTCTCGATCAGTAGGCCCGCGCGTCCTGCGCGGGAGCCCCACGGCAGCCTGCCTTACCGTTCCATCATGGCCGCGTCGAGCGGGAGCGTGGCCACCGGGTCGTAGAAGGCCAGCAGCGGCCGTCCCGCGGCCTGGCTGTCGATCGCCTTCAGGTACCGGTTGCACAACCGGCACTCCGTGACCCGGTAGACGCGGTCCGGCGTGGCCAGCGTCCGCAGCTTGTCGGGATCGCTGTTCAGGCAGAACGGGCACGCGCGCTCGAACGGCCATCGCGTGTGGCACCGGCCGCACACCAGCGACTGATCGCCCGCGCCGTTCAGCACCGCGAACTCCGGCTCCGCACCACAGACCGGGCACGTCCCGCGGCGCCAGGCGTCGAGCGCCACCCGTCTGGCCATGACATCGGCCGTCCGGATCAGGAACGGCCGGAGCGACCACAGGAGCACCTCCGGCCACATGGGATCGGGATCGTCGGCCTGGGCCGGCTGGGCCAGGGTCGGCGCGTCGTACCAGGCGCGCACCCGATCCGCGAGGTCCGCGTCCCGACCGGACGCCGAGATCCGTGTCGCGCCCGCGGCGTCGACGAGGTCCATCCGCCGCAGGACATCGGTGACCTGCCGGATCAGCAGCCGCACCTCGGACCAGTCGATCGCGAACTCCCCGAACGCGGCCAGCGGCACCCCGCGCGCGAGGCGCGTCCGCAGCAGATCCACCGGCACGTCGAGCGCGGGCGTGGTCAGCCGGCTCTCGACACGGCGTACAGTGACGACGAGCTCGGCGTGCAGCTCCGCGGCCGGCGCGAGGTCCGGCTGGCGCTCCGCCAGGGCGCGCAATTCGACGACGTCACGCGGCGGCAGGCGGACGCCGCTGGCTGGACGGGACATCGGTAGAGCTTACTGCGGAAGAGCCGGTGCAGATGCCACAGAGGACGTGGGACACGGCCGCGGGCACCCCGGATTCCGGCCGGCGGAGGACCCCGAACCGGGACCGTCGCGTGCCGGGATAGAATTTCGTGGTGCCGCCGCGCGCGCCCCGGGCGCTTCGCATCCTGATGATCGCATCCGAAGCGTACCCGTTCTCGAAGACCGGGGGGCTGGCGGACGTGGCCACCGCGCTGCCGGCAGCGCTCGGCCGCCTCGGCCACGACGTCACGCTCGTGACACCGCGCTACCGCGGCGTCGAACGCGGGCCTGTGGTGGACCGCACGCGGCTCGTGGTGGCGGACCGGGCCTTCGATGTTTCGTTCATCGAGCATCGCCTCGGACCGGGCGCCCGCGTGCTGCTCGTCGACTGCCCGCCGCTGTACGATCGCCCCGGTCTCTACTACGAGGCCGGCGTCGACTATCCGGACAACGCCGCGCGGTTTGCCCTGCTCACGGCCGCCGCGCTGGACTGGATGTCCCGTCAGCCGAAGGCGTTCCATGTCGTCCACGCGCACGACTGGCAGGCGGGACTGGCCCCGGTGTACTTGCGCCGCCGCGGCGACGCCGCGCGTCCGCGGACCGTCTTCACCATCCACAACCTGGCGTATCAGGGCGTCGTGGACAAGGCGTGGGTGCCGCGCCTCGGGCTCGAGTGGACGGACTTCACCGTCCGCGGCTTCGAGTTCCACGATCACCTGAGCTTCCTCAAGGCCGGCGTCAGCTTCGCGGATGCGATCACGACCGTGAGCCCGACCTACGCGGACGAGATTCAGCGGCCCGAGTACGGGCACGGGCTCGACGGCGTCATGCGGGGCCGCCGCGCGGACCTGACCGGCATCCTGAACGGTATCGACACCGAGGAGTGGAATCCGGCCGCCGATCGGTTTCTCCCCGCGCGGTTCGATGCCGCAGACCTCGCAGGCAAGGCCGCGGTCAAGCGCGCGCTGCTCGAGGCCTGCGGCCTGCCGGTGGACGAGGCGGCGCTCGCGCGTCCCGTCATCGGCATCGTGTCGCGCCTCGTGGATCAGAAGGGCTTCGATCTCCTGGCCGCGATGGCCAGCGAGCTGCCCGGCCTCGACGCCACGTTCACGGTGCTCGGTTCCGGCGAGACGCGATACGAGACGATGTGGCGGGAGCTGGCGGCGTGGCGTCCGGATCGCGTGGCCGTGCACATCGGCTTCGACGAGCGCCGCGCGCACCTCATCGAGGGCGGCGCGGACGTGTTCCTGATGCCCTCGCGCTTCGAGCCGTGCGGCCTCAACCAGATGTACAGCCTGCGCTACGGCACGGTGCCCGTCGTGCGCGCCGTGGGCGGGCTGGTGGACACGGTGCGTCCGTACAACAGGCGCAATGGACAGGGCACCGGCTTCCTGTTCGCCGACTACACGCCCGGCGCGCTGCTCGAGGCCATACGGTCCGCCCTGGGCCTGTTCCGCACGAACCCCAAGGCCTGGCGCCGCCTGCAGATGAACGGCATGCGCAAGGACTTCTCCTGGCAGCGTTCGGCGCGCGAGTACGTCACGGTGTATAAGAGAGGGATGGCCACCCGGCGGGCGAACCCGCCGAGAGGGCCCGGCATCTAAATCGATAGAGGACGGTATGGCATCTGACAAGATCAAGACGTTGACGGACGCGGACTTCGGCGAGTCGGTCAAGAGCGGGGTCGTGCTGGTGGACTTCTGGGCGGAGTGGTGTGCGCCGTGCCGGCGCCTGGCGCCCACGGTGGACCAGTTGGCCGAGGACTACGCGGGCCGCGTGACCGTGGCGAAGATGAACGTGGACGAGAACAACGTGACGCCGCCCAATTACATGGTGCGCGGCATCCCGACGCTGCTGCTGTTCAAGGACGGCGACCTCAAGGAAACCGTGGTCGGCCTGGCCGACAAGTCCGATCTGGCACGCCTGATCGACAAGCACCTCTGAGCCCGCGATCCGGATGCACACCGAACGGCACGTCATCATCATCGGGTCCGGGCCTGCCGGCCTGACGGCGGCCCTCTACGCGGCGCGCGCCAATCTCCAGCCCCTCGTCATCGAAGGCCTCGAGGCGGGTGGCCAGCTGATGCTGACCACGATGGTGGAGAACTGGCCCGGCTTCCGCGACGGCATCATGGGCCCGGCGCTGATGGCCGAGATGCGCGCGCAGGCGCTGCGCTTCGGCGCGGAGATCGTGCAGGGGGACGTGACGAGGCTCGATCTCGCGCACCGGCCCTTCACGCTCACCGTGTCGGACACGACCTACACCGCGGAGGCCCTCATCCTGGCCACCGGAGCGTCGGCGCGCTGGCTGGATCTCGGCGTGGACAAGAAACTGTCCGGCCGCGGCGTCTCCACCTGCGCGACCTGCGACGGCTTCTTCTTCAAGGGCCGCCCCATTGCCGTCGTCGGCGGCGGGGACACCGCGCTGGAGGAGGCGATCTACCTCTCGAAGCTCGCCACGCGCGTGACGGTGATCCATCGCCGCGACACGCTCCGTGCGTCGAAGGTGATGCAGACCAAGGCCATGGAGCTGCCCAACGTCGACTTCCTGTGGAACACGGAGGTCGTGGACATCCAGGATCCCGAGCGGGGAGAGGTGACGGGGCTGGTGTTGCGCGACACCCTGACGGGCGAGCGCAGCGAGATGGCCGTGGACGGCCTGTTCATCGCCATCGGCCACATCCCGAACACCGCCCTCGTGCGCGGCCAGCTCGATCTGGACGACGCGGGCTACATCCGCACGGAGCGCGGCACCCGTACGAACATCCCCGGCGTGTTCGCCGCCGGCGACGTCCAGGACCACGTCTACCGCCAGGCGGTGACCGCGGCCGGCTCCGGCTGCATGGCCGCCATCGACGCGGAGCGGTTCCTCTCGGGAACCGGCCACTGATCGGACGCGGGGAGGCGCGGGCCCTGGCGGCTCACGGCTTCCCGTCGATCCACCCGCCGCCGATCACTTCATCCCGCTCGTAGAAGACCACCGCCTGTCCGGGCGTCACCGCGGACTGCGGCTCCGTGAACGTGAGCTCCGCGCGCGTCGTGTCCAGTACACGCACGCGGGCGGCGGCCGCGGCGTGGCGGTGGCGGATCTGGGCCGTGACGTCCAGCCAGCCCTCCGGCGGCGATCCCGAGACCCAGTTGACGCGGGAGGCCGTCAGCGCGTGCCGGTCGAGCGCGTCGCGTGGGCCGACGGTGACGCGTGCCGCGTCCGGATCGATGGCCAGCACGTACAGCGGCTCCGTGGAGGAGAGGCCCAGACCCTTCCGCTGCCCGATGGTGAAGCGGTGCACGCCGCCGTGCGCGCCGAGCACGTGGCCGTCGCGGCCCACGATGGCTCCCGCGCGCGTGAGGGCCGGCCTCTCGCGCTCGACGAAGGCGGCGTAGTCGCCGTCGGGGATGAAGCAGATCTCCTGGCTGTCCCGCTTGCCGGCCACCGAGAGCTGCAGGCGCCGTGCGTGCGCGCGCACGGTGTCCTTGTCCAGGCTGCCGACGGGGAAGAGCGCCCGCGCCATCTGGGCCTGCGTCATCGAGAACAGGAAGTAGGTCTGATCCTTGGCCGGGTCCGCGCCGCGGTGCAGGTGGTAGCGTCCCGCGGCATCCTGCGTGATGCGCGCGTAGTGTCCGGTCGCGAGCCGGTCCGCGCCGAAGCCGAGCGCGCGCTCGAGCAGCGCCGCGAACTTGAGGTCGCTGTTGCAGTGGGCGCACGGAATGGGCGTCCGGCCGGACACGTACTCCTGGACGAAGTCCGCGATCACCGCCTCGTCGAACTGCGACTCGAAGTTGAGGATGTAGTGCGGGATGCCGATGGCCTGCGCGACGCGCCGCGCATCGTGCAGGTCGTCGATGGTGCAGCAGGTGCCGTAGGAGCGATCGGCCATCGTCCCGCCGGTGGCGGCCGTTCCTGATGGCGCGTGGGCGCCGGCGCGCGGCTCCTCGCCGCGAGTCGAGGGGCGAAGCTGCATCGACACACCGATGACCTCGTGACCCTGCTCGGCGAGCAGGGCCGCGGCGACGGATGAGTCCACGCCGCCCGACATGGCGACAACGATGCGCATGTTCTTCTCGTTCACCCGGGGCGCGGGCACGGCCGGCCGCCTCGCGGCGGCTACCGCCGCATGGCGCCGGCCAGGCTCCTCAGCTTGTCCACGAGCGCCGGCAGGACCGCGATGACGTGGTCGATCTCGGCCTCGGTGTTCGCTGCGCCGAGGCTGAAGCGGATGGACCCGAGCGTGCGCCCGTGCGGCAGGCCCATGGCCTTGAGCACGTGCGAGGGCTCGAGCGTGCCGGAGGAGCACGCGGATCCGGACGAGACCGCAATGCCCTCGAGGTCGAGGCCGATCAGGAGCGATTCCGACTCCACGCGATCGATGCTCACGTTGGCCGTGTTCGGCACGCGCGGTGCGGCCTGGCCGTTGCGCTCCGCACCGGAGACGGCCGCGAGGATGCCGCGCTCGAGCCTGTCGCGCAGGGCGGCCAGGCGCGGGCCCTCCTCCTTGATGGACTGCCGCGCCAGTTCGGCGGCGGCGCCCAGGCCGGCAATGGCCGCCACGTTCTCCGTGCCGGCCCGCCGGCCGCGCTCCTGCCGGCCGCCGGTCACGAACGGCGCGAGGCGCACGCCGCGCCGCACCCAGAGCGCGCCGGCACCCTTCGGTCCATAGAACTTGTGCGCGGAGAGCGAGAGCAGATCCACGCCGAGCGCGCGGACGTCCACGGGCACCTTGCCGACCGTCTGGACGGCGTCGGTGTGGACCAGCGCGCCGCGTGCGCGCGCGATCGCGGCGATCTCGGCAATGGGCTGAATGGTGCCGATCTCGTTGTTCGCGTGCATCACGGAGACGAGCGCCGTCTCCTCTGTCACCGCCGCGGCAACGGCCTCGACGGATACGATGCCGCTCGCGCCGACCGGTACTGTCGTGACGCGCCATCCGCGGCGGGCGAGGCCCTTGACGGTGTTGAGCACGGCCTCGTGCTCGATGCTCGTCGTCACCAGGTGGCGTCGCCCTGCGGGCTCGAGCGCCTCCGCCGCGCCCCGGATGGCCGCGTTGTCGGCTTCAGTGCCGCCGGCGGTGAAGATCACCTCCGAGGCTTCGGTGCCGATCAGGTCTGCAACCTGCCGCCGGGCGGTGTCCATGACGGCCTTGGCCTGCTGGCCGAAGTGGTGGACGCTCGACGCGTTGCCCCACACCTCCCGGCTGACGCGCGCGACGGCCTCGACGACGGCCGGCGCGGGGGGGGTGGTGGCGTTGTGATCGAGGTAGATGCGCATCGGACTCCTCGATCGTAACACCCCGGCTAACCCTCAGCAATAAAAGGGCTAGACAAGGTTCCCTCCGACGCTATACTGTCGGGTTTTCAACGCGCGAAGCCCAACTTCCCCGGGTTTCTTAACGGCACCCTCGAGCGGAACTCCAGCGCAGAGGGGGAGGTTTCTAGCGATGTGGAAGCGTGACGAGTCGGTGAAGCCGGCAACGCCTCCGGCTCCTGCGCCCGCAGGACCGGCGGCCTCTGCTGTCTCGACGCCCCAGGCCTCGAGCGAACCGCGGACTCAACCATTTCAGGGACAAGGGGGCAACGTGAATATCGGGAAGTCCGTCGTCATCAAGGGCGAGCTCAGCGGCAGCGAGGACTTGACGATCGAGGGCCACGTTGAGGGGCGGATCGAGTTGAAGGACAACATCCTGACCATCGGCGCGAATGCCAAGATCCGCGCGGAGGTCTTCGCGAAGACGGTGATCGTTCTCGGCGAAATCACGGGCAACGTCACGGCCTCGGAGAAGGTGGACATCCGCGACAACGGCTCGGTGGACGGCGACATCACCTCGCCGCGCGTGGCGATTGCGGAAGGCGCGCACTTCCGCGGCAGCGTGGACATGCAGCGCAGCGGCGGCAAGCCGGCCGCGGCCGGCCAGCCCGCACCGGCTGCCGCAAAGGCGCCCGCAGCCCCGGCGGCTCAGGCCGCCCCTCAGGGACAGAAGGTCGGCGCGTGAGCGCTTCGGCAGACGCATGGCCGACTCGGCTCGCACACTGACCGACTTGTTCTCCATGTTCGGGACCCGCCGTCCGGCAGATCGACCGCCGGCGGCGGACGCCCAGCCGGCGTCCGTCGTCGAGCCCGGACAGCCGACCAAGGCGCTCCAGAAGTTCCTCGGCTGCCTGCAGGCGCGCGAGCGTCCCGTGCTGCTCGACCTCGGCCCCGTGGTCGGCAGCAACGTCAACTTCTTCGGCGAGCAGCTCGGCTGCCGGATTCGCGTCGAGGACGTCGCCTCGGACATCGATGCGCACGTCAAGCGGGATGCGTTCGGCGACCTCGCCGCGTTCTTCGAGACGCGGTTCACGCAGCCGGCGGGGAGCGTCGACGGCATCCTCTGCTGGGACGTCCTGGATTACGTGGACAAGCCCGCCGCCCAGGTCCTGGCGGGCGTGCTCACACGCCTCCTCAAGCCGGAGGGCGCGCTCATGGGCTTCTTCGGCACCGCCGACGGCCGCGAGCCCGTCTACACGAAGTACGTCGTGGTGGATGCGCAGACGCTGCGCTACCGGACGTACCCGGCCAGCCGCCCGCGTCAGCGATCGATGCTGAACGGCGACATCATCCGGCTCTTCAAGGATCTGCGCGTATCGGACTCGTTCCTGATGAAGACCAACGTCAGGGAAATGCTCTTCCGCAAGCCCTCGGCCTGATGGCGCGGCTGGCCCGGCCAGCCGCGTGGTCGCCTCGTCCGCGCGCGGCCTTCCGTCTTCCGTACACGTCATGCCACGGCCTGTCGTTGCCCTGCTCAGTGACTTCGGCACCACGGACCACTACGTCGGCGCGATGAAGGCCGTGGTGCTGACGGTGTGCCCCGAGGCGACGCTCGTGGACATCGCCCACGATCTGCCAGCGCACGACGTGCGGGCCGGCGCGCTGGAACTCGCGGCGTGCTTCCGCTACTTCCCGCCGGGCACGGTCTTCCTCGTCGTCGTGGACCCGGGCGTCGGGTCCACGCGGCGCGGCCTCGCCGCCGAGGCGGGAGACTACCGGTTTGTCGCGCCGGACAACGGCGTGCTGACGCTGGTCCTGCGCGAGACGCCGCCGAAGCGCGTCGTGGAACTGACCGAGCGCAAGTACGCGCGCGCCACCATCAGCCGCACTTTCGAAGGACGCGACAGGTTCGCCCCGGCTGCGGGCTGGCTGGCGAAGGGGCTGCCGGTCGCGTCGCTCGGACGATCCATGACGGACTATCGCCAGGTGGACGTCCCGGAAGCGCTCATCGACGAGGACCGGATGACGGGCGAGGTGCTGCGCGTCGATCGCTTCGGCAACCTGATCTCCAACATCGACCGCCGCCGGTTCGAGAAGTTTGCCGGCACGGCGGCCGTCGTGATCCGGGCAGGCGGCCGCGAGATCGGGCGGCTGGTCAGCACGTACGAGGAGGCCCGGGATGGGGAGCCGTGCGCGCTGTTCGGCAGCACGGATCACCTGGAGATTGCGGTCAATGCGGGCAGCGCCGCCGAGCGCCTGGCCCTCGCCCGCGGCGCCGCGGTGACGGTCCGCAGGGTGCCCCAGGGCGGCTGACGGGCCCCGGGCACGGGCGTCGTTTATTTGTTACCATGTCCCGTTTATCGTCCATCGTTCCTCTCTTTCTCCGGGACCCGCCATGATCGATTTTTCGCTGACGGAGGAGCAGGCGCTCCTCGAACGGACCGTGCGTGAATGGGGCGCTCGCGAAGTGGCGCCGAAGATCCGGGAGCTCGATCGCGAACATCGCTTCGACCGGGAGCTCATCCTCGGCGGGATGAAGCGGCTCGGCCTGATGGGCATCTCCGTGCCGCAGGAGTACGGCGGTGCGGGCATGGACTACGTGTGCCTCGGGCTGGCGAGCGAGGAGCTCGAGTACGTGGATACGTCGCTCCGCGTGATCATGTCCGTCCACGCCGGGCTCAACTGCCTGTCCCTGCTCACGTGGGGCACCGAGGCGCAGAAACGCGCGTACCTCGTGCCGCAGGCGCAGGGCGACAAGCTCGCGACCTACGGCCTGACCGAGCCCGCCGCCGGCAGCGATGTGCGCGGCATCCAGACCACTGCCGTCCGCAAGGGCGATCGCTGGATCCTCAACGGCGAGAAGATGTGGATCTCGCTGGCCGACGTGGCCGATAACTTCCTCGTCTTCGCCTGGAGCGATGCGGAGAAGAAGAAGCAGCGCGATCCGTCGGGCATCAGCTGCTTCATCGTCGAGCGGGCGTTCCCGGGCTTCTCGAGCGGTACGCTCAAGGAGAAGTGGGGCATCCTCGCCGGCAACACCGGCTACTTCAAGATGGACGACATGGAAGTGCCGGCGGAGAACCTGCTCGGCGCGGAGGGGGAGGGCTTCAAGATCGCGATGTTCGCCCTCGACCAGGGCCGCTACACGGTGGCGGCCGGGGCCACGGGGCTCATCCGCGCGTGCCGCGACGCCAGCGCGGCCTATGCGCTGGAGCGCAAGACGTTCGGCCAGCGCATTGCCGAGCACCAGCTCGTGAAGGCGATGATTGCCGGCATGGAGTCCGACTACCAGACGTCGCGCCTGCTCTGGCTGCGGAGCGGCTGGCTGAAGAACACGGGCCAGCGGAACACGCAGGAGACGAGCCTGGCCAAGTGGTTCGCCACCGTCGCGTCCGAGCGCGCGGCCGGCGATGCGGTGCAGGTCCACGGCGCCAACGGCTACTCCAACGAGTACCCGGTCGGCCGGTTCTACCGCAACTGCAAGGGCGCCGTGATCTACGAGGGCACGCGCGAGATTCACGCCGTGATGCAGGCGGATTACGTGCTGGGATTCCGGCAGGACAAGCCGCTGCGGTGCACGCTGCCGAAAGTGCAGGAGCAGTAGATGAGCGCTGGAGACACCGGTACGCCGACCATCGAGTCCGATCTCTCGCTCGAGTTCCTGCGCGTGGTCGAACAGGCGGCCATCGCCTGTGCCCACACGATGGGGCAGGGCGACCGCCACCTCGCGGACCAGGCCGCGGTCGAGGCCATGCGCCGCGAGATGGACACCGTGCCGATCGACGGGACCATCGTCATCGGCGAGGGCGAGCGCGACGAGGCGCCGATGCTCTTCATCGGGGAGAAGGTCGGCCTGGCACAGCACCCCGAGACGAAGGGCCGGACCTTCGACGGGATCGACATCGCCGTGGATCCGCTCGAGGGGACGAACCTCTGCGCCACCGGCGCGCCGAACGCCATTGCCGTGCTCGCCGCGTCGGAGACCGGCGGCCTCCTGCACGCGCCCGACCTCTACATGGAGAAGCTCGTCGTCGGGCCGAGTTCCAAGCACCTCGTGGACCTGGACGCACCGGTGCGCGAGAACCTCCGGGCGATCGCACGCAGCCTCGGCCGGCAGGTGGACGAGCTGACCGTGGTCGTCCTGGATCGGCCGCGGCACGAGAACCTGATCCGGGACATCCGCGCGACGGGTGCCCGCATCCGCCTGATCGGCGACGGCGATCTGTCGGCGGGCATTGCCGCGGCCGTGGCCGGGAGCGGCGTGCACGCCGTCATGGGCACGGGCGGCGCGCCGGAAGGCGTGCTCACGGCTGCCGCCATGCGCTGCCTCAACGGCGAGATCTTCGCGCGCCTGGTCGCCGGCGCCCCGGGAGACGAAGAGCGATCGCGGGCGATGGGCATCAAGGACTTCTCGAAGATCTACACCTCCGCGGACCTCGCGAACGGCAGGAACCTGATCTTTGCCGCCACCGGCGTCACGGACGGGACGCTGATGAAGGGCGTCCGCTTTTTCGGGGACGGCATCCGCACCAGCTCGCTCGTGATGCAGACCAACCCGCATCGCATCCGCTTCATCGACAGCATCTCGGTCTACCCGGGGCCGTCCGTGAAGATCCGGTTCTAGTCCGCCTTGGAGGACGGCCGGGATCGCGGGTTCTCTCCGCGGCGCAACGTCCTCGCCGCCGCGGCGGCCAACGGGATCGGCTTCGCCGGCTTCACGCTGGTGATGCCGTTCCTGCCGCTCTACATCCGGGATCTCGGCGTGACCAGCATCGCGGACATCGCGATGTGGACCGGCCTCACGCTCGGCGCCACGCCGGCCGTCACCGCCATCAGCGCGCCCTTGTGGGGCCGCATCGGGGACCGGTACGGCAGCAAGCTCCTCGTCCTCCGCTCCCTGGCCGCATTCGTCGCGACGATGGCCGCGATGGCGTTTGTCACGGCGCCGTGGCAGTTGATGGGGCTGCGCGCGCTGCTCGGGGTCTTTGCCGGCTACGGGGCGCTGACCGTGTCCATGGCGGCCGAGTCCGTACCGCGCGGCCAGATGGCCGGCGCCATCGGTACCGTCCAGGTGGCCCAGCGCATCGGCCCGGCCGTCGGGCCCATTGTCGGCGGGGCGCTCGCGCCCGTGGTCGGCCTGCGCGTCTCGTTCCTCATCGCGGCGGCGTTCTACGGCCTCGCGGCGGTCCTCATCGCGGCCGCGTACCAGGAACCGCGGACGCGCCAGGCGCGATCGGCGGGCCGCGGCCTCGGCGAGGTGCTGGCGGAACTCCTGCGCACGCCGGGATTCCTGATGGTCTTCGGCGTGATCCTCAGCCTGCAGATCGTCGATCGGAGCTTCGGGCCGATCCTGCCGCTCTACGTCGAGGTGCTCGGTCTGCCCAGCTCACGGGTGGCGTTGGTGTCCGGTGTGCTGTTCTCGGTCTCGGCCCTCTTCGCCGCCATCGGCCATCGCCTGGCCGTGCCGATGCTGGCCCGGTGGGCGCCCCGCACGCTGGTGACGGCGTCCGCTGCGCTCACGGCCGCGGGCCTGATGCTCCTCGTGGCCGTCCCGGCGATCTGGGCGTTTGCCGTGGCGCTCGCCATCTCGGGCGCGGCCATCGGCGTCGGGATGACGGCCGCGTATACGCTCGGCGGTGGACTCCTGCCGGCGGACGCGCACGCCACGGGCTTCGGCGTGATGACGACGGCGTCGCTGATTGGGCTCGCGGTCAGCCCGATTGTGGCGGGGTTCATCAGCGGCCCCGGCCTCCGCATCGTCTTCCAGGCCGACATCGCGCTGCTCGTGATCCTGGCGATCGTGGCCTGGACACGGATGGCGCCCGGCTCGGTCACTCATCCGCCGACGGCGGCTTCCGGTGCTTCTGTTTCCTGATCGGGCGGCGCGTCTTGTCCTCGTGCGCGCCGCCCGTCTGGCGCGGCAGCGGCGCACGGGGCAGCCGGGTCCGGCTTGTCTTCCTGGTCGCCGGACGGGGTCGGGCTGGTCGCGACGCCATGACGATCGCATGGTAACGCGGCAGGCGGCCTGACGCAGGCCTCGCGGTGGGCGGCACTGCGTGCCGTGGGCGGCGCGCTGCGCGCCGTGGGCCTCGCCGCTAACCGCGGCTCGGGAGGACCGGATCGCGATCGTCGTTCCCACGGCGCCGCAGGCGCCGCCTACCGCAGGCCCACGCGCCGAAGGCGCGCCCACCGCGGGCCTCGCGCTCCGCAGGCGCCGCC
>CAZUGF010000034.1:0-19772 GCA_964619705.1 uncultured Bifidobacteriaceae bacterium
AATAGCATCTGCTCCATTGGCATGTCAAATGAAATCCGGTGCACCGCGCCATCGTGGACACGCGAATCCAAATGAGCGGGCGACGGAGCCCGACGAGAGGACGCGCGACACTCGTGAACGACCGCCGTACATGCGTCGTGTGCTTGCCAACGGCGTGGTCTGTCCTTGATTCGGTGTGGCGGACGCTGTCCGGAAGGCGGATACGATGTGCAGAACCTGGAACCCCTGGCTGCCGTCCTGGCAGTGCGGTGGAGGACGATGGCGACTGGCGGACAACACATGTGAATGAGTTGTCCTCGACCGGATGGAGGACGGATGGTGCAGAGCGAAGATGACCGACGCCGGACACAGTCGGCCCTCCTGGCCGCCAGGGGCTGCGAGAAGCTGAACTTCGGCTGTGGGCCGTACCCACTCGCCGGCTGGACCAACATCGACAACGGTGACGGCGTCAACTACGCGGCACCAGAGCTCGACGGGGTCATCCGCCTCGATATCTTCGAGGCGCTCGCCGTCCTGCCTCCTGCCGCCACGGCATTCATCACCTCCGAGCACCTGTTCGAGCACTTCAGCCTCGAGGACGGGCACCGTATCCTGCGCGGCTGGTTCGCGGCACTTCGCCCCGGCGGGGTCGTGCGGATCGTGACCCCCGATCTCGAGCGCGAAGCGCTCCTGTACCTGCGCCAGCTCCACATCGCGGATGACGCGACCCTCGAGGCGCATCGGCTTCGGTGGCTGGGTACGCGCTACGCGCTCGCCAGCGGCGAGAGGCTCACTCGAGGCATGGTGCTCAACTACGGGATGCGCCTCGATGGCCACAAGTTCTTCTATGACCAGGAGACCTTGACCCAGTCGATGAGGCTGGCCGGGTTCGAGCCGATCGTGCGCGTTGAGTTCGGCGAGAGCGCGCATGCCGAGTTGTCGGCGATCGACGTGCACGATGGCGGCGACACCGGGCGCAGCTTTGTTCCGAAGCTGGTGCTCATTCTCGAGGGAACCAGGCCGGCCGCCTCCACTGCCGCATGAGCGGATCCGTCCGGGAGGCTGCCTGCGACATTCACGAACCTCGGCCGGCTGATCGGCGGGACGATGCTGCGGCGGTCGGAGCCGTCGCGGTTATCATGAACCCTGACGTCAAGCATCATGCAGAAGGTGCGTTCTCCAATCCTGAAGCGCGTGTTGCCGGTCTGCGTCCTGATGGCGATGACCGCGGTTCACCCCGGGTGCGGTGACGGCGGGCGAACCGAAGCCGACCGCCGCGCCGCGGCGCGTCAGGCGGAGGCGGACGCGGAGGCCAGTGTGCGCGAGGCGAGCCGGGCGAGAGCCGAGGCCGCGCGGCTGGCCGCACTGTGGCAATACCAGACGGCCACGGTGGGCGGTGGTGCGCAGGTCACCGCGGCCATCCTGTCGTCGGGCAACGTGGACACCGACCGGCAGGGTGCCAGGCCCGTGCAGCTGGTCTTCCGCGACCACGCGTCGTGGGGCCGGAGCAGTTACCTGGTGCTGCAGGCCGGCGACTTCGCGTGCCGGCCGCGCTGCACCGTCACCGTCACGGCAGACAGCCAGGCCCCGGCCCGCCTGGCGGCCCGGCGTCCGGATACGGACGAAGCCATCGCCATGTTCATCGACGACGCGGCGGCGCTGTGGCAACTGGCTGCAGGCGCCGCGCACATCGGCATCGAGTTCCCGGTGACGGCTGGCGGCACACGCATGGCGCGCTTCGAGGTCGCCGGGCTGGACGCGTCACGCATGCCCGGATGGAGCACAGGTGTCGAATAGGACACGCCGGGCGGTGCGCTGAGAACGTGCCGCGCCCGTGGAGCCGTCATCGCAAGGACGAACGACGGCGATGCTCCGATGCGCTCGACGTGAGGACGCCGAGGCGGTGACCGAACGTCGATCCAGGCGCGAAGCCTGGCGCGGCATCGTCTGTGCCGGACACCTCGCGAGAGCGGCTCCGCGCGCGGGCGACGTGATAGGCTTCCGTCTTGGCGAGGCGCCTGGGGGGCGTCGCGCACCGCGTCTGGATCCCGAATTCGTGCTGATCCGTGCTCGCTGCCTGTTCGCCGTCGCGTGGTTCGCGCTCAGCGCTCCACTCGCGCTCGCCCAGACGGCACTCCCTGCCTACGTGCACAGCACGTGGACCATCGAACACGGCCTGCCGCAGAACCAGGTGCACGCGCTGGCGCGGACCCGCGACGGTTTCCTGTGGGTGGGCACGGGCAACGGCCTGGCGCGCTTCGACGGCCTGGCCTTCCGGATCTTCAATATGGTGACCACGCCCGAGCTGCCGTCGGGCTGGATCTCCGACCTGTACGAAGACGCCGCCGGCTCCCTCTGGATCGGCACCGATCTGGGCCTGGTCGAGTACGCGGCCGGCGTCTTCACACACCATCCGTTCGACGACGGCTCGCCGCACGTGCGGTCGATTCATGCCGATCCGCAGGGCCGGCTGTGGGTCGCGACCATGGATCGCCTGATGCGCCGCGACGCGGCCGGCTGGACCAGCGTCCGCCTCGAGACCACGACCATCGCCCGACACATCGTCGATCGCCACGGCGCACTGTGGATCGGCACCGCCACCGAGCTGATCCACTGGAACGGCAGTGTGGTGCGCGTGTTCACGCCGCGCGACGGCCTGCCGGACGGCCCGATCCGTCCCCTGCTCGAAGACCCCGCCGGGAGGCTGTGGATCGGCGCGCCGGAGGGCGTGGTCCTGATCGACCCGGGGACCGGCACGATGGCACCGGCGCCCCGCCCGCTTGGGTCGGCCTCCGTGCGCCGCGGCAGGGTGGCGCCCGATGGCACGCTGTGGCTCGGCGGTGACGACGGGCTGTTCCACGTCGACGCCGGCCGTGTCGCGCCCTATGACAACTTGCGCGGAGACAGGACCGGGGGCGAGGTCTCTGCCCTCCTCGCCGATGCCGCCGGGCTGTGGGTGGGCATGTCCGGTGATCCGGCGGGGCTCCATCGGCTGAACCCCCGCCGCCTGAGCGTGCTCGACAAGGACCAGGGCCTCCCGTGCGACAACACCGCTCCGGTGCTGCAGGCGCCCGACGGCACGATCTGGGCCGGCGTACTGTGTCGCGAGGGCGGCGGCCTGGTCTCGATTCGCAACGGCCGCGTGACCCACTACGCGCCGCAGCCCGATGGGGCGCCCGCCTTTGTGGCCTCGGTGGAGTCGTCGTCCGACGGCGGCCTGTGGATCGGCACGTTCGGCGGTGGGCTGATTCACTTCACCGGCGGCCGATTCCTGCGCGACACGCCGGAGAACAGCGGGATGGCCGGGCGGAACGTCCTCGCGCTGGCTCGCGGCCGCGATGACGTGCTCTGGGTCGGTTCGGACGCCGGGCTGCACCGCCTCGACAAGGGGCAGTGGACGCGCTTCACCACGGCCGACGGCCTTGCTGTCGACGAGGTGCGGGTGCTGCACGTCGAGGGCGACGGCACGGTCTGGATTGGTGGCAGCGGCGGGCTGAGCCGCTACGCCGACGGCCGGTTCCAGAACGTGACGCGCGCCGAGGGACTGCCGCCGGGAGCCGTGCGGGCCATCCACGTCGACGCGGAGCGCACCGTCTGGATCGGCACCCACGGCGGCGGCCTGGCGCGGTTGAAGGACGGCCGCATCACCACCTTCGGCAACCAGGACGGGCTGCTGGACTTCAGCGTCCATCGCATCCTGGAGGACACTCGCGGCGATCTCTGGATGAGCGGCGATCGCGGCATCCGTCGTGTCCGGCGAGCCGACCTGAACGACGTCGCCGACGGTCGCGTCACGCGGCTGACGGTGGACCTCTTCGACAAGCGCGACGGCATGAAGAGCGCGGAGGCCAATGGTTTCGGTCAACCCGCCGGCTGGCGGATGGACGACGGCAGCCTCTGGTTCCCGACGCAAGGCGGTCTCGTGCGGATCGACGCCGAGGTGGCGAGGTCGGGCGCCAACGCGCCGACGGTCGTGACAGCCGTGCAGATCGGCGGTCAGCTCCACAATCCGGGGCGGCCGATCACCGTGCCGCCTGGTGCGACGGACCTCCAGATCCAGTACACCGCAGCGATGTTCCTGCGGCCCGAACTGGTCCAGTTCCGCTACCGGCTGGAAGGGCACGACGCCGACTGGGTCGACGCCGGCACCCGCCGTGTCGCGCACTACACGAATCTGGCGCCCGGTGACTACCGCTTCGAGGTGGTGGCCCGTGACGGCGGCGGGACGTGGAGCGATCAGGCAGCCGTGGTCGCCATCACGTCCGAGCCCTACCTCTATCAGCGCCGGCCCGTGCAGTTCGCGGCGCTGCTGCTGCTCGTGGCGGCGGTGTCTGTGGCCGTCCGGCTGCGCCTCGCCCGGCTTCGCCGCCGGGCGGCCGCCCTCGAGTCGACCGTGGTCGAACGCACGGCCGAGCTCAATCGCGAGCGTGAGCAACTGGAGGTCGTGAACCAGCGGCTCGGCTCGGCACGCGATGAGGCGAACGCCGCCAGGGAGGCGCTCGAGGTGTCTCACGCGCACCTCCTCAGCGTCTTCGATCAGCTGCGCGCCGGCGTGTTGGTTGTCGATGCCGCCGAGCGGGTCATCTTCGCGAGCGAGGCGACCATGCGTCTCGTTGCCGGCGAGCACGGCGGACCGCTCGTCGGTCGCGGGCTCGAGGAGGTCCTGCCGGTGTCGCGATCGGCCCTGGAAGCGCTGCGCGTCGAGCTCCTGACGCCCCGGCCCGATCGGCGAACGACCGTGCGGCTCGAGCGACCCGGACGCCAGTTCTGGGCGGAGCTCGAGGTTCGCGTCGATCCGCGTAACAGCCGTCACCGCGTGCTGTACCTGTACGACGTGACGGAGACCTACGAGCTCAAGCAATCGGCCGCGGAGGGTCGCGGTCGCGATGGCGCGTGGTTGATCGGGACGTCGGGAGCCATGCGCCAGGTCCTCCGCCACATCGCGACCCTGGCGGGCGTCGACACGACCGTGCTCATCGAGGGCGAGACCGGGACGGGCAAGGAGCGGGCGGCGCGCGCCATCCACGAGGCGAGCGCGCGGCGTGCCAGGCCGTTCGTGGCCGTCAACTGCGCGGGGTTGACGGAATCGATCCTGGCAAGCCAGCTCTTCGGCCACCGGCGCGGCGCCTTTACCGGTGCGGTGTCCGATCACGTCGGGCTGTTCGAGGCCGCCCAGGGCGGGACCTTGCTGCTCGACGAGATCGGCGACATGCCGCTGTCCATGCAGACGCACCTGCTCCGCGTCCTCCAGGAGCGCGAGATCATCCGCGTCGGCGACACCAGGCCCCGGCCGATCGACGTTCGCGTGCTGGCCTCGACCCACCGCAACCTGGAGGCGGAGGTCGCCGCGGGCCGGTTCCGCGAAGACCTTCTTTACCGGATCCGCGTCGCGCGCGTCACCCTTCCACCGCTGCGCCAGCGCCCGGAAGACATCCCCCTGCTGGTTGGCGTGTTCGTCGAGCAGTTTGCGGTCCGGCACCAGAGGGCGATTCCGGACGTCAGCCGCGAGGCCATCGAGCAGTGGCAGCGCTATTCGTGGCCGGGCAACGTCCGGGAGCTCACGTCGGTCGTCGAACGGACCCTCGTCCACGCCACCGGGCCCGTCATCCGGCCGTCGGACCTCCCGTCCGACATGGGCGCGAGCGCCGCCCCGCCGCCACGGGGGCCCCGGCCTGCGGGCGATCGGGAGCAGCTGATCGAGGCGCTGGGGCGCGCGCGCGGCAACCGCAGCGAGGCGGCCCGGCTGCTCGGCATCAGCCGGACCACCCTCTACCGCCGCCTGGCGGCTCTCGAGGAGGCCGGCCTGGCCGACGACTCACTCCTGAGCACCGGGACGACAGGGGTGGCGCCGCCGCCGGCCGTTTCGCGCGCCGACGAACTGTAACGCAACTGTTCCACTGGACAGGTAGCGTGGACATGTCTGTAACATAGCCGGCGCACACCTGCCGCCCGCGACGACCGCCAGGACTCGGAAGTCCTGTGCAATTCCATCACGGCCCACCTGACCCTGCCGGGATCGTGTCTTGCTCCAGCGGGACGTGCGCGTTCCCCGAACCGCTCGACACCAACCCTCCCCTGTCGAATACCTGCACCTGCACGCGGCATCGCCCGTGGGTCTGCCGGCCAGGACGCGAGTGTGTCGGGACGCGTGGGAGGTTCCGTTCCGTGACAATCAGTCGTGCCATCCGTTCCAGCAGCCCTATTCCATTCGTGATCGCGTGCGCGGCCGTCGCGCTTGCCGGCTTCATCGCGCCCGGCCTCGCCGAGGCGCAGCCGCAGTGCGTCGCCACGGTCAACGTTCCCGTTGGACAGCAGTTCTTCGTCGTACCTGCGGGCGTGACCACCATCAGCGTCGACGCCTTCGGCGGCCAGGGAGGCTCCGTGCCCGCCGGCCTGAATGGGGGCACCGGTGGGCTCGGCGGGCGGGCCACGATCGCCGGCCTCACGGTCACCCCTGGTGAATCACTCAATGTGATTGCCGGGGCGCAGGGCGGCAGCATTCCCGGCCCACAGAACTCGACGCCTGCGCCCGGGGCCCCGGGCGGGCCGCTGGACGGTGGTCCCGGAGGCGCCAGCGTGCCCGCCGCCGCGCACCCTGGCGCCGGTGGCGGTGGGGCATCGGGCATCGTCCGCGGAATCATTCGTCTCCTGGTGGCGGGCGGTGGCGGCGGCGCCAGCCATGGCGGAAATGGCGGCGCGGGTGGACAGAACGGCGCCAACGGCCAGAAGCAGTCGCCCGCTGGTACGTCGGTCCCGGGCGGCGGTGCAATCGGCGGCGCCGGCGGCAGCGCCGGTACGGGAAGCGGCAATGGCGGCAATGGCACCGGCGGCGACGCGTTGGGTCAGGGTGGCACGGGTGGTATTGGCGGTGACGGCGGCGGCGGCGGGGGCGGCGGCTGGGCCGGCGGCGGCGGCGGCGGCGGCGGCACCGGAACCGGCGATGGCGGGGGCACGGGCGGCGGCGGCGGTTCGAGCTTCGGACCGGCAGGCACCACGTTCCAGACCGGCGTCCGGACCGGCGGCGGACAGGTCACGATCTCCTATGTCGATCCCGCCTGCCAGCCGGCGATCACGCTGGTGAAGTCCCGCGTGGGCACCGGTCCGGTGACGGTCGGCAGCACGGTGACCTACAACTTCCTGGTCACCAACAACGGCAACACCGACCTCACGAGCGTGGTCGTCACCGATCCGCTGCCGGGGCTCTCTCCGATCGCCTGCCCGGCCACCGTGCTGGCGGCCGGCGCGTCGATGACCTGCACGGCCACCTATGTGGCGACGGAGGCCGATCGGACCAACGGCGCCATCAACAACACCGCCATGGTCACCGGCCAGCCTCCCGCGGGGCTCCCGCCGGTGACCGCCGTCGACAGCGAGACGGTACCCGTGGTGGCGCCGGCACAACCGGCCATCACGCTGGCGAAGTCAGTGAGCAGCACGGGACCGTACCCCGTGGGCGCCACCGTGGCCTATGCCTTCCTGGTCACCAACACGGGCAACGTCGAGCTCACCAACGTGGTCGTCACCGACCCGCTGCCGGGTCTCTCCCCGATCGCCTGCCCCGCCACGACGCTGGCCGCCGGCGCGTCCATGACCTGCACGGCGGCCTACGTCGTCACGCAGGCCGACATCAACAACGGCGCCATCAACAACTCCGCGACGACGACGGGCCAGCCGCCGCCGGGGTCGCCGCCGCCAACCGGCGGTGATACCGAGCGGGTCGTCGTGCCGGGAGATGTCGGCCAACCCGGCATCGCCCTTGCCAAGTCGCGGATCGGAACCGGTCCCGTCACGGTGGGAAGCACGGTGAACTACGCGTTCCTGGTTACCAACACCGGCAACGTCGAGCTGACCAATGTGGTCGTCACCGATCCACTGCCGGGTCTGTCACCCGTCTCCTGCCCCGCCACGACGCTGGCGGCCGGTGCGAACATGACATGCACGGCGACGTATGTCGCCACGCAGGCCGACGTGGACGCCGGTGCCATCGACAACACGGCGACGGCGACGGGGCAGCCGCCGGGGGGACTGCCGCCGCCGACGGCGTCGGATACCGAGCGGGTGATCGTCCCGGGGCCGGTGCCGTCACTGCCGGAGGTGATGACCGTCCTCCTGGCGGTGCTCCTGCTGGCGACCGCCATGTGGACGCTGCGCCGCCGCACGGTACTCGGCGAGTAGCCTGCGATGCGAGGGGGGACGCGCGAGGCGGTTCACGGCGGACCGCATCGCGCCGGACTCGATGGTCAACGGGCGGCACGTGTGCCGGTGTCCGCGCGGATCGGCGAGACCGGCCGGGGTGCGGCCATCACGCTCGGCCTGGCGTCGGCGCTCACGGCTGTCGTCGCGTGGCCGGTGCTGCGGGCGCCCACTCGACAGATCTTCGGCGCCGAGATCGTCGGCCGGCACCACGATCCGTTCACGGTCATGTACCAGATGGCCGGGACGGGGCCGCCGATGCCCTACGTGCAGCCGGTCACCGACGTGGTCGGGTGGCTGCTCGCACGTGCCCTGGACCCGGTGGCGGCCTACAACGTCGTGATCCTCGCGACGTTCCCCTTGACCGCCGCGGCAACCTACCTGCTGGCGCGCTATGTGCGGCTGCCGCACTTCGCCGCGCTCGCGGCGGCGCTGTTCTTCGCGTTCGCGCCCGTGCACGTGGCGCACGCCGCGTATCATCCGCATATCGCGCAGGTGCAGTGGCTGCCCCTCTACCTGCTGGCGCTCTTCGCGATGGTCGACAGGCCATCTCCCTGGCGCGCGCTCGGGCTTGCCGGCGCCATCGCCGCTCTCGCCCTGTCGAGCTTCTACCTGGGGCTCATCGGGATGGTCGTCACACCCGTGGCGCTCGCCGGCTACTGGTGGGCGAGCCCGCGCGGACCACATCCGATGGCGGCGCTCTGGCAGACGGCCGCCGTGCTGGCCGCGGTGGGGACGGCGGGCCTGGCGCTCGCGGCGATGGCGGTTCCGGAGGTCCTGCGCGATGCGTCGGCGTATGCGTTTCAGTCTGCCGAAGTGCCCCTGTACAGCGCCCGCTGGTGGGCCTACTTCACGCCGTCCGTGACCCATCCGGTGATGGGGCCCGCAGCGGCCGGCACGTTCGCGCGCGCGGGGATCACGTTCGAGCTTGTCGAACAGCAGATCTACCTGGGCCTTGCCCTCCTGGCACTGGCGGCTCTTGCAGGCGCGGGCGCCGTGCTCGGTTGGCAGACGCCGCCGGACCGCCGCCCCGTGATCCTGTGGTGGGCGCTGGCGGCGACGGCGGCGCTCGTGTCGATCGGCCCGGTGACCGGCGCGTGTACGGCAGGCTCCTGGGCGCCGGCCTGTCAGGTGTATGCCGTAGCGCCCATGTTCCGCGCATACGCCCGTTTCGCCATTGTCACGCACCTGGCCATGGCGCTGGCCGCGGGAGCGGGCATGGCCCTGCTGGCACGGCGCTCCCGCCGCGGACGGCTGGCTGCCGCCGCGCTCGTGGCGGTTGCGGCCCTTGAGTACGTTCCGCTGCCGGCACCGGCGCGGGACGTGCTTCCCACCGAAGGCCACCGGTGGCTGGCGACGAGCGGCACCCCCGATTGGCGGACGCTCGATTGCGTGAGGCTGCAGCCGGCACTCGGGCGGGTCCCGTGGCTCATGCGGCAGGGCATGGACTTCCTCGGTCCCGTGATCGGGACCTGCCGCGATCCGGAGCTCGGCGCCAGGCTGGCCGCTCTGGGACACACGCATGTCCTGGTTCGTGGGCCGGACCGAGCGGACACGCTGCCGTTCCTGGAGATCTCGGCCGCCGGCATGGCGCGCGTGGCCTCGTTTCCCGACTCGGATGTGTATGCGGTGATGGGGCCGCCGCCGGACGTGCTCACCATCCGCGACGAGGGCTTCTTCGACTACGAGTACGACGCCGTCAGGCAGAGCGCGCGGCGGTGGATGGGAACCCGGGGGCACCTGCGCGTGCGCAACACGACCAGGGAGACACGGCACGTGATGCTGTCGATGGATCTCGAGTCGGGGGGATGGCCGCGCCGGCTCGACGTCTCGCTCGACAGCCGGCCGGCCGGTTCCCTGGATATCGGCACCGGACCGCGGTCGTACGCGCTCGGGCCGTGGCCGCTCGCCCCGGGCAATCACGACGTCGTGCTGGCTGCCACAGGCGCGCCGTTCCGGCCGGCCGCGCACGGCGCGTCCGTCGATGGCCGGGAGCTGGCGGTGATGGTGCGGCGCCACACGTGGATCGCGATGGATGGCGGGCCCGACGTTCCATGATGCGCGCACACACGGATTCACTCGACCAGGCGACCCTGACGTCGCCGATTGGCGCCTTCCTGCTGCAGGCCGCTCTCTGGAACGTCGCGCTGTTCGGCGCGATCCGGATCGCGTGGATCGACGGGCTCATCGTGGGCCCGCTCGTGGAGTTCCAGAAGGCGCTGGTGTTCTGGTACGGCGCCACGCCTCACCCGGGGATCATCGTCAACTCGACGTGCAGCGGCGCCGATCTCATGGCCCTGTGCGCGGGGGTGCTGCTGGCGTATCCGCTGGCGTGGCGACGGCGTCTCGCGGGCGCGGCCATTGGCCTCGGCCTGATCCTGACGCTGAACGCGATCCGGATCGCCTCGCTGTACGCGGTGGCGTCGACGCCGCACACGCTGAAGCTGCTGCACGTCTACGTGTGGCCGCCGGTGCTCGTACTGGCCACCGTCGTGTACGTGTTTGCGTGGATTCGCTGGAACGAGCCGCACGCCCGAGGGAGGAGGGGCCGGTGGGCGCGGTTCGGGTACGCCGCCATCGGCGGGCTTGCCGTGTACGCGGCCATGGCCCCGTGGGCGTTGACGAGCCCGGCGCTGCTTGCCGCGGGTGCCTGGACGGCGCAGGCCGCGTCGATGGTGCTCGGGGGACTGGGAACGACGGCGTCTGCGGCGGGCACCGTGCTCATGACACCGCGCGGCGCGTTCCAGGTGACGCAGGAGTGCCTGTTCACGCCGGCGATCCCCCTCTACCTCGCGGCCGTGTTCGCCCTGCCGCTGTCACGACGGTCGCGGACCGCATGGCTGGCGCTGGCGCTGCCCGTCTTCTTCGTGCTGGGCGTGGCGCGCGTGCTGGTGCTCGCGCTGCCCGCACAGGTCGTGGCGTCACCGATTGTGCTGGCGCACGGGTTCTATCAACTGCTCGCCGGCGTCGTGGTCCTGTTCACGGCTGCGCACGTGGCCACCTGGCACACGACGGGCCTGCGCGCATCGTGGCGGGCGCTGGCCGCGATCGGCGTGGCGCTCGTCTCCGGCGCGGCGGCGGCGGGCATCTGGCATCCTCTCCTGGTCCACGCGGCCGAAGCCGCGCAGGCATGGGTGCCGGCGACGCTCGTGCCGCTCGCGAGCGCCGGTGACCCCCAGGGCGCGCTGCGTCTCTTTCCGGCGTTTCAAGTGGCGCTCGTCACGGGATTGTGGTTCGCCCTGACGATCGAACGACGCGGACGCCGTGCGCGGACACTCGTCGCCGCGCTCGCGGGGCTCGCCGGCCTGCAGGTGGCATTTCTCGCGGGGCTCGGGACGGTGACCACCTGGATGGACGTGGCACCACACACGCTGATCGTTCGCGCGTGGGCCCTGGGCGTGCCGCTCGTGTTCGCTGCCGCCTGGGCCCTGCCATCACAGGGTTCATCAGTGGGCGATCGGTCCTATCAACGCTTCTGGCAGGGCGTTGGCGAGGCGTTTCCCGTCCTGACCGGCGCGGCCTCGACCAGGTTCTACTTCGAGAACGAGAAGCGCCTCCTGACCGAGGCGCTGCCGTCGCTGGACGGCTGCACGCTGCTCAAGACCGACCTCTGGGACGAGGCGAAGAACACGCGCATCATGCAATGGGCCGCCGGACAGGGTGCGAACGTGTACGGCATCGACCTGTCCGAGCCGATCGTCCGTCAGGCACGCGCGTCGTTCGACGGACGGCCGCTCCGGCCCGTCGTGTCCGACGTGCGGCGCCTGCCGTTCGCGCCGGGCTCGTTCGACGCCATCTACTCGATGGGCACCATCGAGCACTTCGACGAAACCGAGGCGGCGGTCGCCGAGCTCGCGCGCATCCTCAGGCCGGGAGGACGTCTGATCCTGGGCGTGCCGAACCGCCGCGATCCGTTCCTGCGCCCGCTGCTCGTCGCCGTCCTGGGGCCGCTGGGCCTCTACGCCTATGGCTACGAGAAGAGCTACTCACGGCGGGCCCTGCGGCGCATGCTCGAAGGGGCCGGCCTCGACGTCCGCATGGAAAGCGGCATCCTCTTCATGCCGGGCTGGCTGCGGATGCTGGACCTCTGGTGCCACACGCGGGCGCGGCCGCTCGCGCGCGTAACGGGCGCGCTCGTGCAGCCGTTCGCCTGGCTCGACCGGCACGTGTCCGGCCTCAGGCGCCACGGGTATCTGTTGGCGTCGGTCGGCGAGAAGCCGGGCGTGGCCGGGACCTACGGAGCGCGGCCAGCGGTTGTGGGCGCCGGCAGCGGAGCACCCCGGCCGCGACCGGAGGTTCACGCCGCGACGGTGTCCGTCCAGGCCGGTACGGAGTACATCATCGACGCGCGGGGCTGCGACGGGGACGCGCTACGATCGCTCCGGCGATTGCAGGAGGTGTTCAGCGAGGTGTGTGTGGACCTCGATCTGCACCCGGTCGGCCCCCCTCTCTGGCACGTCTTTCCCGGCGAGGGCGGTATCACCGGCCTGACGCTCCTGTCCGAGTCGCATCTCACGATTCACACCTATCCCGAGACCGGCCTCGCGGCCATCAACCTGTACTGCTGCCGCCCGTCGGCCGAGTGGGACTGGGCGCCGCGCCTCGCCGCCCACCTCGGCGCACGGGACGTCGCCGTTCGGGTCGTGCGCCGCGGGTCGTGGTAACTGGCGGCGGCTCCGGTTGGGCGTCCGAACAGTCAGGCTGAAAGACGCTTGTTACCAGTGGCCGGTAGGCATGCATCACCGTGCGATACGGAAAGGTCACGCGACCCCGGGCGGCCAGCGCCGCTTCCTCGTCGACGAACGCGCGGAGGCGTCGTTCGAGGGCCTCTCGCTGCTCGCGCGGCAGGGCGGCAACGAAGCTCACCGACAACGTGCGCGCGATCACGACCTGATCGGTGCTGCCCGTGTGCGCGTGGTTCACCTCTCGATGATCCACCTCGACAAACCCCGACCCCTCGAAGGCCTCCCGCCAGCGTCCGGTCTTGTGACGCGGCGTGTCGCCTTCGTACGCATCGGTGATCGCCGAGAGCCGCCCGACCCACGGCACGGACTCGTCCCGCACGTTCCAGACGAGCGCCAGTACGCCGTCCGGCGCGAGGACGCGGTGGAACTCTCGAAGTGTCTCGCGGCTCGCGAACCAGTGGAAGGACTGCGCGCAGACGACGGCGTCGACCGAGGCGGTGCCGAGCGGCAGGGCCTCCGCCGTCCCGGCCGCGACGCGTGCGCGTGGCACACGCCGCGCCAGCCTCGTCCGCATCGCCTCCACGGGCTCGATCGCACAGACGCGCGCGTCCGTGTCGGCCAGACGGGCCGTGAACGCGCCGCCTCCCGCGCCCACCTCCACGACGGTGCACCCGGCGCCAACGCCGACGACGCCGCGAAGCCAGTCCAGCACGGCAGCCGGATAGTCGGGACGCCCGGCCTCGTAGATCCCGGCGGCCGAGGCGTAGCCGGCCGCGGCGCTCTCGTGGACGCGGCCGCGTGATTCCTGTTCTTCCATGTTGGACATGATGGGCGCGTGCGAGTGTGGTCGGCTCTACGCCTGGCCTCCGGCCCTGGCCGCGACCTGTTCGGCCTCCCACTCCAGGTGCCGCGCCCACACACCCGGCCAGATGTCGCCGATGCCCGGCACGGCCAGGTCGAACCGCTCGCGCAGCAGACGGTCGAACGAGACGGCATCCGGCACGACGGTCTTCGTCAGGCCGGCGCTCGTGATCTCGTGCAGGACCGCGCCGCGCAGCACGGCAAGGCCGCTGGCCTCGAACCGCCCGCAGACGATGGACCTCACGAAGCTGGAATCGGGCGAGGTCTGCAGCTCGCGGCACTGCGTGCGGAAGTCGTCGAGCGCACGCGCCGTGAGCGTGAAGTCGAACCCGTCGGCGCCGCCGAACTCGTGGCCGTGCACGCGCCACCACGGGCCGTCGCGGCTCACACCGTAGCGCAGGAACCCCTGCGTGTAGGTCCCGGGTTCCAGCGGCAGCGGTGTGAGGAAGCCGTCGCCGAAGCCGACATCCGCAATCCAGGGACGATCGAGCCTCACGACCAGCGTCAGGTGGTTTCCCTGCGCACGCCACCCGCGCGTGTCCCGCCTCACGGCGCCCGACACGTAGCTCACGTCGAAGCCCAGCGTCTCCAGCACGCGGCCGAACACGCCATTCATCTCGTAACACCAGCCGCCGCGCCGCTCGTCCACCAGCTTGGTCACCATGGCGTCCGGGTCCAACGTGATCGGAATGCCCAGGTGGACGTCGAGGTTCTCGAAGGGAATCGCCAGGAGGTGCGCGCGGTGGAGGGCACGGAGGGTTCCGAGCGTGGCGTCATGCGGGCCGCGATACCGGATGCGGGCGAAGTACCGCTCGAGCTGCGGGCCGGTGAGTGGGTCTGGCACCTTCTCAGCGTAAACCCACCGAGGACCGCTGATCGGCGAGAATGACCTCCCCGGCCTCGCCGCCCCCGGGGCGTTCCGGGCGAATGCGTCGAACCGCGCCCGGAGACCATATACGAAGCGAGGGTCTGGACCATGACGACCGTCTGGCTCGTTGCCATCCTCTCACTGACGCTGCCGTCCGAGTACGTGCTTCGCTCCAACAGGATGCAGTCCTTCCCGCTTCCGGGCCCGCCGGGAACGACGACGAAGGAGGAGTTCCGATCGTGGGTGGCGCCGGGCGGCCGGGAGGTCTCTCTCTTCTACTGGACCCCGTCCGCGCGGGACCTCGGTCCGATGCAGGTCGTGTCGAGGTTTCCCGCCCGTGTTGCCGGACAGGATACGGCGATCATCGAGACGTCCATGTTCATGGGCAGGGCCCAGCGCGTGCTGGTGGCGCACCTGGGGTTCCCGGACCAGCCGGCGAGCGCGATGATCTACGCCGTGGGGATGGACCGCCAGGCGTTCGCGTTACTCCTGGCGGGTCTCGAACGTACGAAGACGAACGGATCCGTCGTCTCCTACGCGAAGACGGACGGATCCATCGGTCCTGTCACGTACCCGTAGCGCAGATTCGAGCGCTCCGGCCCGTTCGCCTCGTAGGCGAGCTTGACCGACGACAGCCGATCCCGGCCGGCGTCGAGAGCCGCGCGCGCGGGATCGATGTCGTAGAGCCGCGCGTTGTTTCCGCCGAAGATCGCCGTCTTGACGGGGCCTGTCGCGTCGCCGAGCGGCGCAAAGCCGTGCTGTTTCCGCATGGCTTCCGGAATCTCCAGGCGGCGCAGTCCCTCGATCTGCCACTGCGGCGACCCGGTCCACACCGCATCCGTGCCCCAGCACACGTGGTCCGCGCCCAGGCCGCGCACCAGGATGCCCATGAGCGCCGCGCAGACGTTGGGCTCCGCGACGAGCGTGGCGGCAAACAACTGCCCGACGTCCCCGTACACGTTGGTGACCCCGTACTCCTCGGGGATGTCCGCCAGGTCGCTGGTCCACGCGATGCGGCCGGTCCGATTGAACTCGGCCAGCGCCACGGCGGGATCGCCGCCGATGTGGCGGTACGCGGAGTGGTAGATGACGAAGTTCAGCTGCGGCCAGTCCTTCGCGGCCTGGCCGACGTCGGCGGCATCCGCGTAGCCGCGCAGGTTCGGGAACTGCCGCTCGACGCCGGGCGCGAACAGTCCCTTGTGGACGCACACGTTCCTGACGCCGGCCTTCAGCATCCGCTCGTAGCCCCGGTACGCCACCTTCTCATCGTCCATGCGCCAAGCCGATTGTGTCGAGGTCTGGGGCGAACGGCGGGATGCGATTGACTGGTGCCCCAGTCTCCGGGTGCTCCGCCAGTGGCGGGACCATGGCCGCGGCCACGCGTGAGACAATCGCCCGACTCGAGTCCGGTACCGGCTCGCGTTCGACGGACTGTGACCGCGGACGCGCACTTCCCTACGAGAGGCCCGTCATGTCGAGATCTCCCAATCGCATCATCGTCGCCGTCCTCGGCCTCTCGGCCGTCCTGGCCTCATGGCCGGCCGGCGTTCGTACCGAGCAGGATGCCGCCTCCGCGGATGCGCGGCTTCGCACCCTGTACACGGAGGAATGGACCTGGCGCCAGCGCGAGTTGGCACGGTCCGGGGACGGACCGGGCGGCGCCGCGATGAGCGACCGCTTCGCCCGCGTGGACCCCGCATCACAGCAGGCGCGGCTGGACTACTGGACGAAGGCGCTGGCAACGCTGGAGACCATCCCGTTCGACGAGCTGTCGCCCGAGGAGCAGGTGAACGCGCAGGTCTTCCGGGCCTCCGTCCGCGCACTGGCCAACGAGGCGCGATTCAAGACCTACGAGGCGCCGTTCAACAGCGACACCTTCTTCTGGACCGCCTTCACGCCGCGCCAGGGCTTCGGCACGGCGGAGGCCTATCGCGCCTACCTGTCGCGTCTTCGCGACGTCCCGCGGCACTTCGACGAGCAGATGGTCAACATGCGCGCGGGCCTCGCCCGCGGCTTCACGGTGCCGCGCGTTTCGGTGGTCGGGCGGGACCAGACCATCGAGCCATATGTGAAGGGGGACACGAGTAACCCGCTCTACGGGCCGTTCGAGCAGATGCCGGCGAGCATTTCCGCGGCCGATCAGGCGGCGATGCGTGCCGACGCGGCGGCGGTCATCCGGGACGTGGTCGCCCCGGCCTACGAGACGCTCCTCGCCTTCATGCGCACGGAGTACCTGCCGAAGGCGCGCACGACCCTCGCGGCGGTGGCGATGCCCGACGGCGAGGCGTTCTACCAGGCCATGATCGAGCAGTACACGACGCTCAGCCTGACCGCCAAAGAGATTCACGAGATGGGCCTGAAGGAAGTGGCCCGGATCGAGGCGGAGATGGCGGCGACGAAGGATCGCGCCGGCTTCACCGGGACCATGGCGGAGTTCTTCCACTTCCTGCGGACTGATCCGCAGTTCTACGCGAAGACGCCGCGCGAACTCCTGTCGTACTCGGCGTACGTGTCGAAGAAGGCCGACTGGAAGCTCGCGGAGACCATCGGCTTCCTCCCGCGCCGGCGGCACGGCATCCGGCCTGTGCCCGACGCCATCGCGCCCATCTTCACCGGCGGACGGGGCGGCCTCGAGGCGTGCCTGATGAATACGTACAACCTGCCGGCGCGTCCGCTCTACACGCTGGCCGCGCTCACGCTGCACGAGTGCACGCCGGGGCACAGCTTCCAGGCCGCGCTCGCGCTCGAGGGGCCCGAGCGTCCGCCGTTCCGCCGCGGCACCTCCTTCTCGAGCTACGGCGAAGGGTGGGGCCTCTACACGGAGTGGCTCGGCACCGTCATGGACATCTACGAGACCCCGTACGAGGACTTCGGACGGCTGACCTACGAAATGTGGCGCGCCGCGCGGCTGGTGATCGACACCGGCATCCATCAGTTCGGCTGGACGCGCGAGCAGGCCATGGACTACCTGCGCACGCACGCCGCGCTCTCCGAGCACGAGATCACGACCGAGGTGGAGCGCTACATCGCGTGGCCGGGCCAGGCGCTCGCCTACAAGCTCGGTGAGATGCAGATTCGCCGGCATCGCCGCGAGGCGGAGGAGAAGCTGGGCGCGAAGTTCGACCAGCGGTACTTCCACGATGCGATCCTGGCGATTGGTTCGGTCCCGCTGCCGGTGCTCGAGGCGCGCATGGCGCAGTTCATCGCCGACGGCGGCGTGAACCCGGCCGCGTCGACCGGCACGCCCGCGCGCTGACCGACCTGTCGGGCGGTGCACGTAGGGCGGAACTTCAGTTCCGCCAGTGCCGATTGCCTCGCCAATCAGGGCGCCGCAGGCGGCGGCGCACACGGCTCCGTCATCGGAACCCGAACAGGAGCGGGAACACGACCACCACGATCGCCGCCCACGCGGAGTAGACGGGCAGGTACGCAACCTGCCACTGCTCCAGCGCGGCAAAGGTGCCGCGCCGGCGCAGGAACTGCGCGTAGAGCCACGCTGACCACGTCAGGTTGACCAGCAGGATCAGGTTCTCGCCGAGCGCGGCCACGCGGTTCGGGGTGAAGCCGAACTCGGAAATGCGCGCGGCGATGGCCGCCAGTGCGAGCGCGTCGACGATGAGGGCGCTGGCCACGAGCAGGAGCTGCAGGCGATCGAAGAAGTCCGGCGGCGCCTGCGGGTCGCGCGCGGAGGCGGCGTAGAGCACCAGGCCGACGACGAGCACCAGCAGCAGGTCGAAGGCAATCAGCACCTCCCGCTTCACGTCGATCGGGTTTCCCGTCCAGGCCATCGTGCCCAGGAACACCAGCAGTACGATCGTGAAGAGCGGCGTGAACAGCCGCGTCAGCACGGGCGCCATGTTCTCGATGACGCTCTGCTTGGCTTCCACCAGCCAGGAGGCGACGATGACCGCGCCCATGGCCCCGCAGGGGAGCAGCCAGCCCTGGGCCAGCCACTCGGCGTTGATGCCGATGGCGTTGAACATCGCCATCGTGAACGCCGTCAGCACGCCACCGCCGAGCGCGATGAGCACGTAGTAGATGAAGAGCTCGCCCGAGAAGCGCACGAAGTCCATGCGTGCGCCGCCGGCAAGCCAGCGCCCGCCGACATAAGCCACCCCGACCGCCAGCCACAGGGCGATCGGCAGGTGGAGGGCCGTCAGCGCCTGCGTATCGCTCGTCTCCCCGAAGGGAAACACGTTCGCGGCAACGGCCGCCGCCGCGAAGCACAGCGCGAGCGCGAGCCACGCCGCGCCGGAGAGGCTCCGCTTCCAGGCGAAGTAGGCCGTGAGCGGCGGCAGCACGAACAGGCTCACGTTGCGCGCGTAGAATGGCTCGTCGCCGCCCCCGAGATGGAGGCCGAAGAGCGCCGGCGCCTTGATGGCCGCACCCGCGGCGACAGCCAGGCCGAGGACGACGACCGCCTCGAGGCGCGTGGCGGCCTGCTCCGGCTCGCCGGCAGGATCCGGCGCGATGACGAGCTGCTTCCACAGCCGCTCCGAGTGCTCGCGCGCGAACTCGCGGGACACCGCGTCCAGGTTCCCCATGCGCTTGACCGCGACGAGGAACGCCTCGTCATCCGTCAGGCCGCCCTCGGTGAGCGCGGCCACCTGATCGCGCAGGTGCGTCTCCAGTTCTTCGACGTCCGGGCCCTGGATTGCCCGGCGGCGGCGCAGGTACTGCCGCCACTGCGCGATCTGATCCTCGAGTGGTGCGCGGTTGCCGGCGGTCATGCGGGGCACGCCTTCATCCAGATGCCGCGCAGCGTGCGGTCCACGACGTCCCACTGCTGCCGCTGGAGGGCGAGCTGCGCCCGCCCTTCCCGTGTGATCCGGTAGTACTTGCGCCGGCGGCCGCTGTCGGACTCACCCCATTGCGCGGCGACGAGGCCCTGGCGTTCCAGCCGGTGCAGCACCGGGTAGAGCATGCCGTCGGTCCACTGCAGGTGGCCGCCGGAGAGGTCCGTGACCCGCTTGATGATGGCGTAGCCGTAGCTGTCGCCGTCGGCCAGGATGGCGAGCACGAGCGGGGTGGCGGACGCGGCGACGAGGTCCTTGCCGAGCTCCATACGTAAGAGCGTTATACATGGCACTGCTATGTATGTCAACCCGACGGGCCGTAGCGACGTCAGCACGGCGGACCTTTCAGTAGGGCGGACCTTCAGGTCCGCCACCCACGTGTCTGCGCTA
>CAZUGF010000034.1:19872-30413 GCA_964619705.1 uncultured Bifidobacteriaceae bacterium
GTAGGGCGGACCTTCAGGTCCGCCACCCACGTGTCTGCGCTATGATTCGGGGCCCGCTACAGGGCACCGGTCACCGACAGGGAGGGTTCATGCCGCTCACCAGGTACGCCGCCGCGGGAATCGCGGCCTTCGTCGTGCTCGCCGCTGGTACCGTCTCCGCGCAGGATCCGGACCTGACAGGGAAGGCCGCGCTGGACCATCCAGCGGTGCAGCTCGCCGTCAAGGCCGCCGGGCTCATCACCGCCGGGAAGATTGACGAGGCCATGGCGCTCGGGACGAAGGAGAGCGTCGACGAGTGGAAGGCGTTGAGCGCCGGCGATCGGGCCGAGATGACCGCACGGCTCGCCCGGATCACGCCGGACCCGGATGTGTTCGCGCGCGCCGTGACCGACGACGGCACGCTGGCCGTGATGGGCGACACCGCCATCGTCAACGCGACGATCGCGGGCGGGCGGGCGATCGCGTACTTCCAGCGCGAGGACGGCGCCTGGCGCATCACGAACGGGCCGATGGCGTTTCCCGCGGAGCCGGACCCGGGCAACGAGGTCCGCCTCGAGGGCGAGGAGATCCTGGACCACCCGATCGGGCCGCTCGCGCTGCAGTTCCTGGATCTCATCCACGCCGGCAACATCGAAGGGGCCAAGGCCCTGGCGACAGCGGACGTGCAGGCGCGCTGGAAGGGCGAGCCCGCCAGCGAACGGGCAGAGAGCCTGGCCTACCTCCGGAAGAACCTGCCGACGCGGGCGGACGTGACCGCGGGCCTGCAGACGGGTACGGGCGGCCTGCGCGCCGTCCTCATCGTCGAGGAGGAGTCGTCCGCCACGCTCAACCTGATCCAGTCCTCGCAGACATCACCCGAGCCGGGGACGACGACGTTCTCGTCGTCGACGATGACGATTGGCTTCGCCATGGAAGGCGGGCAGTGGAGGCTGGCGCAGTAGGCGCGCCGCCCGCCACACCCGCCGCCATGCGGCTCGGGACATGGACCCGACGGGGCGGTCACGGCACCGCACCCGTCAGGTCCGATGGGGCGTCACACGCGCACGCCGACCGTCAGCCAGTACTCGCGCGGCACGCAGATGCCGAGATCCGTCGCGTACGCCTCGTGGAACGCGATGAACTCCCGCCGGAGCGCCTCTCGCGCATCCGGTGTCAGGGCGCCCGCCAGGGCACGCGTGGGCCCATAGCCGCTGACGAAGGTCTCCCACGCCGCCGCGGCAGTCGGCTCGCGGTAGTAGGAGACGCCCTTCTCGAAGCGGAGATCGAACGCGGCGCCGAGGCGCTCGCGCAGGCGCATGATGCGTCCCCACTCGAAAGGTGAGGGCGGCGCCGGGTCCGGAGGCGCCGGCATGTACTTCCGCATCACCTGGAACATGCCGAACACCGTGCTGTCCGACAGCCACGTGGTGATGGCGATCCGCCCGCCCGGACGGCAGACCCGCGCCAGCTCCGAGGCCGCCGCGTCCGGCCGCGTCGCGAACATGATGCCGCAGGTGGAGACGACCGCATCGAAGGCCCCGTCCTCGAACGGGAGATCCTCGGCGTCGCCGAGCCGGTATTCGATCGGCAGCCCCTCGGCCGCTGCCTTCTCCCTCGCCGCGTCCAGCAATCCGGAGGCAATATCCACCCCGATCACCGTGGCGCCGCGTCGCGCGACCACGCGCGAGGTCCAGCCGGTGCCGGTCGAGAGGTCGAGGACGCGCTCGCCCGGCTGCGGGTCGAGGCGCATCACGCCGTGCTCGATGGAATCGGCAATGCCGCGGCTGATCCGGTCGTAGTCCATGCCGCCCGCGCTCCACACCGCCGCGGGTCGTTCGTTGTGTGCCTGTATCGATCGCGTCGTCGTCACGCTCATGGTGCCTCCCCTGTACTTTCCCTATACGTGGCATCCGCGGCGGGGCGGCCATCGCGGTCGCAGGTGGAAGGCGACCCTGAAGGGTCGCCTCTACGGGAGTGCGTAGAAGGCGACGCTGAAGGGTCGCCTCTACGGGAGTGCGTAGAAGGCGACGCTGAAGGGTCGCCTCTACGGGAGTGCGTGGAAGGCGACGCTGAAGGGTCGCCTCTCCGGGGGGCGGGAGTGCGCCGGCGCCAGCACGGACCCTTCCGGCCATCGGGTACACTCTGGGGGCTTCGGCATGGACGAATCTCTCTCCGTATTGATGGCGGCCGCCGACCGCGGCGAGCCTGCCGCCGCCGAATCCCTCTTCACGCGCCTCTACGCCGAGCTGCACCGCATCGCGCGCCGGCAGCTCGCACGCCAGGGGTGGGGCGTCACCCTCGGCGCTACCAGCCTGCTGCACGAGGCGTACCTCGACCTGTCCCGCCGGGAGCCGGACCAGTTTCCCGACGAGCGGCACTTCATGGCCTATGCCGCGCGGGTCATGCGCGGGCTCATCATCGACTACGCGCGCAACCGGCAGGCGCAGAAGCGTGGCGGCCAGTTCCACCTGACGTCGATTGGTACAGACATCGCGGATGCGGCGGCCGCCGGGGCCGAGCTGACGGCGCTCGGCGCGGCCCTGGACGCCCTCGCGCGGGTCGACAGCGGGCTCGCGGAGCTGGTCGACCTCAAGTTCTTCTGCGGCTTCACCGTGCCGGAGATCGCGGCGATGAGGCAGGTGTCGGAACGGACGGTCGAACGGAACTGGATGAAGGCCCGCCTGTTCCTGCACCGGACGCTGCGCGAGGACCTGTTGCACTGACAGGCCCCGGCTGACGGCCAGGGCGGACACGCGTGACCCGGCCCGCCCGTGCCGGGATGGAGTGACGATGTCGATATCGCCGGAAGCGTGGCATGGAATCAGCCGCTGGCTCGACGAGGCGCTGGACCTCGAGCCCGGCGCCCGGGCCGCCTGGCTGGCCGCGCTCGAGACGTCGGACCCATCCGCGGCGGCCGCCGTGTCGGCCTGGCTCGGCCACTTCGACGCGATGGTGGCGGAGGGCTTCCTGGAGTCCGGCAGCGCGGCGCCGGCACGCTCGGCCCTCGTCGGGCTGGAGGTCGGTCCCTACCGGCTGGTCGAGCCCATCGGGCACGGCGGCATGGGCACGGTGTGGCTGGCGGAACGCCGCGACGGCCGCTTCGAGCAGCGGGTTGCCGTCAAGGTCCTTAACGCCGCACTCCTCGGCCACGGCGGCGCGGAGCGCTTTGCGCGCGAGGCCGGCATCCTCGCGCGGCTGACGCATCCGCAGATCGCCCACCTGATGGACGCGGGCATTTCGTCCCTGGGCGTGCCCTACCTCGTGATCGAGCACGTCGCGGGCGAGCACATCGACCGCCACTGCGATGCCCGGCGTCTCACGATCGCCGAGCGCCTGCAGCTCTTCCTGGACATCGTGGATCCCGTCGTCCACGCGCACGCCAACCTGATCGTCCATCGCGACATCAAGCCGGCCAACGTCCTTGTGACGGACGACGGTCACGTGAAGCTGCTGGACTTCGGCATCGCGCGGCTCGTCCAGGCCGATGGCGACCAGACGCCCGCGCAGCGCGAGGCGACGCGCGACGCGGCGTTGACGCCGGCGTACGCCGCACCGGAGCAGCTCACCGGCGGCGCCATCACCACGTCCACGGACGTCCACGCCCTCGGCGTGCTGCTGTACCAGCTCCTGTCCGGCCGCCATCCGTTCGCCGATGCCGTGACGACGCCCGCCGGGCTCATCGAGGCCATCGTCGGCCGCGAGCCGCTCGCGCCGTCGTCGGCCGCCGGCCTGGCGCCGGCCGACGAGACGGAGACGGCCGAGTCCATGGCGTCGGCCCGGCGCACCACCGTCGCGGGTCTCAGGCACGCGCTTGCCGGGGACCTCGACACCATCATCGGCACGGCGCTCCGCAAGGACCCCGCTGCGCGGTACGCGACGGCCAGCGCGCTGGCCGACGACATCCGGCGCCACCTGCGCCACGAGCCGATTGCGGCCCGCGCGCACTCCGTCTCCTATCGCCTCTCGCGGCTCGTGCGCCGCCACCGCGCACCGTTTGCCCTGGCGGCCGTTGCGGTCCTCGCGCTCGTCGCGGGCCTGATCGGCACCATCAGCCAGGCACGGCGGGCCGAGGCCCAACGCCTGCGCGCCGACGCGCAGGCCACGGAGGCCACCGTGCAGCGGGACTTCGCGCGCCGGCAGCTCGCGCGAGCGGAAGCGATCAACGACCTGAACGGGTTCCTCCTTTCCGATGCCGCGCCGCTCGGCGCGACCTTCACCGCGGACGAGCTGCTCGAGCGCGCGGAGCGCATCGTGGAGCGGCAGCAGGGTGACGAGCCCGACGTGCGCGCCGGCATCCTCGGGTCCATTGGCCGCCTCTACGAGATCCGCGGGCGTACGGAGCGAGCCACGCGCGTCCTGTCCGAGGCATACGCGCTGTCCCGCGCCGTGCCCGATCCCGCCGTGCAGGGCGAAGCTTCGTGCGCGCTCGCCACGGCCATCGTCAGGACGGGTGACATCGCGCGGGCGGGCCGCCTCATCGACGAGGGCCTGGCGCTGCTCCCCGATGCGCCGCAGTTCCACAGCGCCCGTCTCTACTGCCACCTGCATGCCGTGAGCGTGCAGAGCTGGGCGGGCGACGGTGAGCGCGCCGTCGAGCACGCGCTGCAGGCGCAGGCGCTGGCCGCCGAGGCCGGCCTGGACTCTTCGCTGATGCGGCTGCGGATTGCCCTCGATCTGGGGGAGGCCTACCGCATCGCGGACAGGGACCTGGATGCGGACGAGGCGTTCTCGGTCGCCTGGGAGCAGATGGTCGCCCTCGGGCGCGACGAGACGGAACGCGCGGGGACGCTGCTCAACAACTGGGGGCTCGTGCTGGGATCGATGGGCCGCACCCTGGAGTCGGAGCGGATGTTCCGGCGCGCCGTGGAGATCAGCAGCGCGGTGTCGGACGATCGCGTGGAGCCCGTCCTGTGGACGAACCTCGCCCGGGCGCTCTTCGAACTGGCCCGCGTGCCAGAGGCCCGGGCCCTCGCCGCGCGAGGCCACGCCGGCGCCCTCGCGCTCGGCGACGTCATCGTCGCGGACCAGGCGCTGCTGCTGCGCGCCCGGATCGAACTCACCTACGGCGACGTGTCGCGGGGCGACGCGCTGCTCGCCGAAGCGGACGCGCACTACCGGGCGCGGTTCCCTCCGCTGCACCCGGCGCGCGTGGCCGTGGCCAGGGACCGTGTGTCCGGCGCGGCACGCCGCGGCGACCTGCGGCGCGCGCTGGCACTTGCGGACGAGGCGGTCAGGATGGGGGAGGCGGATCCGCGCGTGCGGTCGTCGCTGGACGTGTCGTACCGGCAGCGTGCCGAGATTCGGGTGAAGCTGGGCGAGTTCGAGGAGGCGCGCGCGGATGCGGCGCAGGCACTGGCGGTGGTGCTGGAGGGCGTGTCACCCGGTACTGTCTCGGGCGCGGTCGGCCTGGCGCAGCTGGTCCTCGGCGAGGCGTACGCGGGCGAGGGCCGGATGGACGACGCACGAGGCGCGTGGCGGACGGCGGTGAGGCACCTGGAGGCTGCGCTGGGGCCTGAGCATCCGAGCACGGTTCGCGCGCGTGCGCGGCTCGCCGGGTGATCCTGAACGTGGAAGGCGACCGTGACGGTGGAAGGCGACCCTGAAGGGTCGCCTCTACAAGACCGGGTCGTGTGTTGGCGGCTCGCCGGGTGATCCTGAAGGCGACCCTGGAGGGGAAGGCGACCCTGAAGGGTCGCCTCTACGGGGTCGACAGTGTACCGGCCGGCGCGATGTTCTGGTTGTTCCGGAAGAGATTCTCCGGGTCGTAGCGGGCCTTGATCGAGGCCAGGCGATCCCACGTCGCACCGGGGTAGGCCGCTCGGACCCTTGCCGCGCCCTCGTCGCCGAGGAAGTTCACGTACGCCGCACAGTCGCCCTGATCGAGGGCCATCGTCACGGTCGAGAGCCACGCCTCCCGTTCGCGCCTCTCCGCGGCGTTGTCATAGGAGGCGGCTGCGACGACCATGATGCGGCGCTGGCGATGCGCGTAGGCGGTGTCCGCGGCCGGCACGCGTGCCAGCGCGCCGCCCAGCACGCGCAGTTGTACGACACGCAGCGGCGCGTTGCACTGCTGCAGGTGATCGAGGATCGTGCCCGCGGCCCGGCGATCCACCGTGTCCACGAACATCGTGCGTCCCACGGCCTTCGGCTGGAAGCGGCTGTCCTCGGGCGGGAACAACTCGGGGTAGCGCACCGGCCGCACCATGTCGGCGATGGCCGGCGCCAGCGATCGGAACGGGGCGATGGCGGCGGTGCCGGCCTCCACGCCGCCCACGTGGCACATCAGCAGGAGTACCGAGAGCCGCCCGTGCTGCGTCTCCGGCACGAAGGGCATCGGCGGCGCCGGCATCACGTTCGCGATGATCGACAGCGCGTCCGGGGCGGCGTCCGCGGCCTCCACCATGCCGGCGATGACGTCCGGCGTCGCCGGCAGCAGCAGCATCCCGCCGACCACGTGATCGATCGGGTGCAGCCGGTACTGGAACCGCGTGACCACGCCGAAGTTGCCGCCGCCGCCGCGGATGGCCCAGAACAGATCGGGATGGGACACCGCGTCCACGTGGAGGCACTCGCCATTCGCCGTGACGACCTCGGCCGCGAGCACGTTGTCGATGGTCAGGCCGTGCTGGCGGGCCAGGTAGCCGACGCCGCCGCCGAGCGTGATGCCGCCGAGGCCGACGGAGCCCGTGTCGCCGAAGCCGGTGGCCAGGCCGAGCGCGCCGACCCCGGTGGTGTACTCGCCGGTGGTCAGCCCCGTTCCGGCCCACGCGGTGCGCCGCACGGCGTCGACTTCGAGCCTGCCCATGTCCCGCATGTCCAGCACGATGCCGCCTTCGGTCGTGCCGTGGCCGGCGCCGCTGTGTCCGCCGCTCCGGACGGCGAGCGGCAGCCCGCTGCCGCGCGCGTGTGCGATGACGTGACCGACATCGGCCGCATCGAGCGGACGCGCGATGATGGCCGGACGGCGGCTGATGCCGCCGTGATGGACGGCCCGCATCTCGTCGTAGGCGGGGTCCGCCGCGGTGATCACGCGGCCCTTCAGTGCGGCGCGAAGGCTCGCATCCAGGGACAGGAGGGACTGATACTGCACGAAGTGCTCCTCGGGAATCGATCGGTGTCATTCACACGTCGAGCGAGGGGGGCTCCGATCGACAGTGCCGGACCGAGGGCGAGGTCCTGCAAGATCACGACGTGCGGCGGGGGCACCATGTTCCGCTCAGGGACGAGCGGTGGTGACCGTCCTGTTCAGGACGGCCTCCCCCCGGGGCCGGGTGGCCGCGTTGCACGGCCGTGACCGCGCCGCGCGTACAATGGCTGAGATGTCCATGAGCCTGTCTCGTCCCGCCGCCCTGTTCTCCGTGGTCGCCCTCACCTGTGCCGTCGGCGCCTGTCGCGGCACGACGCCCGCCGCGTCGGCCGTCTCGGCGGACACCTGGGCCATGGTGGACGGACGCGCGATTGCCCGCGACGAGGTGGAGAAGGCGTACCGGCGCACGGCGCCGCTGTCGCCCACGCCGTCCGATGACGAAGTGCTCACCGCGAAGCTCGGCCTCCTGAACGACCTCATCGTGCAGGACATCCTGCTCGCGAAGGCGCGCGAGCTGAAGCTCGAGGTCACCGACGCGGAACTCGACACCGCCTACGCCGAGGCGCGCCAGGGCATCGCGGAAGAGGCGTTCCAGCAGGAACTGACCAAGCGGACGCTGACGGCCGCCGACATGCGGGAGGACCTGCGCCGGGATCTCGTCGCGCAGAAGGTCATCGAGAACGAGGTGACCTCGAAGGTCAGCGTCACGGATGAGGACATCACCGCGTTCTTCGAGGCCAACCGCGCGCAGTTCAACCGGCCCGAGGACGCCTACCGCATCGCGCAGATCGTCGTCACGCCCGTGCGCGACGAGGAGATTGCCAACCGGACGGGTAACGATGCGACGACGGCCGCGGAGGCGGACAGCAAGGCGCAGATGCTGATGGAGCGCCTCAAGTCCGGCACATCCTTCGGCGAGCTGGCGGCGGACTTCTCGGAGGATCCGCAGTCGGCGCCGCGCGGCGGCGACCTCGGCTTCGTGCCCGTCTCGGCCCTCCGGCAGGCACCGCCCGCCCTGCGCGACGCGGTGCTCAAGGGGACCCCGGGCACCGTGAGCGCCGTCAGCATTGGCGGCGGCCACACGCTGGTGCTGCTCGTGGCCAAGGAAGAGGCGGGCCAGAAGGATCCCAGCATGCCGGCCGTCCGTGAGGGCATCACGGCGACGCTGCGCAACCGCAAGGAACAGCTCCTGCGCGCCGCCTACCTCAGCGCCCTCCGCGACGACGCGGACGTCGTCAACCACCTGGCGCGGCGCGTGGTCGAGGCGCAGGGGAAGATGCCGACGCTCGCGCCCTCCGCTCCCGGCGCACGCTAGCGTCCGTCCGCCTCGGCAGCGATCCGGCACACGCCGGGTCGCCGCTGCTTCGCGGGCTGCCATCTCCGAAAAATCAGACCAGTCCCGCTTGACAGGCCGATCGGCGCGTTGTATAAAACCAAAAGGTTAATTAACCCTTTGGTGTAATGACATGACCGCCGATCAGCTGAGTACCACGTTTGCCGCCCTTGCCGACCCGACGCGCCGGGCCATCCTGGCCCGCCTGTCGTCGGGCGAGTGCTCCGTCACGGAGCTGGCGGAGCCCTTCGACATGAGCCTGCCGGCCGTCTCCAAGCACCTCCGCGTGCTCGAGCGGGCGGGGCTGATTGCGCAGCGCCGCGAGGCGCAGTGGCGGCACTGCCGCATCGAGGCGCAGCCGCTCAAGGGTGTGGCGGACTTCGCGGAGCGGTACCGGCACCTGTGGGAGGAGCGGTTCGATCGACTGGACGACTACCTGCACCGCGTGCAGGCAACGAAGGAGAAGAGCCATGGTCGCAGGAAGCGCAGCCAATCGCGATAGCTTCACGGTCACGACGCCGTCGGACCGCGAGATTCAGATGACACGTCTCTTCGATGCGCCGAGGCGCCTCGTGTTCGAGGCGATGACCAGGCCCGAGCACGTCAGGGAGTGGTGGGGACGGCTCGGCGAGGGCTACTCGGTGCCCGTGTGCGAGATCGACCTCCGCCCCGGTGGCGCCTGGCGGTTCGTGAACCGCCACCCGGGAGGTGACGCCGTGTTCTACGGCACCTACCGCGAGATCGTCCCGCCCGAGCGGGTGGTCTTCACCGAGATCTACGAGCCGTTTCCGGACAGCGAGTCCGTCGTCACGTCGGTCTTGACCGAGGAGGGCGCGAAGACGCGGCTCACGGTGGTGGTGAGCTACCCGTCGACCGAGGTGCGCGACATGGTCATCGGGACCGGCATGGCCAGGGGCGCGGGCATCAGCTACGACAGGCTGGACGACCTGGTCCGCACGCTCGCGCAGGCGTAGGGTCGCCGTCGCCGTGGAACGCCGCGGCCGGCCGTCCGTCGAACACGGCCGGAGCCCTGCCACGGACGGGGCTCCGGCTGGTGCTCGCGGGATTTCGTCCTATAGTCACGGCATGCCGACGCACGGGCCCGCGGAAGTCCTGCTCGTGGACGGGCGCGAGGTGAGCATCTCGAACCCGGACAAGGTGCTGTTCCCGTCGGCGGGCCACACCAAGCTCGACCTGGTGCGCTACTACCTGGCCGTGGCGCCGGGCGCACTGCAGGGCGCCGGCGGACGTCCCAACGTCCTCGTGCGCTACCCGAACGGCGTGGGCGCCGAGTACTTCTTCCAGAAGCGCGCGCCCTCGTCGCGCCCCGCGTGGGTGGAGGTCGTCTCGCTCGCGTTTCCCTCGGGGCGCCGTGCCGAGGAGGTGGTGCCCCGGGATGCGGCCACGCTGGCCTGGATGGCCAACCTCGGATGCCTGGAGCTGCACCCGCACCCGGTGCGCGCGGACGACCTCGATCATCCGGACGAGCTGCGCGTGGACCTGGACCCGGTGCCGGGCGTGGAGTGGCCGCAGATCCGGGAGGTGGCCGCCATTGTCCGTGCCACGCTGGAGGAGTACGGCCTGGCCGGCTGGCCGAAGACGTCAGGGTCGCGCGGTATCCACGTCCATGCGCGCATCGAGCGCCGGTGGACGTTCGACCAGGTGCGCCGCGCGGCGCTGGCGCTCGCGCGCGAGGTGGAACGCCGCGCACCGTCGCTCGCCACGAGCAAGTGGTGGAAGGAGGAGCGCCACGGCGTCTTCCTGGACTACAACCAGAACGCGAAGGATCGCACCGTTGCGAGCGCGTACTCCGTGCGGCCCACGCCGGACGCGCGTGTGTCCGCGCCGCTCGACTGGGACGAGGTCGCGGACTGCGATCCCGCCGACTTCACGCTGGCCACGATGCCGGCCCGGTTCGGGGCAATCGGCGACCGGCACGCCGGCATGGACGCCCACGCCGGCTCGCTCGAGGCGCTGCTGGATCTCTCGGCCCGGCACGATCGCGAAGGACAGGGCGATGCTCCCTGGCCGCCGCACTATCGCAAGAGCGCGGACGAAGGGCCGCGCGTGGCGCCGTCCCGGCGACGGGCCCCGGCGCACCCGCTGATCGAGATCGGGCGCGCGCGCGAGAAGGCCGCCGCG
>CAZUGF010000034.1:30513-41369 GCA_964619705.1 uncultured Bifidobacteriaceae bacterium
CGCCGCGGCGGTCAGCGATCCTGCCCGGCCGCGCCGAAGACCTTCGCGATCTCGTACGGGGTCGTGACCTCGAGCTGGTCGTAGCGGCAGTCCGCGGGGCGCTTGTCCTCGCGCCACCGCACGAAGGTGGCCGCGTGCCGGAAGCGGGATCCCTGCATGTGGTCGTACTTCACCTCGCAGACGCGCTCGGGCCGCAGCGGCTCCCACGACAGGTCCTTCCCGGCGCTCCACCGGCTCTGGCCTCCCGGCACGCGCTGCCCGGCCGCGGCCGCCGTCCCTTCCGCCCACTCGCGCCACGGATGCTCCGCCAGCGCATTGTCGCGCAGCGGCGCCAGCTCACCGGCCAGCTCCCTCCGCACCGCCATCGTGAACGAGGAGGTGACGCCCACGTGGTGCAGCCGGCCGTGTTCGTCGTGCAGCCCCAGGAGGAGCGACCCCACCAGCTCGCCCGGCCCCGCCTTGTGCCAGCGGAACCCGGCGACGACGCAGTCGGCCGTCCGCACGTGCTTGATCTTGAACATGGCGCGCCTGCCGGGCTCGTACGCCGCGTCCATCGGCTTGGCCATCACGCCGTCGAGGCCCGCGCCCTCGAAGCGGGACAGCCACTCGGCGGCCTGCGAACGGTCGCGCGTCATCGGCGTCACGTGCAGCGGCGGACCGGCGCCCGCCATCACCGCTTCGAGCCGCGCGCGCCGCTCGAGTAGGGGCATCTCGCGCAGGTCCTCTCCTCCGGCGGCAAGCGCGTCGAATGCGACGAACGACGCCGGCGTCTCCCGTGCGAGCCGCGCCACGCGCGAGGCCGCCGGATGGACGCGCATCTGCAGGGCATCGAAGTCCAGCCCGTCCGGCGTCACGATCACGATCTCGCCGTCGAGGACGCAGCCATCCGGCAGCGCGGACAGGAAGGTGGCGGCCATGTCGGGGAAGTAGCGATCGAGCGGCTTCAGGTCCCGGCTCTGGATGTACACCTCGCCGCCGCCGCGGAAGACGATCGCGCGGAAGCCGTCCCACTTGGGCTCGTAGAGGAAGCCGCCGCCGTCGGGAATCTCCGCGGCAATCCGGGCCAGCATGGGCGCGATGGGCGGCGGGATGGCAAACGGGCCTGCGGCCATGCGGTAGCGTAACGCGGCACGCCTCTCGACGCGAGCCGTTCGCAGAGGTCCGAGGCCGGGAGATCTGTCCGGTGCCCGGAAGCGCCGGACGCCTGGACTACGATCGGGCCGCGGGCAGCGGCGCAGGCTGGGCCGACCCGGCCGCGGCGAGGGTCAGCCAGTTGACCAGCAGGCGCGCCGCCTCCTCCGCCGTGGCGCCGTAGAACGGCATCAGCGAGGTCGGCATGCCGGGGCGCCGCGCGATTTGCGCCCGCCACTGGGCCTGGGAGATCCGGAACACCTCGATCAGGTAGGTCCGGCCGGCGATATGCTGTTCGAATCGTTGAGCGTTCACGGCACAGGGTTGAGGGAAGAACGGAGTAGCGATTGTATGTGCCTGGCGCAGGCGATCAAGCGAAGGCGCGCACGAAGACGGCCGCGTTTGCGTTTCGGGCAGCTGCTTTCACTGGAAACCCGCCTGAGATTTAATATTTCTGTCGTGCCGTTCACAGGCTTTCGACGGTCCATCCACAGGATTTCCACAGGATGGCCTCCGCCGATGATCGTTCTCCTGCTTTTCTGCTTCGCTGTGCCGGCGCTCCACGCGGCCCAGACGGCGGACGCGGCCTTGTTCCGTGTGTTCCTCCTCGACGGCCGTGTCCTCACGTCATACGGAGAAATCGCGCGCGTGGACACGCGCGTGGTCTTCTCCATCCCGACCCGCCGCGGCGATCCGGCAGCGGAGCTGCACCTGGTCTCGATTCCGGCCGCCGAGGTCGACTGGCCGCGGACCGATGCCTACGCGAACGCCGTCCGCGCGGCCGCCTACGCCGCCACGCGCGGCGACGCGGACTTTGCCGCCCTGAGCGACGAGGTGGCACGCACGCTCAACGAGATCGCGAGGCTGGACGATCCTGCGGCGCGCCTGGCACGCGCCGAGCAGGCACGGCGCGCCCTCAACGACTGGCCCGCCGCGCACTACGGCTACCGGGCCGCGGAGGTGCGCGAGGTGCTCGGGATGCTGGACGAGGTGATTGGCGAGATGCGCGCGACCGCCGGCCTGGGCCGCTTCGATCTCGCGCTCGTCGCGCCGCCCGCCATTCCGCCCGACGAGCCCTTCCTGCCGGAGCCGTCCGAGGCGGAGACCGTCGAAGGGCTCCTGACCGCCGTCTCCCTGGCGGAGACGCCGGCCGAGCGGCAGTCCCTCCTGCAGACCGTGCTCGGGATCCTCGATCGCGCATCGAACCTGCTGCCCGACGCGTGGCGCGCGATGATGCGCCGCACGGCCTCGGACGCGCTCGCTGACGAACGGCGGCTCGATGCCGCGTACGCGGACCTGCGCGCCGACACGCTCGAGCGCGCGGCGCGGTATGCGGCGCGCGCGGACGTGCGCGCGCTCGAGGCGGTCCGCGACGATGTGCACAAGGCCGACGCGCGGCTCGGCGGCAGGCGTCCCGGCGAGGTGGCGGGGCTGGTGGCCACCGTCACCGCACGCCTCGACCAGGCTCGCGCCTATCGTCTCGCGCTGGATCAGCACGAACTCCGCCGATCCGGGTTCCGCCGGTACGAGCGCGCTGTCGCCTCGAGCGTCCGTGCCCTGGTCAGGGCGACGCCGGGCCTCGAGGACGTGAAGGCGCAGGCCGGTCCGCCTGTTGGATCCCTGCCGGGCCTGCTCGCGCGGTGGCGCCACGACGGCGCCCGCCTGGCCGGCATCACGCCGCCCGCCGGGCTCGATCAGGTCCACGCGCTCTTCCGCAGCGCGTGGTCCATGGCGGAACAGGCCTTTGCGCTCCGGCTGGCGGCGGCGGCGGACAACGATGTCGAGCGCGCACGGAGCGCGTCCTCCGCGGCCGCGGGAGCGCTGATGCTGCTCTCGCGCGCGCGCGAGGATCTGGCGGCGGCGCTCGCGCCTCCCGCGCGACCGTGATCACGCCCCGCCAGACGCGGCTCGTTCGCGTCCCGCACCTGGCCGCCTTCCGCGAGGCCCTGACGACGATCATCGGCGGGCTGGAGCCGGCGGCCGCCGCGGACACCTTTGTCGTCGTGCCCACGAGGGCCGCGGGCGAGCAGTTGCGGCGCACCGCGGAGGACCGGCTGCTCGCCGAACCGGGGCAGACGATCGCGTGGCCTCGCGTGGGGACGCGCGGCGACCTCTATCGTGACCTGACGTCCCGCACCGGCCGGTCCGACGGCCCGAGCGCCATCCTCTCGTCGTTCGATCGCGAGGTCCTGCTCGCGCGCATCGCGCGCACGGTGGAGGCCTCCGGGACCACGCCGCCGTTCGCGCTGCGGCCGGGCCTCATCGCCGGCATGCTGGCCCTCTACGATCACGTTCGCCGGCAGGCCCGCACCGTGGAAGACTTCGACCGCAACCTGCGCGCGGAGCTGGAACCCGCCGCGGAAAGCGATCGCGGCGCGGCGGCCCTGCTCACGCAGACGATGTTCCTGTCCGCGGTCTTCAGGGGCTACGAGGCGGCGCTCGCGGCTGCGGGCCTGATCGACGAGCACGGCGCGCGCGCGGCCATGCTCGACGCCCTGCCCGCACGGCCGCTCGTGCACGCCGTGGTCACCGTGGCGGATCGCGTCGCGGACCCGGACGGGCTCTGGCCCGTCGACTTCACGCTGCTCTCCAGGCTCCCCGGCCTCGCGCGCCTGGATGTCGTCGCGACGGAGGCGCTGCTGGCCGGGGGCTTCATCGAGCGGCTGCACGCGGCGCTGCCGGGCATCGAGGAGCACAAGGCGCCCGCGGGCGGACGTCCCATGCCCGTCCTTGTCGTCCCGGAAGGGGACGGGCCGCTCGTGTTCCAGTCGCGCGATCGGGAGGAAGAGCTGGCCGGCGTCGCACGGCGCCTCAAGCACGAGCGCCAGTCCGGGGAGACGGCACCGCTGCACCGCACGGCCCTTGTCGTCCGGAGGCCGCTGCCGTACCTCTACCTCGCGCGCTCCGTGTTCGGCGGCGCCGGCATCCCGTTCGAGACGCTGGACACGCTGCCCCTGGCCGCCGAGCCGTACGCGGCCGCACTCGACCTGGTCCTGGACTTCGTCGCGTCCGGGTACGCGCGCCCGGCGCTGACGGCGCTCCTGCGGTCGGCGCACTTCGACGTCTCGGCCGGCGGCACGCCGATCGACGGACGCGCGGTGAGCGCGCTCGACCGCGCGCTGTCCGAGGTGCGCTACCTGGGCGGGCACGATCGCCTGGCGCGGCTGGCGGGGGAGTGGTCCGCCATCGGCGTCCCGGCCTCGCGGGACGAACGGCGGCGCCAGCAGGCCGCCCCGGCGGCGGCGCTGGCCAGCCGCCTGGCCGAGGAACTGGCGGTCCTCGCGGACCGCGCACCGGTGGCCGCGCAGTTGGCCGCGCTGCGCCGCTTCCTCGATCGGTACCATCGCGAGGCGGATGCGGATGCCGATCGGCCGCGTCTGGCCCGTGTCCGCCGCGCCGTGCTCGGGGCTCTCGACACGCTCGGCCAGGCCTACGAGACGCACGACCCGGAGGCCACGGCGGACGTGGCCGACCTCTCCTCCACGATCCGCCGCTGGCTCGGCGCGCAGACGTTTGCGGTCCGGACGGGCGGCCGCGGGCTCCAGATCCTCGACGCGCAGGCCGCGCGCTTTGCGGACATGGACGATGTGCAGCTCGTGGGGCTCGTGGAGGGGGAGTGGCCGGAGCGCGAGCGCCGGAGCATCTTCTACCCGCCGTTCCTGCTGGGCCTCCTCGACCCCTCTCCGGCTGCGGAGGACCCGAACCGCCGCGAGGGCGATGCGCTGCGCGCCGCACGCGCGTCGTTTGCCGATCTGCTGACCTCGGCGCGGCAGCGCGTCCGTGTTTCCACCTTTGCCCTGGAGTCCGATGCCATCGTCGAGCCCTCGCCCTTCGTCGACGATCTCAAGGGCTCGGGCCTCGAACGCCATCCTGTCGTGGAGCGGCCCGCGCTGCGCGTCTTCGCGGAGGAGGCCCTGTCGTCGGCACCCTTCGTCGTGGACGGGCTGGGGCCACTGCCGCTCGCGTGGGCCGGCTTGCGGATGGCACGGCCTCCCGGCCCGGACCCGCGCTTCCAGGGCGAGGCCGGAGGGTGGACGTTCCCGCGCATCAGCGTCAGCCGCATCGATCGGTACCTCAAGTGCCCGTTCCAGTTTTTCTCGTCGGAAGTGCTCAAGCTCGAAGAAGAGCCCGAGGACGAGGACGCGCCGCCGCCGTGGGAGCGTGGACGCTTCCTGCACGCGCTGTTCGAGGCGTTCTACCGCGAGTGGCAGGCAGCCGGCCACGGCCGCGTCACGCCGGACCTCGTGCCGGAGGCGCGCCGCCTGCTGGCCGGCATTGCCGAGCGCGCGCTGGCGACGCTGCCCGAGGTGGAGGCCGCGCTGGAACGGCTCCGTCTGCACGGGTCCGCGGCCGGCGCCGGGATCATCGATCGCGTCCTGTCGATGGAGGCCGAGCGTACCGATGCGATCGACAGGCGGCTCATCGAGTACGCGCTGGACGACGTCTTCGCGTTCCGGCGCGGGGACGGCAGCACGCGCATGGTGCCGCTCCGCGCCAAGGTCGACCGCGTGGACCTGCTCGCCGATGGCACGTTCCGGGTCATCGACTACAAGTCGCGCGTCATGCCGGACCCGAAGCAGACCGTGCAACTGCAGATCTACACGACGGCTGTCGCGCAGCAGCTCCAGCGTGCGGGTGCCTCGCACCCGACGCCGGGCGAGGCCTTCTATCTCTCGATGGAAGGCGACACGCCGATCCGGGCCCTGAAGCCGGCGAAGGGCCAGACACTGGACGAGGTGCTCGGTGCGGCGGAGGGGCGCCTGGTCCAGGCGCTGGATGACATCGGTGCGGGACACTTCCCGCCGCGGCCCGTGCCCCGATCGCTGTGTGCCCTGTGCCCGTTCGACGCAGTGTGCCGCAAGGAATTCGTCGAGGCCGAGGATGAGTGAGCAGCGGCGGTTTGCCTTCGACGCCGACGAGGCGGACGCGCGGCAGCGGGATCCCGCCGTCGAACGCGACAGGGCGGCACGCCTGCTGGCCACGGATCCCCTTCGGAACGTGGCCCTGGAGGCCTCCGCCGGCACGGGCAAGACGCGCGTCCTCGTGGATCGCTACGTGCGCCTGGTGGTGGAGGCCGACGTGCCGCCGCGCCACATCCTGGCCATCACCTTCACGCGCAAGGCCGCGGCCGAGATGCGGCAGCGCGTCCTCGCGACGCTCGAGACGCGCCGGCGCGAAGGCGCCATCACGGACGAGCGGTGGCGGCGGATCCGGGATGCGTTTCCGGAAATCACGATCAGCACGATCGACGCGTTCTGCCTCTCGCTCCTGCGCGAGTTTCCGCTCGAGGCCGGCGTGGACCCGGGGTTCGATCTCGCGGACGAGACCGAGACGCCTCGGCTGGTGGCACGGTCGCTCGACCGCGCGCTCCGTGTCGGCCGTGCGCTGGCGCGCGAGGATCCCGACGTCGCCCTCCTCTTCGCGGATCTCGGCGAGTCCCGGCTCCGGCAGGGCCTGGCCATCCTGCTCGACAGGCGGCTTGTCGCGTGGGACGCGCTCAATCGCTTCCTGCGCGGGTCCACCGTGCACGTCGCCGACGCCTGCGATCGCCTGCACGCCACGCTGCGGGGCGCCCTGCACCAGCTGCCCGGCGGCGCCTCCGCGTTCATCGCGCGGGGGCCCGACATGCCGGGTTTCGTGTGGCTCACGCACGAGGTGCGCGCGCTGGCCTCCGCCGAACCGCTCCCACCCGAGCGGCTGCGCGGCGCCCTGGACCGCCTGACGGCCTACGTCCTCACGGACAAGGGCGAACCGCGCCAGCGCATGGTCTACAAGAAGGCCGAGTTCCGGTCCGCGGCGGACTACGAGGCGCACAAGGCCCACGTCTTCGCCCTCGGTCCGGCCGTGGTGGAAGCGGCCGCGGCCTTCCGCCGCGATCTCAACCTGGTGCTCGCGCGCGGCGTGCGCCGCCTCTTCTCGGTGGCGCAGGATCAGTACCGCCGCACCCTCGATGCGCACGGGGTCCTGGACTTCTCCGACGTGCTGGAGCGGACGCTCGCGCTCCTCGAGCAGCGGGACGAGTTTTCACGCAGCCGCTTCAAGCTCGAGTCGCGGTACCGCCACCTGCTCGTGGACGAGTTCCAGGACACCAGCCGCGCCCAGTGGCGGCTCGTCCGCGAGCTCATGTCCGCCTGGGCGGAGGGCGCCGGCCCCGCGGAGACGGCCATCCCGCCGTCCATCTTCATCGTCGGCGATCGCAAGCAGTCCATCTACGCGTTCCGCGATGCGGAGGTGGCCGTCCTCGACGCGGCGGGACGCTACATCGACGCGCTCCGGCCGGACGCGCCCGCCCGCGCCGCCATCACGCGGAGCCACCGGTCCGTGCTGGCACTGCTCCGGTTCGTCAACGACGTGTTCGACGCCATCGACAAGCAGCCCGAGCGCGCCGACGCTTTCCGCTACTCGGACGACGACCGGTTCCCGCTGGCGACCGATGCCGGCCCCGGCGTGGAGGCGGTGAACATCGTCACGGCCCAGGACGATGGGGAGCACGCCGAGCGCGCGGCCGACGAGATCGCGCGGCTGCTGCTGGACGGCGTCGTGGTGCGGGATCGCTTTACCGGCGTGCCGCGGCCTGTCGCGCCGGGCGACATCGCGGTGCTCTTCCGGACGCGCGACGGACATCGTCTCTTCGAGCAGGCGCTTGGCCGCCGGCGCGTGCCGTTCTACGTCTACAAGGGCCTCGGGTTCTTCGACGCGGACGAGATCAAGGACGTCCTGGCGCTCATCGCGTACCTGGCGGACCCCGGTTCGCACCTGCGTGCGGCCGCCATGCTGCGTTCGCGCCTCGTGCGCATCTCCGACGAAGGGCTCAAGATCCTGGCCCCGGATCTCGCCGGCGCGCTCCGGCCCCCGTCAGCGGATGCGGCGCTCCCCGAGGACCTGCCGGACGATGACCGGGCCCGGCTCCTTCTCGCGCGCGCGAGCGTGGCGGCGTGGGTGCCGCTCGTCGATCGGCTCACGCCGGCGGAGATCGTGGACCGCGTCCTGGCGGACGCCGCGTACGCGGCGGAGCTCCGCGGGCCGGGCCTGCTCCAGGCACGCGAGAACCTCAAGAAGATCCGCGGCCTGATCCGCCGCATGCAGAACCGCGGCTACGTGACCCTCCAGCGCCTCGTGGATCACTTCGCGAGCATCGTCGCGGGCGGTGATGAGTCCAACGCGATCATCGATGCGGCGGACGCGGTCAACCTGATGACCGTCCACGCCGCCAAGGGCCTGGAGTTTCCCGTCGTGTTCGTCGTCAACCTCGGGCGCGGTAGCGGAGGCACCCGGCCGCCCATCCGCGTGAGCGCGGCGCCCTTCGATCTGGAGGAGGAAGGCGATCCGATCGTGACGGTCGGCGACCACCGGAGCGACGCCGACCGGGACCTGGAGGCGCGCGAGGCCGAGGAGACCAAGCGGCTGCTCTACGTCGCGATGACCCGCGCGCGCGATCGCCTCTACCTGTGCGGCACCTGGGCGTCCGACGGCCGCTTCCGTCCGGCCCGGGGATCCCTCGGGCGGATGCTGCCTGCCTCGCTCCAGCTGATCCTGGGCGCCGCGGCGTCGCCGCCGGAGTCGCCCGTGTCCTGGATCGGTCCTTCCGGGACGCACGCGATCCGGATCGTCGAGCCCGCGCCGCCGGGTGCGGACGCGCGCGTCTGGCAGGCGGAGCGCGTCGAGGCCGTGCTGGCCGACGACCTCGCGCCCATCCCGGCGGACGGGCCCGTGCGCGCCGCGGTCACCGCCTCGGTGGAGGAGGGCGGCGAGGATGGGGGCCCACCGGGCGGCGGGTCGTCGTCCGTGCTCGGCACGCTGGTGCACCACCTGCTGGCGCACGCCGCGGACCGGCTGCCCCCGCGCGAGGAATTGGAACGCGTGGCGCGCCGGATCCTGGCCTCGTCGGAGAACATCGTGGAGGTGGAGGATGTGGCGGGCCGTGCGGTGACGCTGACGCTGGGGGTGCTCGGACGCCCCGACGTGCAGGCGTTGTTTGCCGGGGGCCGTGCGCTGTTCGAGACGCCGTACTCGGCGAGGGCGCTGGATGGCGGGATCGACCGCGGCGTGATCGACTGCCTGGTGGTGGCGGACGGGCGGGCCACGGTGCTGGAGTTCAAGACCGGGGCGCCCCGGCCCGGGCACGAGGCGCAGTTGGCCGCATATGTCGCCGCGGCGCGCCGCCTGCTGCCGGACCGCGTCGTGGAGGGCCGGCTCATCTACGCGGCCCCGGACTGAGCGGGGCCCGTGAGAACTGCGGCGCTGTGCGGCGCTGTGCGCCACGGCGCGGCCTGTGGTGTTCGGGGTGGCCCGATCGATGCTGACTGTCTCCCGATGTCTCCGTCCGCGCGTCGATTCTGCTTTGCGGCCGGCTGGGCTATCCCATACAATCTGTTGGTTTAAGGAGCCTGCCTAGTGGCGTTGACGTGTCCGAACTGCGGAAATAGCCGCACCTTTCTGGTCAAGACCCTGCAGATGCACGTGGTGCAGATCGATGGTGAGCGCGTCGAGGTGGCCGAGGAAGGCCGTCCGGGCGTGATCGAGTGCCTGTGCGACGAGTGCGACGCCACCCTCGTGTTCGACGAGGTGGACGATCTCCTCCGGAAGGAGATTCTCCTGACGATCGGCGCGCGCTAGGTCCCTTCCTCTTCCTCGAAATAATCGCACTCCGGGCACACCCACTCCCGCGTCATGTGCTTGACGGGTTGGGGGAGGCCCGGTACGTGCTCGATGGATTCCCGCGCGACGAGGCGCATGAACTCCCCGCACATCGGACACTCGCGGCCGCTGTCGTTCATGCGCGCATCGTAGCAGCTTCCCGGTTCCCTTTTCCGGTCGACCGCGCTATCGTACGGGCGAACGTGGTCCCACGACGCTTCGACCAATCGCGCGCGGCTGTGCAGGCGCTGACGCCCGACGATCGCCTCTTCCGGCGGTCGTTCGCGGACGAGGTCGCGATCGACTTCCCGTCGGCGCGGGCGGCGGTCGAGTGCCTGTGCCGCGACGTGGCGGTCGCGGATGCGGCGCCGGTCGTCCTGGCGGAGATCCGCCTCCGGATGGAACAGGCTGCCGCCGGTGCCACGGTCCCTGTCTCCCTGGATCTGCGCCACACCTGCAGTACGTGCGGCGGCCGCGGCGAGGTGTGGGACGATCCCTGCCCCTCGTGCGAGGGCGACGGCCATGCCGTGAACCCGCTCCTGATCGATGTGCGGGTGCCGCCGGGGGCGGTGGACGGGGACACGGTCAGGTTCGCGGTGACGCCGCGCCGCGGCCCGCGCACGCGCGTGGACCTGCGCGTCATCGTCGACTGAGTCCCCTTTGAAGCGGCACGTCGACTTCCTCGCCTGGCTCTACCTGGCCTGGGGCGCCGTCTTCCTGCTCGTCGCCCTGGCGGCCGCGGCGCTGGCCGCCGGCGCGCTGGCCATGTCCACGGCCACGGGCCCCGTGCCCGTCACCTCACCCGTGGCGGCGCGCCTCACGGCGGCGACGCTCGCCATTCTCTCCGGCCTCGCGCTCTTCTGGGCGCTGCTGCACCTGTGGATTGGCCGCGCGCTCGGCACCTTCCGCCCGCGTGCCCGGCTCCTGGCCCTCGGTCTGGCCGTGGTCAATCTGGTGCTGCTGCCCGCCGGCACGGCGCTCGGCGCCTACGCGTGCTGGGTGCTGCTGAAGGACGAGGGGCGGCGGTTGTTCGTGGACTGATCGGACGCCTGTCACGGCTGTCACGGCCGACACGAAGACGCGAAGGG
>CAZUGF010000035.1:0-41098 GCA_964619705.1 uncultured Bifidobacteriaceae bacterium
TGGAGCCGGCAGTCGGACTTGAACCGACGACCTGCTGATTACGAATCAGCTGCTCTACCAACTGAGCTACGCCGGCCAGCGTGGTGGGGCGCTCGGTGCGCGAACTGGAATCTTACCACCAGCCGGCCCGGGGAGGGTAGTATCGCCAGAACGCGTCCCCTCGGCACCCATTCCGGAGGAGTCCCATGCGCTGTCGCCTTGCCTGTGCCGTGCTGATCCTGGCCCTGGCCGCCCCCCTGTCCGCGCAGTTCGAGAACGTCGGCCACCTGTCGTTCCCGACCTCCGGCTCGCCGGAGGCCCAGCGCCACTTCCTGCGCGGCGTGGCCATCCTCCACAGCTTCGGCTGGAAGCAGGCCATCGCCGAGTTCAAGCTCGCCCAGCAGGCCCAGCCGGACTTCGCCATGGCCTACTGGGGCGAGACCCTCTGCTACAACCACCCGCTGAACGCGCTCAACGACGACGCCAACCCGCGCGCCGTCCTCAAACGGCTGGGCCCGGACACCGCCGCCCGGCTGGCCAAGGCCCCGACGCCGCGCGAGAAGGGCTTCCTCGAAGCGGTCGAGGCCCTCTGGGCGGAGGGCCCGGACTGGCGCACCCGCAAGGTCGCCTACATGCACGCCATGGAACGCCTCCACGACCAGTTCCCGGACGATGACGAGGTGACCACCTTCTACGCGCTCGCCCTGCTCAGCGGCGCCCGCGCGCAGAACGACGACACCTTCCGCCCGGAGATGAAGGCCGGCGCCCTCGCCATGCAGGTCTTCCAGCGCAACCCGAACCACCCCGGCGCCACCCACTACATCATCCACGCGTTCGACGACCCCGTGCACGCGCCCCTCGCCCTCGAGGCGGCCCACGTCTACGCGAAGATCGTCCCCGCCGTCTCCCACGCCGTCCACATGCCGACCCACATCTTCATCCAGCACGGGATGTGGAACGAGGTCGCGCACCAGAACGTCCGCGCCTTCACCGTCGGCAAGGACCTGTGGGAGCCCGGGGACTCGCCGGGCGACATGGCGCACTCCGGTGACTGGGGCCAGTACGGCTTCCTGCAGCTCGGCGACTATGCCGGCGCCCGCGAGCGCATCCGGGCCTTCGAGGAGATGGCCGCGACCACCAAGCACGCCCGCGCCGCCGGCGTGCTCGCGCTCGTCAACGCCCGCTACATCATCGAGACCGAGGAGTGGAAGGTGCAGCCCATCTCGGACGGCGCCTCCAACGAGACCATCCTCGCCAACGGGATGAGCGCGGCCAGGACCGGAGACCTCGCCACGGCCGAGCAGATGACGGCCCTGCTGGCGGCCAAGGCACAGGCCGCCCCGGGCGGCGGCGCCGCCGCCGGTGGCGCGCACGCGGATCACGGCCCTGCACCGGCGCCGGGCGGCAACCCCGACGCCGGCAAGGGTGTCCGCATCATGCACAAGGAACTGGCCGCGCTGGTCGCCGAGGCCAGGGGACAGGCGGACGAGGCGATCACGCTGCTGCGGGAGGCCGTCACGATCGAGGAGAGCATGCGCCCGCCCAACGGCGCGGCCGATCCGGTCAAGCCGTCACACGAGCTGCTGGGCGAGGTACTGCTGCGCGCGGGCCAGGCGGACGCAGCCTCCGCCGCGTTCGACACCAGCCTGCTCCGCATGCCGAACCGCGCCCGCTCCCTGCACGGCGCCGCCATGGCGCACGCCGCCGCGGGCCGGCGCGACGTGGCCGCCGCGCGATGGGCCACGCTCCAGTCCTTCTGGAAGGGCAAGCCGTTCCAGAACCCGACGACGGACATGCGCTGATGCGCTGACGCGGTGAGGGCCGCCGGGTCGCGACCACCTACGCGCCGGCGGCCAGCTCCTTCCTCCGTGCGACGACGCCCACGGCGCACAGGTGATCCCGGTGCGTGCGGAACACACCGCGCACGGCCCTGAGCCGGCGCGCGGCGCCCGGCGTGCGGATCGCGTTCCACATGAACCGCACCATGCCGCCCAGGCCTTCGTCGCGGGCCATCCGGCCGGGCTCGAGCAGGCGCATCGGCACCGTCGTGATCTCCTCGACGATGAAGCCCGCCTCTTCCAGCCACGCCGTCCAGTCGCGCACCGTCCCGATGCGCACGCCGACGTGAATCACACCGGACAGGTCGCCATGGAGCTGCGCGATCTCCGCCGGGTCCAGCGTCTCCGGCGTGATGGCCAGCTCGTGGATCAGGTACCGGCCGCCGGGCTTGAGCAATCGGCACGCCTCGCCCATGATGGCGCGCTTGGTGGCGGCCGTCTGCATGCTGAGCATCGCCTCGCCCAGGACGATGGTCGCCGTCCCGTCGGGGAGCGGCACCGCGGCCGCGTTGCCGCGCACCACGCGAGCCTCGACGGCCCCGGCGTGCGCGAGCGCCGCCTCGGCCGCCTGCGCGGCCTGCTCATCGCGCTCGACGCCGGCGTAGGTGTGCGGCTCCTTCGCCAGGATCATGGTGGCCGTGCGGCCCAGGCCCGGTGCGAACTCAATCACATCGTCGGCCGGCCCGATCCGGCCGTGCGCGAGCAGCCAGCGCGTCAGCTCCAGGCCGCCGGGCCGGAGCACGCGCTTGCCGAGCCGGGCCATCAGCCAGTGCGCGGGCATCTTCTGGACGTTCAGGCGGACGCCGATGCCGGGCAGGATCGCGTCCTCGCCGGGGATATCGACAGGGGTGGATTCAGTCATGACGGGGCTCCTTCAGCAGCCGTGGTCCGCCCGGCGCCGAGCGGCGCGGGCGCGAGGACAACAGTGGCGATCAGGTTGATCGCAAAGACGATGACCGCGCTCAGCTCGAGCACGGCGGAGACGGGCAGCGCCGCCCACGCCCAGGCGGCGTCGATCTGGTAGGCGAAGATCTCGCTCGGGACGCGCACGAGGCATCCCGCGACGAGGCACAGCAGGCCGGTGAACATCAGCCGCGGGCTCCAGAGCGGCCCCATGGCGGCAAAGGCCGGCAGGACGCGCTGGCCGATCGAGAACACCATCACGGCGACGAAGCCGACCGTGAACGCATGGCGTGAGGCGCCCCAGATGCCGCCCGAGCCGTCCCACAGCGCGGCGGCCGCACCGAGGACGGCGGCGGCAATCAGCCACCCGTACGCCATCCGCACGAAGAGCGGGAACGTGTGGTGGACGCCTCGTGTCCTGGGCGATTGCGCCGGCCGTTCGAAGAGCCGCAGGCTGCCGGCCATCAGCACGGCCGCGAGGACGAAGAGGACCGTGGCCGGACCGCCCAGGCCGGCAAGGGTCAGGAGCACGCCGGTCGTGTTGAGGGCGACGGCCGTCATCACGCCGCGGTTCCACGTGGGCCGCAGCCCGAGCAGCACCGGCAGCCACTTGGTGCTGAACGCCCACACGAACGGCGCGAGGAAGCCCCACGTGACAAGGACCAGGAACTTCTGGTTCGGCCCGTGCGGGACCGCCGGCGAGATGCCGTGCCACGCGACGGAGACGCTCAAGTACAGGTTGACCAGGAGGGTCAGCGCCATGCCCATCGACGCGGCCATCACGACGCGGACCCACGGGTCCGGGAGGCCGGGACGGCGCCCGGCGCGGTTGTGCTGGGAGACGGCGCGGAAGAAGATGGCGAACGCCGCCACCTCCAGCACCGCGGAGAGCGGTACGAGCGCGCGCCAGTGCCAGGCGTACACGGTCGCGGCCCATCGCAGGCCGACACCCGTCGTCCAGAGGGCCCAGCACACCTGCGACGCGCGGAGCGAAGGCCTGGCGCCAGCGTTGACGAGGGGAATGGAATAGAACCCGATCCCGAGGATGAACGTGGCCACCCAGCCGAAGACCAGCGCGTGCCCGTGCGCCTGCAGCCAGGCGGGCGACACCAGGCTCACGCTGTGCCGCGCGCTGACCTCGAGCAGGTTCCAGACGCCCAGGAAGGTGCCGGGGCCGACCATGTAGACGAGCCCGGTGGCCACGTAGAGCGCGAGCACGCGGGCGTGCGCGCGTTCCCGCTCGCGGATCCCCGCGGAAGGCGCGGAGGGCGCCGAGGGATCGATGGCCAGTTCCAGCATCGCTGGCCTCACGATCGCCGGTCTCGCCGTTCCTGTCTTTGCGCGTCCGCAAACAGGACGGGCTGCTATCCTCAGGTCGTGGCAGACGGGCCGATCTTTGCCAAGCCGCTCGCAATGTTCTCGGCGCTGGACGACGGCGCGCTGGCGGAGATCCGTGCGGCGGCGCGCGTCAGGACGGTCGAGGGCGGCCGCGTGTTCTTCCGCGAGGACGACCCGGCCTCGGCCTTCTTCGTGCTGGACAGCGGCTCCGTGAAGCTGACGCAGTTGACGGCGGAAGGCCACCAGGTCGTGCTCCGCATCCTCGGTCCGGGCGACGCCTTCGGCGGCGTGGCCGCATTCGGCGGCGCGACGTATCCGATCACGGCGGAAGCGGTCATCGACGCGTCGGCGATGGAGTGGCCCGGCGACGTGATGGCCCGCCTCATGGAACGCCACCCGAGGCTCGCGCTGAACGCGCTGCGGTTCGTGGCGGCCCGCCTGCACGAGCTCCAGGTGCAGTACCGGCAGCTCGCCACGGAGAAGGTCGATCGCCGCGTGGCGCGGGCGTTGCTCCGGCTGGTGCAGCAGGCCGGCCGCCGCGTCGAGTCCGGCGTCCTCATCGACCTGCCGCTCTCCCGCGACGACATTGCCCAGATGACGGGAACGACCCTCTATACCGTGAGCCGGATCATCAGCCGCCTCGAAGGGGAAGGCATCGTGGAGGCCGGACGCCAGCGGATGGTGATCCGGAACCCGCACGGCCTGCTGAAGGTCGCGGACGACATCGACTGACGCGCGCTGTTTGCGGACGCGCAAAGACCGGCCCCGCCCGATGCGGCATCCTTGCCGCGTGACACCGACAGACGTGATGCACGCGATCGTCGCCGATGTGCTCGCCGCCCGTCCGGGCGCCGCGCGCGTGTTCATCGACCGGGGCATGGGGTGCGTCGGCTGCACCTTTGCGCCGTTCGAGACGGTGGCCGAAGCCGCGCACGCCTACGGCCTCGAGCCGCGCGCGCTCGCGCGCGCCCTGTCGGACGACAACCCCGATCACCCAGAGGCAGGACCACCATGACCATCACCGACACGACCACGGTTGCAGACATCGTCTCGGCCGTTCCCTCGACCGCCCGGGTCTTCGAGCGCCACCGCATCGACTTCTGCTGCGGCGGCAAGATCCCGCTGGCGGACGCGTGCCGCAAGGCGGGCGCGCCGCTCGAGGAGGTGACGGCGGCGCTCGAGGCCTCCGCCCGGCAACCGGATCCCGACACCCGGGACTGGAACCGCGCGCCGCTCGCGGACCTCATCGATCACATCGTCTCTACGTACCACGAGCCCCTGCGGGAGGAACTGCCGCGCCTCGAGTCCATGGCGGCAAAGGTCGCGCGCGTCCACGGGGCCAAGGCGCCGCACCTGTCGAGGCTCGAGACGATCGTGACGGAGCTGTCGGCGGACCTGCGGTCGCACATGCGCAAGGAGGAGGGCGTGCTGTTCCCCGCGATTCGCGCCATGACGCCCGGCGGCGCGCCCGGCATGCCGATCGGGGCGCCCATCGCGGTGATGGAACACGAGCACGACCGCGCCGGGGAACTGCTGGCGGAAATGCACCGCCTCACGGACGGCTACGCCGTGCCCGCCTGGGCGTGCGAGACCGTCCGGGCGTACTACCACGGGCTGTCCGAGCTGGAGTCCGGCATGCACATCCACGTCCACCTGGAGAACCACGTGCTGTTTCCACGGGCTCAGGGAGAGGGGTAGGGAGGTTCGGGGGAGGTGCTGGGAAGGTTCGGGGAGGTTCGGGGAGGTGCTGGGGAGGTTCGGGGAGGTGCTGTGGTACCATGACCTGTTTACGGGCCACGCGCACGGCGCGGTCTGTACACCGGGCCAGAGAACCCCATGCCGTCGGCTTCTCGCGCACATCCAATCATCGCCGTTCGTGGCGCCCGTACGCACAACCTGAAGAACGTCGACGTGGACCTGCCCGTCGGCCAGCTCATCGTCATCACCGGGGTGAGCGGGTCCGGCAAGTCGTCGCTGGCCTTCGACACCATCTACGCCGAGGGCCAGCGCCGGTATGTGGAGTCGCTCTCCGCCTACGCCCGGCAGTTCCTCGAGCGGATGGAGAAGCCGGACGTCGACCGCATCGACGGCATCTGCCCGTCCATCGCCATCCGGCAGAAGAACGCCATCAGGAACCCGCGCTCCACCGTCGGGACCGTCACGGAGATTCACGACTACCTGCGGCTCCTCTTCGCGCGGGTGGGCAAGACCATCTGCCGGCAGTGCGGGCAGGAAGTGATCCGGGAGACGGCGGAGGTCGTGGCCGATCGGCTGCAGGCGCTTCCGAACCGCACGCGCCTGCTGATCGGCTACGAGCTGCCGCTCGTGCAACTCGACCAGGCGGCGGGCGCCGGCGCCCGTGCGGACGCGGAGGATCGGCCCTCCGCCGATGAGCCGCCGGAACCCACGCCCCGCGCCAGGGGCCGCGGACGCACGGCCCGGCGCGTCGTGCTGGATCTCCCGGTCGAGGCGCCGCCGTCGGTCATCGAGGTGCTCCGCCGCAAGGGCTTCGGCCGGCTGCTGGTGGACGGCCGTGCCGTGTCCTTCGACGATGCCCCGGCGGACGTGCTGCAGGGCCGGTCCTCCATTGGCGTCGTCGTCGATCGCGTCCAGGTGGATGACGACGTGCGGTCGCGCCTGACGGACTCCATCGAGACGGCCTACCAGGAGGGCGGCGGTGCGGCGTGGGCCATCCAGTTGCCCGTCGAGCCGGACGCCCCGGCGGATGCCGCCATCCGCCACGAGTTCTCGGAGCGGTTCGAATGCCGCACGTGCGGCATCCCGTACGAGGACCCGCAGCCGCGGCTGTTCTCCTTCAACAACCCGTTCGGTGCGTGCCCCACGTGCCACGGCTTCGGCAACGTCATCGAGCTGGACTTCGACCTCGTCATCCCGGACCAGGCCAAGTCCGTGGCCGGCGGCGCCATCGAGCCCTGGACCAAGCCGCACTACCGCTCGCACCTCGCGGGCCTGAAGCGCGCGGCCAAGGTCCACGGCCTGCGCCTGGACGTGCCCTGGCGGGACCTGACGGACGCCGAACGCACGCTGATCGTGGACGGGGACGGCGGCGACTACGAGGGCATCCGCGGTTTCTTCCAGTGGCTGGAGCGGAAGAAGTACAAGGTGCACGTCCGCGTGTTCCTCAGCCGCTACCGCGGCTACCTGACATGCCCGGACTGCGGCGGCACCCGCCTCCGGCGCGAGGCGCGGGACGTGCGCGTCGGGGATCTCACGATCGACAAGGTGTCCTCGCGCACGGTGCGCGAGGCGCAGCGGTTCTTCGGCGGCCTCGAGCTCTCCGAGAAGGACGCGGCCATCGTGGAGAAGGTGCTGACGGAGATCACGCGGCGCCTCGGCTTCCTGCGCGACGTCGGGCTGGACTACCTGTCGCTGGATCGCCTGTCGTCCACCCTGTCCGGCGGCGAGTCGCAGCGCATCAACCTGGCGACGTCCCTCGGCTCCGCGCTCGTGGGCACGCTCTACGTGCTGGACGAGCCGTCGATCGGCCTGCACACGCGGGACAACCAGCGGCTCATTGCCATCCTGCGCCAGTTGCGCGACCAGGGCAACACCGTGCTCGTCGTCGAGCACGACGCGGACATGATTGCCGTCGCGGATCACCTGATCGACATGGGGCTCGGCGCCGGCGAGCACGGCGGCCGCGTGGTCTACGCGGGAACGCTCGACGGCCTCAGCCAGGAGCCGCGCTCGCTCACGGCCAAGTACTGGCGTGGCGAGCTGTCGATCGCCGTGCCGCAGTCCCGCCGGAAGGGCATCCCGCAGCGGATCCGGTTGTTCGGCGCGCGCGAGCACAACCTGAAGGGGATCGACGTCGAGATCCCGCTCAACACGCTGACGTGCATCACCGGCGTGAGCGGGTCCGGCAAGTCCACGCTCGTGCACGACGTGCTCTACGCCGCGCTCAAGCGCGCCAAGGGCGACTGGGATCGCAAGGTCGGTGCGCACGATCGCCTGGACGGGCACGAGTTCGTCACCGATGTCGTGCTCGTGGACCAGACGCCCATCGGGCGGACCCCGCGGTCGAACCCGGTCACCTATCTCAAGGCGTTCGATCCCATCCGCGACCTGTTCGCGCACACCAAGGACGCGGTGGCCCGCGGCCTGACAGCCAGCCACTTCTCGTTCAACGTGCCCGGCGGCCGCTGCGAGGCGTGCCAGGGCGAAGGTGAGGTGCGCGTCGAGATGCAGTTCCTCGCCGACGTCTTCGTCCCGTGCGAGCAGTGCGAGGGCCGGCGCTTCAAGACGCAGGTCCTCGAGGCGCGCTACAAGGGCCGGAACGTGACCGACGTGCTGCAGATGACCGTGCGCGAGGCGCTCAGCTTCTTCGCGGGCTCGCCCAAGGTGCTGCGCCGGCTGCAGGTCCTCGACGAGATCGGCCTCGGCTACCTCCGGCTCGGCCAGCCCGCCACGACGCTGTCCGGCGGGGAGGCGCAGCGGATCAAGATTGCCGCGCACCTGGCCTCACACGCCGGCGAGCGCCTGCTCTACATTCTCGACGAGCCCACGACCGGCCTCCACTTCGACGACATCGCCAAGCTGCTCGCGGCGTTCCGCAAGCTGCTCGAGGCCGGCCACACGCTGGCGGTCATCGAGCACAACCTGGACGTCATCAAGACGGCCGACTGGATCATCGACCTCGGCCCGGAGGGCGGGGAAGAGGGCGGGGAAGTGCTGGCCATGGGCACGCCGGAACAGGTGGCCTACGTCGAGGCGTCGCACACCGGGCGCTACCTCCAGCAGATCCTGATGTCCGGCAGAATGCTGCAAACTGTGGAGCGATGATCAGGGCCGGACGACGAAGGACCTTCCTGGCCGCATGGCTGATCGGCCTGACCGCCGCCGTCGTCAGCGCCGCCGCCGCGCAGGCGCCTGACGGGGACCGCATCCTGCGGGGCGCCGGCGTGGACGTGCCGCGGCGCGGCGGTGCCGAGACGGCCTTCGACCGCTGGATGACGGGGCCCGCCCCCGTTCCCCCCGGCGCCTTCGCCGAGCTGATCGTCGGCATGGGCCCCGTGGGCACGACCGCGCGCATCCGCGCCGCCTACGCGTTCGGTGTCCTGGCCGGACGATCGGGACGCACGGTGCCGCCGGGGCCGATGGCCGGCGCGGGCGTAGCCCTGCTGCAGATGATCCACGCGGAGGATCGCCGCGTCCGCGTGGCGGGCGCGCGCGTGGCCGGCCGCCTGTTTGCCGCCCCCATCGATGGCGGCCCGCCGCCCATCCGCCCGGCCGGCCTCGAGGTTTCGCTCGTGCTGCTCCTCAACGAGTCGCGCGAGGACGAGCGCATGGCGGCCATGGAAGCCCTCGGGCTGCTCGGCGAGTCCGCCACCGTGCCGGCGATTCTCGAGCAGTACCGCAAGGGGCGCGCGGACAACCGCCATGCGCTGGCGGGCGCCGCGCTCGAGGCCCTGGCCCGCATCGGCGATCGCTCCGTGGAGCCTGTTGCTCGCGAGCTGGCGTCGGACGCGTGGAGCCGCCGAGACGATGCGGCGGGACTGGCGGCGGCCTACGTGCAGGCACGGCTCCTGGAGGACGCGTCGGCGGACCGGCTTCGTGCCGTGGCGGCGGAGAACGACGAGAGGCTGAGCCCGCTGGCGCGGGTGTACCTGGCCGAGCTCGGCACGCCCGTTCCCGACTGATGCCGTGATCCTGCCCGCCGGCTTCTACGCGCGCCCCACGCTCGACGTCGCGCGGGATCTCATCGGCAAGCTCCTCGTTCACCGGACCGCGGCCGGCACCTGTTCCGGCATCATCGTGGAGGTGGAGGCGTACATCGGCGAAGCGGATCCTGCATGCCACGCGGCGCCGGGCCCGACGGTCCGCAACCGCCCGCTCTACGGCCCGCCCGGGCGCGCGTACGTCTACCTGAATTACGGGCTTCACCAGATGGTGAACGCCGTGACGGAGCCGGCGGGGTCTCCCGCGGCCGTGCTGATCCGTGCGCTGGAGCCCGTGGACGGGCTGGCCCTCATGCAGGAGCGGCGCGGGCGGGCGAAGTGGCGGCAGGGCAAGCCGGCTGTACCCGAGCGGGACCTGTGCCGCGGGCCCGGCAACCTGACGGCCGCACTCGGGATCGATCTCGCGCTCAACACGCACCCGCTCTTCCGCCGCCCGCTCACGATCGAGGATGCCGGTGGACCGGCGCTTCCCGTCGGCTGGGGCCCGCGTATCGGGATCACCCGCGGCACGGAACACCCGTGGCGCTGTTACGTGCCGGGCCATCCTTCGGTGTCCGCCGCACGCTGATCGCGCCGCCAGGCGGCCGCCCCCGTGAGGCAGTGCGGCGCGACCATGCGATGCGGGTGCCCCGTGGCATGCCCTCGCACGGCTACTCGTACTGCAGCGCCTCGCGCGGGTTGAGCGCCGCCGCGCGCCGGGCGGGCACGAACCCGAACACCACGCCGGTGAGCGCGGCAAAGCCGAACGACAGGACGATGGACGGCGTGGAGACGACGGTGGCCCAGTTGAGCACGGCCGTCAGCCCGTAGGCCGCGCCGACGCCGACCAGGACGCCCGTGGCGCCGCCGGCCAGGCTGAGGGCGAGCGCTTCGGTCAGGAACTGCGCCAGGACGTCGGTCCGCCGCGCCCCGATGGCGCGCCGGAGGCCGATCTCCCGCGTGCGCTCGGTGACCGACACCAGCATGATGTTCATGATCCCGATGCCGCCGACGAGCAGCGACACCGCGGCCACCGCCGACAGCAGCAGCGACATCGTCGAGGTCGTGGCGCCGAGGACGCTGGCCATCTCCTCCGACGATCGGATGGTGAAGTCGTCGTCCGCGCCGGCCGCCAGGCGATGCCGGCGGCGGAGGACGTCGCCAATCTGTTCGGAGACCTGCGCCGCGGGGATGGTGCCATCGAGCGCGACGGTGATGTTCGACAGGTGCTGGACGCCCAGCAGCCGCTTCTGGACGGTGGTGTAGGGGACGAACACCGTGTCGTCCTGGTCCTGTCCCATGGGCGACTGGCCCTTGGCCGTCAGCACGCCGATCACGGTCAGCGGCTGGCCGTTGACGCGGATCGTCTGGCCCACCGCATCCACGCCGTCGCCGAACAGGCGATCGCGGACGACCGACCCGAGCACCGCGACGCGCGCCATGCGCTCCACGTCCGCGTCCACGAAGAAGGCGCCCGCCGCCACGGGCCACGAGCGGATGTCCACGATGGCGGGCCCGGCGCCCTGCACCTGCGTCTGCCAGTTGGCGGTGGACGAGAGCACCTGCGTCCGGAGGCTGGCGCCCGGCGAGACGCTGCGGATGCCGCCCACTTCGTCGATGATGGCCTCCGCGTCCTCGGGCACGAGCGTGGTCACGGCGCCCTGTCCGAGGCGCACGCCGCCGAAGGTCATCGACCCGGCGCCGATGGTGACGACGTTGGTGCCGAGGCTCGAGACCTGGGCCTGGATCGACGCCTGCGCGCCGCCGCCGATGGCCATCATCACGATGACGGCGGCCACGCCGATGATGATGCCCAGCGACGTGAGCGCCGAGCGGAAGAGGTTGCGGCCGATCGCCTCCAGGGCGGTCCAGATGGTGCTGCCTGCGGTCATCATGGCGCGTCACCGCCCGGAACGGGCGGCGCCTCCGGCAGCCGCGCCCTGGCGGCGCGGGAAGGACGGGGTGAGCGGAGAGCTGGCGGCCGGCGCGCTCGCGGACGCGGCGCCCTGCGACACCGCGGTCACCACGTGCGCGTGCTCGTCGAGACTCCCCGACAGAATCGCGACCATCACGTCGTCGGTCAGCCCCGTGCGCACCGGCACCGGCACCAGGCGCTCGTTGTCGTAGGTCCACACGGTGGCGGTGTCATCACCCCGGGCGTCGCCCGGTGCGACGATGCCGGCGGCGGCCAGCACGTCCGCGGCCGGCCGGAAGCGAATGGCGGCGGCGGGCACGCGCAGGACGTCCTCCGCGCGGGCAATCTCGATGTCGAGCGTCGCCGTCATGCCGGGCCGCAGCACGCGGTCCGGGTTGGGCACGTCGATGACCGTCGTGTAGCTGACGACGTTCTGGACGACGGTCGGCTGCAGGCGGACCTGCCGGACCGTGCCGGCGAACGTGCGGCCGGGATAGGCATCCACGGTGAACGCGACGGGCTGGCCCTGCGCGACGCGGCCGATGTCGGACTCGTCGACGCGCGCCTCGAGCTGCAGGATGTCGAGGCTCCGCGCGATGACGAAGAGCGTCGGCGCCTGGAGGCCCGCGGCCACCGTCTGTCCCGCCTCCACGTTGCGGCTGAGCACGATGCCGTCCACCGGCGAGGTGATGACGGTGTGCGACAGGTTGACGCGGACCTGCGTGAGGGCCGCCTGCGCCTGGTCGAGCTGCGCCGTCGCGGCGCGCACGGCCACTTCCGCCACGCGTGCATTGGACCGCGCCGTGTCCACTTCCTGGGCGGCGATGAGCTGCCGCTCCGCGAGTTGCTCCGCACGGTCCTGCTTGACGCGCGCATCGTCGAGCTGCACGTCCGCGCGCTCGACCTCCGCGGTCAGGCGGATGACGGTCGCCTGGGCCTGGTCCACCTGCGACTGCAGGGCGGCGCGGTCCAGCGTGGCCACCACCTGCCCGCGGGTCACCGTCTGGTTGAAGTCGGCGTGCAGCGACGCGATGGTGCCGCTCACCTGCGTGCCGACCTCGATGACGTCGACGGGCTGCAGCGTGCCGGTCGCGCTGACGCTGACGGCCACCGCGCCGCGCGTCACCGGCGCGACGGCAAAGGTCGGGACCTCGGCCCGCGCGCGGGAGTCGAAGTAGAACAGGCCGGCGCCGATGGCGGCGGCAACGATGGGCAGGGACCAGAGTAGGCGCTTCATATGTGTGTCCTACTCACTCAGACGCTGCCGGGGTGGCAGCGTGGTGACAGAGGTGTGGCAGAACGATGGCAGTCGTCAGGCGGAGGCTAAATCGCGCGGGATCCGCACCGCGGCGGCGGCGAAAGGCGCCCCGCCGCCTGCCGGCGCGCCGGCGGGCGAGATCGACCACCGCTCGCGTACCAGGCTCGCGCCGAGGTCGAAGGGATCCTCGATGGAGAGGAACGCCTCGACGAGCACGGGGTTGAGGCGGCCGGCCGCCTTCTCGCGCTGCAGCTCGGCGACGGCCGTCGTCCGCGGGAAGGCCGGGCGGTAGGGACGCGCGGATGTCATCGCGTCGAAGACGTCCACGATGGACACGATCTGCGCCAGCAGGGGGATGGCGTCGCCGCGCAGGCCGTCCGGGTACCCGCTGCCGTCCAGGCGCTCGTGATGGTGCCGGACGATGGGCCGGACCGCGGCCAGGGAACGGAGGTCGCCGAGGAGGCGCTCGCCGATCTCGGGGTGCTGCTGGATGAGCGCGTACTCCGCCGCCGTGAGCGGACCCGTCTTGAGGAGCACGGCGTCGGGGATGCCGATCTTGCCCACGTCGTGCAGGAAGCCGCCGCGGCCGAGCGCGGCCAGGTCCGTTTCGCCGAGCCCGCACGTGGCGCCGAGCGCCACGGCGCCGGCGGCCAGGCGTTCGCAGTGGCCCTCCGTGTAGCTGTCGCGCGCCTCGACGGTCAGCGCCAGGCTGACGATGACCGACTCGGCGGACTCGAGGTCGTCGGTGTACCGCTTCATGCGCAGGAGCTGCCTGACGCGTGCCCGGAGTTCCTCGACGTCGAACGGCTTGGCGACGAAGTCGTCCGCGCCGCCGTCGAGGCCGGCCAGCCGGAACTCCCGCTCGGGCCGCCCGGTGAGCAGCACGACCGGGATGAGGCGCGTGGACCAGCGCTCCTTGATGGCGCGGCAGACCTCGATGCCGTCGATGCCCGGCAGCCCGACATCCACGAGGGCGATGTCCGGCGGCTGCGCATCGAGCAGGCGCAGTCCCGCTTCGCCGTCGCAGGTCACCTCCACGTCGAGGCCGTCCGCGCGAAGGACGTGGGCGAGCAGCTGCCCGCACTCCGGATCGTCATCGATGACGAGCGCGCGCTGGTGGGACGCGCCGACGCGGGGCAGGGCGTGCGGTCTCATCGGCGGATCAGGTCCCGCACGTAGGCGCGATCCGTGCCGACCACGCGGTTCTTCTGCTGCCGCTTGGCCGCGTAGAGCCCGCGATCCGCGCGTTCGAACAGGCTGGCCGGCGTGTCGCCGGCGGAGAACTCCGCGACGCCGCAACTGAGCGTCGGGACGCACGGCAGCTCCGGGCCCTCCGCGGCGGGGAACAGGGCCGGCAGCCCGTCCGCGAAGCGGCGCTCGGCCTGGCGCAGCGTGATGTCGGACACCAGGAGCGCGAACTCGTCTCCGCCGATGCGCGCCACGATGTCGTGCTCGCGGACGAAGCCGCGCAGGCCGCGCGCGACGGCGACGAGCACCTGGTCGCCGGCGGTGTGGCCGAACGTGTCGTTGATGGCCTTGAAGTCGTCGATGTCGAGGATGGCCAGGACGAAGCGCGCCGTGCCCCGCCGGACGAGCGCCGCGCACGCATGGTCGAAGCTGGCGCGGTTGCCGATGCCCGTCAGGGTATCGGTGGCGGCGATCTCGCGGGCCGCAGCGAGCTGCTGCTCCAGGGCGACGACGCGCTCGGTGAAGATGCGCAGCGTGTCGTCCCAGACGCGCCGGCGCTCCGAGGCGACGCGCTTGAGCATCGCTACCTGCGCGACCAGCAGCGACCGCATCTGCCGCGGGTCCTCCAGCGCGGCGATGCTGTCGAAGCGCGCCGTGGAGGCGGCAATGCTGGCGTGCAGTGTGTCCACCTCGGCGCCCACCGTCGTGAGGGCCTCGCGCACCATCGCGGAGATGGCCGTCATGTCCCGGTGCTGCTCGGCTCTTCGCTGCGCGGTGCGCACGGCGACGTCCCGCGTGCGATCGAGGCAGCTCCGGCTGGCGTCCGCGACCGAGGCCGCCGTCTCCGCACTCCGGATGCCGGTGCGGACGGCCTCGATGTCCGCGATGAGCGCCGTGTCGTGCGGCTCGAGTTCGGCGGTGATCAGGTCCCGCACGGCGGCAAGGGCCTCGTCCGTCGTGCCCCGCAGCCAGTCGGCCATCGTCATCGGCGGGTCGGGCCTGCGGAGGTCGAGCTGGATGAGGGGTGGGGTGTGCATGGTCGGCGTGCCTTACCCGACCGTGGACTCGCGCGGCCGGGTTCTTGCCGGATCAATCGGCCGGCGGGCGTCCGGCTTGAAGGCGGCCTGGTCCAGCATCTCCCGGACCTTCGCCAGCAGCACGGGGCGCGTGAACGGCTTGGGGAGGAAGGCGGGGCCCGGGTCGAAGACATCGCCGCGGAAGAGCGCGTCGCCGGGATAGCCGGAGATGTAGAGCGTCGCCATGTCCGGCAGCATCGGCGCGAGCTGCTCGGCCAGCGCCACGCCGTTGATGCCGGGCAGGACGAGGTCCGTGATGAGCAGATCCACGTCCGCGCCGCGGCCGGCCATCATCTGCAGCGCCTCCTCGGCGTTCTGGGCCTCGATCACCGTGTAGCCGCCGGCCTGGAGGAAATCGCGGACGAGCTCCCGCACGAGATCCTCGTCCTCGACGAGGAGTACGGTCTCGTGCCCGGCCGTGTCCTCCACCGCGGGCGGCGCGGCCGCCACACGGCGCGGGACCGCCGGCACCCGCGGCAGGAACACGCGCATCGTCGTGCCCCGGCCTTCCGCACTGTCGACGGTCACGTGCCCGCCGCTGGCGGAGACGATGGCGTGGACGGTCGAGAGGCCGAGGCCGGTGCCGCGGCCGGCCGGCTTGGTGGTGAAGAACGGCTCGAAGACCCGGGCGATCGTGTCCGGGCTCATGCCGTGTCCGGTGTCGCGGAGGGCCAGCACGACGTAGTGCCCGGCGGGCACGCCCCATCGCGCGGCCTGGTCCGCGGACACGTCCACGTTCTCCGTGCGGATGGTCAGGACGCCGCCGCCGGGCATGGCATCCCGCGCATTGACCGCGAGGTTCATCAGGACCTGTTCGAGCTGGCCGCGGTCGGCCTGTGTCGCGCCGAGATCGGGCGACAGCTCGGTCACCACGCGCGTCTGCTCGCCGATCAGCCGCCCCAGGATGCGCTCGATCTCGGTCACGACCGCGTTCAGGTCCTCGGCGCGGGGATCGAGCGCCTCACGCCGGCTGAAGCGGAGGAGCTGCCGCGTGAGGGCGGCCGCCCGCTGTCCGGCCTTGTGGAGCAGGGCGAGATCACCCTGCAGCGGGCTGTCGTCGCCGGCCGCCGCGACCAGGCGCTCGCAGTAGCCGTTGATCACCGTCAGCAGGTTGTTGAAGTCGTGCGCGATGCCGCCCGCCAGCTCGCCGACCGTCTCGAGGCGCTGCGAGTGGCGCAGCTGATCCTCGATCGCGCGCACCGCGTGCTCCGAGTCGCGCCGCCGCCGGCGCTCGGCCACCTCGGCGAGCGCGCGCCGGACGGCGGGGCCGAGGCGCGCAAACTGGTGCCCGAGGACGTAGTCCGTCCCGCCCCGCTTCAGGAACTCGACGCAGAGATCCTCATGGGGTGCGTCGCCGATCAGGAGGCACGGCAGGTCCGGCCGCTCGGCGCGGACCAGCGCGAGCGCGGCAAGGCCGTCGAGACCCGGTGCTGCCGCGCCGGCGAGGACCAGGTCGACGCGGCCGTCCGCCAGCGCCTTGCGGAAGGCGACCTCGCCCTCCACGCGCGTGACGTGGCACTCGGGGCAATCGATGAGCAGCCGGCTCCGGACGAGCCGCGCCGCACGCTGGTCGGCGTCGAGGTGCAGGATCCGGACGGACGCGGTGTCGGGCATGGTCACGGGATCGGACAGGGGCGCGTGCGCGAGGGCGTCGGCGGCGTGCTCGACGAGCGTGAGCATGGAGTGCGCCCACTCGTGTGGCGCGTGGCCGTCCTGGCGCGCCGGCGCGGGAGGTGCGGAACCGGGGCCCCTGAGCAGGCGTGCCGGGACGCGGCTCACGTGGACCGCCACGTCATGGCTCCAGCATCGCCTGGACGACCGCGGCGAGTCGGGGCGACGAGAGGGGCTTCTCCAGGTAGACGGTCCGGGCCGGATCCAGCGCCGCCGCGCGCCGAGGGTCCGCCCGGCCCGCCAGGCAGATGACGCGCGCCCCGGGCCTCGCCGCCATCGCCTCGGCCTCGAACCAGCCGCCCGGCGCCGAGTGCGAGATCACGTCCGAGATGATCAGGTCCACGGGTTCGCGTTCCGCGATTCCGAGACCGTCCTCCGCCGTGTCCGCCTCGAGCACGCGATAGCCCTGGTGCGCGAGGAGCTTGACCACGAGGCCGCGCACGGCCCGGTCGTCGTCCACGACGAGGATGACGCCCCGGCGATCCGGCGCCGGAGGTTCCGGGCGTGCGATGGCGACGGCAGCCTCGGCCGGCAGCAGCAGCGTGAAGGTGGCGACGAGCGGCGCGTCGTTGTCGAGCCAGATGTAGCCGCCGCTCTGCTTGACCAGGCCGTAAACGGCGGCGAGGCCCATCCCGTCGCGCAGGCGGAACCGCTCGCTCAGGAACGGTTCGAACACGCGGATGTGCGAGTCGGCATCCGCGGGAAGGCCCGTGCACTCGAGCTCGATGCGGACGTACCGCCCCTTCTGCACAAAGGGCCGCGCGTGCGATCCCTCGAGGCCCATCACGGCGTTGGCCACGCGGAAGCGGATGGCGCCCTCGTCGACCATCGCGTCGATGGCGTGCGCGGCAATCGTGGCCAGCGCGCGCTCGACCTGCGCGGCGTCCACGCGGGCCGCCCACACGGGCCGCTCGACCTCCGCGGCCACGTCGATGCGCCGGCCGAAGGTGCGGCGGAGGTCCGCCTCGACACGCTCGACGAGATCGCCGAGGTCCACGATCGTCGGCTGCAGGACCTGCCGGCGCCCGAACGCCAGCAGCTTCTGGGTCATCGTCGCGGCACGGTTCGCGGAGAGCTGGATGGCGGAGACCGACTTGTGCAGCGGGTCGTCCGGGCCGAGGCCCTGCGCGAGACACTCCGTATGCCCCGAGATCACCGTGAGGAGGTTGTTGAAATCGTGCGCAATCCCGCCCGCCAGGCGGCCGATGGCCTCGATGCGCTGGCCGAGCAGGTTGCGCTCCTGGTCGCGGCGCCACTCCGTGATGTTGAAGAGCCAGGCGTGTACGGAGATCAGCTCGCGCCGGCTGTCGAACTGGCCGACCAGGTTGAGCACGGTCTGCAGCGGGCTGCCGTCGAAGGCGAGGAACTGGCCGTCCCAGTTTTCCAGGCGGCCGGTGACCTGGATGGCCTGGATGGCCTCCGTCAGGCGCTCCGGATGCCGGCAGAACCGGCGGAAGTTGAGGCCCCGCGCGTGCTGGCCCGACGGGAGGCCCAGCATGAGTTCGGCCGGGCGGTTGGCCTCGAGCAGCCAGCCGTCCGGCGTGAACACGATGTCGCCCGCCGCGTGGTCCTCGAGCCAGAGCGTCAGGCTGACATCGTCCAGCGACGGCGCCGCGCCTGCGGCATGGTCTGTCGTCATCAGCATCGTTCCCGCACCTGTAAGTCCGCTGCTGAGGCAATCGGCCATTCCGGCCAGGTCTTCAATCCCGGCTCGCCACGGCATGGTCGAGCGCCGCGGCGGCGTGGCTCCGCACCACGATGGACACGCGGCGGTTCCGGGGATCCAGCGGGTGCTCGCGGACGTGCAGTTGCGTGTCGGCAAACCCGCGCACCCCGCGGACCTGGCCGGCGGTAAGGCCGGCGGCGTCGATGACGCGCCGGGCCGCGTTGGCACGGTCCGCCGAGAGTTCCCAGTTGCCGTAGCGCGATCCGGAGACATAGGGGCGGCGATCCGTGTGCCCTTCGAGCACGACCTCGTTGTCCAGCTTCCCGAGTTCGGTGCCGATGATCTGCAGGATGCGCTCGGCTTCTCCCCTCAACTCGGCCGACCCGCTGTCGAAGAAGCTGGAGTCCGCCCGTTCGATCAGCTCGATCCGCAGGCCTTCGGAGGTGATGGTGAACTCGATCTGGTCCCGCAGTTGCGCCAGGCTCTCCGTATTCGACAACTGCCGCTTGATGTGCTCCGCCGCGTCGGCCAGCACCTGCTGCTCCTGCTGGAGTGCCGCGGCGTCATTGGGCGGGACCGCCGTCGGCGCGCCGCCGGGGTCCACGCCGGGACGCCCGCCGGGCAGCATGCCGGTGGACTTCTCGTAGTCGAACACGCCCGGGTCCCGGAAGTAGCCGGCCACGGAGGCCCGCACCTCCTGGCTCTGCGTGACCAGCCACATGACGAGGAAGAACGCCATCATCGCGGTGACGAAGTCCGCGTAGGCCACCTTCCAGGCGCCGCCGTGGTGCGCGGCGTGCCCGCCGCGGGACTTCCGCCGGACGATGACCACGGGGCCGAGGGGCTTCATGCGGCGGCCTGTTCCGTCCGGGACGCGCGGCAGAGCTTCTCGGTTTCCTCGAACGACGGCCGCACGTCGTGCGGCAGCACGCGGCGCGCAAACTCCACCGCAATCGCCGGCGGCAGACCCTTGAACATCGCCAGGACCCCGACCTTCATGCAGACCTCGTAGCGGCCGTCCTCCTGGAGCCGCTGCTCCAGGCTGGAGGCGATTGGCTGCGCAAACCCGTAGGACAGCAGGATGCCCAGGAAGGTGCCCACGAGCGCGGCGCCGACGTGGTGGCCGATCTCGGCCGGCGGGCCGTCGATGGCCTGCATCGTGATGACAATGCCCAGCACCGCCGCCACGATGCCCAGGCCCGGCAGCGCGTCCGCCACCTTGGAGAGGGCCGCCGATGGGCTCTTCTCATCCTCATGGTGGACGTCGAGATCCTCCTCCATCAGCGCCTCGAGATCGTGCGCCGCCATCCCGCCGACGATGATGACCTTGATGGAGTCGGCCAGGAACTCGACGGAGTGCGGCCGCCGGAGGAACGTGGGGTACTTCGCGAGGACGGCGCTCTGCTCGGGGTTCTCGAAGTGCGGCTCGAGCGCCATCACGCCCGTCTGCTGCGCCACGCGGAACAACTGGTACATCATCGACAGCAGGTCGCCGTAGTCCTCCCGTGTCAGGCCCGGACCGAGGATGGCCGTGCACTGCTTCATCAGCTTGCTCAGCACCTTGGGCGGCGTGCTGATGAGGAGGCTCCCGAGCGCGGCGCCGCCGATGATGACGAACTCCGACGGCTGGACGAGCAGCTGCAGGTGTCCACCGGCCATGAGGTATCCGCCCACGACCGAGCCCAGCACGACGATGACACCGACGATCAGCAGCATGTTCTCCCCACGTGAGGCGTCCGCCGGAGAGGCCGCGGCGGGCGTGACGGTTCGCATCCGTCGTCCGTGAAATCGGCCCGGCCGGCGAATGCTTGAAAGACGGGCACGCGCCTTGCCTCTACCGCCGCGAGGAGACTGCCGGAGCCCGTCAATCCGCTGCGGCGCACGCGGATGACGGCGGCCGCGCGGCGACGGGCCGACCCGACGTGTCGGTTCGCCGACACCGGCGCCGGTCGACGGAACGACGCAATGACCACCACGCTGGCCGAGAACGTGGGCGCCCTGGCCAGGCGCTTCGGGATCACCCTGGATGCGGGCACGGCGGCAGCCGTCGGCCGGACGTCCGATGCCGTACCACCCCCGCACGCGGTGGATCCGGAGGCGTGGGTGCGCGAGACCGTGATGGCCGGCAGCCCGGCGGCCGTCATCCTCGTCGGCGCCGGTTCCGGGACGCTCGAAGCGCTGGTCCGCTGCGGCCGGCCCATCGTCGTGGTCGTCGCGCCGGATGTCGAGTCGCTCGCGCCCCTCCTCGAGCGCGCGGACTGGCGGGCCTGGATTGAGGAGGGACGGCTGGCCGTGCTGACCGGGCCCGGCTACGGCGATCTCTCCGCGATTGCGCGGTCCGTGGCCCTGACGGAAGAGACGCCCATCCACGTGGCGCCGGGCGCCGAGGTCCGAGGGCCCGGGGTGCTCGCTCGCGCATGCGACGCGGCGGAGCGGCTGCGCTTCGAGTCCGCGGCCAACCAGTCGGCGCGCCGATCGCTGGCGGGGCGCTACCTCGTGCACACGCTGTCGAACGCCGCGCGCATCGCGCGCGAAGGCGACGCGGCACGCCTGTCCGGCGTGGCGGCCGGCGTGCCCGCCGTGATTGCCGCCGCCGGACCGTCCCTCGATCGCGACGTCCACGACCTGCACGTGGTTCGCGACCGCGCCATCCTCATTGCCTGTGACACGGCGCTCCGGCCGCTCGTGTCCGTCGGCCTGGCGCCGCAGTTTGCCGTCGCGCTCGACCCGAGCCTCTCGAACGCCTGCCACCTGGGCGGCCTGCACGTCCCCGATCGGACGTGGCTCGTGGGGGAGGGAAGCCTCCACCCGTCGGCGTTCGCGCACTTCGATCGACGGGCGTTCTTCTTCCGCGTGGCCGATCACCATCCCTGGCCGTGGCTGCGATCCGCGGGGATCGACTGCGGCCAACTCGAGGTCTGGGGATCGGTCGTCACGGCTGCCTTCGATCTCGCGCTGCGGATGGGATGCTCGCCCGTCATCTTTGCCGGTACGGACCTCGCCTTCACGGACGGACGCCCCTATTGCCGGGGGACGACGCTCGAAGCGCAGTGGGCGGCCTGGTCTGCCGGCGGCGCGTCGTACGAGGGCGCGTTCCAGATGCTCGTGGATGGATGGCCGGAGGCACGAGCCGCGGACGCCCACGGCCGCGACGTCCGCACGGCCCCGCACCTGCTCGCGTTCCGGGATCACCTCGTGGCGCGCGCCGGACGCGCTCGGGTACCGGTGCTGAACGCGACGGCCGGAGGCATCCTTCACGGTCCGGGTATCACGCCCGCGCGTGCCAGGGATGTGCTGGCGCAGGCGTCCGCGCTCGATCTCGACGCCTTCCATGCGCGCGTGCGTGCCCGGCACCGGCAACCCGATCGGCGAGCCGCGCTCTTCAGCCATGCGGCCGCGCTCCATGCGATCGCCGGTCCCGCGCCCGTCGCGGCGTGGAGGGATGCCGTGAGGACCACGCTCGACGACCACGACCTGCTGGCCCCGCTCCGGGGCGCGGAGCTCACGGCCTGGGCGCTGGCACAGGAACCGGCCGTCCGGGAGGGACTGTCATGATCACGCGCACACCGCTCGACATCTGCATCGCCACCTGCGACATCACCGGGCCCATCCGCAACGGCGGCATCGGCACGGCGTACTACTCCCTGGCGCGCCTGCTCGCCGGCGCGGGCCACCGCGTCACCGTGCTCTACGCGCTCGGGCGCTACTGCGAGCAGGAATCGATCGAGCACTGGCAGGGCGTCTACCGGGGTCTGGGCATCGAACTGGTGCCCGTACCCGCTGCGGAGGACGTACGTGGCCATCCCGCCATGCGCGTCTCCGTCGCCGTCTACCGCTGGCTGCGCGATCGCCGCTTCGACATCGTCCACTTCCACGAGTGGCGCGGCGTGGGGTTCTACTCGGTGCTGGCCAGGGCCCAGGGCCTGGCGCTCGGCGACGCGACGATCTGCGTGGGCGCGCACAGCCCGGTGCTCTGGCACACGGAAGGGATGAACGAGCTGGCGACGCCGGAGGACCTGGAGGTGGACTACATGGAGCGCCAATCCGTGGAGCACGCCGACGTCCTCTGGAGCCCGAGCGAGCACATGCTGGCCTGGCTGGCGCGGGAGGGATGGCGGACGCCAAAGCGCGTCCTGCTCCGCCAGTACGCGGTGCTGGACGGCCACGGCCGTGTTGCGGCGGGACCGCCATCGCGCGTCGACGAGCTGGTGTTCTTCGGCCGGCTCGAGACGCGGAAGGGCCTGGACCTCTTCTGCGATGCGCTGGACCGCCTGACGCGGTCCGGTGCGGCAGTACCGGCGGTGACCTTCCTCGGCAAGCCGGCTTCGGTGGGCGGCGTGCCGAGCGAGACGTACCTGCGCGCGCGCGGCGAGCGCTGGCCGTTCCCGTGGACGGTGCGCACCGGCCTCGATCGGCACGGGGCGATCGCGTACCTCCGCACGCCGGGCCGCGTGGCCGTGCTGCCGTCACGCATCGACAACCTGCCGTACACCGTGCTCGAGTGCCTGAGTGCGGGCGTGCCGTTCCTTGCCGCGCGCACCGGCGGCATCCCGGAGATGATCCGGGACGAGGATGCCCAGGGCGTCCTGTTCGACCTGACGGCCGAGGCATTGGCCGGCCGCATCGCGAGCGTGCTCGAGGCCGGTGCGCGGGCGGTGCCACGGCGCCACTCGACGGAGCGCGTGAACGGGGAGTGGCTGCGCTGGCACGCCGTCATCGGCCGGCGCCGCCGGAAGCGCGTGGCGACGCCGGAGACCCCGCACGTCACCGTGTGCCTGACGCACTTCAACCGTCCGGCGCTGCTGGCGCACGCCGTCGACTCGCTCCGCACGCAGGAGTACCCGCACTTCGACCTCGTTCTCGTGGACGACGGGAGCGATGCGCCGGAGGCGCGGCAGTACCTGGATGCCCTCGAGCCGGAGTTCGAGGCGCGGGGCTGGACCATCGTCCGCCAGCCGAACCGCTACCTGGGTGCGGCGCGGAACACCGCGCTCGCGCACGCGCGCGGCGCCTACGTGCTCTTCATGGACGATGACAACGTGGCCGAACCGCACGAGATCGGCACGTTCGTGCGCGCCGCGGAGTCGAGTGGCGCCGACATCCTGACGTGCTTCCTGCGCATGTTCCAGGGCGAGGGCACGGGCGCGTCCGCGGCGGGGACGCGCACCTGGCCGTTCCTGGGCGGCGGCGTGGCTCCCGGCGTGACGCGCAACACGTTCGGCGACGCCAACGCATTCATCCGCCGGTCGGCGCTCGATCGCATTGGCCGGTTCACGGAGGACGTGGGTGTCGGCTGCGAGGACTGGGAGCTCTTCGCGCGGGCCGCACTGCGGGGCTGCCGGATCATGGTGGTCCCCGAGGCGCTCGTGCGCTATCGGCAGTCGGCCGACGGGATGCTGAGCACGACGTCCCGCCACGCCAACCGGATGCGCGTGCTCCGCCCGTATCTCGCGCACGTGCCGCCCGAACTGCGCGGCCTGGTCCACCTGACGCAGCACGCGCACACGCGGGACCGGTCACGCGAGGGCGCCGCGCCGCGGCTGGATCACGTGCGGCGGGCGGTGATCTTCGGCACGGGTGAGGCCGGACGGGCCGCGCTCACGCTGGCGGACCGCTGCGGCTGGCGGGTGGAGTACCTCGTCGACAACAACCCCGGGGCGTGGGATCGCGAGGTACACGGACGTGCCGTGCGGCCGCCGCACTCGCTGACGGCGCGGGATTTCGATCTGGTGATCGTGGCGTCGCTGGCCGGCAAGCAGGCCATCTTCACGCAACTGGAAGATCTCGGCCTGTCACACGCCACGGACTTCGTCCACTTCCTCGAGCCCGTCACGGTGGCCGGCGTCACCGCGCAGGTGGTGCAGCCGTGAACCGCCGCGCGCGGCTGGAGGTGCAGGATCTGATTGCCCGGGTACTGGCTGTCTGCGGAGGCGGGCGCGTCGCCGTGGCCGGCAGCCGGGCAGTGCTGATCGCGAGCGAGCTGCGCCGGCTGGCGGTCGATGCGTCCGTCGTGAGCCCGGACGCCCTGCCCGAGCGGGGGACCGTCGCGATCCTCTGGCTCGACGGGACGCTCGATGGACTGGACGATCCGGCACGGGAGGCCTGGGCGCAGCGCCTGCGGACGATCGGGCCGCGTGTCCTGATCGTGCAGGCCGCGCACGGCCACGAGGCGTTGACGCGGCTGTTTCTCCGCCACGACTGGCGCCGGCACCCGCAGTACCAGTCCGTGATCAACTACGCGAGCCTCGAGCATCCGGAGCCCGGCGCGCCGCTCGTCTTCGAGCCCCTGCCGGACACGGCGAGGCTGGCGCGCGATCCCGCGGCGCTGACCGCCACGCGCGATCTCCACATGGACATGCTGCGCGAAGCCGGCCGCCGTGCGGATGCGCACGTGGCCCGCTACGAGTGGGCCCGGACGTTCGTGCGCCCGGGCGACCGCATCCTGGATGCGGCATGCGGATTGGGATACGGGAGCGCGCTGCTCACGGACGCGACGCTGGCGGAGTCCGTGCTGGGGCTGGATGCAGACGGCGACGCGATCGCGTACGCCCGGGAGCACTACGGCACCGGGCGTCCCCGCCTGTCGTTCGATACACGGGATCTCGCCGTCCTTGACGATCTGCCCGCCGCCTCCTTCGACGTCATCGTCAGCTTCGAGACGCTGGAGCACCTGGACGATCCCGACCGGTTCGTGGCGGCCTGCGAGCGCCTGCTGACGCCGGGCGGACGATTCCTGTGCTCGGTGCCGAACGAGTGGGTCGACGAGACAGGCACGGACCCCAACCCGCACCACCTCCACGTCTTCGATCGTGCCCGGCTCGAAGCGCTCTGCAGCCGGGCGTTTGCCGTGGAGCACGTCTATGGGCAGACGGCCGGTGGCGGGATGAAGCTGCCCGACCGCCCGCGCGCCATCTGGGACGCCGGGGATCGTACCGACGCGGCGGAGTGGTGGCTGCTGGCCGGGATGAGCGATCCGCTGGCGTCGTGTCAGGATCCCGTCCGCACGCGGTGGACCACGTCACCGCACCGCACCCGCACGAACCTGCTCGCCTTCGATCGCGACTACGAGCACCCGTGGCTCATCCGCTCGATGATCGCGATGGGGCAGCGCACGTCCTCTCCCGTGCTCCTGGGCTCGCTCGCGGAGCGCGTGCGGGCCCTGGCGCCGCCGGGCAGCGCGGACCGGGGCGCGGCCCTGTGCGTTCAGGCGTACCGCGCGCTCGAACAGGAAGCAGACGCGGACCTACTGCTGGCGGCGATTGACGAGTACTGCGCCGGCCACGCCGCCACCCCGCACGCACGGCGGTGGCACATCTCGCTGCGCTACGTGCAGGGACTGCTGCACCTGACGGCTGGCGCGCGCGCGTCCGCCGCCCGCGCCTTCGAGCAGTGCGCGATGGCTGATCCGCTGGCGTTCAACCCGCTCCTGGCCACCAAGACCGTGGCGGCGGCCTCGATGCTGGGCTGGATGCAGGTCCAGGAGGGCCGTCTCGACGGGGCGCGGCGCTGGTGGCGGCACGGCCTGGATGCTGCGGAGCGCGCGCTCGGGCGCCCCTGGTCGGAGCTCGTCGTCGATCGGGATGCGCCGGTGCTCTTCGGCCTGCGCGAGGCCGCGGACATCCTGGATCTGGCCAGCCAGTGCGCGACCGGCCTGCACCTGCTGCCGCACGCGGCGGAGCGCCCCGGCATCCTCGCGGCACAGCGTGCCGAGACCCAGGCTCGGCGCCTGGCCGCCAGTCAGCGATCCGCCGAGCGGTGGTCGATGGCCGCAGGCGAGCGCCGGCTTGTCGGGCAGGACCCTCCCGGTGCGATCCGTGTGGACCACGCGCGGCGGGCCGTCGTGTTCGGGACCGGCCAGGCGGGGACGTGGGCGCTCGAGATGGCGTCGGCCTGCCGGCTCGAGGTGGTGTACCTCGTCGACAACAACCGCGACGTGTGGGGTTGTGAGCGCTGGGGATACACCGTTCGGCCGCCCGCGACCCTGGCACAGCGCGACTTCGACATCGTCATCGTCGCGTCCGTGGCCGGCCGGGATGCGATCGCCGCCCAGCTCGAGTCGATGGGCCTCGTCTACGGGACGGACTTCGTCCACGTCCGGGATCGTGTGGTCGCGTCCTGCCTCCAGGTGCAGGTCGTCGGGTAGGCCGGCCTGAAGGCCGGCCCGCGTGCTCAGGGCCGGAGCAGGCGGCGGATCCGCTGCACGGCGGCGTAGCGGTGCTGTCCCGGGCTGGTGCCGGCAAGCTCCGACAGCAGCGTCTCGAGCCGCGCCCGGCTCGCGTCGGCGATCGCCCGGAGATCGGCGGACGCCCGATCGAGCGCGGGCGCATCCCCGGCGAGGACGGCGCGGCGCAGCGCCTGCTCGATGCGCGGCGCGGTGGAGGCGGCCGGCCGCTGGACCGTGAGGATGGCCGTGCAGTACTCGATCGAGGTCTGGAGGACGATGAAGCCGGCGCGCTCGTACATCCGGTGCAGCGCGTGGACGCTGTGGTAGTAGTACTGGCCGAGTGTCGCGCCGGCGCGATACCAGTCGTTGTGCGCCTCGATGCGATCCCAGGCCGGCGCCGTCTCGTTCACGGCGTGGTGCACGATGGCGACGCCGCCCGGGCGCAGGACCCGGGCCATCTCGGTCACATACTGCACGGTGTCCTCGAGCGCGATGTGCACGAAGACGTCGTAGCTGAACACCACATCCATCGTCTCGTCGGCGGCCCCGAATATGCCCGTGCCGTCGCCGAGCTCACAGGCGACGTTGTCGAGGCCGTGGCGCTCGCAGCGCGCGCGCGTGCGCGCCAGCATGCTGTCGGCCACGTCGAACACGACGAGCTCCGAGACGCACGGGGCGATGCGGACCGTCCACTTGCCCCCGCCGGGCCCGATTTCGAGGACCCGCGACGTCGGCCGGAGCCACGGTTCCGCGATCGCGAAGACGCGGTTCTCGTGCCGGCGTTCGGCGGTGCCTTCGTCGCACCACTCGTCGCCCAGGTGCTCGTAGCGGTCGCCGTAGTGCGCGTCCCAGTCCGTGCTGTAGCGGTTCCAGTCCTCGGCGTAGCGGTCGTGTCCACGGAATGCGATGCTCATGCGGCCCTCTGATACTCGATCATGTAGTCCTCCACCATCCGGTCGATGGTGAAGCGTGTGGCTTGGACGGCGCGTGCGCGGGCGACGAGCGCGCGGCGGTCGTCCCGTCCCGTCCGCATCGTCCGTCCGATGGCCGCGGCCAGGGACCGGGCGTCGTCCGGTGCAAAGGTCCAGCCGGTCACGTCGTGCTGGACCAGCTCCTGCAGCTCGGGGACCGCACTCACCAGCACGGGCGTGCCGTCGCAGAACGCTTCCAGGATGGCGAGCGGCTGGCCCTCGGCACGGGAGGGGAGGACGAAGAGATCGGCCTCGCGCAGGTAGCGCCTGGCGTGCGGACGGTAGCCCGCCAGGGTCACCCTGTCCGCCACGCCTGCCGCCGCCGCGGCGGCCCGCAGGTCGCCGGCGGGGCCGTCACCCACGATGACGACGCGGCAGCGCCGCGTCTCGTCCATGGACAGGGCGGAGATGAGCAGCCGCTGGTTCTTGCGCGCCCCGAGCGTGCCAATCGTGCAGATCACGAACTCCCCGGACCGCCGCCACGCACGCATGCGCTCCGCAAGGTGATCCGGTGCCGCGGCGCGTACGGCGGTCACGCCGTAGAAGACGATGGCCTGGTGGTCGCGTCGCACGCCGATGGCGCTCACGAGGGCGGCGGAGGTCGCGGCGGGCAGGATCAACCGGTCCACGCGGTTCATCACGCTGACGTCGAAGTCCGCCTGGGCGGCTGTCTTGGACACGCCCCATCCGTGCATGGTCTGGATGACGGGCACCCGTTGCGGAGCGCGTGCGGCGGCTGCGCACGCCAGGGCGCCCGGCACGGCGGCGTGCGTGTGAATGAGGTCGAAGGCGCCGGCGCCGCCGAGGTCGTTGTCGATCAGGCGGGCGACGGGCGCATGCTGCAGCGGGTCCCGGCTGAACATGGAGTCCACTTCGCACACACGCACACCGGCATCGGAGAGCCTGAGCAGGTGCTCCGGATAGTTGCCGTACCCGGGTGGGCCACTGCGGGACGTCACGAGCGAGACCGTGTGGCCGCGCCGCGCCTGCGCGGACGCCAGCTCGGTCATGACGAGCCCGGCGCCGCCCTGCACGAAGGTCGTCAGGTGGAGGATGCGCATGGTGGTTAGGCCGTCCGCGCCTGCCGCCTGGCTCGCGGCGGCGTGGCCGGGCAGGAATAGGTGCGCGCGACCCGCCAGGCCTCGTCGCTGGCCGTGAAGTCCGGCACGGCGGACGTGAGCAGCGTCAGCGCGGCGACCGCATCGCCTCGGCCGACGGCAAGGGCCAGCCGGCGCTCCACGCCGCGGAGCGCGGCGGGAGACGGGATGGCCTGGCGCGCGGCCCAGATGCGGCGGTGACGTGTCCGTCCCATGCGCAGGCGGCTGGTCGTGAGGGACTCGCACAGCTTCTCGCCGGGCCGCAGGCCGATGATCTGCACGGGCACGCGTGCCGCGCCCGCGGCCATCTCGATCGCGAGCAGACGGTGGGCGAGGTCCCCGATCCGGACGGGCTCGCCCATGTCCAGCCAGTAGGTCTCGGCGGCGTGCGCCATGAGGTCGGCCTTCATCACGAGCGATGTCGCCTCGGCCGCCGTCATGAAGTAGCGGCGAGCGTCCGGATCGGTGACCGGCATCGGGCGGCCCTGCGCGACGGCCTCCCGCAGGAGCGGCACCAGGCTGCCGCTGCTGCCGAGGACGTTGCCGAAGCGGACGACGATGGGACGGAAGAGGCTGGTGGCGCGTGCGAGGACGGTCATCTCGGCGAGGCGCTTGGTCGCACCCATCACGCTGTGCGGCTCGGCGGCCTTGTCCGACGAGATCAGCACGAAGCGGGCGCCGACGTCGCGCGCGGCCTCCGCCGCCACGATGCTGCCGATCACGTTGGTCAGGGCCGCCGCGCACACCGATCGCTCCACCATCGTCACGTGCTTGTAGGCCGCGGCGTGATACACCACGTGCGGACGCACGCGCTGGCAGACCGCACGGAAGGCCGGCCGGCTGACGTCTCCCAGGACGACGTCCAGCGGCGTGCCCGGCCGCGCCGCGGCAAGCTCCCGCTCGATCTGGAACAGGTTGAGCTCCGCGTGATCCAGGAGGACGAGGCGTTCCGGTTCGCACGCGGCGACCTGCCGCGCCAGCTCCGATCCAATCGAGCCGCCGGCTCCCGTCACCAGCACGCGGCGGCCGCGGAAGGCCCGGCGGTCCGCGGCGGTCAGCAGGCGGCGGATGGGCCGCTGCAGGAGCCGGGCGACATCCGCCTCCGAGTAGGGCGTCACGGCTGGTCTCCGTGTGCGAACGGTTCCTCGGACGTTTCCGTCGCGGCATTGAGGACGACGATGTCCACTCGGCGGTTGCGGGCCTTGCCGGCGGCGGTGTCGTTGGCGCCCCGAGGGCGGTACTCGGCGTAGCCGGCGGCGGAGAGCCGCGCGGGGGCGAGGTGGCCGCGCTCGATGAAGAGCGCCACGACCTCGGTGGCCCGGGCCGTGGAGAGATCCCAGTTGGATCGGAAGCGCGCGGTGCTGATCGGCGTGTCGTCGGTGTGGCCCTCGACGCGGACCGCGTTCGGCAGCGGCGCCAGGACCTGGGCGATGCGCTCGATGAGCTGCTGCGCGACGGGCGTCAGCTCCGCGCGTCCGTTGTCGAACGCGCCCGCCTCGGGGATGGCGAGCACGAGGCCGCGCCGGTCCTCGACGAGTTCGATGCGCGAGGACAGCAGCTCCTCCGCCAGCCCCCGCTCGATGGCTGTCCGGACGTCGGGATCCGGCTCGCGAGGCACGATCGGGGGCGTGACGGCGTCGTGTTCGGGTAACAGGCCGTGGCCGTCGGCGGGTGCCGGCTCCGGCGTGGTCCCGACGGCGGCGCGCACGCCCTCCGCGATATGGCCGATGCGCGTGGCGTCCACGCTGGTGACGGCGTAGAGCGCCGTGAAGAACGCGAAGAGCAGCGTCACGAGGTCCGCGTACGGGATGAGCCAGCGGTCGTGCGCCGGCCCGGCCGCTCGCTGCCGGGCGCGCCTCATGCGGCTCCCTTGGCGCGCCGCGCCGTGCGCGTGCGGACAAACCCGGCCAGGTGGGCCTCGACCACACGCGGGTGCTGTGCCTGGCGCAGTACGACGGAGCCCTCGATGACGACGTCGCGCGCCAGCGCGGCACTCCGGCTGTTCGCGCGCAGCCGTGCGGCGAGCGGGAGGAGGACCAGGTTCGCCGAGCCCACGCCGTAGACCGTGGAGACGAACGCCACGGCAATGCCCGCCCCGACGGCCGCCGGCGTGGCGAGGCTCTCCATGACCCGGATGAGTCCGAGCACCGCACCGAGAATGCCGAGCGTCGGCGCGTAGCCGGCGGCCGTCTCGAGCACCAGCGCGCAGTCGTCGTCGGCATCCTGGGACGCGTCGTTGAAGGTGGTCAGCGCGTGCCGGATGTCCTGCACGGCCACGCCGTCCACGACCATACCGAGGGCGCGGGACAGAAAGGGATCCGTGACGCCCGCGATCTCCGGTTCCAGGGAAGCCACGCCGCGGCGGCGGACGCGGACGGCATACTGCTCGAAGCGGTTCACCAGTTCGAGTTCCGGTTCCGGCATGCGGCGGAACGCCGTCCTGATGGCACGTCCCGTGCGCCGCAGTTGGGGTACGGGAAAACTCAGAAGGAGTGCCGCGGCCGTGCCGCCGAACACGACCAGCGCAGCCGTCGGCTGCATGAGCGCGCGCAACTGGCCGCCTTCCGCCATCCACGCGAGCACGACCACGGCGGCGATGAGTACGAGGCTCAGGAGGGCGGCCGTGTCCCGGCCCTGGCGAACGGCGCGGCTCATCGCGTCACCACCTCGACGCATGGCGCGTCCTCGGCTTCCACCTGCAGGGCGGCGGCCATGATGTCCGTCAGCGGTGCCGGCAGAGTTCGCGGTCCGAGCCGCGCGTGGATCCGGCACAGTCGCGCGAGGTCGTCCGCGGTGTCCACCGTGAGCCGCAGGCCGGGTGCCGTCAGCGGCGCAGGCGCCCGCTCGACGATGGCCCGCATGCCGGGTCCGCGTCGAAGATAGGGGGTGACGTGCTCACGATCGTAAGGGTTGCCGGCCAGCCTGTTTGCGCGGCGGAGCGCGTCCACGGTCATGGCCTCCACGGCTGCGCCCACCGGCAGCCCGTCCTCGATCACGTGATCGGCACCGGTGCGCAGGAGGTGGCCCACCGTACGCAGCGGCGCGTCCATGTCCACCGCCGGGTTGTCCGCCGTCGCGCGGACGATGTGGAGCAGGTCGAACTGTTCGGCTGTCATCAGGTAGCGGTGGAGCACGTCGAGGGATGGACCACGGACCACCGGTGACCCGAGCGCAGCCGCTTCCCTCTCGATGGCCGCGTCCTCCGGATCCGTCGTCGTGGCGACGATGACCGGAAGGCCCGACCGGAACCGCAGGCGCTCGATGCAGTGTGCGAGCAGCGACCGTCCGGCAACGACGGCGAGGGACTTGCCGGGGAGCCGCGCGGAGCCCATCCGGGCCTGGAGCACGATGGCCGTCCGGGGGGTCATGCCGCGCCCTCCACCTGTCGCGCCGGCCGGTAGGGCTCGAGCTGAATCGCGTCCTCCGCGAGCATGATCGAGGACTCGTAGCTCGTCATCCACAGTCGATCGTGGAATGCGCCGATGGCGGGCCGTACGGTGTCGCCGGCGGCGAGGGCCAGCAGCATGCGTGGGAAGTCCGCGCCGGCCGCGATCGTCAACGGGATGCCGCCCGAGAAGCGGGGGTTGATCTCGAACACCGTGGGTTGGCCTCCGGCGATGCGGCACTGGATGTTGACGGGGCCCGCGAACGTGAGGGCGCGGGCGCAGGCGTCCGCCAGCGCGATCAGCGCCGGGTCCTTGACCGTGCAGCCGCGATCGATCACACCCGCGCGGATGACGTCCCGGCGGCGCGGGACGATGGAGAGCGGGCGGCCCGCAAAGTCGCACAGCATGTCGATGGTGAACTCCGGCCCGGACAGGTGCTCCTGCACGACGGGGTCGGTGACGTAGTCCAGGAAGAACCGCAGCTCGCGCGGCGTGCGCGCGGCAAAGGCGCCGACGCCGCCCCGTCCGCGACGCGGCTTGACGAAGAGGGGCATGGGCGCCGTGGAGGGCACGTCCGCCGGCAGCCATGTAGCCGCTGCCGCGATCCCGTGACGGCTGAGGGCGGCGCTCGTGGCGTGCTTGTCGTTGCAGATGGCCGTGGTGTGCGGGGAGGAGACCGCGACCCGTATCCCGTGCGCCCGGAACCGTTCCACCGCGCCCGCAAACACCGGCAGCTCATCGTCGATGGTCGGCACGACGAGGCCGACGCGTTCACCCGTCGCGATCTCCAGGATGGCGTCGAGGTAGCCGGGGTCGGTGGACAGGGGGACCCTGAAGGCACGATGCGCGGTGTAGACCGCGGGCGACAGGGGATTCACGTCCGTGACGATGACGCGGCCGCCGGGGCGGACGCTGTCCAGCGCCTGGCGGAATGCGTCGATGAGCGCCACGCGCCGCGAGCCGGCGGTGATGAGGACGTCAGGCCACACGGTGAGCCTCCATGGAGGGCACGAGATCGTCGGGAAGGAACGGTGCGCCGCCGGCAATGGTCCGCGTCAGCACCCGGCCGATGAGGGCGTCCTCGCACTCCGCCGGCAGGCCGATGGCGGGGCGGAGGGCGATCACGTCTCCCGCCGTCACGACGTGGCCTGCGGCCAGCGTGTGCGTGGCATGGAGCGCGCGCCGGCTCGGAACGAGGTTCGGCCGTTCGGCGGAGCCGCACTCGCGGGTGCCGGTGCCCAGCGCGCGCCAGGCGCGCAGGCCGGCCTCCACCGCGGCCGCCAGCGCGGCCGGCGTGCTGGACACGGCCGCGTCAATGGACCCGTCGCCGGCGTCCAGCATGAGGTGGCGCTCGTAGATCGAGGCGCCGAGCGCGACGGCGAGCGGCCACGCGAAGGCATCGGCCGCGTGGTCGGACAGGCCGACAGGGCCGGGGAACGCCCGGCCGAGCGTGGCGACGGCGCGGAGGTTCTCCTCGCCCGCAGTGATCGGGTATGACGAGACGCAGTGGAGAATGCCCAGGGCACTGCCGCCGGCGTCGATCGCCCACCGGCGCGCGCGGGCGACCTCGTCCATCCCACTCATGCCGGTGGAGAGGATGACCGGCCGGCGAGAGGCGCCGCAGGCGCGGATGAGGCGCGCGTATGTCAAATCCCCGCTCGCAATCTTGAGCGCGTCCACGCCGAGCCGGCAGAGCCGTGCCACGGCGTCCTCCGAGAACGGCGTCGCGAGGACGGCCAGCCCGTGCGCCCGTGCCCGGGCGATGAGGACGGCGTGCGCGGCCTCGTCGAGCTCGAACGCGCGAAAGAAGTCCACCATGGAGGCGGCGGACACGTGCACCGGAGCGGGAGCGTCCGCGGCCACCAGGCACGCGGCATCGATGGTCTGCAGCTTGATGGCCGAGGCCCCCGAGGCGGCCGCGGCATCGACGAGCGCGACGGCGCGGTCGAGCGAGCCGCCATGGTTGAGGCCGATCTCCGCGACGACGAAGGGAGCGTGCGCGGGGCCGACCGGACGGCCCCCGATGACGATGGGCGCAGTGTTGGTGCTCATGATGCCTGTGCCTCCACAAGACGGGCGGCCGCGGCAGGGACGTCCAGCATGGTCCGCACCATGGCGTCGGCTCGCGTCGGTTCCGGCAGCACGGGCGCGGCGTAGCGTGCCGCGAGGATCGTGCGCATGCCGACACCTGCCGCGCCGCCGATGTCGCGCCGCTCGTCGTTGCCGACGAAGACGGAGCGCGCGGCGCGGACGCCCAGGCGCGCCAGCGCGAGCTGGAACGGCGTGGGGTCCGGCTTGCCCCGGTGCGTGCCCACGGCGTCGGCATAGACCACCGTGTCCACCAGGCGGCCGAGGCCGAGCGCGGCGACCTTGCGTTCCTGCGTGGCGGGCGCACCGTTGGTGACGATGCCGACGCGCCAGTTGCCGCGGAGCGCGCGAAGCGCGGCAGCGGAGGAGCGCGGGAGGCGGATGGCCGGTGTATGCGCGCGGATGATGGCCACGAGGGCGGGGAGCATGGACGCCGGGAGGCCGCGCGTCTGGAGCAGCGCCTGCAGTTCCAGTCCCGGCTGGCGGCGCCGCGCGCGCGCCAGCACGAGCAGGGACTGTCGTGCCGGGATGCCGTGCTCCGCTTCGAGGTGCGCCGCGACCGCGGCAAAGCCGCTCAGGACGAAACGCCGGTGCGGATAGAGCGTATCGTCGAGGTCGAACAGGAGCGCGCGAGGACTAGGCCGCATCATGTGCCTCCACGGTGTCTGTGGTCACCGCCAGGAGGCGGCGCAGCGCGGCGGCGACGCGCGCCGCGCCGTGTCCGTCGATCAGACGCGCGGCGACGCTGGACAGGCGCCCCTGCTCGGCGGGGGAGTCGACGAGCGCCAGCGCTGCGGCGGCGACCTGGTGCATGCGCGTGTCGTCCGGCTCGAGCAGCCCGCCGTCAACGACGGCGCCACGGTGCGCGAGCGCACGAATCGCCGTCTGCTGCGCCCGCGTGACGGCGACGCCGACCGCGGGCACGCCCATCGCGCACGCTTCGGCGAGCGTGACGCCGCCGGACACGATGGCGACGGTCGCGCGCGCGAGCTCCGGTGCCACGCCATCCGGCAGGTCGACCCACTCGCCGTGCGACAGCGGAATGCACGCCTGTCCACCTGCGAAGCCGCGTGCGACGCGGATGACGATTCCGGGCCGCGCGGCGTCGAGCGCCCGGCACAACCGTGACGCACAGCCCTGCACGTGTGCGCCGCCGCCGAGCGTCAGGAACAGGCGCGCGGGCCCGGAGGCGACGCGAGCGGTCGCGGCGACGGCAGGATCCAGGATGGCGTACGCCGGTCCACGCAGGGCGTTCGACGCAGGGCGCGCGGCGGGCTGACACACGCTGCCGTCGATGATCAGGTCCGATGCGACGGTCCCGATGCCCCCGTCGTGGATACTTGCGACCGGGATCCCGCGGCGGCGTGCACCCGCCACCCACCGCGCGGCCTCGCGGGGAGAGGGATCGTCCACGATCAGCAGGCCCACTGGTGCCGTGGCGTCACCGAACGGCGCGTGCACGAGATCGGCGCCGAGGCTCAGGGCTGCGCGGGCGGTGTCCGCGGACCCGCGCAGGCAGACACGCCACGGCACGTCGAGCGCGCGCGCCAGCGATCGGCTGCGCACCAGATGCCCGAACCCCAGCCGCGGCCCCGCCGCCACGGCACACACGACGGCACCCGCGGGGCCCGTCATCGATCGCCTCGCGCGTGCAGGAGCGTCTCGCCCAGCGCCTCGACGACGCGCAGGACATCGTCCTCGGTCATGGCGGCGGAGAAGGGAAGGGAGAGCGTCGAGTCCGAGACGCGCTCCGCGTGCGGGAACATGCCGCGCGACAGGTGGAACCGCTCGGCGTAGTACGGCTGGAGGTGCAGCGCCCGGAAGTGCACGCTGGTCGCGATGCCGTCCCCGGCCAGGGCACGCGCCAGCCCGTCGCGCGTCCATCCGGACTCCGCCTCGACGAGCACCGTGTAGAGGTGCCGCGCGTGCCGGTCGCCGTCCGCCACCGGCGCAGGCCGGACGAGCGGCAGATCGGCCAGGGCTGTGTCGTAGAGACGCCAGAGCCGATCGCGATGCGCCAGGCGTGCCTCGATCCCGTGGAGCTGCTGCAGGCCGATCGCGGCCTGCAGGTCCATCATGTTGTACTTGTAGCCGGGCATGACGACGTCGTAGTGGAGGCTGCCGCCGGGCGCGTAGCGCGTCCACGCGTCGCGCGTCATCCCGTGGAGTGCGGCCACGCGCGCAAACGCCGCGCCGGCGTCGGACCTCGTCGTGAGCATCCCGCCCTCGCCCGTGGTCAGGTTCTTCGTGGCGTAGAAGCTGAAGCAGGAGTAGTCCGCGGTCGCGCCCACCTTGCGGCCGGCGGCGACCGCCTCCACGGCGTGCGCGGCATCCTCGATGGTCACCAGGCCGTGCGCGCCGGCGAGCGCCTCGAACGCGGCGACGTCGACGGGGCGTCCGGCGTAGTGGACCGGGATGACGGCCCTGGTGCGCGGGGTGACGGCACCGGCCGCGGCGTGCGGCGACAGGTTCCCCGTTTCCGGATCGATGTCGGCAAAGACCGGCGTCGCGCCGGTGTGCACGATGGCATGGGCCGTCGAGCAGAAGGTGAGGGGCGTCGTGATGACCTCGTCGCCCGGCCCGATGCCGGCGGCGAGCAGCGCCAGGTGAATGGCCGCGGTCCCCGAGCTGAGCGCCACCGCGTGCGGGGCGCCGACGTAGCCGGCGAAGGCCTGCTCGAAGTCCCGGACCCGCGGCCCCGTGGAGAGCCAGCCGGACTCCAGGACGGCGGTCACGGCGTCGATCTCGGCGCGGCCCACGGCGGGCGGGGAGAAGCGGACCGGACGGTGCGGCGCGGCGATCACGCGGCGCTCCCGTCCTGGAGGGCCTCGAGGACCGCCGTCCAGCCGAGGAGGGCGGGCGCGAGATCGTGGTCGAGTGCGTCGGCCACCGCGGACCAGTCCTCCGCCTCGTGCCCGCGCGAGACGACGCCCAGCGCGACACCGGCGGCGCCGAGGATGTCGGCTCCTGATTCGTCCCCGCAGTCCAGGCGATCCAGATCGGTGCCCGCCGCGGCCGCGGCGACGCGCGTCAGCTCGGTGAGCGTGCGCAGCGTGGCCAGGAAGTCGGTCCACTGTCGCCGGCCGTCATCGATCCGGGCGTCGCGGAAGAGCGCCGCCAGGTGGTGCGCGGCCGCGGCCAGCGTGGGCAGGCTCAGGCACGCAGTGGCCAGCGCGGCCTGGAGCAGCCGGGCCGGGTCCGCTGTCTCGACCTCCACGTCCTGGAGGGCCGAGAGGGGGGCGCGCGCGATCCCGGCGCCGCGGAATGTCGGTTGGTCGACACCATCGAACCGGACGCCCGTCACCGTCCGGCCGCCGGCCGCCGCGTCCGCCTCCACCGTGCGGAGCAGCTCACCCCATGTTTTCAGGCCGGAATCGATGGATTGCGGCGTGTTGTCGACCAGGCACCGGACCATGCGCAACGTCTCCTGGCCCCGGACATGAGCGAGATCCCTGCCAGGTCCGGCCGGAGGGATTCAAGGACGGGGCAGCATGCCCGATTACTCCTGTGACACCGGGACGGCAGACGAGGCCGCCCCACGCATCGCCGGCAGGGACGCCGGCGCAATCTCTAAGGATGGAGTGAGTCACATGGCATCGTTCTCCGTAGTCAGCAACATCTCGGCCGCCAACGCGCAGGCCAACCTCACCACGACCAACCTCGGCCTGACGAAGACCTTGCAGCGCCTCTCGAGCGGCTTCCGCATCAACACCTCCGGTGACGACGCGGCGGGCCTCGCGGTCGCCAACAGCTACCGGTCCACGCAGGCCGTGCTGAACCAGGGCATCCGCAACGCCAACGACGGCCTGTCGACGCTGCAGATCCAGGACGGCGCGCTCAACAACATCGCCTCCCTCCTGGACCGCATGTCCGTGCTGGCCACGCAGGCGGCCTCGGCGAGCAGCAGCGTGAACCGCGCGACGCTCAACGCGGAGTTCCAGGACGTCCTCACGGAAATCAACCGCGAGGCATCGGTGGCGGGCCTCGACGCCGCGCAGGGCTTCTCGGTCTTCGTCAGCAACAACGGCGCGGACGGCGTCGTGGGCGGGGCCATCGGCGCGGTGTCGACCACCTCGCTCGGCATCAACGCGCTGAGCATCGCCGCGGCCGGCGACGCGGCGACGGCCGTGGCCACCATCGCCACGGCGGTGACGACCCTCGGCGACACGCAGGGCCAGGTCGGCACGCTGCAGAACCGCCTCTCCTACGCCATCAGCCTGGCGTCGACGCAGGTCGTGGCCACGAAGGCCGCCGAGAGCCGGATCCGCGACGCCAACATGGCGGAGGAGTCGGCCAACCTGACGCGCTACAACATCCTGACGCAGAGCGGCATCGCCGCGATGGCGCAGGCCAACCAGGCCAGCGGGTCGGTGCTCTCGCTGCTGCGCTAGCGCATACGCTCCCGCGCGGTGAGCCGCCGCGATCCGCGCGGGAGCGGTGACAGGCGGGATGTCCCGGACGGTGTCCGGGAGCAAACGCCCGGCGGACGACGGACGGGGCCGGCCGGCCCTGTCCGTGGCGCCGTGTCAGGCCGGACAGGGGAGCCGCGGGCGCGTGAGGCCCCGGCAGGAGGGTACCGTGAGCTCAGCCATCACATTCAGCGGCTTCAACGACATCGACTTCAATGTCGTGCTGAACGCGATCATGCAGCAGGAGAGCCAGCCGCTCACCGCGCTGCAGAGTCAGCAGACGGCCCTCAAGTCGCGTGTCGCCAACTTCAACACGCTGGCGGGCATGGTGACGACCCTCCAGGACGCCGCCGCGAAGCTGGCCAGCCCGACGGCCGGCACGGCGTTCACGTCCACGGTCAGCGACCCGTCCGCCCTGGCCGTGTCCGCGGGCGCCGCCGCACTGCCGGGACGCTACGACGTGGTCGTTCAGGAACTGGCACGTGCGCAGGTCACGGCCTCCGCCAGCACCGCGCCCGACGTGGACTCGACCATCGTCGCCAGCGGCGGCGCGATCACCATCGGCGGCCACACGGTGGCGCTCAGCGGTCCCGTGACGCTGCGGCAGCTCGCGGATGCCATCAACGCCTCGGCGGACCCGCCCGCGCGCGCGTCCGTGGTGCAGTCCGGACCGGGCGAGTTCCGGCTGGTCATCACGTCCCGCAGCACGGGTGAGGACAACGGGTTCACGATCGTGAACGGCCTGACCGGCGGCACCGGTGTGTCCTTTACCGACACGGACGGCAACGGTATCTCCGGCGACTCGGCGGCGGACAACGCCGTCCAGGCATCCAACGCGCAGATCCTCGTCAACAACATCGCGGTGACCAGCGCCAGCAACACCATCGAGGACGCGATTCCTGGCGCGTCCATCACGCTGTTCCGCCGGGACCCCGACACGGCCGTGGCCGTGGACGTGGCCCCGGACGCCTCCGTGTTCGAAGGCAAGATCCAGGCCTTTGCCAACGCCTACAACGACCTCGTCAACTTTGCCAACAGCCAGGTCAAGTCCGCCGGGGAAGGGGAGGGTGGCAGCATCGGCCGCGAGCCGCTCCTGCGGCAACTGCGGAGCACGCTCCGTAACGCCCTGACGACTGCGTACGGCAACACGGGGTCGTTCCAGTACGTCGCGGAGATGGGGCTCGAGCTGACGCAGAGCGGGACGCTCGAGTTGAACAAGGCCCGTTTCTCCGAGGCCGTCGCCGCCGGCGCGGCCAACGTCAGCGCGCTCTTCGCGGGCACGACGGAGACGCCGGGGGCGCTCGCCAGTATCCAGTCGCTCCTCGGCCAGTACACCGGCAGCGAAGGGCTGCTGCCCGGCGCACGCACGCAGTTGAATGCCCGCGTCGGCCGGCTGGAGGATCAGGTGATCGCGATGCAGGAGCGGCTGGCCGTGCGCCGGCTGGCGCTGCAGCGCGAGTTCATCGCCGCCGACCAGGCCATGTCCCTGCTCAAGAGCCAGAGCGCCTCCCTCGCGGGCTTCGGCGCGTCGCTGTAAGGACACAGGATTCCCGTCGATGACCCCCAACCCGTTGACCGTCTATCGCCAGACCGAAGTCCAGTCACGGAACCCGATCGAGCTGGTCGTGCTGCTGCACGACGGCGCCCTCCGGTTCCTGGCGGCCGCGTCCGCCGGCTTCGCCAGCGGTGACATCCCCGCACGGCGCCACGCCACCTCGCGCCTCCTGGCCATTGTGTCGGAGCTGCAGAGCACGCTGGACGTGGAGCGCGGCGGAGCGATCGCCGCGTCGCTGGACGAGCTTTACTCGTACATGACCGGCCGCATCGTCCAGGCCACGGTGGCAAACGACGCCGCGCCGCTGGAGGACGTGCGGCGGGTGCTCGAGACGCTGCGCGAGGGCTGGCAGGGTGCGGCGGCGGCCACGCCCGCCGCGGGCGTCAACCCGGCCGTACTCGCGCCGCGCGCGGCCCCGCCGGGGCCGGGGATGGCCGCCCGGTGACACGGCAGGAGCTGGCCGACGCCGTCGCGCAGTACAAGTCCGGCCTCGAGGCCGGCGTGGAGCTGCTGCGGCGGCTCGAGGCGGCGGCGGTCCAGCAGCGCCGGCATACGCAGGCGCGCGACTACGAGCGCATGGCGGCGGACAGCGATCAGCGCGAGCAGCTGACGCGCGCGCTCGTGGCCATCGAGCCGGGACTGCGGCGCATCCGCGCCGAGCTGATGCGCGTCGACGAGCGGCTCCTGACCGGGCGGCCCGACTATGGCAGCGTCCTCGCGCTCCGGGAGTCTGCGAGGGCCCTGGTGTCCGCCATTCTCGCCGTGGACGCCGCGTCGATGCAGTCGCTGGCGGACGCCGAGCTGGCCCAGCGGTCCGCGATGGCCAGCCTCGAGGCCGGCGGGAACACGCTGGCCGCCTACCGCCGCGTGCTCGCGCCGCCGGTGGCCAGCGCGTCGCTGGTGAACGAGAGGGGGTAG
>CAZUGF010000036.1:0-7845 GCA_964619705.1 uncultured Bifidobacteriaceae bacterium
GAGGCCGACGCGCAGCGCCCACCGAGGCGCAAGCCGAGGCCCACACCCGAAGGGTGCTACGATCCCCGCGCTCCGGCCGAGGCGCAAGCCGAGGCATGCGCCATGAGGCACCGATGAAGATGGACCGACGATCGTTCCTCCACTCCAGCGCCTGTGCGGGTATCGGCCTGGCGGTCACGGGCGGGACCGGCGCGCTCGGCGGCGCACAGTCCGAGACGGCCACGCGCGTGCGCCTGATCCGACACGCGACGTGCGTCATCCACTACGGCGGGCGGACCCTGGCGCTCGACCCGATGCTCGGCGACGCGGGCGTGATGCCGCCGATTGCCCGCTCGCCGAACCCGCGGCCGAACCCCTTGGTGCCCCTCCCGCTGCCCGCCGCGGACGTGCTGACGGGGGTCGAGGCCGTCCTTGTCACGCATACGCACAGCGATCACTGGGATGCCGCGGCGACGACGCTCGTCTCGCGGGATGCGACGATCCTGATTCAACCGCCCGACGCCGCGAAGTTTGCCGATTGGGGATTTACCGCCGTGCAGTCGGTGACCAGTACGGCGACGTGGCGGGACATCAGCATCTCGCGCACGGGCGGTCAGCACGGCCGCGGTGCGGTCGGCGAGCGCCTGGCGCCGGTGTCGGGCTTCGTCCTGCGCGGACCCGGCCAGCCCACGCTGTACGTCGCCGGTGACACGGTCTGGTGTCCGGAGGTGGCCGCCGCCATCGAGGCACACCAGCCGGACATCATCATCGTCAACGCCGGTGCGGCGCAGTTCCTGGAGGGCGGCGCGATCACGATGGACGTCGACGACGTCGTGCAGGTGTGCCGCGCGGCGCCGAAGGCGCGGATCGTCGCCGTCCACATGGAGGCGATCAACCACTGCGTGCTGAGCCGGGATGCGTTGCGCGCCGGTCTTGCGAAAGCCGCCGTGCAGGCGACCGTGCTGATTCCAGCCGACGGGGAAGAGCTGCGCCTGGGATGACGTCGGGCGCCGGGGACCACGAGGCTCAGCACGAGCGACGCTCGTGTCGCGATCAGGCGAGCCGGTTCGGCGCGCGCCAGTCGTGCGCGCCGTGGCCCATCACCGGCCGTTCAGAGACGGCCGGTCAGCATCAGCACGAGCAGCACGACCACGATGAGGCCCAGCCCGCCGCTCGGGCCGTAGCCCCAGCTGCGACTGTGCGGCCACACCGGTATCAGCCCGAGCAGGACCATCACCGCGAGAACGATCAGGATAGTAGTCATGTAGTCTCCCTGGATGCCGAGCGGGCACCCTCAGGTGGCAGAGTACCAAGCCGCCGATGGCGCGTCTGTTCCGAATCGCACACACGGCACGGTCCGGGACACGACACTCACGGCGTGGCCCGGGACACGGCCTCCACGGCGGTCTCTGGCTTGCGGCGCCGCTGACGGGAGGCGCCGAGCGGGAGCGTGAGACACGTGTCGCGGCCTCATGAAGGCGGGTGCACTCACCGGGACCGCTTGACGGCAGCCGCCTGACGCGCGACCTCGTGCGCGCCGCGCACGACCGCATCGGCCAGGTCGTCGCGGACGGCCTGGCCCTGCGTCGTGAGGTCGTCGACCGCGTCGCCGACGCGGGCGCTGGCGTGCTGATAGCCCTCGGACGCCCGGTTGCCGAGTTCCCGCGCGGAGTCGGTGGCCCGCCGGCCGAGCTCGGCCGCCGCCCGAGGAATGAGCCAGATCGCCAGGCTCGCGCCGACGATGGTGCCCATGCCGAGTCCGAGCAGAAAGTGGTGGTCCCGACGTGCCGGGGTGTCATGAATCATGTGCTGATACTCCTGGATCCACTCTACGTGGCGCCGGCCGCGCACGATGTTCACTATCGAACGTCCGGAGCCCTGCGGTCCCGCGTGCGAACGAACGTCATGTGCCCATGTGTTCACAACGGAACAGACGAGCGGCCGATGGTCCGCCTACCATGCTCGTGAGGTCAGCATGCTGTCATGTCAGTTTCGTTCTCTCGCGTTCATCTGCGGCGTTCTGCTCGCGACCGTGTCTCTCGCTTCTGCGGACAACAAGGAGCAGGAGCGCCTCGAGAATGCCGGCGTCGTGATGCAGGAGATCCTGGACGCGCCCGACAACATTCCCCGCGAGCTGCTGGACAAGGCCGAATGCGTCATCGTCATCCCGTCGATGACGACCGTCGCGGTGGGCATCGGCGGCAGCTACGGCCGCGGCGCGATGGTGTGCCGGTCCGGTGCGGCATTCGATGGCCCCTGGGGCGCGCCCGCGATGTACGCGCTCGGCAGCGGCAGCGTTGGCCTGCAACTCGGTGCGGAGTCAACCGACCTCGTTCTTCTGGTGATGAACGAGCGCGGTGTGAACGCGCTGCTCGGGACTCAGGTCAAGCTGGGCGCGAACGCGTCGGCGTCGGCCGGACCCAAGGGCCGCGCCGTGGGCGCGGCGACCGACGCGTCGATGCGCGCGGAGATCCTCAGCTACTCACGCTCGCGGGGCCTGTTTGCCGGCGTCTCACTCGAGGGCGCGTCGCTTCGACCCGATGACGATGCCAACGAGCAGGTCTATGGGCGCAAGCTGACCGCACGGTCCATCCTCACCACGGGGGACGGCGCGCCGGTAGCGGTGCCGGCATCCGGCCAGCGCCTCGTCGACGTGCTCCAGAAGAACACGCCGGTGAACGCGTCGAAGACGACCAGCCGCTGAGGCGGACCGCCGGCGTTTCGTGACGAACGGCTGGAGGGGCCGCGCGCTCCTCCAGCCGTGTCTCTTGCCGGCTCCGCGCCTGCCACATCCCGCGCCGGGCCGCGCGCGCCCTTACGACGGCAGGCTGGGCATCCTCGAGGAGGGCGCCCTTGCCGATCAGGGGGAGACGCCGACCTGGAACGTCCCGATGAACCCCGCTGCCGGCATCGCCTGAGAGCGTGATCATCTCCTGCGACACGCCGTCCGCGAACACGTTGTCGTGCGCGTTGCGGTGCTCAGCGCGCGGATCCGGTCCCGCCGGCGCCCTTGTAGACCACGCCATCCTTCATGATGACGACGAAGCGCCGGCCGGGATCGCCGATAAGGTCGATGTCGGCGAGCGGATCCCCATCGACGAGGATCAGGTCCGCGAGCGCGCCCTCCTCGACGACGCCCAGGGTGCCGGGATACGGCGTGCGCGGCCCGCTGAGGGCCAGGAGCTGCGCGTTCTGATAGGTCACCAGCTTGAGGATCTCGGCCGGCGTGAACCACTCCTTGAGCAGCAGGATCATGGGGTTCTGATCGGCATTCAGGTCCGGTTCGAAGAGCATGTCGGTGCCCCAGGCGAGCTTGACGCCGTGCTTCTTCGCCAGCGGCCACACGCGGGCGTTGCCTTCGACAATGGGCCGCCGTTTCTCGCGGCGCTCCGGCGTCATGTTCGGCGAGTCGCGGATGAGGACCTGGCTGCTGAGCCAGATGCCGCGCTCCGCCATCAACTGGATCGTCGCCTCGTCGAGGAGCTGGCCGTGCTCGATGCACCTGATGCCGGCCTCGATGGCGCGGCGGACCGCCCTGGGCGTGTAGGCGTGGGCCGTGACGTAGGTGTTCCAGTCATCCGCGGCCTCGACGGCGGCCTTCATCTCGTCGAGCGTGTACTGCGTGACGTCGAGCGGGTCGTAGGCCGACGCCGTCCCGCCGCCGGCCGTGAGCTTGATCTGGCTGGCACCGTGGCGGAGGTTCTCGCGCGTGGCCGTCAACACGTCGTCGCGGCCATCGGCGATGAACGCCGCGTCGAAGGCTTCCGCCCGTGATCGCTGGCCGGTGAAACGGCGCGGTCCCTCGTCCGGCGTGCGGAAGTCGCCGTGTCCCGAGGTCTGCGAGATGATCGCGCCGGACGGCCAGATGCGTGGTCCCGGCGTCTGGCCGGCATCGATGGCGCGCTTGAGCGGAAAGATCGGGCCGCCGGCGTCGCGCACGGCGGTGAAGCCGCGCAGGAGCATCTCGCCGGCAGACCGGGCCGCCGCGGCGCCCAACTGCGCCGGCGTGGTCGCGGGATCGGAGAGGGCGGTCAGCAGCATGCTGCCGAAGACCAGGTGCACGTGCGCGTCGATGAGCCCCGGCATCAGCGTGCGGCCCTGGCCGTCGATGGCCGCCGCGTCCGGACCGGCGGAGACGGACGGGCCGATCGACGCGATGACGTTGCCGCGCACGAGGACGCTCGTCGCCGGGCCGAGGCGGCCGTTGACGACGTCCAGCACGCGGACGTTGCGGAAGAGCGTCTCGGCGGGCGCTGCCGGCACGGGCTGGGCGGCACGCGGCGCAGCTGTCACGACGAGCGCCAGCAGCGCGAGCAGGGCGGCGCACGCGCCTCGATTGGACCAGGACAACAGGGCCTCCCGACGCGAAGTATACCCTTCGTTTCTACCGGCTTCGCGCCTTCCACATCCCACGCCGGGCGGCGCGTGCCTCGCGCTCCGCCCGCTGGAAGTCCGGCTTCCGCCAGTACTCGAACCGCCGGTACGTCTCCGCCCAGCCGGCCCGGATGATCTCCTCGTTGGCGCACCGGCCGTCCTCGAGGAGGACGTAGGCGAGCGTGCGGTTGTACTGATCCTTGCGATCCCCGTCGTACTCCAGCGTCACCATGCGGCCCTCGACCAGTGCCTTCATGAACCGCGTGGCCTCGTCGCCGAACGGCTCGGACTGGCGGTAGCCGCCCGTCTTCTCCGGCGCGTCCACGCCGATGAGGCGCACGGTACCGACGCCGGATACCGTGATCGTGTCGCCGTCGATCACCTGCCGCACGCGGCGCGGGCCATCGTGCTCCGCTGCCGGCGTGCCGCGAGGCACGGTCCCCGGCCGGGCCGGCGCCGGGATCGCCTGCGGCTCTGCCGCGGCGCTGCCGACGGCATCGGCGGGCGCACAACCGGACATCGTCGTCCACATCAGGACGGCCGCCAACGCTGCCGCCGCGTGGCGTCCGACGCGGGCTGGCATGATGCCGCGCCCGCGCCGGACCGTTCTGCAATCCATCACGTGAGTATAGACGTCAGCTACCGGGTGACCCTTCCGAGGCGCGCCACCACCGACCCGACGCCCGGCGCGCCCGTGACGGTGAGCTCGTAGGTGATGTTGCCCTCCATCTGGTTCCCCCGCACCTCGGTCCTCCACGAGGTGATGGTCGCGGTGAGACCGCCACCCCGGCCCGTGCCCTGGAGCGTGAGGACGCCCGAGCCGCTGACGAAGCCGTTTGCGGTGCCGATCACCTGGCCGAACGCCACCGTCCCCGTGACGCTGCTGCCGTTCTGCTGCAATTCCATGCGGATCGGCAGCGACGAGCCCGGCGGATAGAGCCCGCGGTTCTGGCTGCACAGGATGTCCTGCACGGAGCCCGTGCCGTCGCATCGCTCCACCACGTAGGTGCCAGACCAGGTGCCGGCGAACGCCGCCATCGTGGCGGTGCCGGAGATCGGAATCGTATTGGAGCCGCCCGTCTGGTCCGCGTTGACGGTGATCGTGCCGCTGTAGTTGCCCGCGGCCGTCGGCGCGAACCGGACCGACACGCGCTGGGAACCGCCCGCCGGTATCTGCCCGCTCGTCCAGCTCGCGGTCGTGTGCGCCGCGAGGCCGCCGGTCACGGACAGGCCGGAGACCGTCAGCGGGGAGGTGCCCGAGTTGGCGATCGTGAAGTCCGCATCCCGCTCCTCGCCGACGCGGACCTCGCCGAAGGCGAGGTTGCCGGTGACGCTGATGACGCGTGTCGGCGCCGTGGACGCGGGGGATGGTGCCGTGGGCGACTTGTCGCCGCTGCACCCTGCGAGCGAGATCGTGAGAATCAGGACCGAAGCGCCAACTGCGTATCTCATGCCGTGTGTCTCCCGGGGAATGGGTCCGATAGGGCACGCGGCCGGCCCGCCACCGGCATGCGGCGGAGCCCGGCCGATCGTGCCGGCCACGATCGTGGCAGGCAGGTGAGACACGGAAGGTCACAGGGGGGGCAGCGCCCCCGCGGCGGGGCGTTACTCGTGCCGGAGTGCGGTGTGCGGGCTCGTGCGCATGGCGCGCCACGCGGGGATGCTGCAGGCCGCCGCCGCGACGACCAGCATCACGGCCACGCCCGCGGCGTAGGTGAGCGGGTCCATCGCGGACACGTCGTAGAGGAGCGCGGACAGCGCACGGCCGGCCAGGAGGGACCCGCCGAGGCCGATGACGAGCCCGAGGCCGGTGAGCGCGAGACCCCGTCGGCAGACGAGCGCAAACACGGTCCCCGGACGCGCGCCGAGTGCCAGCCGGAGCGCCATCTCGCCGACGCGCTGCGCAGCGGCATAGCTCATGACGCCGTAGACGCCAATCGCGGAGAGCACGAGCGCGAGTACCGCGAACAGCCCCAGGAGGGCGGCGTTCATCTGGGGCGTGGCCGCCGCCTGCTGGACCCGGTCGGCCATGGTGCGGACGTCGAACACGGGCCGTAGGCGCGATGCCAGTACTCGTGGCCCAGGACGGCCACGTGGCGATTCGCCGGCCGGTCCTCGTCCGCAGAGAAGTACCGGCGAGCGCGGGTGCGAGCCCGAGCGCGCGGAAGTACGCCGATGAGGCCCGGGCGCCCTGGACCTGTTCCGGCGCCGGGAGTTGGACGGTGCCCCGTGCACGGAAGTTCCCGCCGGGCGGCGGCGTGGCGCGAGCACACGGTGCCTCGGCGCGGCCTCGCACGCTCGGGTACGCTCATAAGATGGTAGTGACGGCATGAGCGACTCCACCAGGCAACCCGATCTCGCATTGATGTTCAGCGGCGGCGGCGCGCGCGCGGCGTACCAGGTGGGCTTCCTGCGCGTGCTCGCGCGCGAGTGCCCGGATGTGGTCCCCGGCATCCTGACCGGCGTGTCGGCCGGCGGCATCAACGCCGCCTACCTGGCCGCCCGCACCGAGCCGTTTGCCCGGAAGGTGGAGGACCTGGCCGCGGTGTGGGCCGACATCCGCATGGAGCACGTCTTCCGCGTGGACCTGCGCGACCTCGCTTCGCGCAGCGTGCGCTGGGGCGCGCGGCTCCTGTCCGGAGGCACGCGCACGGTGCCGCCCGCGCGCAGCCTCGTGGATACGGCGCCGCTCCACGACCTGCTGGATCGGCTGCTGCAGGCCGACGGCGCGCACCTGCCCGGCATCGCGAGGAACCTTCAGGCCGGCTGGCTCCGCGCCATCGCCCTCACCGGGTCCAGCTACACCACGGGCGACTCGATGACGTGGGTGCAGACACGCGACGATGACGGCTTCGAGACGTGGGAGCGGCCGCAGCGGGCCAGCCGCATGTGCGCGATCCGCGTGGACCACGTGATGGCCTCCGCGGCGCTGCCGTTCTTCTTCCCGGCCGTGGAGGTGGATGGCGCGTGGTACGGGGACGGCGGCATCCGCCTCACCTCGCCGCTCTCCCCCGCGGTACACCTCGGCGCGCGGCGCATCATCGCCGTGTCCACACGCTACGCGCGCTTCGCCGGGGAAGCCGCGCCGCCCGCGACGGGGCACTACCCGCCGCCGGCACAGGTGGCCGGCGTGCTCTACAACGCGATCTTCCTGGACCAGTTGGACAGCGATGCGCTCGGCCTGCGCCAGATCAACCGCCTCATCGCCGATCGCCCCGATGAGGAGCGGGAGGGGCTCCGGCACATCGACCTGCTGATGCTCAGGCCGTCCGTGGACCTCGGGCGGCTGGCCAACGAGTACGAGGCGGAACTGCCGCGCGCGTTCCGGTTCCTGACGCGCGGCCTGGGCACGCGGGAGACGCGGTCCAACGACATGCTGAGCCTGGTGATGTTCCAGGGCGACTACGTGTCCCGCCTCATCGATCTCGGCGAGGCCGATGCGCTCGCCCGGATCGACGAGATTCGGGCCTTCGTGTCGTAGGGCGGGTCTTC
>CAZUGF010000036.1:7945-31203 GCA_964619705.1 uncultured Bifidobacteriaceae bacterium
GTCGTAGGGCGGGTCTTCAGACCCGCCCGCGCCGGCGGACCTGAAGGTCCGCCCTGCGAGCCCGGGGGTCCTCCTCGTAGGGCGGGTCTTCAGACCCGCCGCGCGCCCGCCACGCGCCGGCGGACCTGAAGGTCCGCCCTACGGTCGCCGGCGGTCCTCCTCGTAGGGCGGGTCTTCAGACCCGCCTGCGCCGGCGAACGTGAAGGTCCGCCCTGCGAGCCCGCCCCAGGGTCACCCAGACCATGGATATGATACTGTCGCGAAGATACATTCATGCCCTCGCTGACCCGCCTTGCCCGCATCCGGACCGAGCGGAACTGGACCCAGGCCGGCCTCGCCGCGCGGAGCGGCGTGCCGCGTTCCAGCATCAGCGCCATCGAGATCGGCCGGCTCGTCCCCGCCGTGGACACGGCGCTGGCGCTGGCCGCGGCGCTCGACGTGTCCGTCGAGGCGCTCTTCGGCGCCGAGTCCGCCGCGGCGGCGGAACCCGAACTGGCCTGGGCCCCGCGCGTGCCGGAGCCGTGGGTGTGGGAAGCGAGCGTCGGGGACGCCGCGTGGCGCTATCCCGTGGAGGCCACGGCCGCCGGGGCGCTGCCGCCGGACGGCCGGCTGGGCGAGGCCGGGTTCGAATCGACGGCGGAACGCGACCTGAGCGGGCGGACGCTGGTCATCGCGGGATGCGACCCGTCGGTGGGATTGCTCGCGCAGGCCATCGGCGCGCGGCGGAACGTCCGCGTGCTGCCGCTGCAGCGCTCCAGCCGTGAAGCACTGGACCTGCTCCGGAGCGGGCGCGCGCACGTGGCCGGCATACACCTGAGCGACGCCAGCGGACACGCCCTCAATGCCGACGCGGTCCGCGACACCCTGGGTGCCGGCTACACGCTGCTCCACCAGATGCGCTGGGAAGAGGGCATCGCGGTGGCCTCCGGTGCGCGGTCGCTCTCGGTGAGCGCGCTGCTGCGCCGCGGCCGCTGGGTCAACCGCGAACCCGGCTCTGCCGCACGCCTCTGCCTCGACCAGCTGCTGCAGGCGCTCCCGCGTCCCGCGGGGTACCTGAAGACGGTGCGCTCCCATCACGCGGTGGCGGCCACGGTCTCGAGCGGCTGGGCCGATGCAGGCATCTGTACCCGGACGGTGGCGGAGGACGCGGGGCTCCGCTTCCTCGGCGTACACGAGGCGGACTACGAACTCTGCGTCCCGGATCGCCTCCTCGGCGATCCCGTGGTGGCGGCCCTCGTCGAGGCCGTGCGCTCCCGCGAATACCGACGATGGATTGCCGCGCTGCCGGGCTGCCGGACGGCCCGCACCGGCGAAGCGCGATCCGTCGGCGTCCAGTAGCCCGGTCAAACACACAACGTGCAAGTGGAGGTCAGCGTGCGACGGATAGTGCTCACAGGAGTGTGGCTCGGATGGTTCGCGGCTGCGAGCGGCGTGCCCGCCGCGGCGCAGTCGACGGCAGCGGTCCCGCAGCCTCCGGCGGAGGACTCCCAGGCGCCGGTACCGGACGCCGACGGCGTCCTGCGCCTGGGCCGCGTGGACGTCACGGTCACGGGGGACGCGCCGCCTCCCGGCGTGACGGTGATCGGCGAGGCCGACGCGCGCCTGTTCGATCGCCCGAGCTTCGCCAACCTCTTCACCCTGGCGCCCGGCATCACCGCCTCCAAGGTCGGGCCGCGCAACGAAGACACGATCTACCTGCGCGGGTTCGACCTCCGCCAGACGCCGCTCTACGTGGACGGCATCCCGGTGTACGTCCCCTACGACGGCTACGTGGACCTGGCCCGCTTCCTCACGGCCGACGTCGGCGAGGTGCGCGTGTCCCGCGGGCTGACGTCAAACCTGTACGGCCCGAACACGCTCGGGGGCGCCATCAACGTGGTGTCGCGCCGGCCCAGCGCGCCGTTCCAGGCCATCGGCAGCCTCTCGTTCGGCAGCGGCGACACGTGGGACGGCTCCGCGCAGGCCGGGTCGCAGCGCAATGGCTGGTACGTGAGCGGCGGCGCCAGCCTCCTGCGGCGCGACACGTTCCCGCTGCCCGGCGGCTACACGCCCACACCGGGCCAGCCGGCCGGCGATCGCCTGAACGCGGCCGCCGAGGACTACAAGCTCAACGCATCGCTGGGGCACGTCTCGGCCCGCGGCAGCGAGTACGTCCTCCGCGTCGTCAGCCAGAACGGGCAGAAGGGCAATCCGGTGTACGCCGGCGCGGATCCCGCCGTGCGGCCCCGGTTCTGGCAGTGGCCGTACTGGGACAAGGACAGCGTGTACGGCCTGGCCAACTTCCAGCTCGGGCAGCGCGCATGGGTCAAGGCACGCGCCTACTACGACACGTTCAAGAACTCCCTCTATGCGTACGACGATGAGACCTACACCGCGCAGACGCGGCCGTCCTCGTTCCGCAGCCGTTATGACGACTACACGGTGGGCGGCACGCTCGAAGCCGGCGGACGGCTGACCGACACGCTCACGCTCCGCGCGGTCGGACACGTCAAGAGCGACATTCACCGCGAGGCGAATGACGGCGAGCCGCAGCGCCGCGTGGAGGACCGGCTGCTGTCGGGCGGCATGGAGCTGACCTCCGCCCTGCGATCGAACCTGACGATTGTGGCCGGCCTCTCGGTGGACAACCAGGACGCCGTGCAGGCGCAGGACTACCAGAACGGCGTCATCTCGGACTTCCCGACGGCGAGCGCCACCGGCGTCAACCCGCAGGCGATGGTGTACTACGGCCTCGAGAACGGCGGGCGCCTGCACGCCGGCGTGTCGCGGAAGACGCGGCTGCCGTCGATCAAGGATCGGTACTCCTATCGCATGGGCCAGGCCGTGCCGAACCCCTCGCTCGAGGCCGAGCACGCCACGAGCGTCGAGGCCGGGTACGAGCACCGGCTCGGCGCGCGCACGTCCGCGAGCGTGACCGCGTTCTACATCGACGTGGACGGCCTCGTGCAGCAGGTCTTCCTGCAGCCGAACCTGTTCCAGTTGCAGAACGTTGGCAACGTCGCGCACAGCGGGTTCGACCTGGACCTGCGCGGGCGCTGGACGTCGCAGCTCGAGACGAGCCTGAGCTACAACTACCTGCACCGCGAGTCGAAGAGCACGCCGGCCGTGCCGCTCCTCAACACGCCGGCCCACAAATTCCTGGCGACCGCGGCGGTGGCGCCGGTGGAGAAGCTGCAGGTCGCGGCGGCACTGGTCGTCGAGTCGAGCCGGAAGATCCAGAACGACGCCGGCTCGCCGCTGGACCTGGGCTCCTATGCGACCGTGGACCTGAAAGGCTCGTGGCAGGTGGCCCGGTCGCTCTCCGCCGAGGCCGGCGTCCGGAACCTGTTCGACCGCATGTACGTGCTGGCCGACGGGTACCCGCAGCCCGGGCGGGTCCTGTTCGTGAGCGCACGGGTCGGGATCGGGCGGTAGCCTTGTTACCGGCGGGGGATCCGGCCTGCCGCGGCGCGGCGGCGCGTCCGGTCGAGAGGCCACCTGCGTACGCGGACTGAGGAATCAGTCGGAGACCACAGAGGAGACGATGTGATGGGACGGTTTGTAGCGGTTCTGTCGGCGGCGACCCTGCTGTGGACGGCGGGAGGTCAGGCACAGACGGCTGTCGCGACAGCGGCCGACGTCATTCCCTTTGTGGAGGGAGAGCCCGCATCCCTGTGGTGGGACAGCGCGGCGTCCACGCTGTTCATCGCGGACAACGAGAACAATCAGGTCTGGTCCTGGACGGATGCGGATGGCCTCCGCAAGGTGGCGACGACGCCGGACTCGTCCGGGTCGGAGCGCGCGGCGTCCGTGGGCCAGATTGTGCGCCTCGCTGACGGCCGGCTCGTCGTCATGCGCTTCGGCCGCCCCGGCGGCGGCAGCGGAGGCACGGGGCCGTCCAGCGGCATCGTCACGGTGGACCCGGCGACGGGTCGCGGGACCGAGGTGCCGAACGTCGATCCCGGGCACCGGCGGCTGGGCCTGGCCGTGACCGCCGACGGACAGCTCTTCGGCAGCTACTTCGGGTCCGCGCCCGGCGGCGGCCTTGCCAGCACGCTCACGCGCGTGGACCTGACGAAGGGCGAGACGGACTACGCGTCCGGCTTCGTGAAGATCGTGGGCGTGGTCGCGTCGGGCGACACGCTCTACGTGTCGGATCAGATCGCGGACACCATCTACGCCATCCCGGCCCGCGGGCCCGTGCCGCCGGTGGGACAGCGCACGGTCTTCGCCACGCTTCCGCGTCCGGACCAACTGGCGCTCGGCCCGGATGGGTCGCTGTTCACCGGGCAGTTCCAGGGAGCGCCCGGATCCACGGAGGCCCTCTCCGTGCGCCAGGTCTTCCCCGACGGCACGGTGAAGGTGGTCGCATCCGACCCGGACGTGTCACGTCCGAGCGGCGTGGCCTACGACCCGGCCGGCCGCCGGCTGTTCATCGCCAACGGCGGCATCCCGTCACAGTGCTTCGTCCGGATCGTCACGGTGCCCTGATGCGCAGCGTCGCCCTGGCGATCGCGTGTGGCGTGGCCGCGGCGCTGTCCGCCGCGGGCGCCGTGGGCCGTCAGGCCGAACGCCTGCCCGACGCCGTGTTCGCGCACGCCGATGGCCGCACGCGGTCGCTGGCCGCGCTCGCGGCGGAGACGTCCGCGCCGCGCCTCCTGCTGCGCGTCCAGGCCGAGTGGTGCGGCACGTGCCAGTGGCACGCCTCGTGGACCGGCGACCTCGCGCGCGAGACCGGAGCGGATGTGCGCGTCGTGGACGTCCTGGTCGCGGATCGGGAGAACAACCCGCCGGACGCGGCGGCGCTGTCGCGATGGCAGGGCCGCCTGCCGGCGGGTGCGACGACAGTCCTCGGGTCCCACGGCGAGCTGCGTTCGCTCGTCGACGGCTTTGCACCGCTCCCGTGGCTGATCGTCATCGACACGCGCACGGCCGCCATCCGCGCCGCCTTGACCAACCCGGATCCGGACGCCGTCATGGCCGCGCTGGGCGGATCGGCAGATGGAGATGCGGACCGGCGTGCACGCCCGGCATCTCCCAGGCCCCGCAGGGCGGACCTTCAGGTCCGCCGACACGACGGGCGCTTCACGCCCGATCAGTGGGCGCTGATTCAGGCGATGCGCCTGCCCGCGTCGCCGCCGCCGGACCCGACGAACCGCGTGGCGGACGATCCCGCGGCCGCGGCCTTCGGCGACACGCTGTTCTTCGACACGCGCCTCTCGCCGCGGAACCGCGCGTGCGCAAGCTGCCACTCGCCGGACCTGCTGTTCACCAACGGCAAGGACGTGGCGTCGGAGGGCGCCGGTCCCGGCACGCGCAACGTGCCCACGATTCTCGCCGCGGCACACGCGTCCTCGTTCCTCTGGGACGGGCGCGCGGACACCTTGTGGGCGCAGGCCGTGATGCCCTTCGAGGATCCGACGGAGATTGGATCCTCGCGTCTCTTCGTGGCGCACGCGATCCACGCGCACCATCGCGCGGAGTACGAGGCGCTGTTCGGGCCCATGCCGCCGCTCGAGGAGAGCGGTCGATTCCCGGCGGAGGGGATGCCCGGCACGCCGGCGTGGGCGGAGATGTCCGCCGCCGATCAGGCGTCCGTGTCTCAGGTGCTGGCCAACATCGCCAAGGCCATCAGCGCCTTCGAGCGTCAGCTTGCCCTCGTGCCGAATGCGCTGGACCGTTACGCGGGCGGGGAGGCGAACGCGCTCACCGACGAGCAGAAGGACGGGCTGCAGGCGTTCCTCCAGGCCGGGTGCGCGCAGTGCCACTACGGGCCGCGCCTGTCGGATGGCGCGTATCACAACCTGCGGTTCCCCACGGGACGTCCGGACCGGGCGGCGGACGCCGGGCGATCCGGGGGGACGGCGTTCCGCCGGACGCACGAGTTCGGATCAGCCGGGCCCTTCAGCGATCGGCCGCGCGAGCCCGAGGCGGTCGGGGACCACCCGTCGTCGCACGGCGCCTTCCTGACGCCGGGCCTGCGCGGTGTACCCTTCACCATGCCCTATGGCCACGGCGGCGGGTTCGGCGGCCTTCGATCGGTGATCGATGCGCATCGTACCGGGGGCCTTCCCGAGGGCAGCCCGTTCACAATCGGCGCGGCGGAGCCCTGGGCGCAGGGCTTCGATCCCGTGCTGGTGCCGCGCATCCAGGCGTTCCTCCTGACGCTCCGTGCCGATCTGCAGGAGCCGCGCCCGCCGCGGACGGCTGCGGATCGGTAGCCTCATGCAGCGTTCCTCGTCCCGCGCACGCTGGCTGCGGTCCGTCGTCGGCTGCGGCGTGGTGGCCGTCCTGCTGGCGGCGTTCTGCGGCCCCGGCCTGTCGGCGCAGCGTGTGCCCCGCGTGGCCGCCGCATCGAGCCTCAACTTTGCCCTGCCGGAGATCGCGGAGCGCTTTGCGCGTGACAGCGGTGAGCGTGTCGACATCGTCCTGGGCGCATCGGGCACGCTGGCGCGGCAGATTCAGGAAGGCGCGCCCTTCGAGATCTTCCTGGCCGCCGACGAGGCGTTTGCCGAGCGCGTGGCCGCGGCCGGCCTGACGCGCGATGCGGGCGTCGTGTACGCGGTCGGACGCCTGGTGCTGTTCGCGCCCCGGGGATCACCGTTGATTCCGGACGCGCAGTTGGCCGGGCTCCGGCAGTTACTCGATGCGGGGCAGGTGAGCCGGTTCGCGATCGCGAACCCGGACGTGGCGCCGTACGGACGGGCGGCCGAGGCCGCGCTGCGCCGTCACGGGCTCTGGGATCGCCTGCGGCCGCACCTCGTCCTCGGCGATACCATCGCCCAGGCCGCGCAGTTCGCCACGACGGGCAATGCTGTCGGCGGGCTCGTGGCCTTCTCCCTGGTGCGCGGTCCCGGCTTTGCCGAGGGCGGCACGTTCGCCCTGCTGCCCGAGTCCGATCATCCGCCGCTGAGGCAGCGGATGGTGCTGCTGAACAGGGCGGGCGCGGTGGCGGAGCGATTCTACGACTACCTGCAGGGCGCGGAGGCCCGCGCCATCTTCCAGCGATTCGGCTTCGAAGTGCCAGAATAGCGGTCGATGGACTGGACCGCCCTCGGCGTCTCGCTCCGGCTGGGCGTCGCCACGCTCGTCGTGCTGCTCCCGCTGGCCGTCTGGATCGGGCATCAACTGGCCGTGCGCGAGTTTCGCGGCAAGGTCCTCGTCGAGGCGCTGGTGACGGTGCCGCTCGTGCTGCCGCCGACCGTGCTCGGCTTCTACCTGTTGACGGTCTTCAGCACGCGCGCGCCGTTCGGGGCGTGGTTCCAGTCCCTCACGGGGCAGTCCCTGGCGTTCTCCTTCGAGGGGCTCCTGCTCGCGTCGGTCATCGCCAACATCCCGTTCTCCGTCCAGCCCATCCAGCGCGGCTTCGAGGCCATCCCGCCCGACGTGCGTGACGCGGCGGCCTGCTGCGGCATGGCGCCGTGGCGGCGCTTCCTGCGGATCGACATGCCGCTCGCGTGGCCCGGCATCCTGACCGCGGCGGTCCTGACCTTTGCCCACACGCTCGGCGAGTTCGGCGTCGTCCTGATGGTGGGCGGCAACCTGCCGGGCGAGACGCGGACGCTGAGCGTGGCCATCTACGACCGGATGAACGCGTTCGACGATCGCGCGGCCGGCGTGATGGCGGCCACGCTGCTCGTCATCGCCGTCGCGACCCTGATGGTGACCACGACGCTGTCGCGGCGGATCGGTCCGCGCCGTGGCTGATCGCCGCCTCGCCGTCGGCCTGCACCAGGCGGCGCCGATTCCGCTCGACGTCGACTTCTCCTGCGAGGCGGGCGACGTCCTCGCGATCTTCGGTCCCTCGGGCAGCGGCAAGACGACCATCCTGCGGTCGATTGCCGGACTGCATCGGCCGGTGCAGGGCGTCGTCCGCTCCGGCGCGGAGACGTGGACGGACACGGGCGCCGGCATCTTCGAGCCGCCCCATCGCCGCGCGGTGGGCTACGTGTTCCAGGAGTACGCGCTCTTCCCGCACCTCACCGCGCTCGGCAACGTGATGACGGCCCTCGGGCACGTGCCCCGCTCCGAGCGGCGCCGGCGGGCCGAGCACCTGCTGGGCCTCGTCCACCTGTCCGACCATCTCGATCGGCGTCCGCGCGCGCTCTCCGGGGGCGAGCGCCAGCGCGTGGCTGTGGCGCGGGCTCTGGCGCGCGAGCCGTCCGTGCTGCTCCTCGACGAACCGTTTGCCGCCGTCGATCGCGCCGTGCGGCGCCACCTGCAGAACGAGATCGACGAGCTCAGGCGGGCGCTGGCGATCCCGCTGATCCTCGTCACGCACGACTTCGACGATGTGGTGCGGCTGGCGACGCACCTGCTGATCGTGGAGCGCGGGCGCGCGGTGGCAGGCGGTGCGCTCGGTCGGCTGATGAGCCGTCCGGATCTCACGTGGCTGCGTGAGGCCGTGGGCCTGGGCAGCATCTTCGAGGCCCGCGTCGTCGACGGCCACCCCGCGCGCGGCCTGGCGGAACTGGCGTTCGACGGCGGGACGCTCCTCGCGTCGGAGGTGGCCGCGCCCGTTGGCAGCACGGTGCGGGTGCGCATCCCCGCGAGCGACGTCATCCTGGCGACGCGCGCGCCCGAGGGGCTGAGCCTCCACAACACGCTGCCCGGCACGGTCACGGCCGTACACACCGACGCGGGCGTGCCTCACGTCATCGTGCAGATCGCCGTCGGCGGCACGTCGCTCCTGGCGGAGATCACGCGCGATGCCGTGGCCTCCCTGGGCGTGGCGCCGGGCCTCGCGCTCTACGCGCTGATCAAGTCCGTCTCGATCGAGGTGATCGCTGGCGCGCGCGCGGATCGCGCGTGACGGCGTGGCGCGCGTGACGGGGCCGGCCGGGTGCCGCTACTTGCGTGCCGCGTCGATGCTCCACTTGCCGGCGCCGGTCGCCGCGAAGTAGAGGAAGACGAAGCAGTAGAGCGCCGCCAGCTCGCCGCCGTTGGCGATGGGCCAGAAGCCGCGGGGCAGGTGGGCCTGGAAGTAGGCCACGGCCATTTCGCCCGAGGCGATGAACGCCACCGGGCTCGCGAAGAGGCCCAGGGCAATCATCGCGCCGCCGATGACCTCGATGAGTCCGGCGAGCCCCATCTGCGACATGAGCTCAGCCGGGGCATCGCGGCCGAAGCCGCCGAACAGCTTGGGCAGACCGTGCTGGAAGAAGAGGAAGCCTGCCACGATCCGCAACAGCGCGTGGATCGTGGACGTGAACGGTCCGAGGATCGCCTGCATGCGTATGTTACGCCGCCCGCCCGCCTCGTGCTTACCGCGGGCCCGTGTGTGGAGCGTCCGGGCAGGAAGGCGGCGCGCGCCGCCCTCTGCCCGGACATGACGGCCGGATTACGGTAGATCGCGCCGTCCGGTGCGGTAGGTCCTGACCCATTCCTCGACCTGCCGGCCGGCGGCCTCCCGCGATCCGAGACCGAACGCGATGGCCACAGCCACCGCGATGGCGCCCACCACGAGGCCGAACGCCATGTTGATGATCTCGTTGGCCAGGCCCATCTGCCGCAGGGCCATCGCGCCCGTCAGGACGATGATGGCCACCCGCGCCGCACTGGCCAGGAGGGTGGCGTTGGCCGCGCCGCTCGACCGGATCGCGCGTGCGGCGAGGTCTGCCAGGTAGAGGCCGATGCCGAACACCACCAGGCCGAGGATGACGTGTCCGGCGAGGACCAGGAACGAGGAGAGCAGCGCCTGCAGCTCGGTGAAGCCGAGCAGGCCCGCCGCCTCGATCGCGGCGAAGAGCAGGATGCCGACGAGCACGATCTGTCCGACGATCGTCGACGGCGCGCGCCGGGCCGGGCCCATGATGGCATCTGCCGGCGGCACCGCGGTGCGGGAGGTGAACCCGATGGTGGCGAGGGCCCGGTCGAAGCCCATGGCCGCCAGCGCGCGTGCGACAAGGTCCGCGACGAAGCGGCCCGCCATGTAGGACAGCACCAGCACGATGGCCGCGGCGAAGATGGCCGGGATGGCCGCGAGGAGCGTGTTGAGCATGGCACTGGCCGGTGCGGTCACGGCGTCGAGCTGCAGTGCGTTCAGCGCCGCGATGACGACGGGGATCAGGATGAGCACGTAGACGATGGTGCCGACCGCGCCGGAGATGGAGGCCTGGCCGATCGCGCGCGAGAGGCCGGTCTGCTCGCCCGCCCGGTCCGCGCCGGCGGCCGCCAGCAGGTTGGTCACGATCCGCCGCACGAGGTGCGCGATGAACCACCCGACCACCAGGGCCACGCCGGCCGCGAGCACATTCGGCAGGAAGGCCAGGGCCTTGTTCAGCAGGGCCTGGACCGGTTCCAGCAGGCCCGTCAGGCCGAGCGTGCTCAGGATCATGGGCAGGAACAGCAGCCACACGGTCCAGTAGACGACCTCCTTGAGCGAGGACGCCACGGGGTGTCCCTCCACGGTGCCGAGCCGTTCGTCCGCCCGCGCCGTGACGAGGCCCGTGCCGACCAGCCGGCGGAGGAGCGCCGCGACGACGGCGGCGGCCACGAGGAGCAGGAACGCCCCGAGGAGCCGCGGCGCGAAGACGCTCAACTGCTGCAGGAGCGCGTTCAGCGGCTGCGTGACGACGGTGAGCCGGAGCGCGTCGAAGAACGCGACCAGGACGAAGAGCATGACCAGCCAGAACGTGGCCGTACCGGCGTATTGCTCGATGGGCATCTTCGCGGCGCGTTCGCCGAACGTCCACGCCGCCATGCGGTTCTCGATCGTCGTGCGGTGGAGAATGCCGCGGACGACGGCGGCCGCCACGAGGGCGATGATCCAGCCGGCGATGAGGATGAGGAGCGCGCCGAGAATGCTCGGCAGGTAGTTGCCGACGAGGGCCGAGGATTGTTCGAACAGTGACTGCAGCATCGCGGTGTCCTCCAGGAGAAGCGTCAAGGCGTGGCCCGCCGGACGTACGCGGCCGCGCGGGCATGCCGCGTGGGGGTGGCGACGGACGGACCGGTTGAAGCGGGCGGCCGCGGCAGCTCGCACCACCTCCGTTGGGAAGGCGGGCAGCCGCAGCCGGTACGCGCGCGGCGAAGACGGGTCTAGCGGAAGCCGGACGGGTGCGTGCGGCGTTCGAGCGGCGGCTGGGGCCGGTCGGACGGGGTGATCGCGTCGATGGGGGAGAAGGCGGCGCTCATTCGGGGTCAGGCGAACGGCCGCTGCTGATATGCGGAGCGGCCCTGATGTCGCGCCCCGGTGGACGCGCACCCTTCTACACTACTACACCGGTTACACCGGTCGCCGGGCCCGACGTGCAACGGCCGTGCGCCGTGCTGCTGCAGCGCGCCCGCGTGACACGCTCATGCGGCGCATGGCACACTGCGCCGGAACGACGGCTGCAGGCGAGCGGCGGCGTCCGAGGCGCTGGGCGGCGATCCGCTGCTGGTGTACGGCGCGGCGACGGCGTGTACGAGCGGATCGACGGAGGGGCTCCGTCCGCGGCCGTCTGGCTTGCGCTGGCGAGGCGTCCCTGCAGGCCGCCGACGCCTGGGTCCGCGCCGAGCAGCCGTCTCGCGCCCTTGCCGCGCTGGGGTCCGCGCGGCAGCACCCGGCGACGCGGGAAGAGGCGGCGTCCCTGACACGGCGGCTGGAGCCCGGTCGATGAGTCAGAGGCCGTCGATGTGCCGTTCGGCGCAGTCGCGGACGTCAGGCATCTGCGCCGTGTTGCGAGTGATCCGCGTTGGATACGAGGACGTGATCGTGCCGTGAGGGCGCTGGCGGCAGCGGAAGCCCGCCGGCCAGGCTGCGCGGCTTACCATCCGAAGCTCGCCCACGGGGCGAGCGAAGGATGGTGCGCCCGGCAGGATTCGAACCTGCGGCCTTTGGCTCCGGAGGCCAACGCTCTATCCAGCTGAGCTACGGGCGCGTGAGTTCCCCAGTCTACTGCCCTTTGACCAGGCTGATCAATTGATTCGTCGACGCGTCGTGCGCGCCGGGCCGGGTCTCGCCCTTCAGCTCCGCGTCAATCCGCGCCGCGAGCTGCTTGCCGAGCTCGACGCCCCACTGGTCGAACGAGTTGACGTTCCAGAGCGCCCCCATCGTGAACACCTTGTGCTCGTACATCGCGAGGATCATCCCCAGCGTCCGCGGGTCCAGCACCCGGTAGACGATCGTCGTCGACGGCCGGTTGCCCGGGAAGACCTTGTGCGGGACCAGACGCTCGAGCGCCTCGCCCTCCAGCCCCTGCGCGGCCAGCTCCTCGCGGACCTCGGCCTCCGTCTTCCCCCGCATCAGCGCCTCCGTCTGCGCGAAGCAGTTGGCGAGGAGCAGCCGGTGATGGTCGCCGATTGGGTACGGCGACTCCCGCCCGACCAGGAAGTCCGTGGAGACGAGGCGCGTCCCCTGGTGGAGCAACTGGTAGAACGCGTGCTGCCCGTTGGTGCCCGGCTCGCCCCACACGATGGGCCCGGTGGGCACGGCCACGGGATGGCCCTCGCGGTCGACCCGCTTGCCGTTGCTCTCCATGTCGAGCTGCTGCAGGTACGCCGGCAGCCGGTGCAGGTACTGCTCGTACGGCAGCACGGCATGGCTGTCCGCGCCGAGGAGGCTCGTGTACCACGCGCCGACGAGCCCGAGCGTGATCGGGATGTTCCGCTCGATCGGCGCCGTCCGGAAGTGCTCGTCCATCGCGAATGCGCCGTCCAGCATCGCCTCGAAGTGGCGGAAGCCGACGGCCAGCGCTACCGGCAGCCCGATCGAGGACCACACGGAGTAGCGCCCGCCCACCCAGTCCCAGAAGACGAACATCTGCTCGGGCGCGATGCCGAAGCGCGAGACCTCCGTCCCGTTGGTGGAGACGGCGACGAAGTGCCGCGCGATGTGCGCCTCGTCTCGCGCCGTCTCCAGGAACCACGCGCGCGCCGTCCGCGCGTTGGTCATCGTCTCCTGTGTCGTGAACGTCTTGGACGCGACGATGACGAGCGTCGTGGCGGGGTCGAGCGTGCGCAGGGTCTCGCCGATGCTGGTGCCGTCCACGTTCGAGACGAAGTGCATCCGCGGGCCCTCGCGCCCGTACGGCGCGAGCGCCGCGGTGGCCATCGCCGGGCCCAGGTCCGACCCGCCAATCCCGATGTTCACGACGTCCGTGATGGGCCGGCCGGTGTAGCCGGTCCAACGCCCGCTCCGGACCGCCTCCGCGAAGCGCTCCATGTGCGCGAGCGCGGCGTCGACGTCCGGCATCACGTCGCGGCCATCCACGCGCATCGGGCGGCCGGATCGGTTCCGGAGGGCCACGTGCAGGACCGCGCGCCCCTCGGTCACGTTGATCGGTTCGCCGGCGAACATCCGATCCCGCAGCGCCTCCACGCCCGTCGCCCGCGCCAGTTCCCGCAGCAGCGCCATCGTCTCGTCGTTCACGTGCGTCTTGGAGTAGTCCACGACGAGGTCGTCGAGCGTGAGCGTGAAGCGCGCGGCGCGCGTCGCGTCGGCGAAGAGGGAGGAGAGCGCGAGGTCCGTCACGAGGGCCTCTGGCGTGTCCGCCGCTTCCGCCGTCACGGGCGCAATGTCGGCCGCGTCGGCCGCGAGGGACTCGCGCCAGACGGCGGCGTGCGCGCTCAGCCGCCGCCAGGCGGGCGGGACGCCGGGGCCGTCCGCCCACACGCGGAAGCCGCCCTCGAACGCGCGATCGTTGTGGCCGCGCCGGAAGGTGGGTGGCAGGTCCTTCATCAGCCGGACGTTGCCGCCGCCCAGGACGACATATTCGGCGGCGACGGCGGCGCGGAGCAGTTCCGACGCCTCGAGCACGGCCTCGCGCCAGGCATCCTCGCCGAGGGCCAGGAGGCCGCGCTGCCCGCACACGTCCTCGAACGTCTCGTTCCGGAAGGGCAGGTGCGCCAGTTCCAGCCCCACCAGCCGTCCATCGTCCACCAGGGCCGTGCCGAGGCCGGACCCGAGGCCGAGAAAGAGCATGCGGCCGCCCTCGTAGCTGCCGAGCGCCTGCATCGCGGCGTCGTTGATGACCCGGACGGGCACGCCGAACGCCGCCTCGAAGTCGAAGCCCTTCCAGCCCGTGCCGAGATTCCAGGGCTCCTGGGCGACCACGCCGCGGAGGACCGGCGCCGGAAAGCCGACCGCGACCACGTCGAACGGCCAGTCGGCCGTGTGGGCCCGGACGCCGGCGACCAGCGCATCGGGCCCGAAGGCGTCGCCCGAGGGAAACGTCCGGCGGGCCGCCTCGCCCGACCGCATCAGCTTGACATTGGTGCCGCCGACATCGATGACCAGGACCCGCATGAATCGAGCATAGCCGAAGGCCGCGGAAGATCTTGATATGCTCGATGGTCATGTCCCTCCTCGACTCCCTCAAGCGCCACACCGTCGTCGTCGCGGATACCGGCGATATCGAGGCCATCCGGCAGCACCGGCCGCAGGATGCGACGACGAACCCGTCCCTGCTGCTGAAGGCCGCGCAGGACCCGAAGTACCGGGAGCTCGTGGAAGATGCCCGCCGGGATGCGGACGGCCTGGGGCTGACGGGACGGGCGCGGACGAGCGCGTTCATGGATCGGCTGGCCGTCAACTTCGGCTGCGAGATCCTGCAGATCATCCCCGGCCGCGTGTCCACGGAAGTCGATGCACGCCTGAGCTTCGACACCGCGGGCTCGATGGACAAGGCGCGCGAGATCATCGCGCTCTACGAACAGCACGGCATCGACCGGGCGCGCGTGCTGATCAAGGTCGGCAGCACGTGGGAGGGCATCAAGGCGGCGGAGGTCCTCGAGCGCGAGGGGATTCACTGCAACCTGACGCTGCTGTTCAGCTTCGCGCAGGCCGTGGCGTGCGCGGAGGCCGGCGTGACGCTGATCTCGCCGTTCGTCGGCCGCATCTACGACTGGTACCGCAAGGACCGCGGCGCGGAGATCCCGGTGGACGAGGATCCCGGCGTGGCCTCCGTCACGCGCATCTACCACTACTTCAAGAAGCACGGGTACCGGACGGAAGTGATGGGCGCCAGCTTCCGGAAGGTGGAGCAGATTGTGCGGCTGGCCGGCTGCGATCTGCTGACCATCAGTCCCGACCTGCTGGAGACGCTGGCCGCGACCGACGGCGAGCTGACACCGGCCCTGACGCCGGCAGCCGCGCAGGCGAGCGGCGAGGAGAAGATCACCCTCGACGAGAAGGGCTTCCGCTGGCTGCACAACCAGGACGCGATGGCGGTGGACAAGCTCGGCGACGGCATCCGCAAGTTCGATGCCGACGCGCGCAAGCTCGAACAGTGGGCCGAGACCCTGTAGGGCGGAATCCGGCCTTCACGCCCGGCTTACAATGACGATACGGCAGGGGCCGCACGCGCGCGGCTCCACTTGAGCCGCCCTGGAGGCCTCATGAACGCGTGTCGCTCTGCGGTCGCTGTTGCCTGTGCCTTGCTGGTGTCTGCCGCCGTCCCCGCATGGAGCGGGCCGGCCGCTCTCGATCAGCCGCTCCCCCAAGCCGGTTCCGGCGACCAGAAACCCGAAGACCAGAAGCCCGAACAACCGCCCCCCGACGAACAGCCGCCTGTCTACGAGGAGCAGGTCGTCGTCACCGCGTCCAAGGTGGAGCAGCAGCTCGTCAACGCGCCCGCCACCGTCTCCGTGATCAGCGCGGACGTCATCCAGAGTTCGCCGATCAACAGCTACGCCGAGCTGCTGCGCGAGGTGCCGGGGATGAACATCAGCCAGACCTCGGCGCGCGACTACAACATCACCATGCGCGGCGCCACGTCCACGCTCTCCACCAACCAGCTCGCCCTGCTCGACGGCCGGAGCCTGTACCTGGACTTCTTCGGCTTCATCGCGTGGGACCTCGTGCCGGCCAATGCCTTCGAGCTCCGGCAGGTGGAGGTGATCCGCGGTCCGGCCTCGGCGGTCTGGGGCGCGAACGCGCTGAACGGCGTCATCAACTTCATCTCCAAGACGCCGCGCGAGCTGGACAGCAACAACCTGACGATGACGTTCGGCGGCTTCAATCGCCGTCCCGAGGGGGGACAGGACCTGGACGGCGGCGCGCTCTACTCGGTCAACGTGACGCACGCGCGGGCCCTGAACGATCGGTGGGCCTACAAGCTCTCCGCGGGCTACTTCAGTTCCGACGCGTTCGCCCGGCCGGTGGGCACCATCCCCAACGGGACGGGGACCGAGTATCCCGCGTTCTCCAACCAGGGGACCTCGCAGCCGAAGTTCACCGGGCGCGTGGACTACGATCAGCCGGACGGCCGCTACAACCTCGTCCTGGAGGCCGGCTACTCGGGCACCGACGGCATCATCCACACCGGTATCGGACCGTTCGACATGACGGGCGTGGGCCTCGGCTACGCGACGATGCGGTATACGCGCGGCGCGCTCAAGTTCAACTTCTTCACGAACATCCTGGACGGCGACGCCAACGGGCTCCTGGCCATCGGCGCCGACGGACGGCCCATCCCGTTCTCCTTCCAGACGCAGACCTACGACGCCGAGATCGGCCACATGCGGACCATCGGCACGCGGCAGGTGCTGACCTATGGCGGCAACCTGCGGCGGAACAACTTCGACCTCTCGATCGCCCCGCTCGGGAACAGCCGGACGGAGGTCGGCGGCTACGTGCAGGATGAGATCTTCATCAACGAGTACCTCCGCTGGAACATCGGCGCCCGCGTGGACAAGTTCGCCAACATCGACGATCCGGTGTTCTCGCCGCGCACCGCGCTCATCGTGAAGCCCTTGCCGGACCACGCGATCCGGCTGTCGTACAACCGGGCCTTCCGCGCGCCGTCGCTCATCAACAACTACCTGCAGACGGCCATCGTCAACCAGGTGGACCTCGGCCAGATCAACCCGCTCTTTGCCGGGCGCACGTTCAACTTCCCGGTCGGCGCCGAGGGCAACCCGGATCTCGTGGAGGAGAGCACGAACGCGGTGGAGCTGGCCTACACGGGCGTCATCAACAACCGCGCCACCGTCTCGGCCGCGGTGTACTGGACGCGGAACACGGACGAGATCTTCTTCACGCAGACGGGCCGCTACCGGGCCCTCAGCCCGCCACCCGGCTGGACGCAGGCGCTGCAGCCGCTCCCGCCGGCGACGGCCCTTGGCGTGCTGGAAGTGATCCCGCCCGCGTGCGCGGGGCTGACCGAGCCCTGCACCACGGGCGGCCTGCCGTCCGCCTTCAGCTACCAGAACCTCGGCACGGTGGTGAACAAGGGCATCGAGCTGGGCATCGACGGCGCGGTGAGCCAGGCCCTCAACGTCTTCGCCAACTACTCGTATCAGGCCACGCCCGATCCGGACTTCGACATCTCCGAGGTCAACCTCCCGCCGACGAACCGGTTCAACCTCGGCTTCAACCTCAACCAGGGCCGCTATCTCGCCAACGCGTCCCTCAGCTGGGTGGACGCGGCGTTCTGGCAGGACGTGCTCGATGCGCGCTTCCATGGCCCCACGGATGCGTACACGCAGGTGAACGGCGCCTTCGGCCTCAAGTGGATGAACGGGCAGCTCATCACGACCGTGAAGGCCATCAACCTGTTCAACGAGGACATCCAGTCGCACATCTTCGGCGACATCCTCAAGCGGCAAGTCATCGGAGAGCTGCGCCTGGTGTTCTGATTCTGCGCCGAAGGGCCTTCGGCGTGAGCGGAGGGGATGCCTGGGCCGGAGTCGAAGGGTCAGGGCCTCAACTGCTCGATGGCGCCGAGGAGATCCGCGCCGGGGTCTTCGCGGAGGGCGCGCCAGAGATCGCCGACGGACGCGAGGCGGTCCATGATGGTGGCCAGCGTGAAGTCCTGCGGCGCGGGGGCCTCGTAGACCTCGGGCCACGTGAGCGGCGTGGAGACGCCGGCAAATCCGCTGCCGCGGGCGCTGTAGGCGCAGGCCAGCGTCTTGCCGCGGATGTTCTGCAGGTAGTCGACGTAGATGGTGCCGTCCCGGCGCCGGCTGACCGCGCGCTCCACCGTGGCCAGCTTCGGGTACCGCGTGGCGACCATCGTCGCGACGATCTGGCAGAAGAGCATGCCCGACGTGTAGGGCGTGCCCGGCGGCAGCGGGATGTAGATGTGCAGGCCCTCGGAGCCGGAGGTCTTCGGGTAGCCGCGGACGTGGACCTTCTCGAGCACCTCGTGGACCGCGCGCGCCACGGCGAGGATCTCGGTGAAGGTCGCGCCCGGCTGCGGATCGAGATCGATGGCCACCTGATCGGCCGTATCGAGTGCGTCCATCGTGGAGAACCACGGGTCCATGGAGATGGACGCGAGCTGCGCCATGTACAGCAGCGTCTTGAGGGACCCGCCCACCAGCCGCGCCGGCACGTCGTCATCCGGCAGCGTCTCGGTGCGGATGCCCGCCGGTACGGGCTCGGGCGCACGGTGCTGGTAGAACGCCTTGCCGTCCACGCCGTTCGGCAGGCGTTTCATCACGAGCGGCCGGTTGTCGAGGACCGGGAGGAGCAGCGGCGCGACCTGCGCGTAGTAGCGGAGGAGGTCGCCCTTCGTCCGCCGCCCGTCCGGCCAGAAGACCTTGTGCAGGTTGGTGACGTCCAGCGTGTCGCTGTCCGGGAGCGTGAGGCGTCCGTCCTTGCGCGACTCCTCGAGCGCGTCGAGTTGCTCGACGATCGACGCGTGGGCGGGGGAGAAGCCCTCGCCGTTCCCGCCTCCGCCTGCACCGCTACCCCCGCGTGACCGGGGGGACGGCGTGGCTCGGCGTGGGGCAGCCGTCTTCTTCTTCATCGAGAGCCTCTTCGTTGTCGCGGCGCTGACCCGGGCGTCACCGGTACCGCCACCGCCCGCCTCCTGCCGCAGATCCTCCGCAGTGCGATCGTCCCGCAGGCCCAGGTAGGCCGGGTGCCGCAGGCGGCCCTCGTCCGTCATCTCCGTGAAGCGGATCTGCGCGACGAGGGACGGCGTCACCCAGTGTGCCGCGCCGGCCTTCTTCGGGGGCGTCGCAAACGGGCTCGTCCGCGTCTCGGCGGGCACGAGCATCGTCCAGACGCGCTCGATCTCGTCGTGCGAGAAGCCCGTGCCGACATCGCCCGCGTAGTGGAGCACCGGCTCGCTCGATCCGTCCGGCGGCGCGTCGTAGCGTCCGAGGATGAGGGCGCCGAATCGCGCGCGCGTCCCCTGCGGCGGCGTCCACCCCGTGATGACGAACGCGTCCACGTTCTGGAGCTTCAGCTTCCGCCATTCCTTGCTGCGCTTGCCGTCGCGATACGGCGATCGCGCGGTCTTCACCAGCAGGCCCTCCCAGCCCTCCGCCACGGCCCGCTCGTAGAGCCCGCGCCCATCGTCGGGGGCCTGTTCGCCGAGGCGGAGGATCGTGGAGGGCGGCGGTGTGTCCCTCAGCAGTTGCTCCAGCGCGGCGCGCCGTGCCGTCAGCGGCCTCGCGCGCAGGTCGTCGTCTCCGCGGCGGAGGAGGTCGAAGGCGATGAACGCCGCGGCCTGCTCGTCCGGTGGCAGGATGGCCGCGCGGGACCGATACCCCGGGACGCTGACGTGCATGCGGTGCTGGAGACGCTGGAAGCCCTGCGGCCGATCCGCGGCGTCCACGGCGACAATCTCGCCGTCCAGGACGATGGTCCCGTCGAGCGTGCCGGCCCACGCCTCGAGCACCTGGACGATGTCCGGGAAGGACTTCGCCTTGTCGTTCCCGTTGCGCGACCACAGCCGCACGACGGTGGCCGTCTCCGCGCGCGCCACCTCGACCAGGGCGCGAATGCCGTCGTACTTGGGCTCGTACACCAGCCCCGGGCCGGACAGCGGCGGCTCCGGGTCTCCTCCGACGGCCAGCATGGGACGCAGGTCCCGCGTGGAGAACATGCGATTACAGCGTAACGCAGCCACCTTCCCGGAACCTTCCCGGCACCTTCCCAGAACCTTCTCAGCACCTCCCCAGCACCTCCCCAGAACCTTCCCCGCACCTCCCCCGCACCTTCCTAGAACCTCCCCAGCACCTTCCTGTAAACTCTTACCGATGTTCCGCCTGATCGCCGGCCTTCCGGCGGTGCTGCTTGCCCTGGTCTTCGCGGCGGCGTGCTCCCAGTCCTCGCCGACCTCTCCCACGACGTTTCCCGTCGGCGTGACAGCCGGCGCGGCCTCCTCGGACACGCCGTCCGTGCCGGCTGCCGTGATTCCGGTGCCGGCGAACGCGCTCGGCGCCACGCGGTTCCTGGCATTCGGCGACAGCATTACGGCCGGGGTCGAATCGGGCTTCGACGGTATGTTCCTCTTCGACGTGCCGGAACTGGCCTTCCCCGTGACGCTGCAGTCCATGCTGAACGCGCAGAACCTGCCGGGCGGATTCTCGGTGGCCAACCACGGCGTGCCGGGCGAGCGGGCCTCGCAGGGTGTGGCGCGTCTCACGGGACTCCTGGCGCCGCCCACACCGCAGGTGCTGCTCCTCCTGAGCGGCATCAACGACATGATCGGCGGCGTGAGCCCGGAGGAGACGGCAGCGTCGGTGCTGCGGCTCGTGGACATCGGCCGGCTCTTCAACTGCACGGTGCTCGTGGCCACCATGCCCCAGACCTACTACACGGTGGAACCCGGCAGCGGCCGCATCCGCGAGAACGCCCACACGCAGATCATCCCGTTCAACGACGAACTCCGCCGCCTGATCGCCGGCCGGCAGAACGTCCACCTCGTGGACCTGTACGCGGCGTTCGGCAGCGATCGCAGCCTGATGGGCGGCGACGGCCTCCACCCGACGGCCGCCGGCTACGCGCGCATGGCGCAGACGTTCCACGCGCGCATCTCGCAGGTCTTCGTCGTGCGGGGCTCCCTGCAGTAGCCCGCCGCGCGCGTCAGGGCGCCGTGTGCCGCCGCCAGATCGTCATGGGCGGGCTCACCTTCGAGACGTTCGAGAAGGTCTGATCGATCCACACACCGCTCGCCAGGTACGCCGCGAACCAGTGGGGCGTGGCGGGCCGCGCGACCTCGAAGATCTCCCTGTACCCCGCATCCGTCAGGGCGCTCGTCAGCAACGACGTCTTCGGTTGCCACGGCCGTTCCAGCCAGTCCTTGTTCATGACGATGACGTCCGCATCCCAACTGAGGACCCTCATCGGGAACGTGGTCCTCTCGAGGTGGTGCCCATAGGGAAACAGGTTGGGCATGTACACCCGGCTGGCCGTGCCGAGCACCACCGGATCGTCCGTCAGGTGCGCGGCCATCCAGCGCTCCGTCTCGAACCGCGTGTCGTTGGCAATGCGGAGATCCAGCGCGATCGCCGGTGACAGCAGGGCCAGCATCACCAGCGCGGTGACCGCGCGCCGCATGCCGGCGTGCCTGATTGTCTCGAGGCACGCCGTGAGACCCAGAGACGCGAGGATCACGGCCACGACGACGAGGCCGAGGAGGAAGCGGTCGTAGACGTAGCCGATGACCGCGATGAAGGTGAGCAGGTAACTCGCGGCCAGGACGAGCAGCGGCAGGACGCGCCGGACAGACGCCGCGCGCCACGCGGTGACGAGCAGGCCCGCGATGGCGGCCAGCGCTGTCGGCGTGCCCAGCGCGGCCCAGAGCACGGCGAGGCTGGTAGCGATGACCGTGGCCACGCCGTCCGGCGTGGCGGGGAACATGCGGAAGAGCCGTGGCGCGTCGCCGGAGATCAGATCGAAGTGTCCGCGCACGCCGCCCGGGTTCCACAAGGTGCCGAGGCAGAGCGCGTAGATCAGCAGGAAAGTGAGCAGGCCCGCCCAGATGCGCGGATCGAGCAGCGTCCGCCGGACCCTCGTCGTCCAGGCGTGCGGCGCCGTCTCCGCCCACGCGTACCAGAGCACCAGCAGCGCGGCGCCCGGGAAGAACGCATATGCCTGATCCTTGGTGGCCATGGCGGCGGCGGCCATGGCGCCCAGCATCACGTGGCTGCGGCGTGTCCGGTCCGCCAGCGCGTTGACGAGGGCGAGCGCGGCGAGGGTGAACCAGAACACGTACGGCAGGTCCACGTTGGCGGTCCGCCCGTAGAAGACGAACATCGGCACACCCAGCAGGAGCCACGGCGCCAGCGTGCCGCGCGCGCGTCCGACCGTGTGGTTGGCCAGCAGCCACACCGCGATCAGCGTCAGGACCGCCTGCGTCACGCTGACGAGACGGCTGAGCTCGTGTACCTGCTCCAGGATCACGAAGTCCTCGTAGCTCAGCCAGCCGCGCGCGTGCATGACGATGAACGGCAGGGTGACCAGTCCCAGGAGATAGAACTGCAGCGGCGGGTACAGGTGGAACCAGCCCCCGGCAAACCTGTCGCGCGCGGCCGCCAGCAGGTCCCGCGGCCCGATCTCGTCCGCCGCCCAGCCGCGCCACGGCTGCGTGCCCACGTCCACCGTGGCGGCAATCACGATCGTCGAGACGATCACCAGCGGCGTCACGAGACGCCAGTCCAGCGTGGCCCACAGCGCGCGGCCGCCCGCGGCGCGGACGAGCGTCGTCAGCGCCAGGGCCAGGCCCGCGAGGATCCAGAGCGACCACGCGAAGGCGACGCGCGAGGGCCAGGCGAGCGCGTGATGGATGCGGCCGAAGACCGGTGGCGGCACGGTGTCGGCCGGGATGGCGAACACCGGATGGAATCCCTCGCGCCAGGACGGCGCGGCCCACGTGAAGAGGAAGTCCGCCTCGCCGCCGGCCTGCGCGTATCGCACGCGGACAGGCTGCAGGCCCTGTTCGAGCACGACGGCCTCGGAACGCTCCACCGCCTGCCGGCTGTCGAGGACGTCGGCGACCAGCCGATCGTTCACCCACACCGCCGCGCCATCATCGGCCCTGATGCGGAGGTGATAGGTCCCCGCCTCCTCCACGACAAGCAGGCCGTCCCATTGCACGGCAAACGGCCGTGCCGGATCCAGGCCGGCACGTGCGGCGAGCGCGACGGGATCGAGCGCGGTGTCCACGCCGCTCCACGACGCGGGCGCGTCGAAGTCGTGGCCGGCGTAGACGGCCGCGTTCATGCCGCGCGGCGGCAGGCGCGTCTCGGCGTCGTGAAGCGCCAACGCGGATGCGATGGCCATCGGCAGGATCGCGGCCATCCAGATCGTCCACGGGCGAAGACGGCGGCGCGCGATCCACGTCAGGACACGTGCGCTGGTGGACTGACCTGTGCGCGTGGGTGCGGGGACAGGCACTCGAACCGCGAGTATACCGTGCGGTCCGCGCCATGCCGGCGCGCAGGGGCAGGCGGCGATCAGGCCGATCAGGTTGTACTATCGGCCCGGCCGTCGGGAGACGGCTGAGCTCGGCCGCGGCCAGCCGCGGCGATCGAGAGCGTGCGCACGTTGATGGCCGTGGCTGTGAGCCCCGCGGCATCGCCGAACTTCCGGACGAGCGGCGGCGGATCGACGGTCA
>CAZUGF010000036.1:31303-36622 GCA_964619705.1 uncultured Bifidobacteriaceae bacterium
GTGAGCCCCGCGGCATCGCCGAACTTCCGGACGAGCGGCGGCGGATCGACGGTCAGCTTCCACTCGCGTGCGTCGGCGCCGGCCGGACGGAACGCGGCCACCCACTCGTCCCACCACGGCGACGCGGCGCGCGCCAGCGGTTCCACGATGAGCAGGGACGAGCCCGCGCGCACGGCATCGACGAGCGTGCCGCGCAGCCGCGTGCGCTCCTCCGCCGGCAGTTCGTTGACGACATACCCGGCCACGATGAGGGACGGACGCCGCGGCGGGCGGAAGCGCGCGGTGCTCGCGCGGGAGAGCGTCGACGCGAGGCCGAAGGCGGCATATGTATCCCGCGCTTCGTCCAGCGCCCACGGGTGCGTGTCCAGGCCGGTGATGGCCGTGGCGCCGGTGGCGATGGCGGCAGCCGCGCCGACGGCGCCGGTGCCGCAGCCGAGGTCGAAGACAGGCAGGGGACCGGGCCCGTCGTCACGGTCCGGCTCCGCGGCCAGTGTCTCCAGGACCTGCGCCGTGGCGAGATAGTGGAGGGGGCCGTAATACAGCGCAAACGCCGCGCGTTTGCCGGCCCCATCAAGAATCCGGTGTGCGGCAATGGCCGTCCCCCGGCGCTCGACGTACGCGGAGGACAGCGCGCGCAGGCCGCGGGTGACCTCGCCGAACTGCAGGTCGGCCAGGTGCCTCTGTTCGAGGCGGGTCATCCAGGAGGCAAAGTCGTCCGTCATCGGCCGGCTCGATATCGCTGAGCCATACGTAGAATAGGCCATTGTGACAGCGAAGCGCTGGCTCATCCTTACGGGCCTCATCGTCGGCGTGGTCGCGGTCGTGCTGACGGCCATGGCCTGGCGGATCAGTCCGAGGATTCACGCCGAGGTCGTGCGGGCGCTGTCCGAGCGCCTCGACAGCCAGGTCACGCTCGAAGACCTGGACGTCCGCCTCTTCCCCCGCCCTCACGTGTCCGGGCGCGGGCTGGTCATCCGGCACCAGGGCCGCACGGACATCCCGCCGCTGATCGTCGTCGGCGCCTTCTCCGGCGGCGCCAGTTGGGGCGGCGCGCTGGCGCGCCACCTGTCCGAGGTGACGCTCGAGGGACTGGAGATCTCCATCCCGCCGCGGCGCCGCGCGGACATGCCGTCGCTCGGCGGCGGCGCAGATGCGCCGGCCACCGACGCGGACGCGGGCTCGAGCGCCGACACGGATGAGGACGCCGCCACACCGCCGTTCAGCATCGCGCGCGTGATCGCGACCAACGCGCGGCTGTCGATCATGCCGCGGCAGGCGGACAAGGACCCGCGTGTCTTCGACATCTTCTCCCTCCTGCTGGAGGACCTCACGTTCGTCTCGCCGTCCCGCTACACGGCCACGCTGACCAACCCCATCCCGTTCGGCCGGATCGAGACGGAAGGGTCGTTCGGTCCGTGGGCCCGTGGCGAGCCGAGCGCGACCCCGCTCGACGGCGTCTTCACGTTCGACGCGGATCTCGGCACCATCAAGGGCATTGCCGGGCACCTGGACGCGGAGGGCCGCTTCGGGGGCATCCTGGATCGCATTGCCGTATCGGGCCGCACGTCGACGCCGGACTTCAGCATCCCGAAGCTGAAGGCACAGGCGCTGCCGCTCGAGACGACGTTCGAGGCCGTCGTGGACGGCACCAACGGCGACGTGCGCCTGGAACGCGTCGAGTCCACGCTGGCCGACTCCCACTTCACCTCCACCGGCGACATCGTCGGGACGAAGGGCATCAGGGGGAAGCGCGTGGTGCTGGAGGTGCGGAGCGATGATGCACGGATGGAGGATGTGCTGGGGTTGACGGTGCGGGCCACGCCGCCGCCGATGACGGGGGACCTCACGCTGGAGACGTCCTTCGACCTGCCGCAGGGCGAAGCCGACGTGCTCGACAAGCTGCTGCTCTCCGGGAAGGTGGCTATCAAGTCCGGGCGCTTCACGAGCGACAACGTGCAGGACAAGATCGACGAGTTGAGCCGCCGCGGGCGCGGGCGGCCGGAGGATCAGTCCATCGACAACGTCGTGTCGAACCTGGCCACCGCCTTCACGCTGAAGGACGGCGTCATCACGCTGCGGGGGCTGACCTACGCCGTGCAGGGCGCGACGGTGGCCATGGACGGCACCTACGCGCTCGAGTCCGGCGTGCTGGACTTCGCGGGCGTGGCGCGGCTCCGCGCGAGCGTGTCCGAGACGCAGACAGGCTTCAAGCACTTCCTGCTGAAGGCCGTGGATCCGCTGTTCCGGAAGGGCGGGGCGGGCACGCGCCTGGCCATCAAGGTGGAAGGCACGGTGGACGCGCCGAAGTTCGGCGTGGAGATCGGCCGGACGCTGAAAGGGAAGTGAGGCGGCGGTGAAGGGTTGGGGTGAGTGACGGGGATCGAACCCGCGACAGCCGGATCCACAATCCGGAGCTCTACCACTGAGCTACACTCACCACACGTGAGGCAATGGAACAGGCAGCCCCACAATGATAGCAGGAACGGCCCCGTATGATCCCGGTGCTGGCGCCCGGCGCGCCGTTTCCGCCGGTCGACCGCGCGCTCGATGACCCGGACGGGCTGCTGGCGGCCGGCGGCGACCTCTCGATTCCCACGCTCCTCGACGCGTACGCCCGCGGCATCTTCCCGTGGTTCAGCGAGGGCGATCCGGTCCTGTGGTGGTCCCCCGACCCGCGGACGGTCCTGGCCCCCGCGGACATGCACCTGTCCCGCTCCCTGCGCCGGCGCCTGCGCGGCGGCGGCTTCCGCGTGAGCATGGACGAGGCCTTCAGCGCCGTGCTCGACGCGTGCGCGGCGCCCCGCCGCGGCCAGGGCCCGGACACCTGGCTCGTGGCGCCGATGCGGAACGCCTACGACGAGCTCCACCGCGAGGGGCTGGCGCACTCGGTGGAAGTGTGGATGGACGGACGCCTGGCCGGCGGCCTGTACGGCGTGGCGCTCGGCCGGATGTTCTACGGCGAGTCCATGTTCTCCATCCGTACCGACGGCTCGAAGATCGCGATGGCCTACCTCGCGGCCCAGATGCATCGGTGGCGCCTGCCGCTCGTGGACTGCCAGCTCGAGACGGACCACCTGGTCTCGCTGGGGGCGCGTTCGATGCCCCGGCGCGAGTTCGTCCGGCGTGTCGCCGTCCTTGCCCGCCAGCCCGGACCGCGGGCCTGGGCGTTCGATCCGGACCTTGACCCTGTTGCCGAACTGGCGGCCGGCCGCCCCGCGGCGTCCCACGGCCCTGACGGAGAACCCTGACCATGAACATCGAGAGCATCGGCCAGATTGCGATCAACGCCCACGACGTCGGCCGCGCCACCGCGTTCTATCGCGACACGCTCGGCCTGCGGTTCCTCTTCGGGACGGAGGCGCTGGCCTTCTTCGACTGCGGCGGCATCCGCCTGATGATCGGGCGGCCGAGCAGCGCGGAGTTCGACCACCCGGGCTCCATCCTCTACTTCAAGGTGGCCGACATCGGGGCGGCGCACCAGGCCCTGGGGGCGGCCGGCGTGGTGTTCAAGGCCGAGCCGCACCTGGTTGCGCGGATGCCGGATCACGAGCTGTGGATGGCGTTCTTCACGGACTCGGAGGGGAACACCCTCGCCCTGATGGCCGAAGTGCGGAACGCTGGAGCCTGACGGCGGGAGCCTGCTAGGATCGATCCGTGCCCCAGGCAAGACGCGGCGAGGAACTGCTCGGCGATGTGCGCAGCGACGAGAGGGTGGAGACGCCGCGCCTGTGGCGGGTCCTGCTCCACAACGACGACTTCACCACCCAGGAGTTCGTGGTGTGGGTCCTGGAGTCCGTGTTTCACAAGCCGGGCGCCGAGGCCCGGGCCATCATGATGCACGTGCACCTGGCCGGCCTGGGCGTGGCCGGCATCTACACGCGTGACGTCGCCGAGACCCGGCAGCAGGCGACGCAGAAGCTGGCCGAAGAGCACGAGTTTCCGCTGCGGGTGACCGTGGAGCCCGAACCGGAAGGCGCGCACCCATGAGCCGACAGCCCGTACCCTTCGCTCCCGAAACACTCGAGAGCATCCGCCGTGCCTTCCGCATGGCGGCGGACCGCCGACACGACCTCGTCAGCCTCGAGCACCTGCTCGCCGCGCTGCTCGAGGACCGCCAGGCGCACGGACTGCTGGAAGGCTGTCGCGTGGATGTCGTGGGCCTGCGGGCGGACCTCGACGAGGTGCTGCAGCGGGCCTTCTCCCCCGTACCCGGGCGCAGGGCCGTCAAGCCCGAGTCCACCGTCGGCTTCGACCGGGTCGTGGAGCGTGCCGTCGTCCACGCGGCCTCGTCCAGTGCCCGCCAGGTGGAGACCAGCGCCCTGCTCGTCTTCCTGCTCCAGGAGGAGGACAGCCACGCCGCGTACTTCCTGCGCAAGCAGGGGCTCGATCGGCTGACGCTCCTGCGCGCCATCTCCCACGGCGGGGACGAGGCGCGCGTGACGGGAACCGGGGATGGCGAGACCGCCACGCCGCGCGAGCCGCTGGAGGCCTATGCGACGGACCTCGTGGCCAAGGCGGCGCGCGGGCAGATCGATCCGCTGATTGGCCGCGAGCACGAGATCGAGCGCATGATCCAGGTGCTCAGCCGGCGCCGCAAGAACAACCCGCTGCTCGTCGGTGAACCCGGCGTCGGCAAGACGGCGCTCGCCGAGGGCCTGGCCCTTCGCATCCATACGGGCGACGTGCCCGAGACCCTGAAGCCGGCGCGTGTCTTTTCCCTGGACCTGGGCGCCCTCGTCGCCGGCACGCGCTACCGCGGCGACTTCGAGGAACGCATCAAGCAGGTGCTGGACGCGCTCGAGAAACAGGAGCACGCGGTCCTCTTCATCGACGAGATCCACACGCTCGTCGGCGCGGGCTCCGCGTCCGGCGGCACCATGGACGCGGGCAACCTGCTCAAGCCGGCGCTCGCCTCCGGCGCGCTCCGCTGCATCGGATCGACGACGTTCAACGACGTCAAGCAGTCCTTCGACAAGGACCACGCGCTGTCGCGCCGCTTCCAGAAGATCGAGGTGCTGGAGCCGTCGGAGACCGAGACGCTGGCCATCCTCCAGGGCCTGCGGGGCGCCTACGAGTCGCACCACGGCGTCGCCTACACGGAGGATGCCCTGGAGGCCGCGGTGACCCTGTCCGCGCGCCACCTGCGGGACCTGCGCCTGCCGGACAAGGCCATCGACGTGATCGACGAGGCCGGGGCGTACGCGAAGCTGAAGGCGCCGGCGGGCGGGCCGACAGGCGACCCTGATCGGATAGGCGACCCTGAAGGGTCGCCTCTACGGAGAGACGATGTAGGGGCGACCCTTCAGGGTCGCCCGGATC
>CAZUGF010000036.1:36722-40277 GCA_964619705.1 uncultured Bifidobacteriaceae bacterium
GTAGGGGCGACCCTTCAGGGTCGCCCGGATCAGGGTCGCCCCTATCCGGTCACCGCCGCCGACGTCGAGCGCGTCGTCGCCAAGATGGCGCGCGTCCCCGTCCAGGCCGTCTCCAAGGACGACCGGACAGCCCTGCGCCGCCTCGACACCGAACTCAAGGCCGTCATCTTCGGCCAGGACAAGGCCATCGACGACGTGGCGTCGGCCATCAAGCTGGCGCGTTCCGGGCTGCGCGCGCCGGACAAGCCGATTGGCAGCTTCCTCTTCGCGGGGCCGACGGGTGTCGGCAAGACGGAGCTGGCCCGCCAGCTCGCGCGCGTGCTCAACGTGGAGTTCCTCCGCTTCGACATGTCCGAGTACATGGAGAAGCACGCCGTGGCCCGGCTCATCGGCGCGCCGCCGGGATATGTGGGCTACGAGGACGGCGGCCTGCTGATCGATCAGGTCCGCAAGGCCCCGCACGCCGTGCTGCTGCTGGACGAGATCGAGAAGGCCCACCCCGATCTCTTCGCCATCCTGCTGCAGGTGATGGACCACGCGACGCTCACCGACACGCACGGCCGCCACGCGGACTTCCGCCACATCGTCCTGATCATGACGACCAACGCCGGCGCCCGCGATCTGTCGGACCGCAAGCTGGGGTTCGGGGACGCGGGGCAGGGGAGCCGCGCCACCGGCGTGCTGGATCGGATGTTCGCCCCCGAGTTCCGTAACCGGCTCGATGCCACCGTCCACTTCCAGCCGCTCGGCCCCGTGGAGATCGGCCGCGTCGTGGACAAGCACATCGAGGAGCTGACGGGGCTGGTCCGGGACCGGCACATCACCGTGGACCTGACCCCGGCCGCCCGCGCGTGGCTCGCGGAGCACGGCTTCGACCGCGCCTTCGGCGCGCGGCCCATGGCGCGGCTCATCGAGCGCACCATCAAGAAGCCGCTCTCGGAGCTGCTGCTGTTCGAGGACGTGGCGGACGGCGCGGCGATCGTGGTGGACGTGGATGGGGACGGCCTGTCCGTGCGCCCGGCCGCGGCTGCCTGAGGCCGCAGGCCTCGCCCTTCCCGGCTACTGCACCACGACCCTGATGTGGACGTTGGTCCAGCAGCACTGAAACCCGCCGCCGCCTTCGCCCGAGCCGTCGTTGACCTGCGCGCGGAGGATGTACTCGCCCGGCGATCCGAAGGTGGCCGTGGTCCTCGCGATGCCGTCGGCCGGCGGCGCCACGGACGGCCGCGCTTCCGAGAACCGGACCTCGCCGGGTCCGCGGTGCTTGAACCACGCCACCGAAATGGGCGGCTGCCTGGCCTGCGCCACGCCCGCGGCTCCAGGCTCGATGTGCGCATCGTCCTGGACGTGGATGTCGAGGGCGAGCGGCTGGCCGGGGCTGGCGGTCATCTCGCGCGCGATGCCGACGGGCGGGCCCTGGAACGGCGCGCCGCCGGGCTCGAAGCGCAGGACGGGCGGCGTATTGCCCATGGCCGCGTCCTTGAACGGCTCCACTTCGTAGTCGACGTGGAGGCCCATCGGGATGGAGTGCGTCTGGCCGTTCGAGACGAGCGTCCACGTGTACTTCCGGTCGCCGAAGTCCTCCGGGACCACGATGGTGAAGATGCCCCAGCCGCGGCGCTGGTCGAACACGGTGGGCTGGCCCATGTCGGGGCCGCCGGGCTCCACGCGATTGTCCGGGCCGATCGGGATCTCCAGCGTCTCGTCGAGGTTCCGGTTGAAGTAGCCGACGAGGAGCGCGCGGCGGCCGTCGGGCATGCGGTACCAGCCTTCGTAGGCCGGGGTCACGCTCTGGCCGGTGCCCCTGATGGGCGAGAGCGGCAGTTGGGCTGACGCGGCGCCGGCGCCGAGGACGGCCACGCCGGCCGTGATGCCTGTCGCCAGCACGGCCGCGCCGAGACACGGGGCCTTCCACCGATACACGCGCATCCGTTCGCTCCGCGGTCAGGGGTCGTGGTGCGCCGGTGCCGCGGGGCGGACAGGCCGTCCGCGGCAGGCAGGACGCCCGCGCGGGGCGCCCTGCATCCGGCCCGGGTTCGTGTCAGCGCCGCCGGTCGACCGTCGTCGTGGTGGCCGTGCGCGCCTTGCGCTTCTCGACTTCCGCCTGGAAGTCCTCCTCGTCCATGTAGGTGACGTTCACCCAGGCGTGCGCCATCTCGTCGACCGTGCGATCGCCCCAGCCCACCCACTGGTTCGGGTCGGGGTTGTTCTTGTTCGCCGTCGTGTTGTCGTGCCACGACGTGATGCGGAGGATCGTCCCCTTCGGCAGGAGCGGCGCCGCGTCGTCCGCGTAGACGTAGTTGGTGTGCCAGTTGAAGTTGTACTCGCTCACCATGCTGAGCATCCGCGTCTCGCCGGTCGGGAGGATGGCCTCCATGGACATGGCCTTGCCGCGCAGGTGCATGTGCGGCTGGAAGTTCTCGATGCGTCCGGCCTTGCGCATCACGTGGAAGTTCTGGGACACGTTGAGCGTGTGCGGCGGGATGTCGAGGTTGCGGTTGCCGCCGGTGATGCCGCTGTAGAGCGACAGCGTCTGGCGGTACTTGGGCTCCTGGCCCCTGGGGTAGAGGTAGATGGCCATCTCCACGTTGTCGGTGATCGCCTCGCCGACGGCGTGGTAGTGGATGTCCCAGACGATGTGGGAGCCGGGGAGGAGGAGCTTGCCGCTGTTCTCCCGCATGATCTCGCCCTGCTTGCCGACGGCCCACTCCATGAAGAGGCCGGCCTGCAGGCGCACGTCCGGGTCCACCGTGCCGTCCGGCGCGGACTCGTCCTGCTGCAGGCGGGCGAGGGCGTGGTGCGTGATCTTGCGCCCGCTGACGGAGCCCGGGCGCATCTCGATGGCGCGCACCCAGCGCGGCTCGGTGATGCCGGTGGGGACGGTCGGCTTGTACCAGGCATCCTGCGCGCGCGCGGGCATGCTGTAGGGCGGAGAGCTGATGATGAGATCCGGCTCGCCGAACTGGCTGGCGAAGTTCCAAGTTTCCGCGTTCGGCCACTCGACGGGCGCGGGCATGTCCGCCGCGTCGCCCTGCGGCGCGCCGGCGTCGACCCAGCGGAGGATGGTCGCGATCTCGTCGTCGGAGAGAGAGCGATCGTTCTGGAACGCCTGGATGCCGACGGTCTTGTCGATATGCCAGGGCGGCATCTGCCGCGCGGCGACGCGGGCCTTGATGGACCGGGCCCAGGGCCGGGCCTCCTCGTAGGTCACGAGGGACATGGGGCCGATGGAGTCCTTCCGGTGGCAGCTCTCGCAGGCCTTCTGGAAGATGGGGGCCACGTCGCGGGTGAAGGTGACGGAGCCGTCGGGCGCCGTCTGTGCAAGGGCCGGCGCCGCGGTGAGGGCCAGTCCGATGGCTCCTGCCGACACGCCCCGGGAACACCAGCCGCGGATACGAGCATCTGCCATGCGCTTTCTCTCCCGTTGTCAGGAACGGACGTCGCGCGCCGAGTGGATGATCGGGGAGATTCTACTGCGAGACGGGGACAGAACCTCCTCGCACCTCCCCCGCACCTCCCCCGCACCTCCCCAGCACCTCCCCAGCACCTCCCCCG
>CAZUGF010000037.1:0-22072 GCA_964619705.1 uncultured Bifidobacteriaceae bacterium
CCCTTCAGGTCCTCCGGGACCGCCTCATGACCATCTCGGTGGACACGCCGCCCCCCTGGGTGGCCTTCCATGGACGGCTTCCGTCGTGCGCGGATCGCGGGGCGTTCTCACGACTGGGCATCCGCGTCGTCGACGATCTCGAGACACACGTGCGGAACCCACAGACGGACTACGACGTCATCGTCGTCTCGCGCCCACACAACGCGTCGGCCGTCATGGCGATGCTCGCCGAGCGGTTCACGAACGCGCGCGTGATCTACGACGCCGAAGCGCTGTACGCCAGGCGACTCGCGAGGCAGCACGGGCTGGTGCCGCAGGCGCAGCAGGCGGAGCTGACGCGCCGGATCGAGTCCATGGAGCGGGAGGAACGCGAGCACGTGACGCAGGCGCACGAGGTGGTGTGCATCTCCCGGGTGGAGGCCGACGCCATCCGCGCGTGGACCACGGCGCCGGTGACGGTGGTGGAACCGTGGCTGCTCGGGACGAGGCCTACGCGCGCCACGTTCGAGGAGCGTCAGGACATCGCCTTCGTGGCGGCCTGGAACGCGGGCCCGGATTCGCCGAACGCGGACGGGCTGCGCTGGTTCCTCGACGTGGTCTTCCCGCAGATCTGCGCCGTCCGTCCGGAGACACGCCTCTACGTGACCGGCGAGTCCCCGCCGGCACTGGTGCTCCAGGGCACGCCCGCGTCGGTCAGGTTCACGGGCCGGCTGCCCGACGTGGCCGCGCTGTACAACAGGATTCGGGTCGCCATCGTGCCACTCCGCTACGGCTCGGGCGTCAAGCTCAAGGCCGTCGAGGCGATTCAGTGCGGCGTGCCCGTGGTGGCAACCTCCGAGGGCGCGAGCGGCCTCGATGTCTGCGGCGACGGCCTCATTCGTGTGGCCGACGATGCCGAGTCATTCGCGGGAGCTGTGGTCGACCTGCTCAGCGACAGCGCCGCCTGGCACAGGATGCGAGAGGCCCAGACCGGAGTCTGCTGGACGTCGCGCGCCCACGATCACGGCATCGGCACGTGGCCGCGGATCATTCGCAACGCGGTCGCATCCAGCCGCAAGGGACAGGCCGCCTGCCATGCATGACTCCATGGACGAGACCCGGCTCGGCGCGCCGCTGCGGACAGAACTCGAACTGGCGGCACTGCGCCGGGACGTTGACCTCAAGACCGCCTACAACGACTATCTGGAGCGGATGCTGCTGCGCCTGCAGGAGGCTGAGGCGTGGCTCCGTGGCGAGAGCACGCGTCTCTCAGAGGCCCTGATCCTCGCCCAGGCCGATGTCAGAGCGGAACGGGCGTCGACGGATCAGCTTCGGGCACTGTCGGCCGGAAAGGACGCCGAACTGGAGCAGCTCCGCGCGAGAGTGCAGACGCTCGAGGCCGACTGCGCGGCATTGCACCTACGGCTCGTCCGCTCGGACGAGGCGGCGGCCGAGCTGAGGGCCCTGATCGAGTTCGAGCGAGGCCTCAGCGGCAACCGCATCGCGAGACGCATCGTGAATACCCTGCAGCGATTCCCTCGAACGCTCAAGGCGGTCCAGGGCCTGCTCAAGAAGCTGCTCGGCTCCGCACAGGGCACACGAGACCCATGAGATGACGACGACACTTCCCGGTGCCGGCGCGCGAGCGCTCGTTCGGACGGCCCGCATCACCGGCGCGCTCTACGCCGGCATCTGCGTGACCGGCGTGTTCGGCCACTTCGTCATTCCCGGACAGCTCTTCGTCCCGGGCGACGCAGCCGCCACCCTGCGTCACCTGACGGAACAGGAGGCGCTGGCCCGGCTCGGTATCGCACTGGAAGTGGGCACGGCCGCGGGCCAGGCACTCCTCACGCTGGCGTTCTACAGGCTGTTCCGCTCGGTGGATGCCTTCACGGCCGGGGCCCTCGTGGTGCTGGGAATGGTCAACGCGGTCGTGGTCCTCGTGGGCGCGGCGTTCCTGGCCAGCGCGCTGGACGTGGCCATCGACCCCTCGCTGGATCGCGACGCGGCCACGGCGCAGCTGATGTACATCGTCCGCGGCAACCTGTGGGACGCCGCCACGGTGTTCTTCGGGCTGTGGCTGATCCCGATGGGACGGCTCGTGCTGCTGTCGGGATGGATGCCGAAGATGATGGGGTGGCTGCTCATCATCGGCGGCGTCGGCTACGTGCTCTACGCCTTCATCCTGATCCTGGCACCGGCTGCCGAGCCCATCGCCGGCGTGCTGGTGTGGCCGACCGTCAGCGAACTCTGGATGGCTGGGTACCTGCTGGTCAAGGGGGTCACGCGATCACCACAGGGATGACCCTCGGCGTCGTCCCCTTCTCCGCCAGCCAGAACTCGTTCTCCTTCACCACGTCGATGCTCAGGTCGTAGTCGCCGCGCTGCAGCTCACCCGACTCGAGCACCAGGTGGAACGCGGCCGTCTCCTCCGGCGTCTCGCGCAGCCCTTCCAGGAGCGCGCGGAACTCGCGGACGGGCTCGCCCTCGGCCGATCGCCGGAACAGCCGGGCACCCAGCTTCAGCGGCTCGCTGCCCGTGCCGCCGGGCCATGGCTTGCGGCACGTGTTCCGCACCGTGCCCCTGACAACGGCCGTGCCGCCGGAGGCCATGGTGACCTCGTCGGCATCCACCGCGATCTCGTGGCTGAAGGCCTCGATCCGGAGGGTGGCCACCGCCGGCACCGCACCGTGGAGCGCCATCCAGTTCAGGCGGTCCATCAGCATGTCGATCCACACCTCGTAGGTACCGGCCGGGAGGCCGCGCGTGTCGATGGGCAGGACGAACTCCAGCTCGCCGTCCTCCGGCACCAGGCAGTTCGGAGGACTGGTGCGCAACTCCCGCACCCACACCTTGCGCCGTCCGATACGCGTGAGGTACCCGGCCACGCTCCACCGGCCTGGCCCGCTGCCGACCTGCCACGCGGCCGAGGACAGGTTGCGGATGCGCCCCGTCAGGGTCACGACGTCCGCCATCAGCACGCGGGCGCGCGGCGTGTCGAGGTTCACCTCGTAGCGGCACTCCGTGAACACCAGTTCGTTCGACGTCCGGCGGTGTGACGGCGCGATCTCCTCGAAGAACGTCCGCTCGGGCTGGGAGTAGCGCGCGACGGTCCCGTCGTTGTCCACGCCCTGCCAGGACGACAGCGTGAACGCCACGCCGTTCTGTTCGCACCACGCCTTGTACTCGGGCGCCAGGTACAACTGGAGCGGATAGCCCACGTAGTTGACCGAGACATGGAAGCCCGCATGCCGCAGCAGGAGGACGGAGCCCTTGAAGAGCTCCCAGTTGAACCCCTTGGAGGTGGGGTGCAGGCTGCCGTTGATCCCGGAGAGGCCGACCGGCACGGTGCCGAACCCCTCCACCTCGGACGGTCCTCCCGGACGGATACCGCCCCGGCTGAGCTCCATCACATGGCGGCTGAGGTTGGACGTGATGTAGCAGGCAAACTTCTGCGCGACCATGCCGAGCACGGGAATCGTCGCGTCGCTCAGCAGCGGCTCGCCGCCGGTGACGCTGAGGATGCCGTACTCGAAGCGCTCCAGGATGTCGGCCCAGATGTCCGTCCACTCGTCGGCGGTCAGCTCGGGGTGCGTCGAGGGGAAGTCGTTCCTGATCTGCTTTTCCCCTGCCGCGCAGCCGCAGTAGGCGCAGGTGTAGTTGCACGCCAGGGTCGGCGACCAGATGAAGTAGGCCATCCGACGCTCGACCGCGTCGAGGCGCTGCGAGCACAGCCACTGCGACACCTCGTGCTCGATGCCCTTCCGCTGGCCCTCGAAGGTCTTCTCCAGCCGGCCGTCGCCATCAACCTGCCACTTCGTCGTCCAGTCCAGGTCGCAGGCGTTCCTGCAGCGCTCGTGGTCACACACCGTCGGCTCGACGACGCCCTTCCAGCCGTCGCGCTTGAGGTTGAACATGGGCGGACGGCGGGCGTTGAAGTCGGCCAGGCAGCGGTACACGTCGCCGTTGGGATAGACATGAAAATAACTGACGCCGGCCGAGCACAACATGTCGCCGGCAAACTCGAGCGTCATGGGTCACTCCCTGGAAGCGATGCCTGCGGCATGGACATGCGGCCTGCGGCCGGCGCAGACCAGCACAGCGCATCGGATGAATCACGCGAGCCGCCGGGAGAGTCGCCCCGAGAGGAGGAGTTACGGCAGGGCTGGGTGGATACGGCTCGATCGCAGCGTAGCACGGAGGCGCGCTATGATTCGGGAAACTCAGCCGAGGAGGTGTGCCATGCTCAGCCGTCGCGCGTTTCTCAAAGCCACATCGTGTGCCGTCGGCGCTTCATTGCTCGCCGAGCGCGCGGTGTTCACCGCCGCGGGTCCGATGATCACGCGGGCGGTCCCCGGCACCAGCGAGATGCTGCCGATGATCGGCCTCGGCAGCTCCGCGACGTTTGCCTCCATGGCACGCAGTGCGGACGCCCGGGCGCTGCAGGACGTCCTCCAGACGCTTGTCGATCACGGCGGACGCGTGTTCGATACCGCGCCGGGCTATGGCGCCTCCGAACAGGTCGCGGGTGACATCGCCAACACGCTCGAGATTCGCGACAAGATCTTCTGGGCCACCAAGGTCAATGCGGCGGGCCGGGAGGGCCTGTCGGGCGCCAGGGCGGATCCCGCCAAGGCCCGCGCGCAGATCGAGGAGTCGTTCAAGAAATTCCAGGTCTCCACCATCGACCTGCTCCAGGTCCACGACGTCGTCGACGTCGCCACACACCTGCCCATCGTCAAGGAGTTCAAGGCGGCGGGCCGTGTCCGTTACATCGGCATCACGTCGACCCGCGAGAACCAGTACGAGGAGCTCATCGGCTACATGAAGAACGAGCCGCTGGACTTCGTCGGCGTCGACTACGCGGTCGACAACCGCGAGGTGGAGAAGGAGATCTTCCCGCTTGCCCAGGAGAAAGGGATCGGCATCCTCGTCTACGTGCCGTTCGGCCGCACGCGGCTGTTCGCGCGCGTCAAGGGCCAGGCGCTGCCGGCGTGGGCCGCCGAGTTCGACGCCGACACATGGGCGCAGTTCTTCCTGAAGTTCGTCATCAGCCACCCGGCGGTGACGGTGGTCACGCCGGCGACCAGCAATCCGAAGAACATGCTGGACAACATCGGCGGCGGGATGGGCCGCCTGCCGGATGCCGAGCACAGGCGGCGCATGATCGCGCTGATTGACGCGCTGCCGTCGGCATGAACCACCCGCGAGGCGGAGCGATCGCGTGCGCGATCGCTCAGGTGCCGGCCATGACGGCCGGCTGATACCGGAGGACTGGACTTGTTGAAGCGCAAGGAACCGATGGCCCTGCTGGCCGCCCTGACATTCGCCGCATGTGCCCACACGCCGCCGGCGTACCCCACCGAGATGGAGATGACGACCTGGTCTGTGGTCGGCGTCGATGCGGCGTCCGGCGACGTGGGCGTTGCCGTCGCCTCCTGCGTACCGAACCACGGCGACGCGGTGGCGGCGCTGGTGCCGGGGAAGGGAGCGGCGGCCACGCAGGCCGGCTTCGACGTCAGGAATCGCAACAAGGTCTTCGAGGCGATCAAGCAGGGGCTCACCGCCGAGGAGGTGATCGCCCAGGTCACCGACCCCGGCTGGGACGAGCAGACGGATCGACGGCAGTACGGCGTGCTCACCATGCACGACGGCTTCGTGCGCGCCGCCGGCTTCACGACGCCCTCGCGCCAGGGCATCACGACCGGCGAGGACGGCGTGGCCCGCTTTGCCGGCGTGATGGCGGACCCGAGCCGCGGCGTGAGCTCCCAGGGCAACACGCTCGCGAGCGCGGACGTCGTGCAGTGGCCGTTGGACGCCTATCGCCGGGACGATCCGGCCGGCTTCAATACCCTGCCCGACCGCCTCATGCGTGCGATCGAGGCCGGCTCCATTGCCGGCGGCGACGTGCGCTGCAACCAGGGCAACGTGCGGCAGACCACGGCGATGGCCGCCATCCTTGTCGCGCGCGGCAGCGATCCGCCGTACGCCACGGAGAGCATCGGCATGACGGATGCCGGCACCGACAAGGCCCCGTGGCTCAACCTCTCGGTACGCGTGGACCGCGGCGGCGAGAACCCGCTGCTGGAACTGCGCCGGCAGTTCGACCGGTGGCGGCGGACGCAGCCGAAGTAGCGGGACGCCGCTCCGGCCGTCGTCATCACTGCCAGGCCGCCACGTCGATGCCGAGGGCCCGGAGCTTCCGGTAGGCCGTTGCGCGGCTGACGCCCAGGTGCGCCGCCACGGCGGCCATGTCACCCCGGCAGGCGCGCAGCGCGTTGATGACCTCGTCGCGCTCGGCGGCCGCGCGGGCGCCTTCGAGCACGCCCGCGTCGCCGCCGGCCCCGCGGGCGAGGATGTCGGGGTGGAGGCGCTTCGTGTCCAGCATCTCGCCGTCCTCGAGAAACAGGACCGCGCGCGCCATCTCGTGCTCGAGCTGGCGCACATTCCCGGGCCAGTCGAACGCAGACAGCGCCTTCACGGCGCCGCGCGAGAGCCCGTCGACGCGGCGGCCGTGCCGGCCGGCCTCGCGTGCCAGGAAGTGCGCGGCCAGGTTCGGGATGTCGGCGCGCCGCTCGCGCAGCGGCGGCAGCTCCACCACCCAGGTCGCAATGCGGTGATAGAGGTCCGTGCGGAAGCGGCCATCTTCGAGCATGGGCTTCAGCTCACGGTTGGTGGCGGCCACGACGCGGATGCGCGCCGCATGAGGGTCGCGTCCGCCGAGGCGGTAGACGAGGCGTTCCTGGAGCACGCGCAGGATGCGCGCCTGGGTCTCCGCGGCCATGTCGCCGATCTCGTCCAGGAACAGCGTGCCGCTGTCGGCGAGCTCGAACTTGCCGGGGCGCGAGTCCACACCGGTCGCCACGCCGCGTTCGATGCCGAAGAGCTCGACTTCGAGCAGGTCGCGCGGCAGCGCCGCGCAGTTGAGCGCGACGAACGGGCCGTCCGCACGGGCCGACGCCGCGTGCAGGTACCGCGCCAGCAGTTCCTTGCCCGTACCGGACTCACCGGTAATCAGCACCGAGACGTCGCCGCGGGCGACCTTCGCGGCATCCGCGTACACCTCGCGGACCAGGGGCACGAGCGTCGGCGGATCCGGGGGCGCGAGCGGCGCCGGCGCAGCCGGACGCTCGCGGGGCGCACGCGGGCGCGCCGTGGCGTCGCCAAGGGCCACGAGCGACGCGGCCGTCTGGAGAAGCGGGCCGTAAGCGTCGGCAAACCGCGATGAGGCGAAGCCCGCACGGACCACGGCCGATCCGGACACGGCTTCACGTGCCGTCACGTCACCCGCCGCCGACCCCTCCGCGGAGGCCGTGAACCGGATCGCGTCGGCGCCGCGGCTGCGGCTGAGGATGTCGAGCTCCACGCAGGGGATGGCCAGGAAGAGCGCCTGCCCGACGTCCTGCGCGATGCCGCCCGGATCGCGGCCCTCGACCAGCCGGTTCAGCAGACGGGGAAGCTCATCGAGCACGAAGTTCGCGACCGGCTCCAGCGACACGGTGCCGGCCGGAACCGGACTCGCGGCCGCCCGCACGGGTACGGCCCGCGCCGGCAGGGCGATGCCCACCTCGAGGTCCGCATCGTCCACCTCCTCGAGCACCGCGGGGACACGGCCGAAGTACACGGCGGTCCCCGGCGCGAGGTCGCAGTCGGTGACGCGCCGCGATCCTGCGGTCGTGCCGTTGCTCGACCCCAGGTCCCGCAGCGTCACGGCATGCGCGCCGGCATCGAGCGAGGCGTGGCGGTGCGAGACGCTGGGGTGCGGCAGGTGGATGTCGCACGCGGCATCCGAACCGACGAGGTTGACGCCGGGACGCAGCACGAATCGCTGCTGTCCCTGCGCCGACATGACGACCAGGCGGAAGGCCATCGGCGTCAGGGCTCGTCGATGCCGCGCGGGAACCGGCGCGTGAGGTCGGCCAGGCGCTCATCGATCACCTGGTCCCGCACACCGGCCGACCGGACGGACGTGAACTGCCGCCACGCGTCGCGCCAGAGGCCCAGCGAGTAGTCCACTTCTCCGAGCAGCGCCAGCGACTCCGCATCCGGACCACTCAGCGCGGCCCGGAGCGCGTCACGCTGGATCGCCAGCGCGACAGGCAGCGTGTGGAACGTGCCATCAGCGCCGGCGGTGAATCCCGAAGGCCAGCGGGCGGTGACACGCCACCGGTAGGTCCGGCCGGGATCCAGCCGCCCGGCGGGTACGGACGCGCGCGCGTCGGCCGTCCGGGCCTGGAACACGATCGTGGCGTCCGGCCGTTCGACCTCCACCGTGTACTCCTCCGCGCCGTCCGGCCCATAGGTCAGGACGAGCGCCTCGCCGGCCATCACCGTCTCACCAGGTGCCGGCGTCAGGACGTCGAGGTCGTGCGCCCGGATACGTACGGCGGTAATCGTCCGGCCCTCACCCGCGACAGGCGCCACGAGCGGGATGGTCGGCACGGACGCCAGCGCCTCGACAACACCGGACTGCGCCAGGACGGCGCCCGCCCGAACGCGCCCCTCGCTCGACGCGCCGATGCGTGTCCGCGCGCCGGTCCTGAACACCAGCAGCACGTGCGCGCCTGCATCCGTCCGGATGACATCCCCTTCGAGCACGCGATCGAACAGGCGCAGCGTGCGTGTGCGAGCGGACGAGCGCACTGTCGCGTCGCCGGTGACGCGCGCCACCATCGCGACCGCCACCCCATGGTCCGGATCCTGGCCGGCCTGCAGGTGCCGCTCGCCGAGGCCGATCATCAGCACGCACACCACCGCGCACGCGCGTGTCGTCAGGCACAGGCACATGAGAGTGCGCATGTTACTCCGGTGCTCCCGGCAGGACCGGCCTCGCCAGGCCGGTGACGATGGCCGCCGCCAGCCACGCGAGGACGCACGCCGCGACGGGCACGAGCACGCCCGCCAGCCACGCCGCATGCACGCCGGCCAGGAGGACGCCCAGGCCGCCAACGGCCCCCAGCACCGCACGGGATCGCCGGCGGCACCACAGCATCGCCACGCCGGCCGGCAGCGCCGCCGTGCTCGCCAGTGCTCGTGTCGTCAGGGACGTCGCATCCACAAGCGGCGTCCCCTGCAGCAGTGTGTGCGCGGCCACGCCCTGCAGGGCCAATCCCGACACCTCGGCTGCCAGACGGCCGGGTCCCGGTACCCGGTGCCGATCGCCGCTGCCCGCGAACTCGGCGCCAATGAGCAGCGCCTGGTCATCGAAGCGCGCGCCTGCCTCGACGGCCTGCGCGAACCCACGCCAACCCTGGCGCGACAGGCTGCCGGCTTCCAGCCGATAGTCCATCACGAAAGCCGGTGTCCGGAGCGGGACGCCGTCCAGCAGCGCCGCGAGGCGGCCGGCCATCGTCGGGCGGAGCGCACCGACGGTGTCGAGCCTGGCGGCGTGTGCACGACGCACCACGCCATCCGGCGCCGGTCCGTGGGAGACCAGCGCAAAGAGACCGCTGGCGGCGTCCGGCCCCAGCGCCGCCGCCGCAAGTGGCCCCACGGCCTCCGTACCGACAACCATTCCGCCGTCACCGGCGACCGCCAACACGATCCGGCCGGCATGACGGAGGACGAGGTCCTCGAACGCCGCGTCGGCGGCCCACTCGGCGGGCAGCAGCAGGTCGAACGCCACGGCCGCCGCGCCCTGCGCCAGCGCCGCGTCAAGAACGGCGGCCACCGACGAGGCCTGGTGGGACAGCGGCGTGGGGTCTGCGGCCAGGGCCTCGTCATCCAGGACCACCAACTGCAGCCGCGGATCCGCAGGCTGCGCCGTGGACAGCGCGAAGCGCAGATCCTCGGCTGCGCCCTCGATCCGCTGTACGGCCGGCAGCGCCGCCATCCATGGCGTCGCCGCCCCGGCAAGCAGCGCCACAACGGCAGCGGCCGCCACGCGGCGAGGCCCTTCGCGCCATCGCCATCGGCGGCGCGTCTCGTTCCGCACCGCGGAGGTAAACGCGCCGGCGAAGGCCGAGGCTCGCCCGGGCCGTTCCGATGCCGGCGCGGCCAGTCCGCGGCGAATGACCGCGTCCAGTTCGCCGGAGAAGTTGAGCCACGCCTCGGAAAGCGGCGGCGCCTCTCGCGTCAGGCGCGCCTGGACGATCTCCCGCACACGGCCCTCGAACGGATAGCGTCCGGACACGAGGCGGTACGCCAGGACGGCCAGCGCGTACACGTCCGCGGCCGGCGACGGCGGCTCGCCGCGCAGCCGCTCGGGCGCGATGTACTCCGGCGTCCCCGCCAGGCTGAACCCGAGATCGGCGGAGTCCTGCCCCTTCAACCCCGCGAGGCCGAAGTCGATCACCTTCACCGCAGGACTGCCGCCCTCGACCGCCAGCAGCACGTTGCGGCCCGAGAGGTCACCGTGAGCGACGCCCGCATCGTGCGCGTGATCGAGCGCCGCCGCCACGCCGGTGAGCCATGCCGCAATCCGCGGCAGGTCTTCCGGTTCGGCCGCGCGGACACGCTCGTCGATCGGACGGCCGTCGACGAGTTCCATGACGAGGTACGGCGTGCCGGCGCCGGCAGGGTCGATGCCGAAGTCCGTCACGCGGACGATGTTCGTGTGATCGAGCCGGCCGAGCGCCTCGGCCTCGACGCGAAACCGGGCAAAGTCCCGCGCGGCCAGCGCGTCGCCCGCGTGCAACACCTTGACGGCCACGGCCTTCTGGAGCGCGATGTGCGTCGCGGCGTACACGGTGCCGAACCGTCCGCCGCCGATCGGGGACGTCAGCACGTACTTGCCGTCGAGCACCGTGCCACGCATCGCGGCCGCCGACATGGCCATCATTATGCGCGACACGAAGCAGGGGTCGTGCCAGCCGCCGCCCGCCGGCGCGTCCCGGTGATCGCCTGAATGCGGCGGGCATCATCAGCACCAGGGCCTCGCGCCGTCTCACGCATGAGAGACGCCGTCTCACCCATGCGACGGGATCTTGGTGTCGCGGATTGCCGTCCATGCACGGCGCCGCCGGCAACTGCCGCACGGAACGGCACTTGGGCGCCTCCACCGTCTGACGCACGGACGCCCGCACCGTTGGCACGATCGGTGCCCATCACCGGGGCGTGCCGCTCCGACATCCCTTCACCGCGCTCAGGATCCTGTGCGGGCTCGTCGTCTTCTCCCTGCCTGCGCCAACCGCGTTCGCACAGCCGGACGCCGCGCTGCCTGTCGCGACGACGGCCGCGGACGCACCCGACTGGATCCAGCCGGGCGAGCCCGCGAGGCTCGCGCTCAGCCGCTCCCTCGCCCCGGACGAGGGGCGCCTCGCCATCCTGATTGGCGACACGGACTGGAGCGGCATGACGGAGGTGGCGGGCACCATCGTCCGCGTCGTGCCCACACGTGCGGGATTTCCGAGCGGTGAGCACGCCGTATCGATGTACCTCGTCGCGCGGGATCAGCAGTGGCAGCCGATCGGCCAGACCACGCTGCGCGTGCTCACGGCCAGCGGCTTCGAGCGCGCGACGACAGCCCCCGCGCTCGAGCTGGGCCTGACCGGACAGGCGCGGCTGGCGCGGACGCCGGCCGTGCCGCCCACGCCGCGGGACACGTTCCAGGACCTGACGGTTCGCGCCGGTGTCGACGGCCATTACGTGCGCGGCGGCTGGACGACGACCGCGCAGACACAGGTCGTGGGCGTGACGTTCCGGGAGCAGGCCCTGCGGTTCAACGAGCTGCAGCAGGACGCGCCGCTCCTGGACCTCGGCAGCTACCACGCCGGCGTGCGCAACGGCGTCGTCTCGCTGGCCGCCGGGCACGTCTCGGTGGGCACGCACCGCATGCTGCTGAACGGCTTCGCGTCGCGCGGGCTGACCGGCACGATCCGGATGGGGCCGATGCTCGACGTGGCGCTGTCGGCCGTCAACGGGACCACGCTCGTCGGCTACGGCAACATCCTCGGTCTGGCGGACGACGAACACCGCATCGTGAACGCCACGCTCGGCGTGGAGCTGATCCCCTCGCGCCGCGGCGGGCTGCGCGTCAGCGGGTCGCTGGTGGACGGCTCCATCCAGCCGGCGACCAACGTCAACCAGGGCGCCGTCCGCGACCCCGAGCAGAGCCGTGGCCTCGGGCTCCAGGTGACGGCGCACGACGCCGCCACGCGGTTCCACCTGGACGCCGGGATCGCCCGCAGCCGCTTCGTGAACCCGCGCGATCCCTTCGCGCCGCCCGAGCTTGCGATCATCGACGTCCGGGAGACGACGCGGAGCGCGCGGCACATGGATGTCAGTTACGCGCTCGTCCAGAACGCGCGGCTCGGCCCCGCTGCCGTGGCGAGCCTCACGGCGGCCTTCCGCCACAGCCGGGTGGACCCGCTCTACCGGTCGGTCGCCCTGCCCGTGCGCGCAGACCTCGAGCAGAACGCCGTCGATCTCACGACGACGCTCGGCGCGTTCACGTCGCAGGTCACGGTTGACGATGCGCGAGACAACTTGGCCGACCTCGGATCGCTCCTGACGACGCGCACGCGACAGGTGCTCTGGACGAGCGCGCTGCCGCTGCAGGCCTTTGCCGCGGACAACCCGGGTGCCGCGGCGTGGCCCACCATCAGCTACGCCCTCTCGCGCGTGCACCAGCGCGCCGACGGCCTGCCCGACGGCGGGCTCTTCGACTCCGCGTCGCAGGTGCCGGACCAGGTGAGCCTGAACCAGACCCTTGGCGTGACCTGGCAGGGTACGGTCTGGTACGGCGGCTACGCGTTGAACCGCTCCTTCCAGGACAACCGGCAGCCGGGGCGCGAACAGGCGGACCTGCTGAACCTCGTCCACGCCGTCAACGCCGGCGTCATGGCGTCCAGCTATCTCGATGCGGGCGTCGAGTTTGCCTTCGAGGATGCGGAGACGCGTGAGGTCTCGCGGACGGACATCACGCGACGCGTCTCCGGCTCGGTGACGGTGCGCCCGGCCCTGCGCACCAGCCTCACCGCCATCGTCACGCGCAACCGCTTCGAGGACACGCCGCGCACGTCGACGCGCCGGACGACCGACGTGAACCTCACCTTCACGCAGGGCGTGTCGTTGCTGCGGCAGCGGCCGGACAGGCTGAGCGGCCAGTTCTTCGTGCGCTACGTCCGGCAATCCATCTACGGGCTCCTTCCGGGTGTCGTCGAACCGGACGACACGCGGTTCTGGACCCTCAACACCGGTTTGACCTTCCGGTTCTTCTGACCAGGGGACGAGATGACGTCGACCAACGGACGAGGACGGGACATGGGCGTGCTGGTGGCGGTGCTGACCCTCATGGCGGGACTGGCCGCACCCGCGGCGGCCCAGATTCGCGTCCACCCGACGGGCGTGAACGTGAACGCGCAGGGCGCCACGACGGTGTTCCTGACCTTCGGCGGCCTGAACGGCTACCGGCCGATCGAAGCCTTGTGGTGCGGCCGGCTCGTGCCGGCGGCGCCGGACGTAGGCCTGCGATGCGACCCGGCCACCGTGCTCGGCAGCCTGCCGGTGCGCTACGACCAGTCGACGCTCGGCACGGGATCGCTGACCGACATCATGTCCATCCCCCCGTCCATCGCCCGGCGCGCCTATCAGTCCGCGGAGTCGGGCGGCGACTCGGGCTTCTACTACGTGCGTCGCTTCAGCAACCCGGCTGGAGGGCCGGATCAGTACGTGGCGGTCACCTGCCGCATGGCGGGTGGAGGCGCGCGTGTGCCCTTTGCGCTCGTCGACGTGGAGCTGGGCTTCGATGTCGACGAGCCGGTGCTGTTCGTGCGGGCAGGCGATCGCCCGCCGGCGCCGCGGGCGCGCATCACCTACACGGGCACCGGCCGCCTGCGCGGGCGCTGGGAGGTGGTGATGCCCGGCGAGGAGCTCCCCACGGCACGCGATCTGCTGACCGAGGCGACGCTGCCGCGCGACGAGCGCGGGACACAGCGCCGCTACACGGAGCTCGGGCGCTTCAACCGGTTCCTGCCGCCGTCGGCCCGGCCGTTCATGCTGGAGGGCCCGGATCCCCGCCGCCTTCCGACAGGTGCGGAGGGCTTCTACTACCTGGTGCTGCGCATCGAGGCGTCCGACGACAAGGAAGGCGATTCCAACCTCGCCAGCGCCGGCGCCGGCGAGGGCGTCGTCAATGCGGGTGCGGTGGCGGGCTTCCCGCTGCCCACACTCCGCTACGTCGTCGGCGGGCAGCGCACCGCGGCCACGGATGGCGATGCGCCGGATGACATGCGGCTGCTCGCGCCGGCGGATGGCAGCGTGCTGCCGGCGGCCGGCACGGAGCTCGCGTGGATGGAGCTGCCGCAGGCCGACGTGTACCGCATCGAGGTGGATGACCTCGACGGCACGCGGGCCCTGTCGGCGATTGTGCCGCGCGGCATCGGCGCCTACCGGCTGCCGCCGCTCGTGAAGGACCGCGTCGCGCGCGGCCGGTTGCGCTGGCGCGTCGTGGCCGTCGACGCCACCGGCCGTGACGTGCGCACCAGCGCGTGGCGGCACCTCACCATCGAGTAAGGCCGTCCCTCGTCGTCAACGACCCACGGACTCAAGGAGGTTCATGATGTTTCGATCCATCGTTCTCGGTACTGCCGTCGTCGCGCTCAGCCTGTCGACCCTGCCGGCCGCCGCACAGCCGGCGGCCTCGCTCAGGATCGCCCGCATCTTCCACAACGGCCCGCTCACGCCCGGTACCAACACCTTCCGCGTGACGGTGCGCAACACCAGCAGCACGAGGCCGATCCTGCCGCGGGAGGCGGTCATCGTCACGCTGGTCGTCCTCGACGCCAAGCAGAAGGAGACGAAGTACGAGGCGACGGTGACGACCGGCATCGGCACCAACGGCGATGCCACCGCGGCCTTCCCCAACGTGCAGCTCCCCGCCCCCGGCCCCTACACCGTGACGGCCAGGGCGACGACGAACTTTGCCGCCGGCCGTGCCAATGCCGTGGCACCGGACCAGACAGAGGTGTTCAACGTGGGCGGCGCGCGCGCCGATGCCACCAACCAGTTGCTGGTCCTCGTGAAGAAGGAGAACGGCATGCCCGGTTCCAACCTGCGCGTCGCGCTGAAGGCCAACGGCCGCGAGCTCGACTGGAAGAACACGGGCGGCACGGGGGAGGCGCGGTTCCCGAAGGTGGCGCCCTCGGCCCACGGCCAGGCCTACGAGATCGAGGTCAAGCAGGCCAACAAGGTGCTGGCCACCGTCAACTACACGATGCCGGACAACGCCGCGACCTACGAGGTGAAGGTCCCGTAGCTCAGTGGCGGCCGCTGAGGACGAACGCCGCCCAGTAGTAGGGGTGGGCGGTGGTGCGGGAACGCGCCATCGCCCGCTGCGCCCGTGCGAGCGATTCATCGACGGGACGTCCGCGGCGGAGCTCACGATAGAAGTCGCTCATCAACGTGCCGGTGGCGTCGTCCTCCACGCGCCAGAGCGTGGCCACGACGGACGGCGTCCCGGCAAACTGGAACGCGCGCGCCAGGCCGATCAACCCCTCACCGCCACTCTCGCGGTCACCCGCCGTGTCGCAGGCCGACAGCACGACGAGCGCGGCACGCAGCCGCACCTCCTCGAAGATCTCCCAGGCGTGGAGGAGGCCGCTGTCGTTCGGTCCGGCATCCGCCGACAACGCGAGCGCCGAGTCGAGGGGAAACCGGACATTGAGGCGCCCGTGCACGGCCAGGTGCACGATGTCGGCCCCGGCCATGGCCTCGCGGACGCGGGCTTCGGTGGCCTCGTGCCCGAGGAGGCTGGACGCGCGGCGTCCGTACAGGCGGGTGATGGCCTCCACCTCGCGGCGTGATCCCGGAAGCGGCGGCAGCGTCTCGCGCGTGCGATCGGCGTCCTCGTCCGTGTCGGCCGCAGGGCCGCCGTATGCCGGATCGCCGACGGCCAGCAGCCGGGCCTGCGAGCCGGTCGCGGTACCTGTCATCGACAGGAGCCGTGCGTAGACGGTCAGCGACGGCACCTGGTGCAGGCTCTTCCACTCCACGAGGTACCGCCGCGCCGCACCGGGCTCACGGACGAGCGCCGCGAACGGCAGCGTGTGCAGTGGACCGTCCGGGACGATCAGCAGCCGATCGTGACGGGCGATCGCGGCAGCGGCCGGGGCCATCAACAGGCCGTACAGCTCCGCGCCCAGCGTCAGGAGCGGCGCCATCCCGCCGTCCGGCCTGGCCAGCAGGCGCTGGAATCGCGCGATTTCCTCCGCGAGCCGTGCACGTCCCCACGGAATCTCGAAGGTCTCGAGGCCCGCGGCGGAGAGGACGAACGCGTGTGACGCGTGTTCGCCCACGAGGTAGGACACCGCGAGCGTCCCCGGTGGAAGGATCCGGCGCACGGCGCTCGCGTCCAGCGGCACCGCCGGGTACAGGAGGGCCGATCGCGGCGACACGCGGGCGATGTCCGCGCGCACGGCCGCCAGCTTCTGGCGGATATCGCGGAGGCGTCCCACGCGCTCGTCGATGCGCGCGGCATCGCGGGAGGGACTGAGCGCGGCCAGCGCCGACTGGGTCTCGTCGTACTCCGCTGTCAGCGCGCGGCGGGTCTCGTCCAGCTCCGGCGGCACGTCGTCCGGCGGGGCGACGTCGCGTTCGGCCAGCATCGCCAGGAAGACGCGGGCGCGGGCGCGCTCGGTCACGCGAAAGGCTTCCTCGGCCTCCCCCGCCAGCAGCAGCAGCGCCGCGTACTCCGCGTACGCGTCCGTCAGGCTGCTCCGGAATCCGGCCTGCGTGTCGAATGCGCCGCCGACGCTGCTGGCCAGGCCATCGAAGATGTCGGCGGCCTGCGCGTAGCGCTCGCGCGCGGCGTCGACCCGTCCCGCGGCGGCATCGAGCCGCGCCTGCGCCAGCAGGTTGCGACCTTCGTACACGGAGGCGGGCGCCACGCGCTGCCAGAGCACCGCGGCCCTCTCGTACAGGCGCCGCGCCTCCCCGGCGTCGCCCTGCCTCGCGGCCAACTGGCCGAGCGCATCGAGCGTGTCCGCCACGTTGCTGCCATCCGGCGCCAGTTGCTCGCGGATGGCGAGCGCCCGCCGGTGCGCGTCCGCGGCCTCGCCAAAGGCTCCCGCTGCCTCGTGGACCCTGCCGAGCTCGGTCAAGGTGAAGGCGTGCAGGACGGTGTCGGGGGCCTGTCGCCCGCGAATGGCGAGGCTCTCCTGGACCAGCGACGCGGCCTCGGCGTGACGGCCGGCCAGCCGCTCCGCCCGCGCGAGGTTGCTCAACACCGCGCCCTCCGGCAGCGATCCCGGCGCGGCCTCGCGCACGATCGCGAGCGCCTGCGAGAGATAGGCGCGCGCCCCATCGAAGTCGCCGCGCTCGACGGACATGATGCCCAGGTTGCCGAGCGTCGACATCCGCTCGATCGCGGGCACCCGCACCCGCTCCTTGATCGCGAGCGATTGCCTGTAGAACGACTCGGCATCGGCGTAGCGGCCACGCTGCATGGTGACGTTGCCGAGGTTGTTGAGGGCGGTGGCGGTGTCCAGGCTGCCGGGATTGCGGCGCGCGTGCGCGTCTCGCGATGCGAGGAACGCGCGCTCGGCTGCGGGAAGGTCGCCGCTCTGGCTTCGCAGGATGCCCAGGAGGTTGTAGTGCCGCGCCTGGTCCGCCGAGTCGGGCGCCAGGTCGTCCGTGAGCGTCATCAGCACGCGGAGACGGCGTTCCGCTTCCGGCAGGCGGCCCTGCCGCCACTCGACACCCGCGAGGGAGAACCCGAGGCGGACGGACTCCATCGTCGACTGCGCGCGGCCGACAATGGCCAGCGCCGCATCGAATCGGGTGGCGGCTTCGTCCAGCCGGCGGCGCGCCAGGGCAATGCGTCCGAGTTCGGCGAGCGCGTCGGCTTCGTCCCAACTCCCGGCCGCAAGTCGCTGACGGACCTCCAGGGCCGCCTCCGCCTCCACGGCAGCCTCGTCCAGCCTGCCCTGCTGACGCAGCAGCGCCGCGCGGCGGAGGCGCCACGCGGCGTGTGGCAACCCGCCCGGCGGCGCGCCCGGCTCGGCGAGGGCGGCTGCCACGACCGCCTCCGCACGCTCCCAGTTTCCCTCCCGCAGTGCCTCCGCGAACCGTGCAGGCATCTCGGGCGCGGGCATCACCGTGAGGCCGAGCTGCGACGTCCGTGCCGGCAATGCGATGAGCCGGGGACCACCGTCGCGCTCGATCTCGAGCAGTGCCGGGACGCGCGGCGCGATGTCGACGACAAACGCCTCGAATGACTGCGCGTCAGGCAGCAGGCCTCCCTCGGCGGCCTGGTCAGCCTGTGAGACGCCCGTGGTCCGCCGCCAACCGCGTATGACGTCGCCGGTCTGGAAGCCGGCAATCTCCCCGATCGAACCCGGCTCGACGGCGTCGATGCGCAGGGCCGTCGGCTGGGCGCCGGCCGTTGCCGGCGGCCACTGGAAGGCCAACAGACACGCCAGCGTCAGGACGAGCGAACGCGTCAGGCCGGCGGCAATGCCGCGCATGGCCGGACTATATCAGGCCGTGGTTCAGGCAGCGGGCTCCGCGCACGGCGCGTCTCGCAGCCGCGACCGTATGCGAACGCGGCCGGGCGTCCGCCATCAGCCGCGCGGCCTCACACGAGACAGGTCACGCCGCGGTCGTGAGCTTCATCAGGACGAGGCCGGAGACGATGAGGACGGCGGCGGCCATTCTCCCGGACGTCACCGGCTCTCCGAGAACGGCGATGCCGACAATGAACGCGCCCACGGCGCCGATGCCGGTCCAGACCGTATAGGCCGTCCCGAGCGGCAGCGTCTTCATCGAGATGGACAGCAGGCCGAAGCTGGCGAGCATCGCTAGTAAGGTCACGGCACTCGGGCCCGGGCGCGTGAACCCCTGGGAGAGCTTCATCGTGTACGCCCAGACGACTTCCAGCAGGCCGGCGGTCAGCAACAACACCCAGGGCATGGCGGCCCCCTCCTTGTCAGTGAAAAGGACCGGGCCGTCCCGGATGTCGTCCCCGCGCAGCGGGTGAAGGGCGTGGCCTCCAGGTGACGAGACGTGTATTGTCTCAGAAACCGAGGCGCACGCCGCCGTTGATCGCCCGCCCCTCCAGCGGCGCCCACGCATCCACCGTCCACCGGCCGTCGACGCCGCGCGAGGGCCGCAGCAGCGGATCCCAGCGCGTCTGACGGACGTCGGTGAGGTTCTCCGCGTTGAGGAAGAGGCTCACGCGGCCGAGGCGCTTCTCCGCGAGCGCACCGAGGATGACGTAGGGCCGGGATGTCGCGCGATACGGGTTTACCTCGAGCCGCTGCGCCCCCGTGTAGTACACCTCGATGCCGACGCGGCCCCACTCCTCTTCCTCCCACATGCCGACCACGCCGGCGCTGTGCCGCGGCGTGAGCGCCACGTCCTGCCGGCCGCGGTCGCCATCCTCCCGCGAGCGGACGTAGGTATAGCTGGAGGTCCCGACCCACGGACCCCGGCGCAGCGTGGCCAGCAGCTCGGCCCCGGTGTTGGCGGTGGCGCCGCCGCGATTGAACAGGACATACCGGGTCTCGCGATCCACAGCCACCGGATCCGCAATGCGGGATGCGAATGCCGTCGCCGTCATCGTCACAGGGCCCAGGCTCCTCGTCACGTCCCACGACACGCTCGTGCCGCGCTCCGCCTCCAGCGGAGGCTGCACCTCCAGGCGCGTCAGGCCCGCCGCTTCGGTCTCCTCCGTGAGCGGGCTCGTGCCGAAGAAGCCGCGCCCGGCGGATACACGGCTCGTCCAGCCGCCTACGCGCACGAGCGCGGCCACGCGCGGGCTGAGAAACACGCCGTACTCGCTGTGCCGATCCACGCGCGCACCTGCAGACACCGCCAGCCAGGACGTCACGTCCACATCGTCGTGCGCGAAGACACCGGGGACGTCGTAGGTATAGGCAAAGCGAGGCACGTCGACGGGCGTGTAGCGATCCCGCTCGTAGGCCGCGCCCACGACCCACGTATGCCGCCCCGCGGCACCGCGCACGGCAAGCTCGCCGAAGAGCGTGTCGTGCCGATCGCGTTCGCGGATCTCGCCGAACCGGTGATCGTGTCGCTGCCAGGCGGCGGCCGCGCGGCCCGTGAGCACGTACCGCTCCCGCACGAGTGTCTGCAGCGTGCCGCCCACGTCGTAGCGGCGCGTGTCGAGCGCCTCCTGATAGGCCGAGCCCGTCTGCGGGAGGAGCAGCGCGCCCCGGACAGTTCCGCCCTCGCGATCCTCGACGGTCACGCCCGCCGTCAGGAACGCCGAGCGCCCGCTGCCGCCATCCCAGAACAGGCGCGGCCGCACCACCGCGCGTTCGTACCCCGCGAGGTCCGCCCACCCATCGTCGTCGCGATCGTTCTTCGTCTGGCGGTGACCGCCGCCGAGCACGGACAGGCGCCACGCCGCGCCGAGCGGAGCCGCCAGGAACGCCACGGCATCGGTGGCCCCGAGGTTCGACTGGTTCACCAGGAGATCCACGGCGGGCTCGTCTCCGGGCCGCCGCGTGAGCAGGTTCACCACGCCGCCCATCGCGCCGGCGCCGTAGAAGGCCGACGCCACGCCCTTGATGACCTCCACCTGCCCGAGGTCCATCGGCGGGATCTGGAGCAGGCCGAGCCCGCCGACCTGCTGGCCGAACAGCGGCAGGCCGTCGCTCAGGAAGCGCGTGTACCGGCCCTTCATACCCTGCACGCGCACGCTGGCCGCGCCAATCGACGGCGATGTGGCCTGCACGCGCAGGCCCCCGGTCTCGTTGAGCATCATGACGATATCGCCGGGCGTCATGAGCATCTTCTCTTCGATCTCTTCGCGGCCGAGGACCTCGACGCGCGTCGGCTGGTCCTCCACGCGGCGCCCGGTCCGCGTCGTCGCCACGACGACGACCTCCTCGTCCACGTCCGGCAGGGGCACGAGCTCGATGACCACGTCGAGCCCCGCCGCGGGGACCGTCACGCGCTGCGTCCCATCGAAGTAGCCCGCCTTCGTCACGATGACGGTGACGTCCCCCGGCGGCACCGTGAGCACGGCGTGGCCGTCCTCGCCGGTGTTGACCATATGCGTGCCGATCGTCACCGCGGCGGCTGCCACGGGACGGCCTTCGGCCTCGACCAGCACCGTGACCACCGGCGGCGCCTGTCCGTAGGCCGCCGAGGCCATCAGGACGCACACCCCTGCCAACAGCGTTCGTCTCACCAGCATGAACACACCTCTCCACGCGTGCCCGCTCCGGCGGCACGCACCTGCCCGCGTTCCAGACGACGGCCGGTTACGCGGGTCTTGGAGGGTGCTCGATGGCGGGGAGGTCCGGGGAGGCGTGAGCGGTCACACGCTGCGGAGGATGTGTCGCAACCCGCGGCGACGGGCGCGACGGCACGACGATCGCGGCATGACGCCAGCCGTGGCAGAAGGCGCAGGCCGCGGATGGCTGCTCGCCTGCGGTCTGCACGGGTCCGTCGTCCGTGCAGCCGTCCGGACAGGCGACACGGTCGAGCGTGGTCGTCGCCACGAACGCGCACAGGAGGATTGCCGCGAGGACCGGACGCACCGCGTCACAGTATAGTCAAAGGCCCATAGTCACAGGCCATCGGTCACGAGCCGCTGGCATCGCCTCCGCGCCTGAGGGAGACGGTGATCGTGCGGCACCCATGCACGAGGTACGTCATGACACGATTCCACACGGGTCTCTTCGTCGTACTGGTCGTCCTGGCGGGTGCGGCGTGCGGCGGGACAACGCCGGCGAACGCCGTCCCGGCCGCCGGTGCGGCTGCTGAGCCGGAACCGGCCCAGGCGTCACGTCCCGCTCCGGCCGGCGATGCACCTGACGCCTGCCGCCTGTTCACCGCGGAGGAGATAGGCGAGATGATCGGCCGGTCCGTGCGCGCCGGCGTTCCGGAGGAGCAGCCTGCCGGGGCGTCGCAGTGCCGGTACCGCACGCCGTCGAGCACCGTCACCGTCAACGTGCACGCCACGGACACCGGGCAGTTCCGGGAGTTCCGCGAACTGGTCGGCCCCGAGGCCGAGACCGCGGCCGGCATCGGCGACGAGGCGTACTTCTGGGGGCCCGGCGTGATCTACGGACGCGTGGGCGCCCGGGGATTCAGCGTCCGGATCAACGACGACCTCGGGGCCGGGCTGCGGCCGGCGATGCTGAAGCTTGCCCAGGCGGCAGCGGCCAGGCTGCAGTAGGCCCAC
>CAZUGF010000037.1:22172-39282 GCA_964619705.1 uncultured Bifidobacteriaceae bacterium
TCGAATTCGACAGCAAGAACCGGAGCGCTTGCTGTCGAACTGGCTCCTATGCTGGGATGGCCATGAGGACTGCAACCGAACCCGGGATGACTCCGACCTTCGACACGCCGCGTTGGACGACAGACGAGGCACGCTGGGAGGCCGTGCGCGCGCGTGATGCGGCCGCCGACGGCCACTTCGTCTATGCCGTGCGGACCACCGGCGTGTACTGCCGGCCGAGCGCCTCCGCCCGCCTCCCGAAGCGCGAGAACGTCGAGTTCTTCGACTCCGCCGCGGCCGCGGAAGCGGCGGGCTACAGGGCCAGCCGTCGCGTCAACGGCGACCGGACGAGTTCAGCCGCGGACCGCGCGCGACAGGTGGCCCTCGCCTGCCGTCTCATCGACGCGTCGGAGACCTCCCCGAGCCTCCACGAGCTGTCAGCGCTGGCCGGCATGAGCCCGTTCCACTTCCACCGCATCTTCAAGGCGGAAACGGGACTGACGCCCAAGGCGTACGCCTCGGCATCACGCGCGCGGAAACTTCGCGAGGAGCTCTCCAGCCCGGATGCGTCCGTGACACGGGCGATCTACGGAGCCGGCTTCAACTCCAACAGCCGGTTCTACGAGACCTCCGATCAGGTGCTGGGCATGCGCGCCCGCGACTACCGCGATGGCGGCGCCGGCACGGTGATCCGCTTTGCCGTGGGCCAGTGCTCGCTGGGCGCCATCCTGGTGGCGCAGAGCGAGCGCGGCATCTGCGCCATCCTGCTGGGCGACGATCCCGATGCGCTGGCGCGGGATCTCCAGGATCGGTTTCCGCGGGCGCAGATCGTGGGCGGCGATCGCGGTTTCGAACGCCTGGTCGCCCAGGTGGTGGGCTTCGTCGAGGCGCCGTCCATCGGGCTCAACCTGCCGCTCGACGTGCGCGGCACGGCCTTCCAGGAGCGCGTGTGGCGGACGCTGGCCGAGATCCCTGCGGGGACCACGGTGAGCTACACGCAGATCGCGGAGCGCATCGGCAGGCCGCGCGCCGTCCGGGCCGTGGCACAGGCCTGCGGCGCCAACCACATCGCCGTCGCCATCCCGTGCCACCGCGTCGTCCGGCGTGACGGCGACCTGGCCGGCTACCGGTGGGGCGTGGCGCGCAAGCGCGAACTCCTGCAGCGGGAAGCACACACCCGAAGCGCGGCCCGCGACGAAGACACGTAGACTGAAGGCCACATGCCCGCGACGCCCCTCTCCGTCTGTATTGCCGGCGCGACCGGCTGGGCCGGATCCGAGCTCGCGCGCGCCGTCGCGCGTGCCGACGATCTGGTCCTCGCCTCGGCCGTCTCACGCTCCGCGGCCGGCCGCCCGCTCGGGGAGACGCTCGGGGACGCGCAGATCGACTGCCCTGTCTACGCCACGGCCGCGGAAGCGCTGGCCGCCGGCTGCGACGTGTTCGTCGAGTACACCGCGCCGGACATGGCCAGGGCGCACGTCCTGGCAGCACTCGAGGCCGGCGCGCACGTCGTCATCGGGACGTCGGGCCTTTCCGACGAGGACTACGCGGCCATCGACGCCGTGGCGCGGCAGCGTGCGCGCGGGGTGCTGGCGGTCGGCAACTTCGCGCTGACCGTGGTGCTGATGCAGAAGTTCGCCGAGATGGCGGCCCGGCTGATTCCGCAATGGGAGATCATCGACTACGCGCACGACGACAAGGCCGATGCGCCGAGCGGGACAGCGCGGGAACTGGCGACGCGGCTGTCGCGCGTCCGCCGGGCGGAGCCCACCATCCCCGTGGATCAAACGGTCGGCGCGCGTGAGGCGCGCGGCGCCACGCTGTCCGGGGCGCAGGTGCACTCGGTTCGCCTCCCCGGCTTCGTCATCAGCGCCGAGGTCATCTTCGGCATGCCCGACCAGCGCCTGAGCATCCGGCACGACTCGGGGGGCAGTGCGCGGCCCTACGTCGACGGCGCGCTGCTCGCCGTGCGCCGCGTCTCCACGCTCGTGGGCGTCCATCGCGGGCTGGACACGGTACTGGACCTCTAAGGGACTGTCCGGCGGGGCGTTACCCGCCGGTCCCGGAATCCCCTTCTCCGCCCTGACGCCGATCGCCGGGCGGCTGCACGAAGGCTGCGAACAACTCCTCGGCGGCCGTCGGCGGCGTCATGCGCCACGTCACGACGGCCTCCTCGATGGAGGCGAGGCGGCGCTGCACCTCGGGATGCGCGCGCAGCTCGCGGTCCAGCCTGTCCCTGACGAGCGACCACATCCACGATCGCTGCTGCTCCGCGCGCAGCGTCGAGAGCTCGCCGGATGCCTCGAGCGTGCCGCGATGCGCCTCGATCAGGTCCCACAGCTCATCGAGCCCGGCGCCGGTGAGCCCCGACGTGGCCAGGACTCGCGTGGGCCAGGACGGACGCCGCCGGGGCAGGTAGCGGAGGGCTGCCTTCAGGTCCGCCAGGGCGTTCCGCGTGCCGGCGGCTGCGTCGCCGTCGGACTTGTTGACGGCAATCGCATCGGCAAGTTCGAGCACGCCCTTCTTGATGCCCTGGAGCTCGTCCCCGGCGCCCGGGAGCACGAGGACCAGGAAGAAGTCCACCATCTCCGACACGGCCGTCTCGCCCTGGCCGACGCCCACCGTCTCGATCAGGATGACGTCGAAGCCGGCCGCCTCGCAGAGCAGCATCGTCTCGCGCGTGCAGCGGGCGATACCGCCGGCCGCCAGGCCGCTCGGCGTGGGACGGATGAACGCCTCCGCCTCGAGCGAGAGCCGGGACATGCGCGTCTTGTCCCCCAGGATCGATCCGCCGGACACCGTGCTGGACGGGTCCACCGCCAGTACGGCCACGCTCAGTCCGCGATCGAGCAGGCGCATCCCGAACGCATCGACGAACGTGCTCTTGCCGACGCCCGGCGCGCCGGTCACGCCGATGCGCCGCGCGCCGCCGGTGGCCGGCAGCAGCCGGGTGAGGAGGGCCTGTGCGAGGGACGCGTGCGCGTGGTTCCGGCTCTCGATCAGCGTGATGGCCTGCGCGAGCACGGCCCGGTCGCGCGCGCGCACCCCGCGTTCGTACTCATCGAGCGTCAGGAGCCCGCGTCCGGTCACGCCCCGGGCTCTCCGCGCGCAATCCCCTGCAGGCGATCCAGCAGCGAGGCCGCGGCCTCCGCGATCACGGTGCCGGGACCGAAGATCTCGGCGGCGCCCGCCTCGTAGAGCGCCGCGTAGTCGTCCGGCGGAATCACGCCGCCCACGACGATGAGGATGTCCGGACGCCCGAGTGCGGCCAGTGCCGCGCGGAGGGCCGGCACCAGCGTCAGGTGGCCGGCCGCGAGGGAACTGGCGCCCACCACGTGCACGTCGTTCTCCACCGCCGCGCGCGCGGTCTCCTCCGGCGTCTGGAACAGCGGACCGATGTCCACGTCGAACCCGAGGTCGGCAAACGCCGTCGCGATGACTTTCTGGCCCCGGTCGTGGCCGTCCTGGCCCATCTTCGCGACCAGGATGCGCGGCCGCCGCCCTTCCTGCTCGACGAATGCCGTGGTCCGTGCCCGCACGCCGGCCACCGCGTCCGATGTCTCGCCCACCTCGCCAGCGTACACCCCCGAGATGGCGCGGGTCTCGGCCTGATGCCGGCCCCACACGTCCTCGAGCGCGGCGGACATCTCCCCGACCGTGGCCCGCGCCCGTGCCGCGGCAATCGCGTGCTCGAGGAGGTTGCCCTGGCCGCTGGACGCGCAGTCGGTGAGCGCGGCGAGCGCCGTGCGGCACGCCTCCTGGTCCCGCTCGCGGCGCAGCCGTTCCAGCCGCTCGATCTGCGTCCGCCTGACGGCCGCGTTGTCCACCTTGAGCACCGGCACGTGCTCCCGCTCCGTGGGCCGGAACCGGTTGACGCCGATGATGGCCTGCCGGCCCGCGTCGATCCGGGCCTGCGTGCGTGCGGCCGCCTCCTCGATGCGCAGCTTCGGCACGCCGGCCTCGATGGCCTTGACCATCCCGCCGAGCGCCTCCACCTCGTCGATGTGCGCGCGGGCGCGCGCGGCCAGGTCGTGCGTCAGCCGCTCGACGTAGTAGCTGCCGCCCCACGGATCCACGGGCCGGCTGGTACCGGACTCCATCTGGAGCTGCAACTGGGTGTTGCGCGCGATGCGCGCGGAGAAGTCCGTGGGCAGCGCGAGCGCCTCGTCCAGCGAGTTGGTGTGGAGGCTCTGCGTGTGCCCCTGGGTCGCCGCCATGGCCTCGATGCCCGTCCGGATGACGTTGCAGTAGACATCCTGCGCGGTCAGGGACCAGCCCGAGGTCTGGCAGTGCGTGCGCAGCGCCAGGCTTTTCGGGTTCGACGGCTGGAACGCGGCCATCAGCTCCGCCCACAGGAGACGCGCGGCCCGGAGCTTGGCCACCTCCATGAAGAAGTTCATGCCGATGGCAAAGAAGAACGACAGGCGCGGGGCGAAGGCATCCACCTCCATGCCGGCGCTGACGCCCGTGCGCACGTACTCCAGGCCATCGGCCAGCGTGTAGCCCAGCTCGAGGTCGGCTGTCGCGCCCGCCTCCTGCATGTGATACCCGGAGATCGAGATCGAGTTGAACTTCGGCATCCGCGCCGCGGTGAACGCGAAGATGTCGGCGACGATCCGCATCGAGGGTGCGGGCGGATAGATATACGTGTTCCGCACCATGAACTCTTTGAGGATGTCGTTCTGGATGGTGCCGGCCAGCTGCTCCGGCTTCACACCCTGTTCCTCGGCCGCCACGACGTAGAGCGCCAGGATCGGCAGCACCGCGCCGTTCATCGTCATCGAGACGCTCATCTGGTCGAGCGGGATGCCGGCAAAGAGCAGGCGCATGTCGAGGATGGAGTCGATGGCGACGCCCGCCATGCCCACATCGCCGACGACACGTGGATGATCGCTGTCGTACCCCCGATGGGTTGCGAGATCGAAGGCGATCGAAAGGCCGCGCTGCCCCGCCGCCAGGTTGCGGCGATAGAAGGCGTTCGATTCCTCCGCCGTCGAGAACCCCGCATACTGGCGCACGGTCCACGGCTTCCGCACGTACATCGTCGGATACGGGCCGCGGACGAAGGGCGCCAGCCCGGGCAGCGTGCCGAGGTGCGCCACGCCCTCCAGGTCCTCGGGGCCGTAGATTGGGCGGTGCGGAATGCGCTCCGGCGTGTCCCATCCACGCTCATCGCCCTTCGGGAGCGGCGTGGGGGCATCCGGCGGCAGTGCGGCGTCGAAGTCGAGCGCCGCGAAGTCGGGACGGACAACGCTCATCGTGCCTCCCCGGATGTGCCGCCGAGCACGTCCATCAGCTCGGACAACACCTGCACGGCGTCGCATCCGGCGAAGACGAAGCCATCCACGCCCGCTTCCCGCAGGGCCGCTTCGGCGGCCCGGGGGCGGCCTGCCACGAGCACGCGCTGCACGCCGATGGCCTTGAGCGCCCGCGCACGATCCGCGGCCTCCTCCCCGTAGCGTTCGTCGGTGCCGCAGAGGCAGGCGATGGGCGCCGCCTCATCGGTCTCTGTTTCCCGCGTGCGCAGTCCGCCGGCGGCAAAGAGCGACGTGCTGAACGCCACGCGTGCGCGCGACTCGGCGAATGTCCCGAGCGCGATGAGCAGCACCTCCGGTGCGGGATGCATGGCATCGGCACGCAATCGGAGCGCTTCGAAGGAAGCCGCATCCCTGTGCGCGGGCAGGGCCGCACTGGTGGCGGCGCTGCTCCCGTCCGGTGCGGACGCGTCCGCCAGGCCGGCGGCAGCGCCTTCCGCCGGCGGCACGTCGCGGGGCAACTGCTCGTCGAGGTTCGCGAACGCCGACACGCCCAGGACAGGGAGCGCGCGCGTGGCAATCCGGCGGAACCGTGCGTGCCACGCGGCCTCGAGGCCTGCTGCCAGCCGGCCCGACTCGATCGCGGCCACTGCGCCGCCCTCCTTCGAGAGACGCCGAAACCGCGACCATGCCTCGCGGGCGATCGCGTCCGTGAGCGTCTCGAACGCATAGGCACCGCCCGCGGGGTCACTGACCTTCCCGAGGGCGCTCTCCTCCCGGAGCACCAGTCCCGTGTTGCGCGCCACGCGGCGGCCCATGGCCGACGGGACGCCGAACGCCTGGTCGAACGCCGCCGGCGTCACCAGGTCGGCGCCGCCGACCACGGCGGCAAACACCTGCGTGGTGACGCGCAGCATGTTGACCCAGGGATCGCGGATGGTGAGCGCGGGAGACGAGGACACGGCGTGTACCTGCGCCGGTGCCGCCGCCGCGCCGAATGCGGAAAGGACACGGGCCCAGCACAGCCGGAGCGCGCGCAGCTTGCAGACTTCCAGGAAGGTGTCCCGCCCGGCCGTGGTCCGGAGCCCGATGGCCTCTCCCGCCGCGTCTGGCGACAGGCCGGCATCGAGGAGCGTCTCGACATACCGCGCGCCGATGGACAGGGCGAGGGCGATCTCCTCGGCGGCATCGGCGCCGGCATCGTGGTACGGCAGGGTGGACACGGTGACCGACGGACCGCGGCGCCCGGCGTCCTTCGCGGACGCGGCCAGCCGTGCGAGCGCACGGAGGTCGGCGTCCAGCGACGACAGGGGGGCGCGGCCCTCGGCCCGCCACGCGATGGGATCGACACCAAACGCCACGCGTCCGCGCGCGTGAGCGTCGACAATCCGCGCCGCCATCTCCGGCGACGGCACCTCCTCGGCTTCCAGCAGGAACGCCGTGCCGGCCAGTTCCTCCCGGCCGAGCGTCCCGGACAGCGCCATCCCGAGCGGCACCCAGACCACGTCGGCGCCGTTCACCGCGTCGTCGAGGACGGCGTCCACCGCGGCTCCCGCGGCGTGGCGCATGCAGATGCGGAAGGTGTCCGCGCGTTCGTGGCGGACCGCAGGGTCCGGTGCCGGTCCCTCGACGTACAGCGGCGCCACGGTCACGCCGGGAAACGCCTCGTGCACCAGTACCTTGTCGAACGAGGCGCCGGCCAGTTCCCTGTCGACGAGCGCCCGCCAATCTGCCGGCGTCACCGGCCGCGGCTCCATCCTGCCCGCCGGACCCGTCACATGTTGCGGCGGTACTGGCCGCCGACCTCGTACAACGCGCCGGAGATCTGGCCCAGCGTGCAGACCTTGCAGGCCTCGACGAGGTCCGCGAAGATGTTGCCGCCGTCGAGCGCCGTGCGCCGGATGGTGTCGAGCGCGCGCACGGACGCCTCGCGATTGCGCGCCCAGAACGCGTCGCGGGCCTCGATCGCGTAGTCCTTCTCCTCCGTCGTCGCGCGGATGACCTCCGGCGGCGTCACCGTCGGCGACCCCTTCGGATCCAGGAACGTGTTGACGCCCACGATGGGCAGCGTCCCGTTGTGCTTGAGCGTCTCGTAGTAGAGCGACTCCTCCTGGATCTTCGACCGCTGGTACATCCGCTCCATCGCGCCGAGCACGCCGCCGCGGTCGGAGATGGCCCGGAACTCCGCCAGCACCGCCGCCTCCACCATGTCCGTCAGCTCCTCGACGATGAACGAGCCCTGGGTCGGGTTCTCGTTCTTCGACAGGCCGAACTCCCGGTTGATGACGAGCTGGATGGCCAGCGCGCGGCGCACGCTCTCCTCGGTCGGGGTCGTGATGGCCTCGTCGTAGGCGTTGGTGTGCAGCGAGTTGCAGTTGTCCTGGAGAGCCAGCAGCGCCTGCAGCGTGGTCCGGATGTCGTTGAACGCGATCTCCTGCGCGTGCAGCGATCGGCCGGACGTCTGGATGTGGTACTTCAGCTTCTGCGAGCGCTCGTTGCCGGCGTACTTGTCGCGAATCGCACGGGACCAGATGCGCCGCGCCACGCGCCCGATGACCGTGTACTCCGGGTCCATGCCGTTCGAGAAGAAGAACGACAGGTTCGGCGCGAAGTCGTCGATGTGCATGCCGCGCGACAGGTAGTACTCGACGAAGGTGAAACCGTTGGCGAGCGTGAAGGCCAGCTGGGAGATCGGGTTGGCCCCGGCTTCGGCGATGTGATAGCCGGAGATCGACACCGAGTAGAAGTTCCGGACCTGCTGGTCGATGAAGTACTGCTGGATGTCGCCCATGAGGCGGAGGGCGAACTCCGTGGAGAAGATGCAGGTGTTCTGCGCCTGGTCCTCCTTGAGGATGTCGGCCTGCACGGTGCCGCGCACGGCCCTGAGCGTCGCTGCGCGGATCGGCTCGTAGGTCTCGCGCGGGAGGACCTCGTCGCCGGACACGCCGAGCAGCATCAGGCCGAGCCCGTCGTTCCCCTCGGGCAGGTCGCCCTGGTAGCGCGGCCGCGGCACGCCGCGGCGGGCGTAGATCTCGTCGATCGCCCGGTCGACTTCCGCGGTCCGGCCCTGGCTCGCGATCCACTTCTCGCACGCCTGATCGATGGCGGCGTTCAGGAAGAACCCGAGCACCATCGGCGCGGGCCCGTTGATGGTCATCGACACCGACGTCGCCGGGTCCGACAGGTCGAAGCCCGAGTACAGCTTCTTCGCATCGTCGACGTTGGCAATGGAGACGCCGGAGTTGCCGACCTTGCCGTAGATGTCCGGGCGCGGATCGGGGTCCTCGCCGTAGAGCGTGACGGAATCGAACGCCGTCGAGAGCCGCTTGGCCGGAAGGCCGCGCGACACGTAATGAAAGCGGCGGTTCGTCCGCTCCGGGCCGCCCTCGCCCGCGAACATCCGCGCCGGATCTTCGTTCTCCCGCTTGAGCGGGAACACGCCGGCCGTGAACGGGAACTGCCCCGGCGGCGCCTCGCGGAGCAGCCACGTCAGGATGTCGCCCCAGTCCTCGTACCGGGGCAGCGCGACCTTCGGGATGCGCAGGTGCGACAGGGACTCCGAGACGAGGTCCAGCTCGACGATCTTGTCGCGGACCTGGAACTGGTACTTGGCCGCGGCGTAGCGGCGCTTCGTGGCGGGCCAGTCCTCGAGCAGCTTCCGGCATGCCGGCGCGAGGCGCCCTTCGAGATCGTGATAGAGCGCGGTGAGCTCACCGAGGAAGGCCGGCTCGCCCTCGACGCGCTCGGTCACCTGGACGGTATCCGCGGGCCCGGCCGGCTCGACGATGTCCAGGCGCCGCTTGCCGATGCTCTCGCGAATCGCGGCGATGCTGCCCTGGAGCTGGTACATCCGGCGGGCGATCTGCGCCTGGGCCCGGACGAAGTCGTCGTAGGTCTCGCAGGTCTCGACGATCTCCGCCAGGTAGCGCGTCCGCTCCGGCGGGATGATCCAGCGCTTCTCGCTCATGCCGGGCGTGATGACGGCCGTGGACTCGAGCCGGGCGCCGGTCTTCTCCGCGATCGTGTTCATCACGGCGGCGTACAGGTGGTTCATGCCGGGATCGTTGAACTGCGAGGCGATGGTCCCGTGCACCGGCACGTCCGCGTCCGCCACGGTGAACGCATTGTGGTTCCGCCGCCACTGCTTCTTCACGTCCCGGAGCGCATCGGCGGACCCGCGCTTGTCGAACTTGTTGATCGCGATGATGTCCGCGAAGTCCAGCATGTCGATCTTCTCGAGCTGGGTCGCGGCGCCGTACTCGGCCGTCATGATGTAGAGCGACACGTCGGCGTGCTCGGTGATCTCGGTGTCGGACTGGCCGATACCGGAGGTCTCGACGACGATGAGGTCGAAGCCGGCCGCGCGGCAGATGTCGATGGACTCGCTGACGTGCTTGGAGAGGGACAGGTTCGACTGCCGCGTGGCGAGCGATCGCATGTAGATGCGCGGGTTGTCGATGGCGTTCATGCGGATGCGGTCGCCGAGGAGCGCACCGCCGGACTTCCGCTTGGACGGATCGACCGACAGCACGGCCATCGTCGTGTCCGGCCGGTCCGCCAGGAAGCGGCGGACCAGCTCGTCGACGAGGCTGGACTTGCCGGCGCCGCCCGTGCCCGTGATGCCGAGGACCGGCGCGCGGGCGGGGAGGGCCGGCCGCGCCGCGAGCGCCTGCTCGATCCGGTCGCCGGCCTCCGGGAAGTTCTCCGCAATCGTGATGAGCCCGGCAATGGTCGCCGGCTCACGCGACGCGAGCCCGTCGAGCAGGGCCGCGAAGTCCGGGCCGCGCTTCTCGAAGTCGCACTGCTCCAGCAGGTCGTTGATCATCCCCTGCAGGCCCATCGACCGCCCGTCGTCCGGCGAGTAGATGCGGGCCACGCCGTACGCGTGCAGTTCCGCGATCTCGGTGGGCAGGATGGTGCCGCCGCCGCCGCCGAACACCTTGATGTCGGCGGACGCCTCGCGGAGCAGGTCGATCATGTACTTGAAGTACTCGACGTGCCCGCCCTGGTACGACGTCACGGCAATGCCCTGCACGTCCTCCTGGATCGCGCAGCGGACGATCTCGGAGACCGACCGGTTGTGGCCGAGGTGCACGACCTCCGCCCCGGATGCCTGCAGGAGGCGGCGCATGACGTTGATCGCGGCATCGTGGCCGTCGAAGAGCGAGGCCGCGCTCACGAGACGGACGTGGTGCCGGGGCTTGTACGGAGTGACGACAGGCGATTTCAATGGTTTCAACGATGACACCGGTGTTCAATGAGTCTGTGCCGGCCGACGGGCCGGGCCGAACGCGCCGGGGCCCGCCCCGGAGAGCGCGCCGGCCACGGCAGGACCGATACCTGGATTGCCGACGGGATCGACGATGGGCGGCGTGCCGTGCCTGGCAGGACCGATCGGCAGGTGCCGGCACCGCACGCGCACTCTCGGCACGAGCGCGACGACATGTGCCGGCGGCCCCCGATCCACGCCGGCGGCCTCTCGCGTCCGGACCGAATACCGGACACCGACACACCGTTGACTATGAAGGGGTCGCCTCGGCATTGTCAACCGTGGGGCCTGACGGGACGACAAGGGATGGCGCGCCCGATAGAGCGCCCGATAGAGCGCCCCGTAGAGCGCCCCGTGGAGCGATAGAGTGGGAGGGTGGCACCCGAGACCACGGCGCCCCGCACGGAACCCGAACCCGACGCCCGCGTCTACTTCGCCGCGGAGCGCACCTTCCTCTCGTGGATCCGCACGGGCCTGGCCATGATGGGCTTCGGCTTCGTGGTCGCGCGGTTCGGGCTGTTCCTCAAGGAGATGGCCACCGTGCAGGGCGCGCCCGAGACGGCACCCGGGTGGTCCCTGTGGTTCGGCACGGGCCTCATCCTGCTGGGCGTCGCGCTGACGGCGGCGTCCGCGGTCTCGCACGTCGGGACGGTCCGCCGCTTCAACCGCGGCGAGGCCTACGTCGGCCGCCCCACCTGGACCGGCGTCATCGTCGCGATCCTGCTGTCGCTGGTCGGGCTGCTGATGACGCTCTACCTGGCACTGCTGGCGTAGCCGGCCGCGGTCACCACTTGAGCGCCGATCCCGTCTGGTACTCGGTGACGCGCGTCTCGAAGAAGTTCTTCTCCTTCTTCAGGTCCATCGCTTCCGACATCCAGGGGAACGGGTTGGCGGCGCCGGGGAAGAGGGGCGCCAGTCCGAGCTGCACCGCGCGCCTGTTGGTGATGACGTGCATGTACTCGGCGCAGGCCTCCGCGTTCAGCCCCAGGAAGCCGCGCGGCATCGTGTCGCGGCCGTAGGCCACCTCCAGGTCGCACCCGTCGCGCAGCATCTGGCGGATCTCCTCCTGCAGCGCGGCCGTCCACAGGTGCGGGTTCTCGATCTTGATCTGGTTGATGACGTCGATGCCGAAGTTCAGGTGCAGCGACTCGTCGCGCAGGATGTACTGATACTGCTCCGCGATGCCCACCATCTTGTTGCGCCGGCCGAGCGAGAGGATCTGCGCAAAGCCGGTGTAGAACCACATGCCCTCGAAGACCACGTAGAAGGCCACGAGGTCGCGCAGGAACGCCGCGTCATCGCCGTCCGTGCCCGTGGTGAACGCCGGGTTCGAGAGGTTCTGCGTATAGCGCAGCGCCCAGGCCGCCTTGTCGGTGATGGACGGCACCTCGCGGTACATGTTGAAGAGCTCCCCCTCGTCCAGGCCGAGGCTCTCGCAGATGTACTGGAACGTGTGCGTGTGGATGGCCTCCTCGAACGCCTGCCGCAGCAGGTACTGCCGGCACTCGGGGTTGGTCAGGTGCCGATAGATGGCCAGGACGATGTTGTTGGCGACGAGCGATTCCGAGGCGGCAAAGAACCCGAGGTTCCGCTTGATCATCCGCCGCTCGTCGTCGGTCAGGCCGTTCGGCGATCGCCAGAGCGCGATGTCGGCCTGCATCGACACCTCCGTCGGCATCCAGTGGTTGTTGCAGGCCGCCAGGTAGCGCTCCCACGCCCAGCGGTACTTGAGCGGCAGGAGCTGGTTCACGTCCGCCCGGCAGTTGATCATGGCCTTGTCGTCGACGCGGGGGCGGCTTCCGCCCCTGTCGATCTCCCCGAGGCCGGTGATCGGACGCGCCGGGCCCGGCGTCGCGGCGCTCACTGGCACGCCTCGCAGTCCGGATCGTCGATGGCACAGACGGCGGGGGCGGGCGCGGGCGCGCTGGACGGGACCGCATTCAGCCGCGTATCCGGCGCGCCGAGCGTGCTGCGCTCCACGTGGCTCGCAGCCCGCGATCGCAGGTAGTAGGTGGTCTTGAGCCCGGACCGCCAGGCGTCGCGATACATGGCATCCAGCCTGGCGCCATCCGGCCGATCGACGTACAGGTTCAGCGACTGCGCCTGGTCGATCCACTTCTGCCGCCGCGACGCGGCCCGGATGAGCCAGGCGGCGTCGATCTCGAAGGCCGTGGCGTAGAGCGCCCGGAGCGCCGGCGGCACGCGCTCGATCGGCCCCAGGCTCCCGTCGAAGTACTTGAGGTCGTTCACCATCACCTCGTCCCACAGGCCCAGCGCGCGGAGATCGTCCACGAGGTGCTCGTTGACGACGGTGAAGTTGCCGGACATGTTGGCCTTGACGAACAGGTTCTGGAACGTCGGTTCGATCGACTGGGTCACGCCGCAGATGTTGGAGATGGTCGCCGTCGGGGCGATGGCCATCACGTTCGAGTTGCGCATCCCCACCTGCTGCACGCGGGCGCGGAGCGACGGCCAGTCCAGGCGCGCCGTCCGATCCACGTCGAGATCTCCGCCGCGCGCGTCCGCGAGCCGCTGCACGCTGTCGAGCGGCAACACGCCCTGCGACCAGAGGGATCCCTCGAAGGACGCGTACCGCCCACGCTCCGCCGCCAGGTCCACCGACGCCTCGATGGCGTGGAAGGACACGGCCTCCATGCTCTCGTCCGCGAACGCGACGGCCGCATCGGACGCATACGGCACGCGCAGCCGGTGGAGCGCGTCCTGGAAGCCCATCACACCCAGGCCGATGGGCCGGTGCCGCAGGTTCGAGAGCCGCGCCTGCGGGATGGTATAGAAGTTGACGTCGATCACGTTGTCCAGCATGCGGACGGCCGTCTGGACGGTCCGCTTCAGCCTCGCGGCGTCGAGCCCGTCAGGGCCGACGTGCGCCGCCAGGTTCACGGACCCGAGGTTGCAGACCGCCACCTCCTCGTTCGAGGTGTTGAGCGTGATCTCCGTGCACAGGTTGGACGAGTGGATGACCCCGCAGTGCTGCTGCGGAGACCGCAGGTTGCAGGCGTCCTTGAACGTGATCCACGGGTGGCCCGTCTCGAAGAGCATCGTCAGCATCCGGCGCCACAGGTCCACGGCGCGGACGCGCTTGAACACGCGGATCTCCCCGCGATCGGCCGCAGCCTCCGCCTGCGCATACCGCTCCGCGAACACCTGCCCCGCGCTCTCGTGCAGGTCCGGGACCTCGTCCGGCGAGAAGAGCGTCCACGCGTCGTCGGTGGCCACGCGCGTCATGAACAGGTCCGGCACCCAGACGGCGGTGTGCATGTCGTGCGTGCGGCGGCGATCGTCGCCCGTGTTCTTGCGCAGCTCGAGGAACTCCTCGATGTCGATGTGCCAGGGCTCGAGGTAGGCGCACACCGCGCCCTTCCGCTTGCCGCCCTGGTTGACCGCAATCGCCGTGTCGTTGGCCACCTTCAGGAACGGGACGATGCCCTGGGACTCGCCGTTGGTCCCCGCGATGTGCGCGCCCAGGCCGCGAACACGCGTCCAGTCGTTGCCCAGGCCGCCGGCGTACTTGGAGAGCAGCGCGTTGTCGCGTATGGCGCCGAAGATCCCGTCCAGGTCGTCCGGCACCGTCGTCAGGAAGCAGGACGACAACTGCGGGCGCCGCGTGCCGGCGTTGAAGAGCGTCGGCGTCGAGCACATGAAGTCGAAGGACGAGAGCAGCTCGTAGAACGCGATGGCGCGGCCCTCGCGATCGGACTCCCCGAGCGCCAGGCCCATGGCCACGCGCATGAAGAAGGCCTGCGGCAGCTCCAGGCGCACGCCGTCGTGGTGCAGGAGATAGCGGTCGTAGAGCGTCTGCAGCCCGAGAAACTGGAACTGGCGATCGCGCTCGGGCCGGAGTGCTCGCCCGAGTCGATCCAGGTCGAACGTCTCCAGCGCGGGATCCAGGATGCCGAGGGACACGCCGCGCCGGACGAACGCGGCAAAGTAGGCCGGATAGGCGTCGGCCAGCGCGGCCGCCGGCGCCGCGGGGACGACAAACGCCATCGCCTCGTCGGCCAGGCGGTCCAGGAGCAGCCGCGCGCAGACATACGTGTAGCTCGGCTCGATGTCGATGAGCGCGCGGGACGCCATGATCGTGGCCAGCGCCAGCTCATCTTCGGGAATGCCCGTGTAGATGTTCCGGCGCGCATCCGCCAGGAGCCGATCCGCGGAGACGTGCGGCAGTCCCTCGCACGCGGCCGCCACGCGGCGCTGCCACGCATCGACGTCGAGCGGCACCGTGGTGCCGTCCGCGCGCGTCACGTGCACCACGGGGAGCGCCGCCGGCGCCGCGGACGCCTCACGCGTCCGGGCGCGCTCCTCCCTGTAGAGCACGTAGGCCCGCGCCACCTTGTGGTGCTCCGCGCGCATGAGCGCGAGCTCGACCTGGTCCTGGATGTCCTCGATGTGAATCGCCCGGGAGAGATCGGAGCGCCTCGTCAGCGCATCGGTGACCGCCGCGGTCAGCGCCGCGGCTATCTCGTGGACGCGCGGGGACCCCGCCGCCTGCGCGCCTTCGACAGCCAGGAACGCCTTGGCAACGGCGGCATTGATCTTCCCCGGATCCCACTCGCAGACCGTTCCGGAGCGCTTGATGACGTGCAACGAACCGGACCCGGACGACGGGGCGTCGTGTCCGGCTGGCGGCTGTGCGGTGACCGTGACAGGCATGAGCGATTCTCCCGGTCCAGGGAACAGGGGCCGGGAACGCCGACACGGACAGGGGCCTCGGTCATCCGAAGCCGGAGTCGATTGGCGCGCCCGGGGATCCCCGCCCGAGGACGATGCAGCAGGTACACGGCAGGTCTCCTGGCTCGCGAGTCAACGCCGGTTCCGCCTGGCCTTCCCGGTGAGATCCTCACCAGTGGCACGCGTTGGCGGGAGGCTCGTCGCTTACAGTTGCGGAGTCAGCTCCGGAGTTGCCGCGCAAGGCGGCGCACCGGATTCCCTCTTTCGCCCGATCCCTTGATCGGCGACCGTGAACCCCTATATCTAGCGTCCAACGGGGATCGATTGTCAACATCTTGTTACCGGCGCCTCGCCTGTCACGGCGCGCGAGGCGGCCTGTTCTTGATGGGGACGAGCACCGTCCATCGGGGACGAGCGGTGTTGCCGCTCCCCGGACCGCCTGCTAGCCTTGGGCACCGCGCCGAACGCGGCGTCGACATCGGCGGCGGCCGGGCATGCGCGGCAGGTGAATGCCGACACACCACACGAGGGGGAGCGGATGAAGACATCGCGACGTGACTTCGTCGCCGCGACGGCGGCCGCGGCCGGCGCGGCGCTGGCGGCCGGCGCCTATGGATCCAGGGCCGTCGGCGCACGCGTGCAGCGCGCGGCCACGCCGCTCCGCATCCTCGTGCTCGGCGGCACCGGGTTCACGGGGCCGCACCAGGTGAACTACGCCGTCTCCCGCGGGCACCAGGTGACCGTGTTCAATCGGGGCCGGCGGCAGGCGGACATTCCGTCCTCCGTCGAGCACCTCACCGGCGATCGCAACCAGCCGGACGGCGTGTCGGCCCTCAAGGGCGATCGCACATGGGACGTCGTGATCGACGTCCCGACGACCAACCCGCGGTGGGTGCGGGACGCGGCCGGCGCGCTCGCGGGACGGGCGGGGCAGTACATCTTCATCTCCACGATCTCCACGTACGCCAACTTCGCGACGGCATGGATGGACGAGACGGCGGAGCTGTCGAAGTACACCGAGAGCAAGGACCCGTTCACGCTCACGCCGGAAGAAGCCAGCGCACCCGCTCTCTACGGCGCCCTCAAGGTCCTGTGCGAGCAGGAAGCCGAGCGCGTATTTCCCGGCAAGACGACCGTGGTGCGGCCCGGCCTGATTGTCGGGCCGGGCGATCCGAGCAACCGCTTCACGTACTGGCCGGTCCGCATCGCGCGCGGCGGCGATGTGATGGTCCCCGGCGACGGTTCCGATCCGGTGCAGATCATCGACGCACGGGACATCGCCGAGTGGGTGATTCGCCTGGCCGAGGATCGGGCGATGGGCACGTACAACGCCACGGGGCCGCGGTCGCCGCTCACGATGGGCGAGATGATCGCGGGCATCCGGGCCGCCATCACCGGCGATCTCGACGCCCGGTTCACCTGGGTCCCGTCGTCGGTCCTCGCCGAGGAGAAAGTGAACGGCTGGAGCGACATGCCGGTCTGGGTGCCGGCGCGCGAGGACAACGACGGGTGGAGCCGCGTGAGCATCGCCCGCGCGCTCGGGAAGGGCCTGACGTTCCGCCCGCTGGCCGACACGGCGCGGGCCACGCTGGACTGGCACCGCACGCGTCCCGCGGCGGATCAGCAGATCCCGCGCGCGACGACGCCGGCGGGTGCCGGGCTGAGCGCGGAGCGGGAGACGGAGGTGCTCACGGCGTGGCGGGCGCGGGCACCCCGCCCGTGAGTACGTGGGTGGTGCTGCCACGGCAGACACGACGACCGAAGGCCGCGAAGCCGAGCGACTGTCCGTGCGTAGTGCGACGACGGCAGACACGAGGACGCGAAGGAGACGAAGACCGGCGCGTGGGCTGAAGATGCCCGTGTTGGCACCGATGTCAAGAGGAGGGCGGGGCCGAGCATGGACGGACGTCCTCCG